>JAHBZV010000061.1 GCA_019635275.1 Burkholderiaceae bacterium | reverse complement strand
ATCCTGCTTGCGCGCGGCCAGCAGCACCTCGGCGCCCATTTCGCCGAGCGCCTCGGCGATCTGCAGGCCGAGCCCTCGCGAGCCGCCGGTGACGATTGCCTTGCGGCCGACGAGATCGAGCGCTTGCTTCAACGACATGATGGTCTCCAGAGGGTGAAAGGTTCAGAACCAGGCATCGCGCATCTCGAGCGTGGTCGCGTCGAGCGACTCGAGCAGGTCGAGCATCGGCGCGAGCTTCGGCAGCTCCCAGCGATGGAAGTAGCGCGCCGCCTGCAGCTTGCCCAGGTAGAAGTCGCGATCGGCGTCGGTCAGCCCGGAGCGCGCGAGCCCCGCGCCCGCACACAGCGCCTGCTCGAGCCAGATCCAGGCGATCACGTAGTGGCCGAAGGCTTCGAGGAACACGCTGGCGTTGGCCAGCGTGCGTTGCGCATCGGGCGCCCGGTCCAGGCGCTCGAGCGTGCCGCCGAGCCGGGTTCCCCAGTGACCAAGCGCGTCGCCCGCTTCGGACCACTCGCCCCCGGCCTCGCGCGCCCGCGCCAGCGTGCCCGCTACGCGCTCGCGGAACCCGTCCAGCGCCCGTCCGCCGTCCTGGCGCACCTTGCGCCCGAGCAGGTCCATCGCCTGGATGCCGTGCGTGCCCTCGTGGATCGGGTTCAGGCGATTGTCGCGATAGAACTGCTCGACCGGATAGTCGCGTGTGTAGCCATAGCCTCCGTGCACCTGGATCGCGAGGCTGTTGGCTTCCAGGCACCACTGCGAAGGCCAGCTCTTGGCCACCGGCGTGAGCAACTCGAGCAGCCGGTGCGCGTCCTCGCGCGTGTCCGCGTCGGGGTGCGTGCGCTCGTCGTCGACCAGCGTCGCGCAGAAGAGGTTCAGCGCGAGCCCGCCCTCGACGTAGGACTTCTGCGCGAGCAGCATGCGCCGCACGTCGGCGTGCTCGACGATCGGCACCGGCGGGGACGTCGGATCCTTCGCGCCGGGTGGGCGGCCCTGCGGCCGGTTGCGGGCATAGTCGAGCGCGTGCAGGTAGCCGGTGTAGCCGAGCATCACCGCGCCCATGCCGACGCCGATTCGCGCCTCGTTCATCATGTGGAACATCAGCGCGAGGCCCTGCCCGGGCTGGCCGACCATCCAGCCGACCGCGCCCGCCTCGCCGCCGGGACGGAAGCGCCCTTCGCCGAAGTTGAGCAGGCAGTTCGTCGTACCGCGGTAGCCCATCTTGTGGTTCAGCCCGGCCAGTGCGACGTCGTTGCGCTCGCCGACTGCGCCGTCGGCCGCGAGCAGCTTCTTCGGCACGATGAACAGCGACAGCCCCTTGACGCCCGGCACCGGGCTACCGTCGGGCCCCGGCGTGCGCGCCAGCACCAGGTGCACGATGTTCTCCGCAAGCTCGTGTTCGCCGCCGGAGATCCACATCTTGTTGCCGAAGAGCCGCCAACTGCCGTCGCCGCGCGGCTCGGCGCGGGTGCGGATGTCGGCCAGCGACGATCCTGCCTGCGGCTCCGACAGGCACATCGTGCCGAAGAAGCGCCCGGCGAGCATCGGCCGCACCCAGGCCTCGACCTGCGCCGGGGTGCCGTGCGCGAGCAGCAGGTTCGCATTGCCGACCGTGAGCATCGGATACGCCGCTGCGCCCACGCTCGCCGCGTTGAAGTATGCGAAGCAGGCGCGCTCGACCGTGTACGGCAGCTGCATGCCGCCGAACTCGTAGTCGTGGCCGGCCGCCATCAAACCAGCCTCGCAGAAAACCCGCAGCGCCGCGCCGAGCGGCTCGGGGAGGTGGACGCGCTCGCCGTCGAAGCGCGGCTCCTGCGCGTCGAGCAAGCGGTTGATCGGCGCGAAGTGCGCGGTGGCGATCCGCTCGCAGGTGTCGAGCGCCGCGTCGAAGGTCTCGCGCGAGTGCTCGGCGAAACGCCCGCGCGCGGCCAGCGACGGCGCGTCGAGCCATTCGTACAGCAGGAACGCGAGGTCGCGGCGCGAGACGAGCTTCGAGTCCATCGTGCGCGCGGCCCGCATCAGTGCCGCAGGTTGCGCAGGTCGAACTCCGCCAGCGCCGCGCGCGCGACCGGGCCGCCCCACTCGGGCACGAAGTGACCCGCGTCGGCGAGCCGCATCGGCTCGGGGCAGCCGCGGATGATCGAGCGCAGCGGCAGCATCGACTCCTCGCCGAGGACCGGGTCGCGCAGGCCGATCGCCATGAAGCTGTGCCCGCTCCACGACTCGCGCCACCACTGGCTGGCTCGTCCGGAGAGCTCGGCGCCCGGCGACTCGGGCGTATCGGGAACAAGATTGGGGAACGCGCGCAGCGCCGCCTTGTAGCGCGCATCCGGGAACGGCGCGTCGTACCCCGCAGCCTCGGCCGCGCTCATGTCGGGCTTGCCCCGCATCAGCATCTTGCCGACCGCGAGGTCCGGCGTGCGGTTCGAATACGCGCGCCACTCGGCGAAGCCGCGGCCGGGCGGCGTGCCGACTGCGAGCGCGGTGTTCATCGCCAGCAGCCGCGTGAACCGGCCCGGCATGTCGGGCGGCAGCGTGAGGCCGAGCAGCCCGCCCCAGTCCTGGCAGACGAGCATCACGTCGCGCAGGTCGAGTCGCTCGACCAGGCGCATCAGCATCGACCGGTGGAACGCGAAGCCGTGCGCCGCTTCCTCGACCGGCTTGTCCGAGCGCCCGAACCCGATCAGGTCCGGCGCGACGACGCGCAGGCCGGCCTCGGCGAAGACCGGAATCATGCGCCGGTACAGGTAACTCCAGGTGGGGTTGCCGTGCAGGCACAGCGCCGTGCCGTGATGGGCGACGCCCTCGTCGACGTAATGGATGCGCACGCCTTCGTAGCCCGGCAGGTCGTCGACATAGCGCGGCGCGAACGGAAAGTCGAGCAGTCCGTCGAAGCGGTCGTCGGGGGTGCGCAGCAGTTCCATCGTGGGCCGGGCCTCGCGCGCAGTGCGCCGAAATGATCGTTTCGCGGCGCGCTGCGTCGCTGCCCGCTCAGGCGATCTCGAACAGCCCGGCCGCGCCCATGCCGCCGCCGACGCACATCGTGACCACCGCGCGCTTCGCGCCGCGGCGCTTGCCTTCGATCAGCGCGTGGCCTGTCAGGCGCTGGCCGCTGACTCCGTACGGATGGCCGACCGCAATGGCGCCGCCGTTGACGTTGAGCCGATCGGCCGGGATGCCGAGCCGGTCGCGGCAATACAGGACCTGGACGGCGAACGCCTCGTTCAGCTCCCACAGGTCGATGTCGTCGACCTTCAGCCCCGCGCGCGCGAGCAGCTTGGGCACCGCAAACACCGGACCGATGCCCATCTCGTCGGGTTCGCACCCCGCGACGGCGAAGCCCCGGAACCAGCCGAGCGGCCTCAGGCCGCGCTTCTCGGCCAGCTTCGCGTCCATCACGACGCAGGCACCGGCGCCGTCGGAGAACTGGCTCGCGTTGCCCGCAGCGATCACGCCGCCGGGCAAGGCCGGCTTGATCTGCGACACGCCCTCGAGCGTGGTGTCGGCGCGCCGGCCCTCGTCGTCCGCGAGCGTGACTTCGCGCGTGCCGAGTTGGCCGGTCGTCTTGTCGGCGACTGCCATGCGCACGGTGATCGGGACGATCTCGTCGATGAACTTGCCCGCGGCCGCCGCCGCGCACGCGCGTTGCTGGCTCTGCACGCCGTACTCGTCCTGGCGCTCGCGCGCGATATTGTACCGCCTGGCGACCGTCTCGGCCGTTTGAAGCATCGACCAGTAGATCTCGGGCTTGGTCTTCGACAGTGCCGTGTCGTGGATCATGTGTCGGTTGGCCTCGTTCTGCACGCACGAGATCGACTCGACGCCGCCGGCCACGAACACGTCGCCTTCGCCGGCGATGATCCGCTGCGCGGCCATCGCGATGGTCTGCAGCCCCGACGAGCAGAAGCGGTTGACCGTGACGCCCGACACGGTTACCGGGCAGCCCGCCGCGAGCGCGATCTGCCGGGCGATGTTGGAGCCTGTGGCGCCTTCGGGCGTGGCGCAGCCCATCAGCACGTCCTCGACCTCGCCGGGCTCGATGCCGGCGCGCTCGATCGCGGCGCGAACGACGTGCCCGCCCATCGTCGCGCCGTGGGTCATGTTCAGGGCACCGCGCCAGGACTTCGCCAGGCCCGTTCGCGCGGTCGATACGATGACGGCTTCACGCATGATTCGATGTCCCCTGGAGTCTCAACCGTTGAATCCCTTGCCCTCGGCCGCCAGCTTCGCGAGCAGCGGGGCCGGCGTCCAGAACGAAGCGTCGCCGTGCGGATTCGCGGCGAAGTCCGCCATCCGGTTGACTACGTTGTAGAGCCCCGTCATGTCCGCATACAGCATCGGGCCGCCCCGCCACAGCGGGAAACCGTAGCCGGTCAGGTAGATCATGTCGATGTCCGAAGCGCGCAGCGCGATGCCCTCCTCGAGGATCTTCGCGCCTTCGTTGACCAGCGCAAAGACCAGCCGGTGCACGATCTCGTCGTCGGAGATCTTTCGCGAGGCGACGCCGATCTCCTTGCGATGTGCGGCGATCAACTCTTCGACCGCCGGATCGGGCAGCGCATCGCGCTTGCCCGGCGCGTAGCGGTACCACCCCGCGCCGGTCTTCTGACCGAAGCGGCCGAGTTCGCACAGCTTGTCGGCGATCTTCGGGTACTGCAGGTTCGGGCGCTCGAGGTAGCGGCGCTTGCGGATGTACCAGCCGACGTCGTTGCCGGCCAGGTCGCTCATCCGGAACGGGCCCATCGCGAAGCCGAACTTCTCGATCGCCCGGTCCACCTGCGAGGGGCTGGCGCCCTCTTCCAGCATGTACAGGCCCTGGCGGATGTACTGCTCGAGCATCCGGTTGCCGATGAATCCGTCGCAGACCCCCGAGACCACGCCGGTCTTGCGGATCTTCTTGGACAGCTGCATCGTCGTCGCCAGGACGTCCTTGGCGGTCTTCTCGCCGCGCACGATCTCGAGGAGCTTCATCACGTTGGCCGGCGAGAAGAAGTGCGTGCCGATCACGTCCTGCGGGCGCTTCGTGAACGACGCGATGCGGTTCACGTCGAGCGTCGAGGTATTGGTCGCCAGGATCGCGCCGGGTTTCATGACCTCGTCGAGCTTGCGGAACACCGCCTCCTTGACCGGCATGTCCTCGAAGACGGCCTCGACCACGATGTCGGCCGAACCGATGTCCTGGTAGCCGAGCGTCGGCTGGATCAGCGCCATCCGCTTCTCGACGTCTTCGGCGCTCATGCGCCCCTTCTTCGCCGAGTTCTCGTAGTTCTTGCGAATCGTCGCCAGCCCGCGATCGAGCGCCTCCTGCTTGACCTCGAGCAACTTCACCGGGATGCCGGCGTTGGCGAAGTTCATCGCGATGCCGCCGCCCATCGTGCCGGCACCGATCACAGCGGCCGACGCGATCGGGCGCGTCGGGGTGTCCTCGGGCACGTCGGGAATCTTGCTGGCCGCGCGCTCGGCGAAGAACGCGTGGCGCAGGGCCTTCGACTCGGGCGTCTGCACCATCTCGAGGAACATCGCCCGCTCGCGTGCCAGCCCCTCTTCGAACGAGTCGCCGAGCGCGCCGGCGATCGCGTCGATGCAGCGCGCGGGCGCAGGGAAATTCTTCGCGACCGACTTCACGGTGTTTCGCGCGAACTGCAGGAAGCCCTCGGCGTTGTCGTGCTCGACCTTCAGGTCGCGTACCTTGGGCAATCCACGGCTCTCGGCGACCGCCTTGCGCGCGAATGCCACCGCCCCCGCGAGCAGGTCGCCGTCGACGATCTCGTCGAAGAGCCGCGTGCCCTTGAACTTCTCGGACTTCACCGGGTTGCCCGAGACGATCATGTTGACCGCCATTTCGAGCGGCACCAGGCGGGGCAGCCGCTGCGTGCCGCCCGCGCCGGGGATGACGCCGAGCTTGACCTCGGGCAGCGCGATCTGCGCGCCCGGCGCCGCCACCCGGAAGTGGCAGCCCATCGCCAGTTCGAGCCCGCCCCCCATCGCTACGCTGTGGATCGCGGCGACGACCGGCTTCGTGCACTGCTCGACCGTGCGGATCACGGTGAACAACGCCGGTTCCGCGAGCGCCTTCGGCGTGTTGAACTCGCGGATGTCCGCGCCGCCCGAGAAGGCCTTGCCCGCGCCGGTGAGCACGATGGCCTTGATCGCCGGATCGGCCACCGCACGGCGGACCCCCTCGACGATGCCGGTTCTCAGCGCGTGGCCGAGCCCGTTGACCGGTGGATTGTCCATCGTGATGACCGCGACGTCGCCCTGCGTCGCGTAATGGGCCTGGCTCATGGATGGTTCCCGATGTGCATTGAAGTGAAGGCGTCTGGAAGCGAACGCTCGTTCGATTTTTTGAGTCGCCGTCGCTCCGTTCCTCGCATGCAGTTTACCGTGGAAGGCGCGGGCAAAGGCGCGCCCCACGGCCCGCGCCTTTGCCGATACCGCTGTGGTGTTCGCGAGCGTCCTCCGAAAGCCTGCGACGATGGCCCGGCTTTCCATCCGTGCACCACCGACGTTTCCAGAGCGGCATTCGGCGGCTGGGCGGGGTGCGCCCACGGGGCCCCGAGGGCCGAGGCCAAGCCCGCTGCGGCGATGTCGGCGGCGCCGAGCAGCGCAGCCTCGGGGTCGGCGCGCGAAGCGCGCATCGTACTTCTGACTTGCGGCGCCTTGTCTGAGCGGAGCTCGCGCAGCGAGCGCAGCGAGTTGCGCCGCACGACCCCGAGGCGAGCAGCGCAGGGAAGTCGGTGCGAAGCACCGACCGCCGTCGTCATCGCCGCAGCGGGCTTGGCCTCGGCCCTCGGGGCCCCGTGGGCGCACCCCGCCCAGCCGTCGAATGCCGCGAACGCCGCCTCTCAGACCTCGAGCCACTCGCGCCGCACCTGCGCGTTCGCGCTCAGCTGCTGCGGCGTGCCCTCGAACACGATGTGCCCGTGCCCCATCACGTAGACGCGCTGGGAGATCCGCATCGCGATCGCCAGCTTCTGCTCGACCAGCAGCACCGATATGCCCCGGTTCTTCAGCTCGTTCAGGTAGTCGGCCACCAGTTCCACGATCTTCGGAGCCAACCCCTCGGTCGGCTCGTCGATCATGATCAGGTCCGGGTCGCCCATCAGCGTGCGGCAAAGCGTGAGCATCTGCTGCTCGCCGCCCGAGAGCACGCCGGCCTGCGTGTGCTGTCGCTCGCGCAGCCGCGGGAACATCCGGTACATGTCTTCGAACGACCAGCGCCCGGGGCGCTTGCCCTTCACCCCGAGGAGCAGGTTCTGCTCGACGGTGAGCGTCGGGAAGATGTCGCGGCTCTCCGGCACGTAGCCCAGCCCGCGATGCGCGATCCGGTAAGCCTCGAGCCCGCGGATCGGCTGCCCCTTGAAGTCCACGCGCCCGGTCGCGTCGACCAGCCCCATGACCGCCTTGACGGTGGTCGAGCGCCCGACGCCGTTGCGGCCGAGCAGGCTGACGATCTCGCCGGCGCCGATCGAGAGGTCCACGCCGTGCAGAACGTGGCTCTTGCCGTAGTAGGCGTGCAGGTTCTCGACTTCGAGGATCGGTGCGGCCATGCGTCTTCCGTCTCGCGCTCAGGTCTCGGCGGCCGCCGTGCCGAGGTAGGCCTCCTGCACCGCGCGGTTCCCGCGGATGCCGGCCGGCGTGTCGGTCGCGATGACCTCGCCGTACACCAGCACCGAGATGCGGTCGGCCAGCCCGAAGACGACGCTCATGTCGTGCTCCACCATGACCAGCGTCTTGCCCTCGGTGACACGCCGGATCAGCTCGACTGCGCGATCGCTCTCCGACCGGCTCATGCCGGCGGTCGGCTCGTCGAGCAGGATCACGTCCGCGCCGCCCGCGATCGTGATGCCGATCTCGAGTGCGCGCTGCTCGGCGTAGGTGAGCGTTCCCGCCGGCGTGTCGCGCCGGTTGCGCAGGCCGATTCGCTGCAGCACGTCCTGGGCGCGCTCGGCCGCGTCGGCGAGCTTCGCCAGCCGGTGCCAGCACGAGTAGCGGTACCCCAGCGCGTAGAGCGTGGCACAGCGGAGGTTCTCGTAGACCGACATCCTCGGAAAGATGTTGGTGATCTGGAAGCTGCGCGAGAGCCCCTTGCGGTTGATCTCGAACGGTCGCCGGCCGGTGATGTCCTCGCCGTTGAGTTCGATCCGGCCGCTCGTGGCGGGGAAACGCCCCGAGATCAGGTTGAACAGCGTCGACTTGCCGGCCCCGTTCGGGCCGATGATCGCGTGACGCTCGCCGCGCGGGATCGACAGGCTCACGCCGCGGATGATCTCGGTCTTGCCGAAGCTCTTGCGAAGGTCGCGCAGGTCGAGCGCAGCGGCCGCCATCAGAGCCCCGCCTCGCGCCGCACGCGTTCTTCGATCTCGGAATGCACCGCTCCCCACTCGCGCGCGAAATGGCGCCGCATCGCCTCGAAGCTGAACGCACCGGCGGCGAGCACCCCGATCGCCAGCAACCAGACCTCCGGCGCGGCGCTGTCGACCGGGAACCCGAACAGGCGCATCTTCGACCCCGACGCGAAGTTCAGCGTCAGGTGATAGCTCATCTCGACCACCATGACCACGCCGACCAGCAGGATCAGTCCCGAGAGCAGCACGCCGGCGTAGGGATCGCGCAGGCGCCCGAACAGCCCGTGCTTCATCACCCGCAGGTTCATCAGGATCAGCGAGGCCACGCCGCCCGGCGCGAACATCACCATCGAGACGAAGAACACGCCGAGGTAGAACTGCCAGGCCTTCGTGTAGTCGGACAGCGCGACCGCGAAGAAGATGTAGATGACCGCGCCCAGGATGGGCCCGAAGAAGAACATTGCGCCGCCGATGAACGTCGCGACCAGGACCCCGGCGGAGCGGAGCGCCGAGACGTTCTCGGCCGTGACGATCTCGAAGTTGATCGCCGACAGGCCGCCGGCGATGCCGGCGAAGAACGCCGACGCGATCAGTACGAAGAAACGCACCCGCTGGATGTTGTAGCCGATGAACTCGGCACGCTCGGGGTTGTCGCGCACCGCGTTGGCGATGCGCCCGAGCGGCGTGTGCGTGAACGCGAACATCGCCACCATGCAGGCGAGGCACCAGGCGGCGATCAGGTAATAGACCTGGATGCCCGGGCCGAAGGTGATCCCGAGGAACGGCTCGCCGACCACCCGGTTGCTCGAGATGCCTCCCTCGCCGCCGAAGAAGCCGGGGAACATCAGCGACGCGGCGAACACCATCTCGCCGATGCCCAGCGTGATCATCGCGAACGGCGTGCCGGCCTTCTTGGTGGTCACGTACCCGAACACGACGCCGAACAGCGCACCGAATACGCCACCGACCAGCGGTACCAGCGACACCGGTAGCCAGAGGTGCCCCTGACCGATCCAGTTCAGCGCGTGGATGGCGAAGAACGCGCCGAGCCCCGAATAGACCGCATGGCCGAACGACAGCATGCCGCCCTGCCCGAAGATCATGTTGTAGGAGAGCGCGAAGATGATCATGATCCCCATCTGCGAGAGCAGCGTGATCGCGAAGCCGCTCGAGAACACGAGCGGCAGCAGTGCGAACACGACGGCCGTCGCGCCCCAGACGAACCAGCGCCCGACGTCGATCGGCGCAAAGCGGACCGTCGTGCCCACGTCAGCCCTCGCGGGTGCCCATCAGGCCCTTGGGCCGGAAGATCAGGATCAGCACCAGCAGCAGGTACGGCAGCACCGGCGCGACCTGCGACAGCTTCAGCGACCACAGGCTGTAGAGCGGCGTGTCGGGGCCGGCCTGGAGCCCGATCGACTGAAGCAGCGAGAGCGGCGCCCAGTCGATGCCGATCGCGAAGGTCTGCATCAGGCCGATCAGCAGCGACGCGATGAACGCGCCGCCCAGCGACCCCATCCCACCGACGACGACGACGACGAAGATGATCGAGCCCACCAGCGCGGCCATCGACGGCTCGGTCACGTAGGCGTTGCCCCCGATGACGCCGGCCAGCCCCGCCAGTGCGGTGCCGCCGCCAAAGGTGAGCATGAACACCCGCGGAACGTTGTGGCCGAGCGCCTCGACCGTCTCGGGATGCGTGAGCGCCGCCTGGATCACCAGCCCGATGCGCGTGCGGGTGAGCATCAGCCAGATCGCGAACAGCATCAGCGCCGCGACCAGCATCATGAAGCCGCGATAGGCCGGAAAGTGTGTCGAGTAGACGGTGAACAGCGACCCACCGAGCGCCGGCGGCACCTGGTACGGCACTGCCGCGCGCCCCCAGATGATCTGCACCAGCTCGACGACGATGTACGAGAGCCCGAACGTGAACAGCAGCTCGGGCACGTGCCCCCACTTGTGCACCCGACGCAACCCGTAGCGCTCGACCACCGCGCCGATCGCGCCGACGACCAGCGGGGCGACGACCAACGCGATCCAGTAGCCGGTGCCCGGCAGCAGTTCGTCCAGCCAGGTGCTGATCTGGTACGCCACGTAGGCGCCGATCATGTAGAACGACGCGTGCGCGAAGTTCAGCACGCCCATCATGCTGAAGATCAGCGTGAGCCCGGAGGCGAGCATGAACAGCAGCAGCCCGTAGCTGATGCCGTTCAACAGCGAGATGACGACGAATTCCAAGCGACGAGGATCGCTGCGCGCGGGCGAACCGGGCCGGCCGGCGCGCCCGCGTGACCGCCGCCTAGCGGGCGGCCGGGCGCTTCATCTGGCAAGAGGTCGGCTGCGACGCGACGTAGCTGTCCAGCGTCGCCTCGGTGCGCCAGCCGAATCCGGTGTTCTCCTGGTCGAACCTCACCTTCTTGCCGTCGACCTTCTGCCACGAGGCGATGTTCACCGCCTGCTGCAGCTGGTGGTCGGAGGCGCGCATCTCGACCTCGCCGTTGAGCGACTGGAACTTCAGGCCCTCCATCGCCAGCGCGACCTTCAGCGGATCGGTCGACTTCGCCTTCTTCATGCCCTCGGACAGCATCTTGAACGCGGTGTACGTGGCCATCGTGTAGTAGTCGTCGTTGAACTTCTTCTTGAAGTCCGTGACGATCACCTGCTCCTTCGGCGGCAGGTCGTTCACGTTCCAGTAGGAGACCATCCGCACATGGTCGACGCCCGAGGCGCCCATCGCGGTCGGCACGCCGGTCGTGCCGGCGTAGTAGGTGTAGAAGTTGGCCTTGAGGCCGGCATCGTTGGCGGCCTTGACCAGCAACGCCAGGTCGGCGCCCCAGTTGCCGGTGATGATCGTGTCGGCGCCGGCCGCCTTGATCTTGGCGACGTACGGCGCGAAGTCGCGGATCTGCGCGAGCGGGTGGCGGTCCTTGCCGACGACCTGGACGTCGGGACGCTTGCGCTTCAGGTATTCCTCGGCGGCCTTCTCGACCGAGTGGCCGAACGCGTAGTCCTGGTTGATCAGGTAGACCTTCTTGATCTCGGGACGCTTGGCCATATAGCTGGTCAACGCCTCCATCTTCATGTCGGCGTTGATGTCGAGCCTGAAGTGCCAGAAGTTGCAGCGCTCGTTGGTGAGCGAGGGGTCGACCGCCGCGTAGTTCAGGTAGACGATCTCCTTGCCCGGGTTGCGCTCGTTGTGCTTGGCCACGGCGTCGGCCAGCGCGATGGCCACGCCCGAGCCGTTGCCCTGCGCGATGTAGCGGATGCCCTGGTCGACGATCGACTTCAGCACCGTCAGGCTCTCCTGCGGGCTGAGCTTGTTGTCGAAGGTCACGACCTCGAACTTGACGTCGCCGGCCCACTTCTCCCGGTTGGCGATGTCGGCGGCGTACTGCCAGCTGCGCACCATGTTCTGGCCGACCGGCGCCATCATCCCGGACAACGGGTCGATCCAGGCCACCTTTACGGTGCCCGACTGGGCGAAGGCTGCGGGGGACGCAAGGACGACGGCAGCAGCGAACGCGGCCGCCGCGGAACGGAATCCGGTCATGGGTGTCTCCTCGTTGTGGTCGGCCGTCCCCGATCGAATGCCGCTCGGGCCGCCGGGTGCCGGAGGATCATAACCGAACGGTTGGCCGCCGCAACGGGGGGAAATACCCCCCGGGCCGGCCGCTTCAGGCGCCGGGGAGCTTGTAGTCGCGGAACTGCTCGCGCAGCTTCGTCTTCAGGATCTTGCCGGTCGCCCCGAGCGGGATCGCGTCGACGAACTGGACGTCGTCGGGCGTCCACCACTTGGCGATCTTGCCCTCGTAGAACGCCAGCAACTGCTCCTTCGTGACCTCGGCGCCGGGCTTCTTCACGACGATCAGCAGCGGCCGCTCGTCCCACTTCGGGTGCGGCACGCCGATGACGGCCGCGTTGGCGACCGCCGGGTGGCCGATCGCCAGGTTCTCCAGGTCGATCGTGCTGATCCACTCGCCGCCGGACTTGATCACGTCCTTGCTGCGGTCGGTGATCTGCATGTAGCCGTCCGGATCGATCGTCGCCACGTCTCCGGTCGGGAACCAGCCCCGGCCGTCGGCGTCGTACTTCAGCGGATCGCCGCCTTCGCCGCGGAAATATTCACGGATGACCCATGGGCCGCGAACCAGCAGGTTGCCGAAGGTCTTGCCGTCCCAGGGAAGTTCCTTGCCCTCGTCGTCGACGATCTTCATGTCGACCCCGAAGATCACGTGGCCCTGCTTCTCGAGCAGCTTCTGCTGGGCGGCCTCGGGCTGCCTCAGGTGCTTGTTCTGCAGCTTGCACAGCGTGCCGAGCGGCGACATCTCGGTCATGCCCCAGGCGTGAATGACCTCGACGCCGTACTGCTCCTTGAAGGTGCGGATCATCGCCGGCGGGCAGGCCGATCCGCCGATGACCGTGCGGGTGAGCGTGCTGAACTTCGCGCCGGCCTGCGCGACGTGCTGCAGCAGCCCGAGCCAGACGGTCGGCACGCCGGCCGAATAGGTCACGCCCTCGGACTCGAACAGTTCGAACAGCGACTTGCCGTCGAGGTGCGCACCGGGGAACACGATCTTGGCGCCCACCAGCGGGCAGGTGTACGGGAGTCCCCACGCGTTGACGTGGAACATCGGCACCACCGGCAGGATGCAGTCGCGCGAAGACGCGCCCATCGCGTCGGGCAGCGCGGCGGCATACGCGTGCAGGACGGTGGAGCGGTGCGTGTACATCGCCCCCTTCGGGTTGCCGGTCGTGCCGGACGTGTAGCACAGGCCGACGGCGCTGCGCTCGTCGATCTCGGGCCAGCGATAGGCGTCGGAGCCGGTCGCGAGCAGCTTTTCGTAGTTGACCAGGTTCGCCACCTTCCCCGAGGCCGGCTGGCGGTCCTCGTCGATCATCGCGATCCAGCTCTTCACGTTCGGGCAGTGCGCGGCGATCGCCTCGACGATCGGCAGGAACGTGAGGTCGAACGCCAGGTGCACGTCGCCCGCGTGATTGACGATCCAGGCGATCTGCTCCGGGTGCAGCCGCGGGTTGATCGTGTGGATCACGGCGCCCATGCCGCCGACCGCGTAGTACAGCTCCATGTGGCGGTAGCCGTTCCAGGCGAGCGTGGCGACCCGGTCGCCGATGCCGACGCCCTCGCGGGTCAGCGCGTCGGCCAGCCGCCGGGCGCGCCCCTCGCATTCGCCATACGTGTAGCGATGGATGTCGCCCTCGACGCGGCGCGAGACGACCTCGGTGTCCCCGTAGTGGCGCGCGGCATGCTGCAGGATGCTCGATACGAGCAGCGGCATGTCCATCATCAGTCCTTGCATGGGGTGTCTCCGGCGTTGTGGGCACGCGCGCGTGCGGATGGCGTGAATTCTAGCGAGTCCGACGGGGAGATGGCCTGCAAGCCCGGCGGCCAGCGCCTAGAATCCCGAATCGCCTCGCGCCGGTGCCTCGCCACGAATCCCCCGACCGCCCCTCCCAGTTGAACGCCCCTGCACCTTCCGCCATCGAAGACGCGCTGCGTGCCGAGCCCGTTGCGTGGCCCGAGCTTCGGTTCGACAACAGCTATGCCCGGCTGCCGGCCGCGTTCCACACCCGCCTGGCCGCGGCGCCGCTGCCGGCGCCGCGCCTCGTCGCGGTCTCCCGGCCGGCGCTCGACCTGGCCGGGATCGATCCGGCGCGGGTGGGCACCCCGGAATTCGTGGATGTCTTCGCCGGCAACCGCGTCCCGCTCGGCGCCGAGCCGCTGGCGGCCGTCTACTCCGGGCACCAGTTCGGCGTCTGGGCCGGGCAGCTCGGCGACGGCCGCGCGCTGCTGCTCGGCGAGCTCGCGGCAGCCGGGGGCAATCAGGAGATCCAGCTCAAGGGGTCGGGGCGAACGCCCTACTCGCGCGGCGCCGACGGCCGCGCGGTGCTGCGCTCGTCGATCCGCGAGTTCCTGTGCTCGGAGGCGATGGCCGGGCTCGGCATTCCGACCACGCGGGCGCTGGCGATCGTCGCCTCCGACCTCCCGGTGATCCGCGAGACGGTGGAAACGGCCGCCGTCGTCACCCGGATGGCGCCCAGCTTCCTGAGGTTCGGGTCGTTCGAGCACTTCTACGCGACCGGCCAGGTCGACGAGCTGCGCCGGCTCGCCGACTACCTGATCGCGAAGTTCCGCCCCGAGCTGGCCGGCGAGCCCGATCCGTACCTGGCGCTGCTGGGCGACGTCGTGCGGCGCACCGCGGCGCTGGTCGCGCGCTGGCAATCGGTGGGCTTCTGTCACGGCGTGATGAACACCGACAACATGTCGGTGCTCGGCCTGACGATCGACTACGGCCCGTTCGGGTTCCTCGACGGCTTCGATTTCAACCACGTCTGCAACCACTCCGACCACGCCGGCCGCTACAGCTATGCGATGCAACCGCGGATCGCCGAGTGGAACTGCTGGTGCCTGGGCCAGGCGCTGATGCCGCTGGTGGCCGAGTGCGGCGATTCGCCCGACGAAGCGAAGTCTGTGCTCGGCCAGTGGGGCGCGCTGTTCGACGAGGCGCTCCAGCCGGCGCTGCGCGACAAGCTCGGCCTGGCGCAGCCCGATTCGGGCGACGCCGCGCTGATCGACGACCTGTTCGGCCTGCTGCACGCCGGTCGGGTCGACTTCACGCTGTTCTTCCGGCGGCTGGCGGCCGTCCGGACGGCGCCGGCGGCCCGGGCGGGGACGACGCCGCGGGTTGCCGCGACCTCGTGGCCGATCGCGCGGCGTTCGACGCCTGGCTCGCGCGCTATCGAAAGCGGCTGGCGCTCGAGGCGCGCGACGACGACGAGCGCGCCGCGGCGATGAACCGCGTCAACCCCAGGTATGTGCTGCGCAACCACCTGGCCGAGGTCGCGATCCGTCGCGCTCGCGAAGGCGACTACGGCGAGGTCGATCGGCTGCTGAAAGTCCTGGAACGACCCTACGACGAACAGCCCGAATCGGAGGCATATGCCGCGCTTCCGCCCGACTGGGCGTCGGATCTGCAACTGAGCTGCTCGTCATGACCACCGCAAAACCCCCCGCCTCCCACCCTGCCCGCGTCGAGAAGTCCGACGCCGAGTGGCGTGCCCAGCTGACCGAGCAGCAATACCAGGTCACGCGGCGGCACGGCACCGAGCGCGCGTTCACGGGCTGCTTCTGGGACCACCACGAGGAAGGCCGCTATCTGTGCGTGTGCTGCGGCACGCCGCTGTTTGCGTCGGGCCAGAAGTACGAATCGGGAAGCGGCTGGCCGAGCTGGTGGCAGCCGATCGACGAGGCGAACCTCGCGCTGCGCCGCGACGCCAGCCACGGGATGCTGCGCACCGAGGTGCTGTGCGCCGCCTGTGACGCGCACCTCGGGCATGTGTTCGACGACGGCCCGCCGCCGACCGGCCTGCGCTACTGCATCAACTCGGCGTCGCTGCGCTTCGAGCCGAAGGGCTGAGGCCCCCCGGCCCCGGGCCGCGCAGGAATCAGGCCTTCTTGACCTTTTCCAGCATCCGGAAGACCGGACGCGACGAACCCTTGTACAGCCGCTTCAGCGACTTGGGCAGGCAGCGGCGCTCGAGGGTGTTGCGGCGGTTGCGGGTGCGTTCGGCCATCGGGGGACTCCTGGATCGGGGGATTCGAACCGCACATTTTATACTGGCGTCATGAAGCTGCTCTTCGACCTGTTCCCGATCCTGCTGTTCTTCGTCGCCTACAAGGTGGCCGACATCTACGCCGCGACCGCGGTCGCGATCGCT
>JAHBZV010000060.1 GCA_019635275.1 Burkholderiaceae bacterium | reverse complement strand
TGTCAACGCCGAAGTAATTCTGACCCACTTCCCGGCAGGATCGCCGAAGTAAATCTGACCCACCCCCTCACGTATTCGTCGTCGCTCTGGGCCGGGTCTGTCCGGCCCTGCGTTTATCCCTCAACCGATAGCTCTCTCCGCTGATCTGCACGATGTGGGCGTGGTGCAGCAGCCGGTCGAGCATGGCGGCGACCAGGGTCTGATCGTCGGCGAAGGTCGTCGCCCACTGCGCAAACGGCAGGTTGCTGGTCAGGATCATCGAGCCACGCTCGTAGCGCTTGGCCACCACGTTGAAGAACAGGGTTGCCTGCTCGCGCCCGAACGGCAGGTAGCCGATTTCGTCAACCACCAGCAACCTCGGGCCGATCACTGCCCGGTTGAAGTATTCCTTGAGCCGTTCCTGCTTGCGTGCGGCATCGAGCTGCAGCATCAGGTCGGCCGCGGTGATGAACCGGGTCTTGATCCCCGCCTGCACGGCACGATAGGCCAGAGCGATCGCGACGTGGCTCTTGCCGACACCGCTGGGTCCGAGCAGCACGACGTTCTCGGCACGCTCGACGAAGGCGAGCGTGCCAAGTTCCTGGATCTGGGCGCGTGGTGCGCCGCTGGCGAAGCCGAAGTCGTACTGCTCGAGCGTCTTGACCGTCGGCAACGTCGCCAGCTTCATCAGGGTCTGGCGCACGCGCTCGGCGCGTGCCTCAGACTCGGCCCGCAGCAAGCGCTCGAGGAAGTCTGCGAAGCTGGACTCCTCGCTGGCCGCGCTCTGCGCCAGGTGCGGCCAGTCGGTGCCGATGCGGCCGAGCTTGAGCTGCTCGCACAAGTGGGCGATGCGTTCGTGCTGCAGGTTCATGCCGAAGCCTCCAGCAGCGCCTGGTAGGTCGACAGCGGATGCTGCAGGCTCTCGACGGGCAGCGCCACGCGCATCCGTACCGGCACCGCCGAGGGGGTCACCGTCGGAGGTGGTAGCGGCTGCAGATGGCGGCGCTCCTCGGACATGCGCGCGGCCGGTTGTTCGCCCGTCGTGCCGTGGGTACGCACGTCGGCTACCTCGGCCATCCAGCGACCGATATGTGCGTTGGCGACGTCCACGTCGAGCCGCAGTCCGGCGCTTTTCAGGGTGGCCGCCAGCGGCACGAGGAAACTGCCCTTGAGGTAACCGTTGAACCGCTCGACCTTGCCCTTGGTCTTGGCCCTATACGGCCGACACAGCCGGGGCATGAATCCGCAGCGCTCGGCCAGCGCCAGCAAGTCGCCATGCCAGCGATGCAGCCCCTCGCCGTAGGCGTCACGCTCGATAACCACCGTCTTGGCGTTGTCCAGCAGGACCTGCTCGGGAACGCCGCCGAAGTGCTCGAACGCCTCCCAAAGGCAACGCACGAGGGTCTCCGCATTCTCGTTGTCGGTGAAGCGCACGTAGCTCGCCCGGCTGAAGCCGAGCGTCGCCACGAACGCCAGCAACGGATCGCGGCCGCGCCGGACCACCGTGAAGTCTGCCTGCATCTGCTTGCCGGGCGGCGTCTCGAAGCGCACGACCGGATCGTCGGGCACGCGCTTGAACGGCGCGATGTACGCCTTGAGCTGGCTGATGCCTCCGGTGTAGCCTCGTTCGCGGATTTCCCGCAGCAGCACCGTCGCCGGGATCCAGTGCGGCCTGGCTGCCTCGATCCGCCCGTGCAGATACTCGTGAAACTCATCGAGCTTGCAGGGCCGCGGCGCCCGCGGGCCGTAGCGCGCCGCCTGCTCGCTACGCAGATACCGCCGCACCGTGTTGCGTGAACAGCCCATCTGCCGAGCGATCTCGTGAATGCTCGCCCCTTGTCGGGCCAGTACCCTGATCTCCACTGCCTGCTCCTGGGTCAACATCGGCGGCCAAAAGGCCACCATCCTCGCCCAGGTGGGTCCGCTTTACCTCGGCGCAGTGGGTCAGTTTTGCATCGGCGCTAACAGCTCGACAGCAAGTCGGCCCGACGGCCCGCGCGGGGGGCTCGTGCAGCTAGCACTACGGGGGCGATGATGTTCAAGGCACGTTTCTTCTCTCTGGTAGCGGCGGCGATCGTAATCGTCGAGGCGCAACAGCGCGGCGCCGTGCTCTTGTGGATTGCCATGGCCCTCCTTCTGATCGGGATGGTGATCGAAGAAAGCACGGAGAGCGACGCAGCAAGGGAGCTGTTCAACGCGCGCGAGAAGATCAAACAGCTGGAGCAATGGCTCGCCCAGTACGAGCGGACGGCTCGATCCTCCGAAGACAAACGGGCCGACGTCACTGATTTGCTGCGCTGAGGGGGTGATCATGTTCAAGGCACATTGGTACTTGCTCGCCGCGATGTGGCTTGCGGTCTCTGGAACCAGCTACGACAACAAATTTCTTATGGGGGCGTCCCTGCTTGCGATGCTGATCGGAATGCTGCTCGGCATCACCGGCGACCAAGACGAACAGTCGCGTCGCAAAGATTTGGATGAAGCGCGCAGGAGGATCGAACTACTTGAGCGGCAGCTTGCCGAGCGACGATGAGCGCGCTCAGACTGCATTCGTCCAGCGTGCGTACATGCGCAACTAGACTAACGGCCTCAGCAGCGCTCGGAACTCCCCATGAAGGCGGCAGAATGGGCTCGCGACTTCGCACGCCCTTTAAGCTGAGACAATGACCTAAACTGCAGTTTCCACCATTGGGTTCTGCTGAACATGCCATCACTCCTCGAGCAATATCGCGTTGCAGATTTTTTGGGTTGGCATCACGAAAAGCGCCTAGAACTCAACCCCGACTTCCAGCGCGGTAGCGTCTGGTCGCCGGCCGCACGGACGTACTTGATCGATAGCCTTCTTCGAAGACTCCCCATTCCAAAGGTCTATCTACGCACAAAGATCGACGTCGTGACGAAGACCACCATCCGCGAAGTCGTCGACGGACAGCAGCGTCTGCGAGCGATCCTTGACTTCGCAGACAACAAACTGGTGCTTTCTCGGCGTGCAGCGGAATTCGCCGGGTTGAGGTATTCCACTTTGGGTGCGGATCTACAAGAGCAATTCCTGAGTTACCCCATCGCGGTCGATCAGTTGCTCAATGCCAATGACACCGACGTGCTTGAGGTCTTCTCGCGACTCAACTCGTATAGCGTCGCGCTAAATGCTCCAGAGAAGCGTCACGCCAAGTATCAAGGCGAATTCAAGTGGCAGGTCCGCAAAGCCTCGAAAGAGTGGGGGAGCTTCTGGGAAGGGGCCTCGGTTTTGACTACGCGCGAGCGCGTGCGAATGCAGGACGATTCGCTTGTTGCAGAGATGCTGGGCTTCCTAATCGATGGCGTGGGTGACGGGGCGCAGTCGGACATCGACAACTTGTACAAGAAGTACGACAAGACATTCAGCGCAGATCACCCTTCAGTGCTGGCCTTGAACATGGTGCTTGACCGCGTCAGCTCAGCATGGGCGGGGGAGCTTACTGGCACATCCATTCTGCGTCCGCCACACTTGCTAATGCTCTTTGCTGCTACCGCGGCCCGGATGATTGGGATCCCCCCCGGGAAGATTGATGCTCAGGCCCAAAAGGGACCGCTTTCCCCGGATGACGTGATAATAGACAACCTTCGCTATCTTGCGTCTGTGATTGATCTAGAGACTCCGCCTGGCGAGCAGGGCATGGGCGCATTTTGGCAAGCGTCCAAGGCGAATCCGCACCGCGTTCTGAGTCGTAAGGTGAGATTCCCTATTTACCTTCAGGCTGTCATGGGTCAGCTCGTCGAGTGATCGATGTCTCGCCTGAGGCGACCCTTGCGCCGTTTCATAACCGAAGCGGCCTGGCTCTCACGAGAGTTCTCCGCCGGCGCCGCATCTCGCACCGACGGGGCGCGCCTTGCGTGCGAGATGGTCGTTATCCGACTGCACGACTGCTGGGCAAGATCGTGTCGTGACCTCGTGATCTGTTCGGCATTGGGTAACACGACCACGCTTGGTGGAGTCGCCTTGCGAGCATCCCCCTTGGTGCAGGCCGGCGAGGGTTCGGTCGTTCCGGCGCTATTGGCCACGTACCAAAAAGGCAGGAAGGCTGAGCCCAAGTGGTTTGATGTTTTTGAGTGCGTTAACGCCGCGGAGCGCCTCAAGGTCAATAACTTGTCGACTATCGCGGCAGGTTTAGGTGCGATGACGTCACCTGCCGAGTCGCTGAGAGCGGTGCGGAACTTCTACGCGCACCGGGGCAAGTACACGGCGCAAGAGGCAGGGAGGCAAGGGATATTCGCCAACCCGAACATTCCTGACGTCCTCGAGCTCGCCGGCCCTTCTCGACCGGGGATGTCTCGCCTCGATCTATGGATTGCCGGCCTGACAGACACACTGCGGGCTGCCTGCCAATAGAACTTGGGATCGGTTCGTAAGCTCCCAGACCGTGCGGTAGACCTTCACCCCCGGGCGCAGTCGAACCCAAATGCGGCGCTTGCGCCAACCCAGCAGCCGAAGAGCACCGGCGAGGATCCGGGGATGGACGTCGAATTCGCGCGCCAGCGAGAGCGAGAAGAAGCACGTCTGCGACGGTGCCTTGGCGCGATGCCAGGCCTCCACGCGATCGGCGAGCGCCGCGCGCGCAAGGATCGATTTCATTGCGCTGGCGAGTCGGCGTGGCGAACGTCGGATTTCAACTCGCCGAGCATCGCGAGCACCGCATCCTTGATGACGAGCGCGGAGAGCCGCTCGCCGAGGGCCCGAATCTGCTCGTGGTCAGCGGGATCGAACTCGACAGGCCGCCCACCGACCCGGACGACGCCATCGGGGGTGATGGCGACGGACAGGATGTTCCCCGGCGTCGGAGCGTCGTAGTGCCCTTGACCGGCTGCAACGATCGCCCGCTCGGCAGCGGCCTTGGCATAGGCCGCCGAGGCGAAGCGCTGACCCAAGGCGCGATGCTCCCAGCCGCCGGCCGCCAGGACAGGCACTGAGGCTCGCCAGAACGGCCCCTCGGCGTCGATCTCGGCCGCGACGAGGGCAGATGCCTCATAGGTGGTCTTCAAGCCCACAGCGCGCGGCCCGAGGCCCAGGCGAAGCAGCGAGGGCGAATCTTCGACCCAGGCAGGAAAGACGAATTGGCTCATGGCAGTCCTCCTCAACAGAGGTTGTTGCGGTGAAGGGGTATCGGGTGCGTGCCGACGTCGAAAACGCCGTGGGGTGCAAGCGGGAAGGGTTGTCGGGGTCGCCGACGGGCGCAGGGGCGGCTGGATGCCAGGCTGCAGGGGCGGCGGGCATGGCGGGCACGCGGCGGGCATACGGCGGGCATATGCCCGCCGAAAAAACGCATCCATTGGGGTCCGCAGGATTCCGGGGGCGTCCGGGATTCAAGCTGCGGCGGGCATGGCGGGCATTTTTCGCAAAACTCTCTTCTTTTTCTTCTCCTCTTTCTTCCTCTCTCTTCCTGTTCTTTTCTTTCTTTCAAGAAGAAGAAAAATGCCCGCCATGCCCGCCGCGGGGGTCGGAATCGGCCGGAAACCTGCGCCAGCATTGGGTTTCCGCTCGGCGGGCATAACGTCGAAAATGCCCGCCGTATGCCCGCCATGCCCGCCGGAGACGGCCCTTGGACGGGGTTCAAGGGCAATCGGGGCATTGGGGGCACGAATTCGTGGCGCACGCGTGCTGTCCGGCTCATTCGTCGCCTCCCAACGTCGCATCGATTGTGAAGACGGCGCACTTCTGCCGCTGGCCGTACTCGCCGATCTGCAGGGCCACCCCGATTGCACCCAGTACAGGCGTCAGGCGTCGAAGCTCATCCCACAGCCTGCGAGCTGTCCGCGGGAACTCGCAGTCGACTCCATGGTTCGCGAGTCCCGCGACGGGGACGATCAACTCCTGGCGAAGTGCCTCGCTGGTGAGGAAGACAGCGCAGCGCCCCTCGGCGCGGATTGCCAAGGTGGACCGCTCCGATGCCTGGGCACGCAGGTTCTGCCGCGTCGGCGGCTTGAAGTCCCCTTCAGCTGCTCGTTGCGCGTGCGCTCGAACGACCTCGAGGACCGCGCCCCCGAGCGATCCTGCGTCGAGCGCCCCGGCAGCCTGCCGGCGCTTCATCTCGTCCATGACCAGGTCGAAATCCGAAGCCGCATGGCCCAGCGCGAGGAAGATTGCGCGGCCGAGCCGAACAAAGCCCGCCAAGCGGTGCGACGAGGACGCGGAGACTTGGTCCATGCAGGAAAGCGCGGCAGCGAGCACGCGGTGAATTGCTGCGAGCGCGCGTGGGCGCGTAGCCTCGAAGCGCGCGTTGACTTCTCTCTCGTCGGTTCGCAGCCGGCGCGGTGGTAGCTCGACGACGATCGCCCGATCCGCGGCGTCGCTGCGAACAAGCACGGGGGTGACGGATGTGATGATGACGGGGCGCTTGATCGATAGCGCGACCGCCTCTCGCTGCGCATAGAGGCGCCGGTAGATCAGCGTGGCACCTGTTGTGACCTTGCAGAGCAGGTCCGATTCGTCGGCGTTCAGGCGCGAAACGTTGTCGAAGCCGATTGTGTAGAAGCTTGCGGCCGCCGCGGCAATGTCTTCTGGCCGGAGGCTGGCTGATCGAATGCCGGCGATCGCTCCGGGGTCGATGAGCTGCTGCAGCTGCGCGGCGAGAATCGTCTTGCCAGACCCAGGGGGCCCGCTCAGCTCCAGGATCGGCGTGACGAGGTCGGGCTGGAGGGTTGCCGCGAGCCACGCCGTCAACAGCGGCCAGACGGATTCGGGGACGCCTGCGAATGCGTATTCCTCGTGCAGTACACGCACCCCGCTCTCGACGTCGGGCACTTCATCGAGTGCTGGTGGTGGAAGGCGGCCGTTCGCGTCCCCGATCACGAATCGCGCAGCCTGCGGCGCCGGTGCGACGCTCACGGATCCAGGGCGAGTGATGACAGCCAGCCCATCGTCGGTCCCGAGATCGTGGATGACGGCGCCTTCGACCTGGGCCACCCGAATGTGCACGTCAATCGGAGGAAGCTCAACAGCGGCGGCGAGCAGCTTGTCGAGGTGTCCGCGCGCGGTGGCCATTGTCGGCTTCTTGACGCCGGCCCGAACCATTGCTCCGAAGACGGCACGCTCCCCCGCCTCGCTCGGGACGAACTGCACGATTGGTCTGCGCGTGGAGCCGAAACCGACGATCAGGACGAACTCTCCGATGGTCGCGCGTCGAACCTGGAGCGTGTCGCCTGCGTCGTCGAGAAGAGCGGCTGCTTCGGTGCGGTCGTCCCATCGCCATCCAGCCGCGCGCGCTGCCTTGTAGATCGACGCCGACGTGATTGCGCCGGGGCGGGCCTGGTGCGAGTTGAACGCCTTCTCGACAGCCTCCTCGCCGTCGTACTTCTCGGGGGCCGTCCTCGACCATGCAATCGCGAGTGCGAGTCGCTCCTCCTCGGTTCCGACTCCCAATGCACCGGCAATTGCGTGCACGCCGCCAAGCCACGATTCGTAGGGGTTCGCATCGACGTAGGCGAGGGCGTCAAGCAACTTACGTTGCTCGATCGATGCGCGAGGGGCGAGCTCGAGTTCGACGGCGACCGGCGGCGTGCGGGGCTTGATCCGGCCGTCCGCTGCATCGAATACGCCGGATGACAACGCCCCGACATGGCTGCTGCTGAAGCCGTTGCCATGAGACGAGTCGGCAAGCGCGGAAGCACCGCGGTTCGAGGCGATTGCGCCTTGCTCGCCGAGCCGTCGGGCCTCGTCGAGGATTGCCGCACCATCGGCCATGGCTGTCGAGGCGCCATCGATGAGGCGCCCCGTGACGGTCGCGTATCGCTTGCGGTCGTAGACCTCGATCGCGCCGATCGCTTCGCCTTGAGCGCTCGCCATGCTCCTTCGCGACCACGCCAAGGGCTTCGCACCCCGAACGATGATGTGCAGCCCACTACCCGACGGTGACACTTCGACGAACGCTCGCGAACGAAGCGCCGCATCGACGAGGGGCTGGGCCCAGAGTGCGACGGCGCCGTCCTCGGAGATCACATGGTCCAGGTCGATGAACACGAGCCCGTCGTCTTCCGTGAAGACGTACCCGACGCCGTCGGCCTTGCCGGATTGCACGCGGGCGATGGCTTCGTCGAACGTGCCCCACGTCGCTGCGTTCGACACATCCGCGGCGCGACCGGTCTTCGGGTCGATCGGTTTTTTCGCACGATGTGCGACCCATTGCGGGGCGTCCTTCAACAGCTTGGGGACGTTCTCGGGATTCAGCGGGGCCGTCCGGGTCGCGGGGGCTATGGCCCGCGTTGTGGGATCGAGCCCGGCACCGTCCTGCCTGGCGGCTCCAGCGCCGAGCGCGTGCAGCAATCGCGCCAGCGAGCTATCGGCCGCCGTCGGCATCGAGCACCTCCTCGTCGGTCGGCCGGAACAGTTCAATGCGGGCGGGATGCTCGGGCGTGGGCTTCGGGTCTGGCTCCTCCGATGAGGGGCGCTGGAGCCACGTCATCGCCTCGTCGTACTTCCCGCTGTCGAAGCGCACCGAACCCATCCACGCGGTGAGAAACTTCGAGCCGTCGCCATTCCGCAGGACGATCTGGAGGCGCGGCCCGAGGTCTCGGCTCGGACGTGCTTCACGATCGCTCGATGCCTTGTCGATTGCCGTGAGCACGCGCGTGACGGTATCGATGGCCCTCGGCACGTCTTCCTTGTCGAGCCGGTCGGCCGTTTCGCTCATGCGGGCCATCAGCCGCAGCAGGAGTGCCTGTGCACGCCGGCGAATCGCCTGGCCGTCGCGTTTGGCTTGAGCCGATCCCGCGAGGAAGGCGCGCTCGATCTCCGGGATCGATGCCAAGTGCGCCAGGTCCGCCTCCCCGCACCCAAGCCGCGCGGCACCTTCCTCGGCGCTGATGAGGCCGTCGGCGATCTCCTGGAGCACGTCCACGAGCCGGGAGAGGCTCGCGTTGGTCGTCGCTTCCACGGGAAGCGGTGCCCCGGTCAGGCGCGTCATTTCGCGCCCGCCGCTGCCGCGCGCGACGCCTCGACTCGGCCGCGCAGCCACGTCTGGACATCGGATTCCAGCCAGGCGCTGGTGCCCGGCGAGAGCTTGAAGGGAGAAGGGAATTCGCCGTTGGCAATGAGGGCGTAAATGGTTGACCGGGCCAGGCCCGTCATCGCACTCACTTGGGGGAGCCGAAGGGCTCGATCTGCTTCCATGTGGCCTCCGTCAGAATGACAGGGCCCAAGATCTCAGCTTCGCGGTGCGGTTTGAAGTGGGCGCGAATTATTGTCCCGCATCACGGGGGTGCGGAGCACTGCGTTGGTCCGGCGCAAAGTCGACGGGCAGTCGATATCGCTCGGCCACTGCTGATGCGACAAGCTCGAGCACATCCGTAGATATGTCCACCGATTCGAGCTCCTCGCAAGCGCGGCGCAGGCCGGATCGGTCGGGCGCGATGGGCCCTGCGGTACGGACCCACGCTTTGGCCGTATCGAGCGAGAGCCCCTTAACCCTGGTGAGATACAACACAAGGAGCGCGAGATCACGGGTTTTCGAGGAGAGATCTATCGACCCCTTCGGTCGCCCTCGCTTTGACGCGCCGGGCTGCAATTCCCCTTGCTCTGGCGGCGGTGCGAGCGGATCGCTGTCGGGCAGTCGCGGCGGCTGTGCTTCGGGATTCGTTCTTGCCCATTCGAGGGCATCGCGAAGCCAGGCGCGCGCGTAGGGCGCACCGGTACGGATGAACGCCTTGCGCACATGCTCCTCGTCGAGCCACGCCAAGGCTTCCGCGATTGGGCTACTGAGCGCGCCGGGCGCTGCCGCATGTCCCTCGCGGGGCAGTCCGAATGCGTCAAGGGGGATCGCCGCCGTGGTCTTCTGCTCGCCCTTCGCTGCGCGCCTGAGAATCGCGAACACGGGAGCCGCCACTGTCGCGCCGCGGCTTGGTAGTTCCTCGGATCGCAGGATCACCGACTCGACAAGTTCCGCAATTTCGACGAGTAGCTGCGGCACACCATGCGGTCGCTGCTCGGCTTCTATCTGCTCGCACTCCATGTGTACGGCCGCTGCGATCCTTCCGAGCGCCAGTCGCATTCGCCTCGCCATTAGGCCGCCACCGTGATCGGTACCACCGTAGCCCCAGCGGCCAGGCGGTCGAGATAGTCGGCCCACTGCTGCATCATGGCCGTGCGTTCCTCGATCCACTGCACGCGGTTGTACGCGCGCCCGTTCGCATCCTTCACGGCGTGCGCGAGCTGCAGCTCGACGTATTCGGCGGGGATGCGCAGCCGCTCCACTGCCAGCGTGCGTGCGGTCGCACGGAACCCGTGTCCGGTCGCCTGGTCTTTCCCGTATCCCATGCCTCGCAGCGCAGCCAGCACCGCGTTCTCGCTCATTGGCCGTGTCTTGGTGCGTGGTGACGGGAACACATATCCCTCGGGGCCCGTCAGCGCATGCAGCTCCCGCAGGATCGCGACGGCTTGCCTGCTCAGGGGCACCAGGTGCCCGCTGCTGATGATCTTCTCGGCCTTTGGCCGTTTCATCCGGGCGCCGGGGATCTCCCAGACCGCGCCCGCGAGGTCGAACTCCTCCCAGCGTGCGTTGCGCAACTCGCCCGGTCGGACCCACAGCAAGGCCTGCAATCGCAGAGCCGCCCGCACCACAGCGCCACCCTTGTATGCGTCGATCTCACGTACCAGGCGGCCGACCTCCGCGGGGTCGGTGACCGCCGCATGGCTTCGATAGGCCGGCGCCTGTAGCGCGTCGCGGCTGAAGCTCGCAGTGGGATCGCGCTCGGCACGGCCCGTCTCGGCTGCGTACTTGAAGACCTGCGAGCAGTCCCATCGGGCCCGGTGAGCGGTTTCGATCGCGCCCCGAGCCTGGATCTTGCGCAGGACGGCGAGGATCTCGGGAACCGTGATGTCGGCGATCGGGCGAGCACCGATCCACGGGAAGATGTCGCGCTCGAAACGCCGCAAGATGCGATCGCCGTGCGACGCGACCCACGTCCCCTGCCTGTGCTTGAACCACTCACGGGCGACGACCTCGAACGTGTTCGCACTCGCGTCCCGCACCCCGAGGCGGATGAGTCGGCGAACGGTCGCCGGGTCTTGCCCGTTGCGCAGCTGGTCCCGCGCGCCTGCGCGCCCGTCACGGGCCTGCGCCAAGGTCACTTCGGGGTAGACGCCGAGTGCAAGGAGCCTCTCCTTGCCGCCGAAGCGGTACTTCAGCCGCCAGTACTTCGCCCCCGTTGGGGTCACGAGCAGATACAGACCCCCGCCGTCGGCGAGCTTGCGGGGCTTCTCGGCCGGTTTCGCGTTCCGGCAAGCGGTGTCGGTCAAGGGCATGCGCTCCCTCCGTCGCTGTCGTGGTGCCGGGGTCAGGCTCAGGGGGCAAGCGAGCTCGCTTGCACCGCCGGCGGCAGGCTCCAAGGGCCTCAGTTGGGGGTATGCCCTTGGCGTCGTGCTCTTACTACCCCGGAAAGTACCCCTTGATACCCCCGGATAGCTCTGCACGTCAAGAGACGCCTTCGGACAACTCACCAAGTCGTTTGCCCCGATTACAGAGGGAAGTGAGAAAGAAAAAGGGCGCCCTGGGGCGCCCTTGGAGAGTGTGATGGTGGAGCCGGCGGGAATCGAACCCGCGTCCGCAAGTCCTCTACGACCAGTTCTACATGCGTAGTCGATCTATTTGGATCTCGATGCAGGCTTAGCCGGTCGACAGGCCGACCTGCATCCAGTCACCTTGGTTTTAGCTCCGCACCAAGTGACCCGGCGCGGCACGATCCGACATGAATGACGCTGCTGTTCCTTGCGGAACCCGGGCTATCGGCGACCCGGTGCAGCGGCTTAGGCCTTAAGCGGCCAGAGCGAAACGCTCGTCGTTGGCGTTTGTGGTTTTGCCAATGGATTTACGAGGAAAAGGCGCCTCGGCATGCCCTGTGCCGCTTTGCTACCCACGTCGAAACCAGGTCGGCCCCGAAATTCGGTATTTCGCAACACTGCGCGACGACTCGCGCACGATGGAAGTATAGGCCGATTCGCCGATTTCAAGGGCTGTCGGGTCTGGAGCGCGGGCTCCAACCACACCGTTCCGGGCGAGTGCCTGCCGTCCGCCCGACCGTCGAATTCATTACGATTCTTGGCATGAATCGCAGATCGCGGTAATCTTCATCGGAACCTCACCGCCATGAAGACCGAACCCCGCCCCTTGATCCTCAACCTGCTGCTCGGCGCCGCAGGTCGGCGGCTCGCGGCACGCGAGGCCGTGGCCGCATGCGCGTTGTTCGGCATTCGCGAGAACAGCGTGCGCGTCACGCTGGCGCGCCTGTCGGCGGCCGGCCTGGTCGAGGCCGTCGACCGAGGCGAGTACCGGCTGGGGCCGGGCGCCGCGAGCCTGGCCGACGACGTCTCCACCTGGCGCGACGCCGAGCGAAGGGTGCGCGACTGGAACGGCGACTGGATCGCCGCGCACGTGGGCGACCTCGGCCGCAGCGACCGCGCCGCGCTTCGTGCGCGCGCCCGCGCGCTCGAACTGCTGGGCCTGCGCGAGCTCGATCGCGGGCTGTATCTGCGCCCGGACAACCTCTCCGGTGGCGTCGCGGCCGTGCGCGCGCGGCTCCTGTCACTGGGTCTCGAGCCCGAAGCGGCGGTGTTCGTCGCGCGCGGCCTCGACGCGGCACGCGAGCGTCGCGCAGTGGCGCTGTGGGACGGCCGGGCGCTCACGCGCGCCTATCGCGATACCCGTGGCCGCCTCGACGACTGGCTGGCCCGCGCCGACTCGCTGGCGCTCGACGTCGCGGCGCGAGAGTCGTTCCTGCTCGGCAACGACGCCATCCGGCAGCTGGTCTTCGATCCACTGCTGCCCGCGCCCCTGGTCGACGTCGATGCGCGCGGCGCGTTCGCGGACGCGGTCGTGCGCTTCGATGCCGCCGGGCACGCGATCTGGCACCGGTTCCTGCGCGAGGGCAGCCCCGCTCGCGCGAGTGCGCGGGCACGACCCGCACCCGATCGGCAACGGCCGGCGCGCGGCCCCGCGCGGTCGTCATCCGCTGCAACCCAGGAGACCCCGACATGAACGCCCCCGAATCGCTGCGCAAGGACTCGCTGTACCTGGCCGAGACCCACGAGGTCGTCAACGTCGCGCGCGACCTCGTCGATTACAACCCCTACCTCCAGGACGCCGCGTTGCAGGAGGCCGTGCGCCGCGAGGGCGCCGCCTGGGCGCACGACGACCTGTCCGAGTTCGGCGCGATGGTCGGCACCGCCCAGTACATCGAACTCGGCGTGCTCGCCAACCGCAACCCGCCGGAGCTCGACACCCACGACCGTTTCGGCAACCGCATCGACCTGGTGAGGTTCCACCCCGCTTACCACTCGCTGATGAAGAGCGCGATCGAGCACGGGCTTCACGCGTCCCCGTGGAGCGACCCGGGGCCGGGCGCGCACGTGGCGCGCGCGGCGCGCATCTACCTGCACTCGCAGGTGGAAGCGGGGCATCAGTGCCCGATCACGATGACCTTCGCCGCGGTGCCCTCGCTGCGCACGACGCCGCAACTGGCGCAGCTCTGGGAGCCGAAGATCACCGCGCGCGTCTACGACCCGCGCAACGTGCCCGATGCCGACAAGCGCGGGCTGACGATCGGCATGGCGATGACCGAGAAGCAGGGCGGCTCGGACGTTCGCGCGAACACGACGCGCGCGTATCCGGTGGGCGCCGGCGGGCCCGGCGAGGCTTACGAACTGGTCGGGCACAAGTACTTCGTCTCGGCGCCGATGTGCGACGCGTTCCTCGTTCTCGCGCAGGCGCCCGGCGGCCTGTCGTGCTTCCTGATGCCGCGCTGGCGACCCGACGGCAGCAAGAACCCGATGCAGGTGCTGCGCCTGAAGCGCAAGATGGGCAACGTCTCCAACGCGTCGAGCGAAACCGAGCTGCGCGGCGCGCTCGCGTGGATGGTCGGCGAGGAAGGGCGCGGCGTGCGCACGATCATCGAGATGGTGGCGATGACGCGCTTCGACTGCATGGTGGGCTCGTCGGCGGGGCAGCGCGCGGCGGTCGCGCAGGCGCTGCATCACTGCTCGCTGCGCTCGGCCTTCGGCAAGGTGCTCGTCGAGCAGCCGCTGATGCGCAACGTGCTCGCCGACCTGGTGCTCGAGAGCGAGGGGTCGATTGCGCTCACGATGCGCGTCGCGCGCGCGCTCGACCATCGCGCCGACGAGCACGAGGACTTCCTGGTGCGGCTGTGCACGGCGGTGGGCAAGTACTGGATCTGCAAGCGCACGCCCGGCCATGCGTACGAGTCGATGGAGTGCATCGGCGGCAGCGGCGTGATGGAGGACAGCCCGTTCCCGCGCCTGTTCCGCGAGTCGCCCGTCAACGCCATCTGGGAGGGCAGCGGCAACGTGCAGTGCCTCGATGTGCTGCGCGCGATGCAGAAGACGCCGCCGGTGGTCGGGGCGTTCTTCGTGGAGCTCGCGAAGGCGCGCGGCGCCAACGCGACGCTCGATCGATACACGGCCGCGCTGCAGAAAGAGTTCGGCGACCTCGGCGACCTGGAGTACCGCGCGCGGGACGTCGTCGACCGGATGGCGCTCGCGCTGCAGGCCGCGTTGCTCGTGCAGCACGCGCCGGCGCCGGTCGCCGACGCGTTCTGCGCGTCACGGCTCGGCGCGAGCGGCCATCACAACTACGGGGCGCTGCCGCGCGGGGTCGACTGCGCGGCGATCATCGCGCGGGCGACGCCGAAGGCCTGAAGGCCTTCGACTCGCGCGCTCAGGCGGGCACCGGCACGGCGGCTGCGCGGGCCAGGGCCACGCGGCTGCCGATGTGCGCCAGCGCCTCGTCGACCTGGTCGATGAGGATCAGGCACAGGTCGCCCGGCTCGAGCTGGTCGAGCGCGGTGTCGATCGCGAGGAACTCGCCGCGGATCTCCTGCACGCGCGCCGTGCGCGGCGCGCCGGCGAGGCCCTGCCGCAGCAGCGCGAGCACCTCGCCGTCGCTGCGGCCGCGCTGGCACTGGTCTTCGTAGAGGATCACCTCGTCGAACGCCTCGCCGAGAATCTCGGTCTGGCGCCGGATGTCCTCGTCGCGCCGGTCGCCGGCGCCGCTGATGACGACGAAGCGGCGGTTCGCGGGCATCGCTTCGACGGCGCGCGTGAGCGCCGCGATCGCGTCGGGGTTGTGGCCGTAGTCGGCGATCACCGTCGCGCCGCGATGATCGAAGATGTTGAAGCGGCCGGGCACCGTGCGCGCGTCGCTGACGAAGCTGCGCATGCCGGCGCGCACCGCGTGCCAGTCCAGGCCCAGGGCCCAGGCGGCGCCGACCGCGGCCATTGCGTTCTCGACCTGGAAGGCGATCGTTCCGCGCCGCGTGATCGCGATGTCGGCCAGCGCGATGCGCTGCTCGGAGTCGCCCTGCGCGGCGACGATGGCGTCGCCGTCGACGTAGACCACGCGGTGGCCCCGGGCGCGATGCGTGGCCATCAGCGGCAGTTGGGCATCGGCCGCGAAGAACGTGACCGAACCCGGGCAGGCGGCCGCCATCTTCGCGACCATCGGGTCGGCGGCGTTGAGCACGGCCATTCCGTCGGGCGACACGTTCTGGACGATCACGCGCTTGAGCACCGCGAGGTCTTCGACCGTGGTGATGAAGTTCAGCCCCAGGTGGTCGCCGACGCCGATGTTGGTGACGACCGCCACCTTGCAGCGGTCGAAGCCGAGCCCTTCGCGGAGCATGCCGCCGCGCGCGGTCTCGAAGACTGCGGCGTCGACGTGCGGATGCATCAGCACGTTGCGCGCGCTGCGCGGGCCGCTGCAGTCGCCGGTGTCGGTGCAGTGGCCGTTGACGAAGACGCCGTCGGTGTTGGTCATGCCGACACGGGCGCCGGTGCCGGCCAGCAGGTGCGCGATCAGTCGCACGGTGGTCGTCTTGCCGTTGGTGCCGGTGACAGCGACGACCGGAATGCGCCCGTCGTCGCCGTCGGCGAACATCGTGCCGACGATCGCCTCGCCCACCGGGCGCCCCTTTCCGTACGATGGGGCGATGTGCATGCGCAGGCCCGGCGCCGCGTTGACCTCGACGATGCCGCCGCCCTGCTCCTCGAGCGGGCGACCGATGTTCTCGCAGACGATGTCGACGCCGCAGATGTCCAGACCGACGGTCTGCGCGGCCTCGATGGCGCGTGCGGCGAGGTCGGGATGCACGTCGTCGGTGACGTCGGTGGCCGTGCCGCCCGTGCTCAGGTTCGCGTTGTGGCGCAACAGCACGCGCGCGCCGCGCGGCGGAATCGACTCGGCCGTGAACCCCTGCTTGGCCAGCTGCGCCGTCGCGACTTCGTCGAGGCGGATGCGGGTGAGCGGCGTCGCGTGACCCTCGCCGCGACGCGGGTCGAGGTTCACCTCGTCGACCAGTTCGCGCACCGTGTGAACGCCGTCGCCGATCACGTGGGCCGGATCGCGCCGGGCGGCGGCCACCAGCTGGCCTCCGACGACCAGCGCGCGAAAGTCGTGACCCGGGATGAACCGCTCGACCAGGATGTCGGAGCTGATCTCGTCGGCGGCCGCCCAGGCCGCTTCGAGGTGCTGGCG
>JAHBZV010000006.1 GCA_019635275.1 Burkholderiaceae bacterium | reverse complement strand
GAAATACGCCGAGCTCATCGATTCGATGTACAAGGGAGGCTGACGGTCGCAGGACCCGAATCCGTGTCTGGTGGAAAGGAGATGCAAATGATGAAACGCACCGCTGTTGCACTGGCGCTCGCCCTGAGCGCACCGTTGGCGTTCGCCCAGAGCCAGGGCGTCACGAAGGACGAGATCGTCATCGGCTCGATCCAGGACCTTTCGGGCCCGCTCGCCGGCTTCGGCAAGCAGGATCGCCTCGGGATGATGCTGCGCGTCGACGAGGTCAACGAACAGGGCGGCATCAATGGCCGCAAGCTCCGGCTGATCGTCGAGGACTCCGGTTACGACCCGCGCCGCGCCGTGCTGGCGGCCCAGAAGCTGGTCAACCAGGACAAGATCTTCGCGATGGTGGCGCACATCGGCACGGCGCAGAACATGGCTGCGATGCCGATCCAGTTCGAGAAGAACGTCATCAACTTCTTCCCGATCACTGCCGCTCGCGAGATGTACGAGCCGTTCCACCGCCTGAAGTACTCGTTCGCGGCCACCTACTACGACCAGATTCGCCACGCGGCGCCGAAGCTGGCCAAGGAAAAGGGCGCGAAGAAGGTCTGCTCGGTCTACCAGGACGACGAGTTCGGGCTCGAGGTGCTGCGCGGCGCCGAAGCCGGGCTGAAGACGATCGGCATGCAGCTCGCCGAGAAGACTTCGTACAAGCGCGGCGCGACCGACTTCTCCTCGCAGGTCGCCCGCATGAAGTCCGCCGGGTGCGACATGGTGGTGCTGGGCACCATCATCCGCGAAACGATCGGCGTCATCGGCGAGTCGCGCAAGACCGGCTTCAACCCGGTCTTCCTCGGCTCGAGCGCGTCGTACACCGACCTGATCCACAAGCTTGGCGGCAAGGCCATGGACGGCCTGTACGCGACCATGACGGTGCAGCAACCGTACCTCGACGAGAGCTCGCAGCCGATCCGCTTCTGGGCGAACAAGTACAAGACCAAGTTCAACGAGGATCCGACCGTGTTCTCGGTCTACGGCTACCTGGCGGTGGACGCGTTCATTCGCGCCGCCACCAAGGCGGGCCCCAACCTGACCACCGACTCGTTCATCAAGGCGATGGACACGATGACCATCCCGACCGACATCTTCGGCAGCGCCGAGATGACCTTCGGGCCGAAGAAGCGCCTGGGCAACAACCTGTCGCGGCTCTCGCAGATCCAGGACGGCCGCTGGAAGGTCGTCTCGGACTACTTCAAGGGCGACTGAACGCCCGGGGCGCGCAGCCCCGCCGAACTGGGCGGCCCTCGGGCGGCCCGGTTCGAACAGAGGGCCGCCTTCGGGCGGCCCTCTTCGTCTTCAGCGGGCGCCGAGGCCCATCGCGCGCGTGATCACTTCCTTCATGATCTCGTTGGTGCCGCCGTAGATCCGCTGCACCCGCGCGTCGGCGAATGCGCGCGCGATCGGGTACTCCCACATGTAGCCGTAGCCACCGTGCAGTTGCACGCACTCGTCGATGACCTTGCACTGCAGGTCCGAGCACCAGTACTTCGCCATCGACGCCGTGGCGGTGTCCAGCTGGCCGGCCATCAGCAGCTCGATGCACTTGTCGACGAACACGCGCGCGATCTGCACCTCGGTCTGGAGCTCGGCCAGCTTGAAGCGCGTGTTCTGGAACGACGACACCGTCGTGCCGAACACCTTGCGTTCCTTCACGTAGTCAGTGGTCCAGTCGATCGCCGCCTGCGCGTTCTCGACGGCGCCGATCGCGATCTGCAGGCGCTCCCAGGGCAGCTCCTGCATCAGGTAGGCGAAGCCCTCGTTCTCGTTGCCCAGCAGGTTCGTCGCCGGCACCTCGACGTTGTCGAAGAAGAGTTCCGACGTGTCCTGCGCCTTCATGCCCACCTTCTTCAGGCGCTTGCCCTTCTCGAACCCCTTCATGCCCCGCTCGACCAGGAGCAGGCTCGTGCCCTTCGCGCCCGCCTTCGGATTCGTCTTGGCGACCACGATCACCACGTCGGCGTGCCAGCCGTTGGTGATGAACGTCTTCGAGCCGTTGAGAACGTAGACGTCGCCGTTGCGGGTGGCGGTGGTCTTCACGCCCTGGAGGTCGGACCCGGCCGCAGGCTCGCTCATCGCGATCGCCCCGATCGCCTCGCCGCTGGCCATCTTCGGCAGGAATCGCCGCTTCTGCTCCTCGGATCCGTAGTGAAGGATGTACGGGGCCACGATCTCGGAGTGCAGGCCGAACCCCAGGCCGGTCGCGTTCACCCGCGCCGTCTCCTCCATCACCACGATCGAATACAGTTTGTCGGCCCCTGCCCCGCCATAGGCCTCCGGCATCGTGGCGCAGAGCAGGCCGTTCGCGCCCGCCTTCTGCCAGACCTCGCGGTCGACGAACCCCTGCTCCTCCCAGCGGTCGTGGTGCGGGACGACCTCCTGCTCCATGAAGCGCCTGACCGCATCGCGGAACATGCGGTGGTCTTCGGAAAACAGCGTGCGCTCGATCATGGTCCTGCTCCACGAAGTGCCTCGGTTTCGCGCAGCATAATAGAATTGCCTTGAATCTCCCCGGGAGCCCCACCATGGCCGAAGCATTCGTCTACGACGCCATCCGCACGCCGCGCGGACGCGGCAAATCCTCCGGATCTCTGCACGAGGTCAAGCCCGTTCGGCTGCTCACCACGCTGATGCACGAGCTGCAGCGCCGCCACGATCTCGACACCTCGCAGGTCGAGGACGTCGTCGTCGGGTGCGTGACGCCGGTCGGCGACCAGGGTGCGGTCATCCCGAAGACCGCCGCGCTCGCCGCGGGCTGGGACATCAAGGTAGCCGGCGTCCAGATCAACCGTTTCTGCGCATCCGGGCTCGAGGCGGTCAACATGGCCGCCCAGAAGGTGCGCTCGGGGTGGGAAGACCTGGTCGTCGCAGGCGGGGTCGAATCGATGTCGCGCGTGCCGATGGGCTCCGACGGCGGGGCCTGGGCGCTCGATCCCGAGACGAACATCGCCACCAGCTTCATTCCACAGGGGATCGGCGCAGACCTGATCGCCACACTCGACGGCTTCACGCGCGAGATGGTCGACGAATTCGGCGTGCGCTCGCACCACAAGGCCGCCGCCGCCCAGCGCGCAGGGCACTTCGATCGCTCGGTGGTGCCGGTGCACGACGACCTCGGCATCGCGATCCTCGAGCGTGACGAGACGATCAGGCCCGACACGTCAGTGGAGGGACTCAGCCAGCTCAAGCCGTCGTTCGCCAAGATCGGCGCAATGGGCTTCGATGCGGTGGCCCTGCGCAAGTACTCGCAGGTCGCGCGCATCGAGCACGTGCATCACGCGGGCAACTCGTCGGGAATCGTCGACGGGGCCGCTCTGACGCTGATCGGCAACGAAGAGGCCGGGAAGCGCCTCGGACTCGCCCCGCGCGCCCGCATCGTTTCCGTCGCCCTGACCGGCACCGACCCGACGATCATGCTCACCGGGCCGGTGCCCGCGACGCGCAAGGCGCTGCAGAAGGCCGGGCTGGGGATCGACGACATCGACCTCTTCGAGGTCAACGAGGCCTTTGCCGCGGTCGTCATGCGATTCATGCGCGAACTCGGCGTGCCCGAGGAGAAGGTCAACGTGAACGGCGGAGCGATCGCGATGGGTCATCCGCTGGGCGCGACCGGTGCGATGCTGCTCGGAACGATGATCGACGAACTCGAGCGTCGCAAGCTCAAGCGCGGGCTGATCACGCTGTGCGTGGGCGGCGGCATGGGCATTGCCACCATCGTCGAGCGACTCTGAGCGCGCGACGGCGCGCGACGCCTCAGGCCCGGACTGCGCCGGATCCCTCGGCAAAAACGGTCAACAACTCGCGCAGACGAGCCAGCTGAGGCGGCTTGGCCATCACGTGAACGTCGTCGGGCGCGCCGTCCCGCAGGGCCTCGACGCGGAACTCGCCCGACAGCAGGATCGCCGGCGTTCGCCTTCCTTCGAGGCGGCGGAGCTCGTCGATCAGGCGCAGTCCGTCCCAGGTACCCGGCAGCCTGAAGTCGGACACGATCGCGTCGAACGAGCGTTCCGCCTGGGCCGCGGTCTCGAGCGCCTCCTCGCCGCTCGAGACGGCGTCGACCAGGACGCCCCATTGCCGGAGCACCTGGCCGAGCGCGTCGCGCATCGAGTCGTCGTCCTCGATGAACAGGACATAAGCGCCGGCCAGGGGCTCGTCGAGCGGCGCGGCGCCGACCCGTTCGGGAGCCCGCTGCTCCTCGACTTCACGGTCGTGAGGGACGCCAGCTGCGTATCGGGCCACCGGCATCTCGCAGCGTTGCTCGGCCGCGCGGGCCTCGACGTCGCGTGATGGGGCGCCCGCGTACGCCTCGAGTGGCGATGCCTCGCCGCCGGGGGTGCCGAACGTACCGACGGGGGCCGCTGCCGGCATCGTCAGCGCGAATCGAGTCCCTTGCCCGAGCCGCGATCGCAGCTCGAGCGAGTGGCCCGGCATTCGCGAGACGGCCTCGCGAACGATCGAAAGGCCGAGTCCATGACCATGCTCGGGATTGCGGGCGTGATTGGCCACCTGGAAATACTCGTCGAAGACCCGGCGCTGATCGGCCGCGGCAATTCCGATTCCGTTGTCACGCACCTCGACCACGAGGCCGGTGCCGGACCGACGAACGCGGATCAGCACCCACGCGCCACGATCCGGAGAGGAGAACTTCAGCGCATTGCCGGTGAGGTTGGACAGCACGTCCCAGAGCCGGTTCTCGTTGCTCACCGCGAACTGCCGACCCGGGCGCGGCCGACGAACGACCAGCCGGGCTCCGCGCCGCGAGGCCTCGGCCGAGTACACGCTCTCGAGGCGGTCGAGCACGCCGCCGAGGTCGATCGTCGTCACGGAAACAGGCGCGCCGCGATCGCGCAAGCCGCCGAGTTCGGACAGCCGATCGAGGTTTCCACTGAGCGCGGACACGCACGCGTCGAGCCGGTCGACCGTGCCGGAGAGGCCGGCCGGCCCGAGGACGTCGTTGCGCGCACGCAACAATTGTGCGTAGAGCGCGAGACTCGCCAGCGGCTGGCGGAGATCGTGGCTGACCGCAGCCAACACCCGCGTCTTGGCCGAATCAGCGTCCGCGGCATTGCGGGCCATCTCCTCGAGCGCCCGCGTCGCCGCGGCAAGTTGCCTCGAGCTCCAGAAGAGTGCCCTCTCGCGCCGCTCGATCTCGACGGACATGATCCAGCCGATGAGGTTCGCCATCAGCAAGTAGACGAACAAGGCGCGGACATAGTCGTCACTGTAAACTTGAGCGCTTATAAGAATGGCTGTCGAGCCCAAGATGCACGCGGCAGCGGCGACTCGCGCTGGCAGGCGGGTGAATCCATACGCAAGCCAACAGGTGAGGCTCATTGCCACAGTCCACCTGCCTGATCTTGGTTCTTCGGCGTCCGCGGGCAGAAGACTCATGGCGCCAATCGCCAAACATGACGCTAAGACGACACCTCCCACGACTAACTCATAATGATTGACGACCCAACCCGGTCGCCATGCGACCAAGATCGCCGTACAAGTCATCATGAGAAAGAGCCCCAACCTGAGCGCTTGGCGCGGGTTCGTCGGGAACTCGTCGTCCTTGACCGAGAGCACAAGGACAAAGAAGACCACGGCCAGGCCGGCGCCAAGCAACAGGGCCAAGCGCACGAATCGCAGGCCCGACGCCCGATACTGTGCAAGAAACTCATGCTCGACATCGGTCGCGTCGAACCGTTTCGGGAGTCCGATCAATCGTCATCCTTTCTGAACGATGCGCCGACGTCGCGCCATGACTTCGCCTCACGCTAATCTCTGCAGCCAGGCATTGCGCCGCACCCATTCGCCTCAGCCCCCGCAGAGCGCCTGCAATATAGTTCCGGCAACCTAGCCTGAGGGTCTGTCTCTAACCTGACTCATGACGGGCACGTGCTTGCCAAGCGAGGCGCACAGAGAGCATTCCCGCCTGCCGCTAAGCTTTACTCGCCCCCCCTCAGCCATCAGAATCAGACTTGAGAGAGCGGGCAGTTGTCTATAGGCCGAACGGCTAAGGTTGCTCAATGCGAAGAACACCCATTACAGACGTCCAAGACGCGTCGGAATCGTTCAGCGAGATCTCGATTCGGCCCGTTAATCAGCGCCCCCGCCCCGTGTTACTCCCTTTCACGATCCGGCTTGTTCGGACCAATGACCAGCTGGCCCGGGCGGTCAACGTGCGCACAACCGCCTATGCGAAGCGGCTTCCTTCGCTGGCTCGCACGCTCCGAAGTGCCGAGTCGGAGGACGGTGATCGCGATAGCATCATCCTTCTCGCCGAATCAAAGGAAACCCTCGCACCAGTTGGCACGTTGCGAATCCACTCGAACATCCACGGCCAGACAGAATTCGAGCGGGAATTGCTGTTGCCACAGAAGTACCAAGGCAAAAGCATCGCGCACGTCTCGCGGCTGGGCGTGGTCGGCGGGAGACTCGGCGTTCAAGTGAAACTTGCGCTATTCAAGGCTTTGTATAGGTACTGCCTCGCGACTCAGATTGAGTGGATCATGGTTACTGGCATCCCTCCCCGTGATCGCGATTACATCAACCTGCAGTTCGAGGAAGTCTTTCCCAATGGCGGCATGGTGACACTTCCCTCATCAATGGGCATCCCCGCGCGACTCCTCGCGTTCAATGTACGAACGGCTGAACAGCGATGGCGTGAGACGGATCACCCGCTTTACGACTTCATGTGCAATCAGATCCACGAAGACATTCGAATCTTCGACTCCGTGAGCGGTGCTTGGGCAAATAGCCGCTCGACGCGGCGAAAAGGCACATCGGCCAATCGCGCGTTCGGCGTGACGTTTGATGTGCCCGTGATCTAGGGGATGAAGAAGTCGCACGGGCGCATGCGGAGCCTGCCTTGAGAAAGGTCGCGTTGCAAAAATGCAACGCGACCCATTGACGCCGCTCATTCTGCCTTTCGTCGGCGCTCGACCCAGCAGCAGGCTGGTTCATCCAATCCTTGCCAGAAGGCAAGGGAGTACAAAAGGTCATGTCGATCGCTCGGGCGCTAGGCCTGCGAGGACATTCGTTCTCGCATGCAGTTGGAGGCGCGTCGCAACTTCTTCATCTGATGAAGACGTTTGCGGCCTCCATAGCGATCATTCTGGGATTCGTGTCAGCCGGGCTGCTAGTCTCCCAGAGCATCACCGATGAACCTGACGGCACTGTATCGCTGAGCTACCTCCCTGACCCCGATCCCGGAATTCCAGTTGAGGAGGCAACCAATCGTTTCTTCTCCGAGGCGGACGGCATAGCGCCCAGTCGGGGCCTGACGCCGGAAGGGTCCTTCTGGATTTCTCTCACTGCTGAAGTTGATCCGACCCTGTCCGACCTTTCCATCGAATTGCGGCAGCTCCGCGGCAAGAATCCGGAGTTCTGGCAAGTCGGCATCCCTGCGGATAGTGCCAACACTCTCGCAATCGCCAAGCTAACCGTTACAGAGACACGCAGCGGAATTGCCTTCGAAGGCCTTCATGCGACGAACGGCCGAGTGCAAATTGTTGGACGACTGCGTGGAGAATCAGTCGTCAAGCCACAAGTTGTCTTGCAGCCAGGCTCTTCCCTTGCGCCACACCTGATTGCCTCCGACAGACTCGGGGGACTGCTCTTCGGGGGCATGCTTGGTCTGGCGGTCTTCGGCGCCATCGTTTCGCTGTTGAACCGCGACAAGACGTTCTTTCTGCTCGCAGCGCTCCTAGTCACCAGCCTTCGCATCGCCGGATTCAACTTCGGCTGGGACCTCAAGTGGATTGGCTGGGTGCTCGACGCACGGTTCGTTCCAGTCGTAAAGAATCTCACCCTCCTACTTCACTTGGTATTGACTGTCGCTCTCTTTCAGGAGTTGTTCGGGCAGCAAATTCAGGGGGCCCGCAGCTCCTTCTTGCTTCCCTGCCTCTACGTCACGTATCTCCTAGCGGCCGGTCTGACTCTTCTGGCGCCCGCGCACGCAAGCATTGTCCTCATATGGGTGCTGGGTGTTGTCACGACGGTCACCATCTTCCTTTTCCTCGCCCAGATCCTTCGAAAGGACGCCTCGCCAGTTGCGATCTGGTACGCGCTCTCCTGGTTTGTAACCGGGCTAGGGATGTTCGGAGAAATAGTCAACGCTCTTGGCTACCCAGGCTCTCTGACCAAGGTGATGAATAGCCAAGTCGCTGCGATATCCGCTGCCGTCCTCTCGGGAATCGCCCTCGCTGCGAAACTTCAACACGAGAGAGAAGCCCGAATCTCCGCCCAGCACAGTGCCGTCACCGCCCTGCAAAGGTTCCGCGAGAACTACAACGCGATGCCCGTCGGCATCTTCTCGATGAAGCACGACGGGACTCTCATCGAACACAACCCGACCTTTGCCGAGATGTTCCCGGGCAACGGGCGCCGCAACTCGAAGATCGGACTGAACTGGGTCGAACTGACGAATCTCGAGGCACTGAAGGCCGTCAAGGAGCTGACCTCGAGCGACCGGATGATGGATACAGAACTCGCGATCGAACGCCCGGACGGCAAACGGCGCTGGTTCCATGTGCGTGCGGTTCGGAAGGTCGAGCGGTACGAGGGGTGGATCGAGGAGATCACCGCACGCAAGGAAGCCGAAGGGCAACTCAAGTTCCTCGTCGACCACGACTCCCTGACCGGCCTGCTGAACCGTCGCGGCTTCGAGATCCATCTGCAGAAGGCCATCGGATCGGCAGTCAACCGCCCGGTGTGCCTGGCTTACGTCGACCTCGACCGCTTCAAGCTGGTCAACGACCTGTTCGGGCACGCTGCCGGAGACCAGATCCTGCGCCAGATGGCGACGCGAATGCGCGAAGTGATCAGGCCGCCGCACGTCGCCGCACGGGTCGGCGGCGACGAGTTCGTGGTCATCATCGACGGCCCCTCGCTCGAGTCGGCGAAGACGCTCTGCGAGAAGCTTCGCGTCGACCTGAGCGACCGCGCGTATCAATACCAGGACAAGGCGTTCAACGTAACGGCGAGCATCGGCCTGATCCGCGTGCTCGACAACATGCGCCCTGCCGACGCCCTGACCGCCAGTGACCGCGCGTGCTCCGAGGCCAAAGCCTCCGGGGGCGCGACCGTCATCTCCTACGACTCGAGCAGCACGGAGTTGCTGAACTACCTCGACGAGATCAAGCTCGTGGCAGGAATGAAGGAACGCCTGCCGATCGAGAATTTCTTCACGCAATTGCAGCCGATCGTCTCCTTGCGCAACCCCGAGTCGAGCCTCTGCTACGAGGTGTTGATCCGGATGCGCGACAACAGCGGGCAGGTGCTGCCGCCCGCCCGCTTCATTCCGGCTGCTGAACGCAACGGATTGATGACGCAGATCGACCGTTGGGTGCTCCGCAGCACGCTCGAATGGCTCGACTCCCAACCTGCCCACCGCGACAACGTCGACTTCTGCACGCTGAACCTGAGCGGCGCCTCGCTGAACGACGAGAAGTTCCTTCAGGACACGATCGCGCTGATCCGCTCGCATCCGGAGTCGACGAGGAAGATCTGCTTCGAGATCACGGAGAGCGTCGCCCTTTACGATCTGAACACGACTCGGCGGTTCGTCGATCGGGTCAAGTCGTTTGGCGCGATGGTCGCGCTGGACGACTTCGGCGCGGGTTACACCTCCTTCAGTTACCTGAAGGAGCTTCCCGGCGACCTGGTCAAGATCGACGGTAACTTCATCCGCGACGTCAACCTGAATCGGGCGAATTTCGCGATCACGCGCGCAGTGGTCGACCTGGCACACGAGCTCGGGATGGGCTGCGTGGCCGAATGGGCCGAGAACGCCGGCATCGTCAAGTCGCTCATCGAGCTCCAGGTGGACTATGCGCAGGGCTATGGAGTCTGCCGACCGCTCGATCGAGAGCGACTGCTCGCGGTTCCCAACGCGGTGACGCTGATCCGCGACCAGGAGACCGCCGACATCATCCTGGGCAGCGCGATCGGCGCTCGCGACGCCTCGCAGCGGCTCACGCTGCCGATCTGAGGCCTCCTGAACGCATCGGCTACCCCGCGTCGGGCGGCCACCCTCCGGCGGCGGACGGACGCTGCCTGCGACGGTTTATGATTGGACGCTTCCGATCATTCCAGCCCCGCCCGGAGTTCGCATGTCCAGCATCCGCTACGAGAAGGACGCCCATGGCGTCGTGACACTGCTTCTCGATGCCCCCGACCAGCCGGTCAATACGATGAATGCCGCGTTCCAGGCCGACCTTCGCGCGATCGTCGTTCGGTTGGAGGGGGAACGGGAGCAGATCCGTGGCGTCATCTTCACCTCGGCCAAGCGAACCTTCTTCGCGGGCGGCGACCTGCGCGCCCTGATAGCGGTTCGACCCGAGGATGCCGCGACGTTCTTCCACGAGCTGGAAGCCATGAAGGCGTGCCTGCGACGGATCGAGAAGCTCGGCAGGCCGGTCGTCGCCGCCATCAACGGCAGTGCGCTTGGCGGCGGACTCGAGCTCGCGCTGTCCTGCCACGCAAGGCTGTGCATCGACGACCCGTCGATCGAGATCGGCTTCCCAGAGGTGACGCTGGGGTTGCTGCCCGGCGCCGGCGGCGTCGTGAAGACCGTGCGCCTGATCGGACTGCAGCATGCACTCCCCTACCTGAGCGAGGGACGCCGCGTCGCGCCTGCGAAGGCGCTCGAGATGAGCCTCATCGACGGATTGGCGCGCGATCGGGACGACCTGCTCACGCGCGCCCGGGCCTGGATCGACGCGCACCCCCACCCGCAGCAGCCCTGGGACGACCCGAAACACCGCATTCCGGGCGGCACGCCAGCGAGTCCGGCCGTCGCGGGAATGCTGCCGATTGCGCCCGCGATCCTCCAGCAACAGACACGCGGGAACTATCCCGCGCCCGAGGCGATTCTCGCGGCTGCCGTGGAAGGCGCGCAGGTCGACTTCGACACCGCGATGCGTATCGAGTCGCGCTACATGACGCGGCTCGTCACCGGGCAGGTGGCCAGGAACATGATCGGCACCCTGTTCTTCCAGCTCAACGAGGTGAAGGCCGGCAAGAGCCGGCCTGCCGATCCGCCGCGCTGGCGCGCCACCCGCGTCGGCATCCTGGGCGCAGGGATGATGGGCGCGGGCATCGCGTGGGCGTGCGCCAGCCGGGGCGTTCCATGCGTGCTGAAGGACGTCGATCTCGCCAGGGCCGAGCAGGGCAAGGCGTACTCGGCTCGGTTGCTCGCCAAGCGCGTCGAGAAGGGGCGCATGTCGGCCGCCGACGCCGACAAGGTCCTGGCGGCGATCACGCCGACCGCCGACGCCGCCCTCCTGTCGAATTGCGACCTGGTGATCGAGGCGGTGTTCGAGAATCGCGAACTGAAGGCGCGGGTCACGCAGGAAGCCGAAGCGGTCGTGGGCGGCGATACGATCGTCGCGTCGAACACGTCGACGCTGCCGATCACCGGGTTGGCCCAGGCCTCGGCGCGCCCCGAGCAATTCATCGGACTGCACTTCTTCTCCCCGGTGGACCGCATGCAGCTGGTGGAGATCATCAAGGGCAGGAAGACGTCGGCCGATACGCTGGCGAAGGCATACGACTTCGTATTGCAGATCGGCAAGACGCCCATCGTCGTCAACGATTCGCGTGGCTTCTACACGAGCCGGGTCTTCGGCACCTTCGTCAACGAGGGGATGGCGCTGGTGGGCGAAGGCGTTCCCGCGGCGATGGTCGAGAACGCCGGATGGCAGATCGGGATGCCCGTCGGGCCGCTGGCGGTGCTCGACGAAGTCTCGCTGAAGCTCGCCGACGACGTGCTTCACCAGGAACTGGCCGACCTGGAGCGTGAGCAGCACGAGCATGAGCATGGCCACGGACATACGCACGGACATGAACATGTCCATGGGCATGCGCATGCACACGAGCACGAGCACGAGCACGGGCACCAGCACGCGCAAGGGCACGCGCACGGACACGATCATGACCACCGCCACGCGAAGGCCAGCGACGCCGTGCACGGCCACCGGCACGCGCACAAGGTCAAGAGCCGCAGGGTGCCGGAGTCGGCCGTGTATGTGCTCGAGAAGATGGCTCACGGCTTCAAGCGCATGGGCCGGGCCTACGGCGGCGGCTTCTACGATTACCCGCAAGACGGCGAGAAGTCGCTGTGGTCCGGCCTCAAGGTGTTCGAGCGCGGCGGGCGCGCGATCCCGTTCGAGGACGTGAAGGACCGGATGCTCTACGCGCAGGCGATCGAGACGGTGCGCTGCATCGAGGAGGGCGTGCTGGAGTCGACGCGCGACGCGAACATCGGCGCGATCTTCGGCTGGGGATTTCCAGCCTGGACCGGTGGCACCGTCCAGTTCGTCAACCACGTCGGCGTGCGCGCCTTCGTGGCTCGCGCCCGGGAACTCGCGCAGCGTTACGGCGAGCGCTTCGCGCCGCCGACGTCGTTGCTCGAGCACGCCGAGCGAGGCACGCCCCTTTAGCCAGGAGGCTTTCCATGACCACGTCCGGAACCCTCTCTCGGGACGACGACCGTCGCCCGGTCACGGTCGAGCACGACGGTCCGGTGAGCATCGTGACGCTGTCGCGCCCCGAGGCGCGCAACGCCGTCGATCGCCCCACCGCCGAAGCGCTGGCGGCCGCGTTCGCGCAGTTCGACGCCGACCCGTCGCGCAGCGTCGCCGTGTTCCATGGCGCCCATGGCCACTTCTGCGCCGGGGCAGACCTGAAGGCGCTGGCGGGCGGGGCGCGCCGCAATCGGCTCGAGCCGGATGGCGACGGTCCGATGGGGCCCAGCCGCATGCTGCTCTCGAAGCCCGTCATCGCTGCGATCTCCGGATATGCGGTAGCCGGCGGCCTCGAGCTCGCCTTGTGGTGCGACCTGAGGATCGTCGAGGAGTCGGCCACGCTGGGCGTGTTCTGCAGGCGCTTCGGCGTGCCTATGATCGACGGCGGCACGGTGCGCCTGCCGCGCCTGATCGGCCTGTCGCACGCGCTCGACCTGATCCTGACGGGTCGCGCGGTCTCCGCGAACGAGGCGCTGCGGATCGGCCTGGCCAACCGCGTGGTGGCCGACGGCACGTCTCGCGCCGCCGCGATCGCGCTCGCACACGAGCTGGCCGCCCTGCCGCAGGCATGCCTGCGCAATGACCGGCGCTCGGCCTACGAGCAATTCGGCCTGACGATCGACGAGGCGCTCGCCAACGAATTCGCGCTGGGCATGCGCACGCTCGAGGACGACGAGGCCACCGCGGGCGCGGCGCGCTTCGTCGCCGGCGCAGGACGCCACGGCGTGCCTAGCTGAGCACGCCCGCAAGGCCGCGACGATGACGGCAACCGTCCGACCCGAGAAGCGCCTCCACCCCTGGCAGGAACCCGTGGCCGCGCGGCCCGCGGCAACGATCCTGCTGCTGCGCGATTCCGGCGACGGGCCGCAGGTACTGATGACGCGGCGCTCGAACAGCGCGAGCTTTGCCCCCGGCGCCTACGTCTTCCCCGGCGGCACCCTGGACGCGCGCGACGCGTCGCCGCTGGCCCGCGAACTCGCGCTCGCCCGCCCCGACCAGGACGACGAGATCCTGTCTTTCGCGACCGCAGCCGTGCGCGAGGCCTTCGAGGAGCTGGGCATCCTTCTCGCGCGCGGCCGTGCCGATGGCACCGCGCTCGCGCAGATCGCGCGGAGCCTGGACCGCAGCCGGAACGCGGACCTGTTCGCCCAGGTTGCCGCGCACGAGTTGCGCCTGGCGCTGGACGAGGTGCACTGGTTCAGCCACTGGATCACCGATCGCGACCTCCCGAAGCGATTCGACGTGCGATTCTTCGTCGCGCGCATGCCTGCGCATCAACAGCCGGTTGCCGACGAAGGCGAGCAATTCGAGCCGACCTGGGTGACGCCGGCCGAAGGCCTGGCGCGCCACGAGGAAGGCCGCTTCAACATCATCTTCCCGACGATTCGCACGCTTCGCCGGCTCACGCGCTTCGGCAGCGTCGACGAGGTGCTGGCGCACGCGAGCGGCCAATCGCGCGTCAGCGTGTCCTGCCCTCGCGGGGGCTGGCTTCGCGGGCGCATCGAGCGCTTCAGCGAGGAGGAACTGCCGTTCGGCGAACTCGAGCTGGTCACTCCGGATGGAGGCCTCCATCACTCGCTGGACTGGCAGTCCGAGCGCGTCGTGCCGCTGCTGCGGCACGTCCATCGACTGACTGCGCCGAACCCGGGCCGGATGACCGGCCCCGGCACCAATACGTACATCGTCGGCACGCCGGGCGACTGGCTGGTCGTCGATCCGGGCCCGGACGACGCCGAGCACATCGACCGGATCGCCGCTTTCGTCGGCGACGGCCTGAAGACGATCGTCTGCACGCACGCACACCCAGATCACGCACCCGGCGCGGCGCCCCTGCAGCGGCTCACCGGCGCGCGCATCGTCGGCCGGCCGAGCGGACCGCACTTCAATCCGGCCTGGACCTTCCGCCCCGACGAGACCCTCGAGGACGGTGCACGCCTGAAAGTCGGCGACTCGACGCTCCGGGCGCTGCACACGCCCGGCCATGCCGAGCACCACGTCTGCCTGCTGCTCGAGGAGGACGGGCTGCTGTTTTCCGGCGACCACATCCTCAACGGTTCGACGACGGTCGTCGACCCGCCGGACGGCGACATGCGCGCCTACGTCGCATCGCTGCAGAGGCTGGCCGCGGAGCCGTTCGAGTTCATCCTGCCCGCGCACGGTCACGTGATCGCACGCGCGAAAACCGAGATCGCGCGGCTGATCGCGCACCGCATGGCGCGCGAAGCGAAGGTCGTCGACGCGCTCGACCGCCTGGGCGGCGGCACGCTCGACGAGCTGGTGGTGCTCGCCTACGACGACGTCGACCCGCTGCTGCACCCGGTCGCCAGGCGCTCGCTCACCGCGCACCTGCTCAAGCTGCGCGACGAGCGACGCGCGACGCTGGACGATCGATCGTCGCGCTGGAAGCCGGCCTGACTTCACAGGCCCGGGCGAGCAAGAAAAAAGCCCGCCGAGGCGGGCTTTCTGCAGGCCGGCCGGATGCTCCGGCCGCTACGTCGATCAGCTCGCCGACTGGGCGGCCTCTTCGGGCGTCACGGCCTTCATCGACAGGCGCAGGCGCCCCTTGTCGTCGGCCTCGATCACCTTGACGCGCACGACCTGGCCTTCCTTCACGTAGTCGGAGACCTGGTTGACGCGCTCGTTGGCGATCTGCGAGACGTGCAGCAGCCCGTCGCGGCCCGGCATCACCTGCACGATCGCGCCGAAGTCGAGGATCTTCAGGACGGTGCCCTCGTAGATCCGTCCGATCTCGACCTCGGCGGTCAGGTCCTCGATGATCTTCTGCGCGCGCTTGGCGGCGGCGCCGTCGACCGCAGCGATCGTGATCGAACCGTCGTCCTGGATGTCGATCTGCGTGCCGGTGGTCTCGGTGATCTGGCGGATGGTTGCGCCGCCCTTGCCGATGACGTCGCGGATGCGCTCGGGGTTGATCTTCATCGTGTACATGCGCGGCGCGAAGTCGGAGAGCTCCTCGCGGGCCCCGCCGATCGCCTGCTGCATCAGCCCGAGGATGTGCATGCGGCCCTCGCGCGCCTGTGCGAGCGCGACCTGCATGATCTCCTTCGTGATGCCCTGGATCTTGATGTCCATCTGCAGCGCGGTGATGCCGGCGGTCGTGCCGGCCACCTTGAAGTCCATGTCGCCGAGGTGGTCCTCGTCGCCCAGGATGTCGGTGAGCACCGCGAAGCGGCCGCCTTCCTTGATGAGCCCCATCGCGACGCCCGCGACGTGCGCCTTCACCGGCACGCCGGCGTCCATCAGCGCCAGGCATCCGCCGCAGACCGAGGCCATCGACGACGAGCCGTTCGACTCGGTGATCTCGGAGACGACGCGCAGCGAGTACGCGAACTCCTCGGCGCCCGGCAGCAGCGGGCGGATCGCCCGCTTGGCGAGGTTGCCGTGACCCACTTCGCGGCGCTTCGGCGAGCCGAAGCGGCCGGTTTCACCGGTGGCGAACGGCGGCATGTTGTAGTTGAACATGAAGCGCTCGCGGTACTCGCCGGTGATCGCGTCGATGATCTGCTCGTCGCGCGAAGTGCCCAGCGTGGCGACGACGATCGCCTGCGTCTCGCCGCGCGTGAACAGCGCCGAGCCGTGCGCGCGCGGCATCACGCTGGTGCGGATCGCGATCGGCCTCACGGTGCGCGTGTCGCGGCCGTCGATGCGCGCCTCGCCGGCCAGGATCTGGCTGCGCACGATGCGGTACTGCAGGTCGAACAGCATGTTGCCCAGATCGTTGGCGTCGGGCGGCGGATGGCCGTGCGTGGCCGCGTCCTCGACGATCTTCGCGATGGTCGCCTTTTCGATCTCGCCGATGCGCGCCATGCGCTGCTGCTTGTTGCGCAGCGCGTAGGCCGCCCGCATGTCGGCCTCGGCCAGCTCGTTGACGCGGGCGATCAGCCCCTCGTTCTTCGGCGTCGGGGTCCAGTCCCACGCGGGCTTGCCCGCCATCTCGACGAGCTCGTCGATCGCCTTGATCGCGGTCTGCATCTGCTCGTGACCGTAGACCACGGCGCCGAGCATCACGTCCTCGGGCAGCTCGTGCGCTTCCGACTCGACCATCAGCACGGCGGCGTCGGTGCCGGCCACGACCAGGTCGAGCTTCGAGCTGTCCATCTGGGTGGCGCTGGGGTTCAGCACGTACTGGCCGTCGATGTAGCCGACGCGCGCCGCGCCGATCGGGCCGTCGAACGGGATGCCCGACAGCGCCAGCGCCGCCGAGGCGCCCAGCATCGCCGGGATGTCGCTGTCGACTTCCGGATTGCTGGACATCACCTGAACGATGACCTGGACCTCGTTGTAGAAGCCCTCGGGGAACAGCGGGCGGATCGGTCGGTCGATCAGCCGGCAGATCAGGATCTCGCGCTCGGTCGGACGGCCTTCGCGCTTGAAGAAACCGCCGGGAATGCGCCCGGCGGCATAGAACTTCTCGACGTAGTCGACGGTGAGCGGGAAGAAGTCCTGGCCGGGCTTCGCGCTGCGCGCGGCGACCACGGTGGCCAGCACCACGGTGTCGTCCATGTTCACGACGACCGACCCCGACGCCTGGCGCGCGATCTCGCCGGTCTCGATGGTGACGGTGTTGCCCCCCCACTGGAAGGTTTTCTTTGCGATTTCGAACACTTCGATTCCTTTCAACATTGCCCGCGCGATCAGTCCGGCGGCGCGGTTCGCCTGTCAGCAGTCCAAAACAAGAAACCCGCAAGGTTCGCTTGCGGGTTTCGGGTCCGTTCTGTCAACCGCGCAGACCGAGTCGCTCGATCAGCGCCTTGTAACTCGAAGGGTTCGTACCCTTCAGGTAGTCGAGCAGCTTGCGGCGGCGGCTGACCATCTTCAGCAGGCCGCGGCGCGAATGGTGGTCCTTCGCGTGGGTCTTGAAGTGATCGGTCAGCTCGACGATGCGAGCGGTGAGCAGCGCGACCTGGACCTCGGGCGAGCCGGTGTCTTTCGCGCCGCGCTGGTAGTCGGCGACGATCTTCGCCTTGTCGATGTTGGCGACAGCCATGAGTTTCCCCTGTGAAGAGACATCCACTTGCGGCATCGCCGGGTTGCGATGCCGTGCCTGTCCGCGCCCGCCCACAACGAAAGCCGGGCGCGAAAACGTTCGATTATAACCGGAACGGCCTCAGCTCGCCGGCCGCCGCATCTTGCAGGACTGGGGCCGGGTCGCCTCCCGGAGGTCGACGAACAGCTCGGTACGAAAGCCCAGCCCGCTGCCCTCCAGGTCGTACTTCGGGGCCCCCGGGCCGGCTGCGGGCCCCGCCCGCTCCATGACCGAGACATACAACGGTGTCAGCAACTGGTGGTCGGCGGCGCGCATCGTGGCGGTGTACGGGGGCGCCCGGTGGGTGCGTCCCTCGAGCGCGCGCGCCACGGCGGCAGCCTCGGTCGTGCCGGCGGCCTCGATCGCGGCCGCCAGCAACTCGATCATGACCACGTGGCGCATGTTGAAGTAATCCTCGCGCGGGTCGCGCAGGCGCCTGCGGAAGTCGAGGTAGATGCGCTCCGCGTCCAGCGCGCCGGCGTTGGGATGCCACTCGGCAACCGCCCGCACCCGCCCCACGCCGGCCTCGCCGATCGCCGCGGGCGCGCCCAGCCCGTTCCCGTAGAAGGTGTAGAAGTCCGCCACCAGGCCCACCTCGCGCGCCGCGCGCACCAGGAAAGTCAGGTCGTTGCCCCAGTTGCCGGTGACCACCGTGTCGGCGCCCGACGCCTTGATCTTGGCCGCATAGGGGACGAAGTCCTTGATCCGCCCGAGCGGGTGGAGCTCGTCGCCGACGATCTCGACGTCGGGGCGCTTCGCGCCGATCATCTGCCGCGCCAGGCTGGCCACCTGCCTGCCGAAGCTGTAGTCCTGGTTCAGCAGGTAGACGCGGCGGACGCGCCGGTTCTGCGCCAGCGCATCGACGAGCGCGGCCATCCGCATGCCGGCGTGTGCGTCGAACCGGAAGTGCCAGAAGCTGCAGCGCTCGTTGGTGAGCGCCGGGTCGACCGCCGAATAGTTCAGGTACAGCACCCGGTTGCCCGGCTCGCGGTCGTTGTGCGTGGACACCGCGTCGAGCAGCGCCGCAGCGACGGCCGAGCTGTTCCCCTGCAAGACGAACGGCGTGCGCTGGTCGGTCGCCTTGCGCAGCATCGCGATCGCCTCTTCGACCTGGCCCTGGCTGTCGAGCCGATCGAGCTGCAGCGGCCGTTGCCTGCCGCCGATGCGCACGCCGCCGCGCGCATTCACGCGATCGACCGCGAACAGCAGGTTGCGCCAGACCGAGTCGCCGGCATTGGCGAACGGCCCCGAGAACCCCTCGATGACCGCGAGCCGGATCGGCTCGCCCGAGGCCTGCGCGCGCGCCGGGGCCGCCGGCAGCGTCGAGAGCAGGGCCGAGGCGCCGATCGCGCCGGCGAAGCTTCTACGCCCACGCTCGGCCATCAGACACCCGCCTGCGGATTGACGCGATCGGACTTCGAATGCAGCTTGTTCAGCGCATTGAGGTAGGCCTTCGCCGACGCGACGACGATGTCCGGATCGGCGCCGACGCCGTTGACGATGCGCCCCGACTTGGCCAGCCGCACGGTGACCTCCCCCTGCGACTCGGTGCCGGTGGTGATCGCGTTGACCGAGAACAGCATCAGTTCGGCGCCGCTGCCCACCTTCGCCTCGATTGCCTTGAAGGTCGCGTCGACCGGCCCGTTGCCCTCGGACTCGCTCGTCTGCTCGTTGCCGTCCACCGTCATCGTCACCCGCGCGTGCGGGCGCTCGCCGGTTTCCGAGGCCTGCGCCATCGAGACGAACTGGTAGTGCTCGTCGGCCTCGTGGTGCACCGCCTGGTCGGACACCAGCGCATGGATGTCCTCGTCGAAGATCTCTGCCTTGCGGTCGGCGAGGTCCTTGAAGCGCTGGAACGCGGCGTTGACCTCCTGCTCGGAGTCGAGCTCGATGCCCAACTCCTGCAGTCGCTGCTTGAACGCGTTGCGGCCCGACAGCTTGCCGAGCACGATCTTGTTGGCGGTCCAGCCCACGTCTTCGGCGCGCATGATCTCGTAGGTGTCGCGCTGCTTGAGCACGCCGTCCTGGTGGATGCCCGAGGCGTGCGCGAACGCGTTGGCGCCGACCACGGCCTTGTTCGGCTGCACCGGAAAGCCGGTGATGCTGGAGACGAGCTTCGACGCCGGCACGATCTGCGTCGTGTCGACCCCGACCTCGAGGTCGAAGTAGTCGCGACGGGTCTTCAGCGCCATCACGATCTCCTCGAGCGACGTGTTGCCGGCCCGCTCGCCCAGCCCGTTGACCGTGCACTCGACCTGGCGCGCGCCGCCGATCTTGACGGCCGCCAGCGAATTGGCCACCGCCATGCCGAGGTCGTTGTGGCAATGGACCGACCAGATCGCCTTGCTCGAGTTCGGGATCCGCTCGCGCAGACTGCGAAGCTGGTTGCCGAACAGCTCCGGCACGGCGTAGCCGACCGTGTCGGGGATGTTGATCGTCGTCGCGCCTTCGGCGATCGCCGCCTCGAGCACCCGGCACAGGAAATCCGGGTCCGAGCGGCTGGCGTCCTCGGGCGAGAACTCGACGTTGTCGGTGAACTTGCGTGCGAAGCGCACCGCCAGCTTCACCTGCTCGTAGACCTGCTCGGGCGTCATCCGCAGCTTCTTCTCCATGTGCAGCGCCGAGGTCGCCATGAAGGTGTGGATGCGCATCGACTTCGCGCCCTTCAGCGCCTCGGCCGCCCGCGAGATGTCGCGGTCGTTGGCGCGCGCGAGCGAGCAGACGGTGGAATCCTTGATCGCGTCGGCGATCGCGCGCACCGCTTCGAAGTCGCCGTTGGACGATGCGGCGAATCCGGCCTCGATCACGTCGACCCGCAGCTTCTCCAGTTGCTTGGCGATGCGCAGCTTCTCCTCGCGGGTCATCGACGCGCCGGGGCTTTGCTCGCCATCGCGCAAGGTGGTGTCGAAAATGATCAGCTTGTCGGCCATCTGAATGCTCCTGGGGTGCCGGCCCGCTCGTGGCGGGAGGCAAAGGGGACTGCGACGGTAGTAGGGGGAAAGGGGGTGTCAGCGCGCGGGGCGCAGTAGCGGACCCAGCACCGCAAGCAGGTGCAGGCCGCCGAACGACCGGGAGCGGGTCGTCAGGGAAAGCGTGGATTCGAGGCCGAAGCGGGTAGCCATGGAAAAAAATATAGCCGCTTTGTGCAGCGCACGCAACCGCGCCCTCCGCGCGCCCGGCTCGGCGCGGCCGGTCAGGTGCGCGGCAGCGTGACCCCGGTCTGGCCCTGGTACTTGCCGCCGCGGTCGCGGTACGAGGTCTCGCAGACCTCGTCGGACTCGAGGAAGATGACCTGCGCGCAGCCCTCGCCCGCATAGATCTTGGCCGGCAGCGGCGTGGTGTTCGAGAACTCGAGCGTGACGTGCCCTTCCCACTCGGGCTCGAGCGGCGTCACATTGACGATGATGCCGCAGCGCGCGTAGGTCGACTTGCCCAGGCACACGGTTAGCACGCTGCGCGGGATCCGGAAGTACTCGACGGTGCGCGCCAGCGCGAACGAGTTCGGCGGGATGATGCACACCGGGCCCTTGAAGTCGACGAACGACTTCTCGTCGAAATTCTTCGGGTCGACGATCGTCGAGTTGATGTTCGTGAAGATCTTGAACTCGTCGGCGCAGCGCAGGTCGTAGCCGTAGCTCGACGTGCCGTACGACACGATGCGCTTGCCGTCGACCTCGCGCACCTGTCCTGCCTCGTAGGGCTCGATCATGCCTTGCGTCGCCATGCGGCGGATCCAGCGGTCGGATTTGATGCTCATCGCGTGTCCGGAAGCGGCGCACCGCGCGCCGAAAGTCGCGGCATTCTAGCCCGAGCGCCGGCTCGGTCTGCGGATGCTGCGACGCAGCATCCAGGCCGCCGCGCCGGCTCGGCACGCCGCAGCCCCGATGGCGACGCGACAACGCTTCGGCGTCGTCAGGAAGGTGGCATCATCACGACTTGAATCAGCGCGCCGCCGCAAGCGGCAACAAGAAAGTCGAACCCAGGAGGCGATTCATGGACCGTACCGTGACGATGACGGTGAACGGCAAGCAGGTGACGGCGACGATCGACGCCCGAACCCTGCTGGTGCAGTTCATCCGCGAAAACCTTCAGCTGACCGGCACCCACGTGGGCTGCGACACCGCGCAATGCGGCGCCTGCACGATCCACATGAACGGCCGCGCGGTGAAGGCGTGCTCGATGCTGGCGGTGCAGGCCGACGGCGCGACGATCACGACGATCGAGGGCCTCTCGGCGGGCGGCGAACTGCACCCGATGCAGAAGGCGTTCAACGAGTGCCACGCGCTGCAGTGCGGCTTCTGCACGCCGGGCATGGTGATGTCGGCGATCCAGCTGCTGCAGGACAACCCCAAGGCCACCGAGGCGCAGATCCGCGAAGGGCTCGAGGGCAACATCTGCCGCTGCACCGGCTACCACAACATCGTGCGCGCGATCGAGCAGGTCGCGGCGCAAGGCTGACCCGGGGGAGACACGACCATGACCGACATGTCCAGCTCCCCGATCGGCAAGGCGCTGCCGCGGCGCGAAGACCGGCGTTTCCTCACTGGCGCAGGGCAGTACACCGACGACGTGGTGATGCCGGGCCAGACGTACGGGTTCTTCGTGCGCTCGCCACACGCGCATGCGCGCATCCGGAAGATCGACACCTCGCGGGCGCTGAAGGCGCCCGGCGTCGTGGCGATCTTCACCGGCGCCGACCTGGCCGAGGCCAAGGTGGGCGGCCTGCCCTGCGGCTGGCTGATCCACAGCAAGGACGGCAGCCCGATGAAGGAGCCGCCGCACCCGGCGCTCGCGCAAGGCAAGGTGCGCCACGTCGGCGACCAGGTGGCGCTGATCGTCGCCGAGAGCCTGAACCAGGCGAAGGACGCCGCCGAACTGGTCGACGTCGACTATGAGCCGCTGACCGCGGTCATCGACCCGGCCACCGCGGACAAGGCGCCAGCGGCAGTCCACGACGAGGTGCCGGACAACGTCTGCTATGACTGGGGGCACGGCGACAAGGCCGCAGTCGACGCGGCCTTTGCGAAGGCCGCTCACGTGACGCGGATGGACTTCATCAACAACCGGCTGATCCCCAACGCGATGGAGCCGCGCGCGGCCAACGCGGTGTACACCCGTCACGACGACAGCTACACCCTGTACGTGGCCAGCCAGAACCCGCACGTCGAGCGCCTGCTGATGTGCGCGTTCGTGCTCGGGCTGCCCGAGTCGAAAGTGCGCGTGATCGCTCCCGACGTGGGCGGCGGCTTCGGCTCGAAGATCTTCCTCTACCCCGAGGAAACCGCGCTGGTGTGGGCGTCGAAGCGCGTCGGCCGACCGATCAAGTGGACTGCCGAGCGCAGCGAATCGTTCCTCACCGACGCGCACGGCCGCGATCACGTCACCACGGCCGAGATGGCCATGGACGCGCAGGGCGGCTTCCTGGCGTTGCGCGTGAAAACCACGGCGAACATGGGCGCCTACCTGTCGACCTTCGCGTCGTCGGTGCCGACGATCCTCTACGCAACGCTGCTCGCCGGGCAGTACCGCACGCCGGCGATCTACGCCGAGGTCAAATCGGTGTTCACCAACACTGCGCCGGTCGACGCCTACCGCGGCGCGGGCCGCCCCGAGGCGACCTACGTCGTCGAGCGCATCGTCGAGCAGTGCGCGCGCGAGATGAAGATCGACCCGGTCGAGATCCGCCGGCGCAACTTCGTCACGCAGTTCCCGTACGCGACGCCGGTCGGCCTCACCTACGACACCGGCGACTACGCGGCCACGCTCGACAAGGCGCTGAAGATGGCCGACGTGGCCGGCTACCCGGCGCGCAAGGCCGAGGCGGCCAAGCGCGGCAAGATCCGTGGTCTCGGCTACTCGTGCTACATCGAGGCCTGCGGCATCGCGCCGTCGAACATCGCCGGCGCGCTCGGCGCGCGCGCCGGCCTGTTCGAGGCCGGCGAGGTACGCGTGCACCCGACCGGAACCGTCACGATCTTCACCGGATCGCACAGCCACGGCCAGGGCCACGAGACGACGTTCGCGCAGGTGGTGGCGGGCAAGCTGGGCATTCCGGTCGAGAACGTCGAGATCGTGCACGGCGACACCGGTCGGATCCCGTTCGGCATGGGCACCTATGGCAGCCGCTCGCTGTCAGTCGGCGGCACCGCGATCGTCAAGGCGGTCGACAAGGTCATCGCCAAGGGCAAGAAGATCGCCGCGCACCTGCTCGAAGCGGCCGACACCGACATCGAGTTCGACAACGGCGAGTTCAAGGTGGCCGGCACCGACCGCAAGGTGCCGTTCGCGCAGATCGCGTTGACGGCCTACGTGCCGCACAACTACCCGCTGGACAAGCTCGAGCCCGGGCTGAACGAGAACGCGTTCTACGACCCGACCAACTTCACCTACCCCGCCGGCTCGTACGTCTGCGAAGTCGAGGTCGATCCCGAGACCGGCAAGACGAAGGTCGTGCAGTTCGTCGCGGTCGACGATTTCGGCAACGTGGTCAACCCGATGATCGTCGAGGGCCAGGTGCACGGCGGGCTGGCGCAGGGGCTCGGGCAGGCGATGCTCGAAGGCTGCGCCTACGACCCCGAGTCGGGGCAGCTGCTCACCGGCTCGTACATGGACTACACGATGCCGCGCGCCGACGACCTGCCGAAGTTCACCGTCGGCACCAACGTCACCCCGTGCACGCACAACCCGCTGGGCGTGAAGGGCTGCGGCGAGGCCGGCGCGATCGGCTCGCCGGCAGCGTTCATCAACGCGCTGACCGACGCCCTGGGCGTGCGCGACGTGCCGATGCCCGCCACGGCCGAGCGCGTGTGGCGCATCGCGAACAAGATCGCCTGATCGAGGAGACACTCATGTACGCATTCGAATACCAGCGTCCCGACAGCGTCGCCAAGGCGGTGGGCGCGGCAACCGGCGACGCGCGCTTCCTCGCCGGTGGGCAGAGCCTGGTGCAGTCGATGAAGTTGCGGCTTTCGTCGGCGAGCACCCTGGTCGACCTCGGGGGCATCGACGGACTGCGCGGCATCAGCCGCGACGGATCGTCGGTGAAGATCGGCGCAATGACCCGCCACTCCGAGGTGGCCCGCTCGGCCGACGTGCGCGCGGCGATCCCTGCGCTCGCCGACCTCGCGGGCGGCATCGGCGACCAGATGGTGCGCAACATGGGCACGCTGGGCGGGTCGATCGCCAACTCCGACCCGGCGGCCGACTATCCGGCCGGCGTGCTGGGGCTGGGCGCCACGGTGCAGACCGACCGCAGGTCGATCGCCGCCGACGACTTCTTCAAGGACCTGTTCACGACCGCGCTGCAGCCCGGCGAACTGATCGTCTCGGTCAGCTTCCCGATCCCGCAGCGCGCGGCCTACGTGAAGTTCAAGCAACCCGCTTCGCGCTTCGCGCTGGTCGGCGTCTTCGTGAGCCAGGGCGCCTCGGGCGTGCGCGTCGCCGTCACCGGCGCGCGCTCGCACGTGTTCCGCGTTCCGCAGATGGAGCAGGCACTGTCGCGCGACTTCCGGCCCGACGCGATCGCGGGCATCCGCCTCGATCCGGCGGGCTACAACAGCGACCTGCATGCTTCGGCCGAATACCGTGCCGCGATGGTCACGGTGATGGCGCGGCGCGCCGTCGAGAAGGCACTGGCCGGCTGATCGAGCCTTCGGCCCCGGGCTGCGCGCGCGCCATCGGCCCCGCGCGCAGCCCTCTCCCATGCAATTCTCCCCTCCAGCGCCCAGCGAGCCGCCTTCATGCCACGCCCCGCCAACGTCGACGAGACCCTCGAGATCCTCGCGCGCGAGAACTACCTGGCGAGCCGGCCGCTGGCCACCGCGGTGTTCCTGGCGCTGAACCTCGGGCGACCGTTGCTGCTCGAGGGCGAGGCCGGTGTCGGCAAGACCGAGCTGGCCAAGGTGCTCGCGCGCGCGCTCGACACGCCGCTGATCCGGCTTCAGTGCTACGAGGGGCTGGACATCGCGTCGGCGGCCTACGAGTGGAACGTCGCGCGGCAGATGCTCGAGATCCGCATCGCCGAGGCCGGCCACGAGGCGAGCCGCGAGAAGCTCGTCGCCGGGCTGTATTCGCGCGAAATGCTGATCGCGCGTCCGCTGCTGCAGGCGCTCACGCAGCCGAAGTCGCCGGTGCTGCTGATCGACGAGCTCGATCGGGCCGACGAGCCATTCGAGGCGTTCCTCCTCGAGGTGCTCGCCGAGTCGCAGCTGTCGGTGCCCGAGCTCGGCACGATCCGCGCCGAGCATCCGCCGATCGTGATCCTCACGTCGAACCGCACCCGAGAGATCCACGACGCGCTCAAGCGCCGCTGCCTGTACGCGTGGGTCGACTATCCGGATTCGGCGCGCGAGCTCGACATCATCCGGCGCAAGGCGCCCGGCGCCGGCGAACGGCTGGCGACGCAGGTAGTGGCCTTCGTGCAGCGCGCCCGCCGCCTCGACCTGTTCAAGGCGCCCGGCGTCGCCGAGACCATCGACTGGGCCAACGCGCTGCTCGCGCTCGACGCGATGTCGCTCGATCCGCAATCGGTCTCCGACACGCTGGGCGTGCTGCTCAAGTACCAGGACGACATCGCCCAGATGGATGGCGGCGCCGCCAAGTCGATCCTCGACGAGCTGCAGGCCGAGGGCATCCTGGAACGGCATTCGTGAGCGGACGCGTCGCCGACAACATCGTTCACTTCGCGCGGGTGCTGCGCGCGGCCGGCCTTCCCGTGGGCCCCGATCGCATCCTGGCTGCGATCAACGCGGTGGAGCTCGTGGGGCTCGACCGCCGCGACGACGTGCACGCGGCGCTGACCGCAGTGATGCTGAGCCGGCACGAGCAGCAGCCGGTGTTCGACGCGGCGTTCGCCGCGTTCTGGCGCGACCCGAAGCTGCTCGAGCGGCTGATGTATCTGCTGCTGCCGAAGATCGCCGGCCGACCGGGCGCGGTCAAGCCACCGCAGCGGCCGCGCCGAGTCGAGGAAGCGCTGTCGCCGCCCGCCACGACGCCGCCGCCCGAGGCGCCGCCCAACGAGGAGGACAAGCAGACGATCGACGCGGTGGTCAGCTTCTCGGAGCGTGAGCGGCTGCAGCGCGCCGATTTCGAGAGCATGTCGGCGCGCGAGTTCGCGATCGCGCGCCGCCTGGCAGAGACGGTGCCGCTGCCGGTGCGCCCGCTTCGCACCCGCCGGCTGGCGGCATCGCCGCGCGGGCGCATCGACGTGCGGCGCGCGCTGCGCCGCCTGGCGCGCTCGCCCGACACGATCGACCTGCCGCGCTCGGCACCGCGCCTGCGGCCGCCGCCGCTGGTGATCATGATCGACATCTCGGGCTCGATGGACCGCTACGCGCGCGCGTTCCTGCACTACGCGTACGGCCTCACGCAGCACCATCACCGCGTTCACACGATGGTCTTCGGCACTCGGCTCACCGACATCACGCGCTGCCTGCGCCACCGCGATCCCGACGTGGCGATCGAGCGCGCCGACGCGCTGGTGCAGGACTGGCGCGGCGGCACCCGCATCGCGTCGAACCTGGCCGAGTTCAACCGCCGCTGGGCGCGTCGCATGCTCACCGGCAATGCGGCGCTGCTGCTGGTCACCGACGGGCTCGACCGCGACGAGCACGGGTCGCTGTCGACCGAGGCAGCGCGGTTGGCGCGCTTTTCGCACGAACTGGTCTGGCTCAACCCGCTGCTGCGCTACGAGGGGTTCTCGCCGCGGGCGGCCGGCGTGCGCGCGCTGCTGCCGCACGTCGACCGGATGCTGCCGATGCACAACCTGGCCAGCCTCGCCGACCTCGCGCATGCGCTTCGCAAGCCTCCCGAGCGACCCGACATGCGAACCCACCGCACGGAGAATCCGAGATGAACCTGCAAGGCGAACGCCTGATCGCCGCGGCCCCTGAAGCCACCTGGGCCGCGCTGAACGACCCCGACACGCTGAAGGCCTGCATCGCCGGCTGCGAGACGCTCGAGCGCGTCGCCGACGACGAGTACCTCGCGACGATGGCGATGCGGATCGGACCGGTGAACGCGCGGTTCAAGGGGCGGCTGAAGCTGGAGAACATCGTGCCGCCGTCGTCGTACACCATCGCCTTCGACGGCCAGGGCGGCGTCGCGGGATTCGGAAAGGGTTCGGCCGACGTGAAGCTCGCGCCCGAGGGCGCCGGCACCCGCCTTTCCTATGCCGCGAAGGCGCAGGTCGGCGGTAAACTGGCGCAGGTCGGCTCGCGGCTGATCGAGGGCGCCGCCAGCAAGATTGCCGACGATTTCTTCGCCGCGTTCGAATCCCGGCTCGCGCCCGCGGCCGAGAAGGCCGAGGCGGCGATCACGGCGCCGACCGCCGCGCCGATGCCGGCTGCCCCGGGCGGCGGCACGCGCTGGCTGCTCTGGATCGTCGTCGCGCTGATCGCCGTCGCACTGATCACCTACCTGTTGCGTTGAGGAGCACCGAATGGACAGCCTCGATCGTGAAGTCCTCGAACATGCGCGCGACTGGTTCGCCGCCGGGCGCCGCGTCTGGCTCGTCACCGTGCTCGAGACCTGGGGCTCGGCGCCCCGGCCCCCCGGTGCGCTGCTCGCGCTGCGCGATGACGGGCTGGTGGTCGGCTCGGTGTCGGGCGGCTGCGTCGAAGACGACCTGATCAAGCGGGTGCAGACCGGCGAGCGCGTCGCGAAACCCTCGCTCGTCGTCTACGGCGTCGCCAAGGAGGAAGCCGCGCGATTCGGGCTGCCCTGCGGCGGCACGCTGCGCCTGCTGCAGGAGCCGGTGACCGACGCGGGCTGGATCGACGAGGTGCTCGAACGCACGTCGCGCCACGAGCTCGTCGCGCGTACGCTCGACCTGGAAACTGGGCGCGCCGCGCTCGCGCCCGCGCAGCGCGGCGAATGGTTCCAGTTCGACGGCAAGACGTCCCGAACGGTGTTCGGACCGCGCTACCGGCTGCTGATGATCGGCGCCGGGCAGCTCTCGCGCGTGCTGGCGGAGATGGCCAAGGCGCTCGACTTCCAGGTCTTCGTCTGCGATCCGCGCGAGGAGTACTACACGACGCTCGAACTGCCGCAGGTCACCTGGCTGCCCGGCATGCCCGACGACGCGATCGCGGCCTTCAAGCCCGACGCCAACACCGCGGTCGTCGCGCTCACGCACGACCCGAAGCTCGACGACCTGGCGCTGATCGAGGCGCTGAAGTCGCCGGCGTTCTACGTCGGCGCGCTCGGCTCGCGCAAGAACACCGCGAAGCGGCGCGAGCGGCTCGCGATGTTCGAACTGTCGGCCGACGAGATCGCGCGGTTGCACGGCCCGATCGGGCTGCACATCGGCAGCCGCACGCCGGCCGAAATCGCCGTGGCGATCCTGGCCGAGATCGTGTCGGTGAAGAACGGGGTCGAGCTCATGCAGAAGAAGGCGCCGCAGGACGAGGAAGCCTGCCTCGTCGCGGGCTGAACGATCGGCGCCGCGAGTCGGTACCCGGCGCCGCGCGTCAGCCGCCGGCACCGCGAGTCAGCCGCCGGCGTCGCGTGGCGAGGTCGCGGCGGCCAGCGCGAAGACCGGCCGCCCACCCGCCGTGCGCGCAAGCTCGACCTCGACCCCGTAGACGCGCGTGAGCACCGACGGCTCGATGAGTCCCGAGACCGGTCCGAACGCGGTCGTGCCGTCGGGCAGGTAGACCAGCGCATTCGTGCCCGCGCGCAGCGCATGATTCGGATCGTGCGTCGCGTAGGCGATGCCCAGCCCGTCCGCGGCGAGGCCGCGCAGCGTGTCGAGCACCCTGCCCTGGTTGCCGAAGTCCAGGCTCGCGGTCGGCTCGTCGAGCAGCAGTGTCGAGGCCTGCTGCGCAAGCGCGCGCGCGATCGCGGCCAGCTGGCGTTCGCCGCCCGACATCCTCGAGAGCATCCGGCCGCGGAAGCGCTCGAGCCCGAGCCGCTCGATCGCGCGCCCAACGGCCTCGCGGTCGACGCGGCCGGGCGCGGCGCCCGTCGGGAGCCGGCCGAGCCGGCCCAGCATCACGTACTGCTCGACGCTGAACTCGAACGCGGCGCCGGGCTGCTGCGGCACCCAGGCGACGCGCGCCGCGAGCTCGCGCGGGCCGAGCTGACCGAGCTCGCGCTCGCCCCAGCGGACCGTCCCGGAAAGCGGCGCCACGGTGCCCAACAGCGTGCGGAACAGCGTGCTCTTGCCCGACCCGTTCGGGCCGAGCACCACCACGATCTCCCCCGCGTGCAGCGTGAGGTCGATCGGCGCGGTCAGCGCCCGCCGGTCGTAGCCGAACGACAGCGCCCGCGCGCACAGCAGTTCAGCCATCGGAGCGCCTGAGCATCAGTGCGAACAGCACCGGCGCGCCCACCAGCGCGGTGAGCACGCCCGGGGGCACCTCGGACTGCGCGATGCTGCGGCCGAGCGTGTCGATCACGAGCATCAGCAGCGCGCCGAGCAGCATCGCCACCGGCAGCACCCGCGGGAACGAGGCGCCCACCATCAGCCGCGCCGCGTGCGGCACCACGAGGCCGATCCAGCCGATGATCCCCGCCGCAGCCACCGTGCCGCTGGTGGCGAGCGTCGCGCCGCAGACCAGCGCGAGCCGCACCACCGGCAGCCGCACCCCCAGCGCGTGCACTTCGTCGTCGGAGAGCGCCAGCGCGTCGGCGCGCCAGCGCATCAGCGCGAGCGGAACCAGGCCGAGCAGCGCCAGCCCCGAGAGCAGTGCGAGATCGACGACGGTGATCGACGCAAAGCTGCCGAGCAGCCAGAACGTGATCGCCGGAAGCTGCGTGTAGGGATCGGCCAGCGTCTTCACCAGCGCGATCAACGCGCCGAGCATGCTGCCGATCGCGATGCCGGCCAGCACGAGGCTCAGCGTGCGATCGCGAAGCGGCAGCACGGTGCCCACCGCGTAGACGATCGCCACCGCGGCGAGCCCGCCGGCGAACGCCGAGGCCTGGATCGCGAACACGCTCCATCCGAGGAAGATGCCGAGCACCGCCCCGAGCGCGGCGCCCGCCGACACGCCGAGCAGGTCGGGCGCGGCGAGCGGGTTGCGGAACACCGACTGCAGCGCCACGCCCGAGGCCGCGAGCGCCGCGCCCACCACGATCGCCGCGAGCACGCGCGGGCCGCGGATCTGCCACAGCACGGTCTCGGCGGTCGCGGGCACGTCCTGCGCGCCGGACAGAATCCGCAACACGTCGCCGAGCGGAAGATGGAATCGCCCGCTGCCGAGCGCATACAACGCGGACGCGGCGAGCGCGAGCGCGAGCGCACCGACCACCCACGGCCACGCCAGTGCCTGGCCATCACGCGACGAGCCGAACGCGCGTCTCACCGCGTCGTGGCGAGCAGGGCGCGCATCTGGCCGATCGACGGGCGCCGGTGATAGAGCCACTCGAAGGTCGCCGCGAGGCGCTCGTCGAGTCGGTCATGCACGCGCCGCGGATGAAAGACCGCGGACAACCACTCGATGCCGATCAGGCGATTCAGCGCCGGCGGCGCGTCGAACCAGCCGAACGGCACGCGCGGAATCAGCAGCACGCGCCTCGCACGGACGGCGGGCAACCTGGACCAGACGGGGTGGCGGTCGAGCTGCGCGACGAAGGACGGGTCGCTGGCGAGGATCCAGTCGGGGCGCCAGGCACTCACCTGCTCGAGCGAGACCAGCGCGAGGTTCGGCGCATCGACGCGCGCGACGTTGATCGCACCGACCTGGTCGAGCACCTCGGCGTTCAGGCCGGCCGACGTGACGAGCCCCGTCGGGCCGCGCGCGAACAGCACCCGCGGCCGATCGCCCTCGGCCAGGCCGGCGCGCAACTCTGCCGCGGCGTCGAGGATCGCCCGCGTGCCGCGCGCGAGGCTCTCCGCGCGTGCCGTCAGGCCCAGGGCGCTGCCCAGTCGGCGCAGCGTCGACTCGGTACGCTCGAATGCGCCGTCGAGCAGCAGGTACGGAACGCCTGTTTGCCGCTGCACCTGGTCGGCCAGCGAGGAATAGGTCGGTGCGACCGCCCCGACGTCGACGATCAGCTCGGCGCGCATCGCGAGCACCGATTCGAGCGCCGCCGTCGACCCTCGTCCCGTCAGCCGCCCGAGCTCGGGCAGCGCAGCGACCTCGGGCAGCAGGAACGCAGCCTCGTCGGCGCGCAGCGCGCGCGTCCAGCCGAGCAGCCGATCGGGGGCCAGGCAATACAGGAAGACCGACGCCGGCGCCCCGGCCGGGAAGACGCGCCGCACGGAGGCGCCGATCGGCACGCGGCGCCCCGCGTCGTCGACGAACGCGGCCTGCGCGCTCGACAGCCCCGGTGCGGCCGCCGCCAGGACCGCGGCGCCCGCGGCGTGCAGGCTGCGCCGACGCGCGGGAGCGGCGACGGCGACCGGGCGCGCACGGAGCCGAAGCCCGGCGTCGGGCGCCCCGGCAGCGTCAACGCAGCGAACCGAATCCGTGCCGGGTGAGAATCGCCTGCCCATCGTCGGACAGGATAAACCATGCGAAGCGCCACGCCGGCTCGGGCGCGCCGCGCAGCACGGTCAGCCCGTAGAGTGCGCCGACCGACAGTTCCGCCGGGATCGCGACGGAGACGAGATCGGGGAAGTCGCGGCGCGCCAGCAGCGCGTTGGTGCAATAGGTGAGGAAGATGTCGGCCTGCTTGCGCGCGACCAGGTCGCCGTAGACGCTGCGGTCGGGCGGCGGTGGCGGCGAGTCGGGGCCGCCGGTGAGCTTCAGCGCCTTCGCCTCCAGCGCCTGGCGCGCCCCGGGGCGCAGCGCTTCGGCTCTGGCGAACAGCTCGAACGCGTAGTCACCGGACGGGTCGGCCTTCGGCGTCGAGGTCCCCAGGCGCACGCCCGGGTCGAGCATGCGTTCGAGCAGGTTGCCGGTCCGCACGCCGACGTCGGGGCGCGTGAGCGCGCACAACACGTTGCGCGTGAAGGGTAGCGGCGGCATCGCCTTGCCCGCGGCAGCGAGCGAGGCCGGATGCGCCATGTTCGCCGATGCGAACACCTCGGCGGCTTCGCCCTTCGCGATCCGGTCGCGCAGCAGGCCCGAGGCGCCATAGACCGCCTCGATGCGCACCTGCTCGCGCCGCTCGAATTCGCGCGCGATCTCGTCGAGCGCGGCGCGCAGGCTGCCGGCGGCGTGCAGGCGTGCGGTCTGCGCGGCCGCGGGCGCCGGCGCGACGACGGGCGTCGCGGCCAGCGCAAGGACGGCGAGCAGTCGGCGCGCAGCGAAGGAACGTGGGGGCATCATCGGGGCACTTCCTCGGAAGGCGCGCGGTGCAGCCGGCCCGGCGCCGGCCCGATCCTGTTGCGCGATCTGGGAGAATAGGCGGCCCGGCCCCCCGAATCGATATGACGCGCCATGCATAAGTCATCCGGCATCATCGCCATCGAAATGCAGTACGCGCTCTCGGCTTCGGGCGGGGGGCACCTGCGCAATCCGTTCTTCGAGGTGCTCGGCGCGATCCGGCACGAAGGCTCGATCGCGGCGGCCGCCCGCAAGCTCGGCTTCTCGTACCGCCACCTGTGGGGCTACCTGAAGGAGCAGGAGACGCGGCTCGACCGCGCGCCGGTCCACTGGGACAAGGGCCGCGCGGCGCGCCTGACCGAGTTCGCCGAGAAGCTGCTGTGGGCCGAGACGCGGATCCGGGCGCGGCTCGCGCCGCAGGTCGAGAACCTGGCCACCGAGATCGGCCGCGAGCTGTCGATCGCGTTCAACGATGCGGTGCAGATCACCGACTGCGTGGCCAGCCACGACCTGTCGTTGCCGCTTCTGAAGCGCCTGTGCCAGACCGAGCGCGAGCTGCTGCTCGACCTGCGCTACGAGGGCAGCCTCGAGGCGCTCCGGCAGCTGCGCCAGGGGCACTGCGCGTTCGCGGGCATCCACCTGCCGCTGTCGCGGCCCGAGCTTGCACAACGCGGCTCGAAGGTGCATCGCGCGTTCGGGCCGCTGCTGCGGCTCGGGCGCGAGAAACTGATCCGCGTCGCGCACCGCACGCAGGGCCTGTTCGTGGCGCAGGGCAATCCGCTCGGCGTGCGCGGCATCGAAGACCTGCCACGGCTGCGATTCGTCAATCGCGCGCCCACCACCGGAACGCGCGCGCTGCTCGAGGAACTGCTCGCGCGCCACCGGATCGAGCCGGCGTCGATCCGCGGCTTCAACCACGAGGAATCGAACCACCTCGCCGTCGCGGCGGCGGTCGCCTCCGGCGCCGCCGACGCGGGCTTCGGCATCCAGGCGGCCGCCACCGGCAAGAGCATCGACTTCGTCCCGCTCATCGTCGAGGACTACTTCCTGGTCTGCGAGCGCGAGACGCTCGAGACGCCGGCTGCGGACGCGATCGTCTCGCTGCTGGCGTCGACCCGCTGGCGCGAACAGGTCGCGCAGCTGGCCGGCTACTCGGCGCAGGGGTCCGGCGAGATCGTCTCGCTCAGGCGCACGCTGCCCTGGTATCGGTAGCAGCGCGGTCCGCGCTCGATATATATACGTCTGTATTGCGCTTTCCTCCGCGGTTCGGAGCGGACGTCGTCTTTGCTTGATCGCCTGATCGCTCCCGGGTGGCGACGCCTCGACAATCGTTATATATGATTTAATATAACCAAGCGTCACACACCGGCCAACCCTCTGGAGGGCAATTCGTCATGGCGACCAGGTTCCACCGGGCACTCACAGTCCTGTTCGCATCGGCCCTGCCGCTGACCGCCTTCGCGGCCGACCTGACGGTGTCCGCCGCGGCCAGCCTGACCAATGCCTTCCGCGAACTGGCGCCGCTGTTCGAGACGGCAAACCCCGGTACGAAGGTGCAGTTGAACTTCGGCGCCTCGGGCGCCCTGCTGCAGCAGATCGCGAAGGGCGCGCCGGCCGACGTGTTCGCCAGCGCCGACCAGGAGACTATGGATCAGGCCCAGAAGCAGGGCCTGGTGCAGGCTTCGCAGCGGCGCGACTTCGTCTCGAATACGCTGGTGGTGATCGTTCCGGCCCATGCCGCGAAGTCACCGTGGGCCGTGGCCGACCTGGCCGACGCCGGCTACGCGCGCATCGCCATCGGCCTGCCGGCGAGTGTGCCGGTCGGCCGCTACACGAAGAGCGTGCTCGAATCCGCCAACCTGTGGGGCGCGATCGAACCGAAGATGATCGGTGCGAACAACGTTCGCCAGGCGCTCGAATACGTCGCGCGCGCGGAGGTCGACGCCGGCTTCGTCTATGCAACCGACGCTGCATTGATGCCCGACAAAGTCAAGGTCGCGCTGACGGTGCCGACCACGCGGCCGATCCTATATCCGGTTGCGCCGCTGGCGGCGGCGCCGAACGCGGCCATGGCGCAGCACTTCGTCGAGTTCCTCACGAGCCCGGCGGCGCAGGCAGTGCTGGCCCGGTACGGATTCGGCAAGCCCTGATCGCCCGGCGCGGCCGAGATGGACGGTGCCTGGATCGCGCTGCTGCTGACGCTGAAGGTCGCGGGGTGGGCTACAGCGATCAACCTGCTGCTGGGCGTCGGCATCGGCTACGCGATGGCGCACGCGCGCTTTCCCGGGCGAGACCTGCTCGATGCGGCGCTCACGCTGCCGATGGTGATGCCGCCGACGGTGCTGGGCTACTACCTGCTGGTGGTCATCGGCAGCCACGGCCCGATCGGGGCATGGCTGCTCGAGCACTTCGGCATCCGGCTGATCTTCACCTGGCAGGCGGCGGTCATTGCCGCGACGGTCGTGTCCTTCCCGCTGGTGTTCAAGGCGGCCCGGGCGGCGTTCGAGCAGGTGGATCCTCAGTTCGAGGACGCGGCACGCGCGCTGGGCATCGGCGAGGCCGGCTTGTTCTTCCGCGTCTCGCTGCCGCTGGCCTGGCGCGGCATCCTGGCCGGCCTGCTGTTGTCGTTCGCGCGCGCGCTCGGCGAGTTCGGGGCCACGCTGATGGTGGCCGGCAGCATCGCGGGGAAGACGCAGACGCTGTCGATTGCCGTCTACGAGGCGGTCCAGGCCGGCCAGGACGACGCCGCGAACTTCCTGGTCGCCGTCACCTCGATCACCTGCATCGCCGTACTGCTGAGCGCCGGCCGGTTGGTGCCAGGGCGCGTGGCGGCGCGGACATGAGGCAATCACCATGATCTGGGACGTTGCGCTGCGCAAGCTGCTTCGACATCGAGGTGCGAGCTTCGAGCTCGACGTACGCTTCGCCAGCGACGCCCGGCGCCTCGTGCTGTTCGGCCCATCGGGCGCCGGCAAGACGCTGACGCTGAAGATGATCGCGGGCATCGTCGCGCCCGACGTCGCGCATGTCCGCGTGGCCGGCCGTGTGCTTCACGACACCAACCGCGGCGTGCGGATGTCGCCACAGGAACGACGACTGGGCTACCTGTTCCAGGACTACGCACTGTTCCCGCACCTGACCGTGCGCCAGAACATCGCGTTCGGGCGTCGCAAAGGCTGGATCAACCCGGGCCGCGCGAGCACCGACGAGGCCGTCGCGCGCTGGATCGCAGCATTCCACCTCGAGGCCGTCGCCGACCACCACCCGCACCAGCTCTCGGGCGGGCAGCGGCAGCGCACCGCGCTGGCACGCGCGCTCGTCAACGAGCCGTCCGCGCTACTGCTCGACGAGCCGTTCGCCGCGCTGGACATGGGGCTGCGCGAGCGGCTGCGCAGCGAGCTGGTCGAACTCCAGCGCCAGATCGACCTGCCGCTGCTGCTGATCACGCACGACCTCGACGACGTGCGGGCCCTGGACGCCGAGTTACTCCATCTGCACCAGGGACGCGTGGTCGAGGACGCCGCAATGCCGCAGCTGTGCCATGCCTGACAGCCTGGAACACTGTGGAGACTACGACGAACTCCCGGTATGCTTCCCCGGCGCTCCCGGGACGGGCGGATCGGAATTCCAGGTCGATGGCACGCAAACGAAGCAGGAACCCGCGGCTCGAAGCCAGGGGTTCGCTGTGGATCACCGCAGACGGTGAGAGCCTGGGCGGGCACGGCCGCATGGCGTTGCTTCGCGCCGTGGCCGAGCAGGGCTCGATCACGCAGGCGGCCAAGGCCTTCGGGATGAGCTACAAGGCGGCCTGGGATGCGATCGACGCGATGAACCGCGTCGCCGGCGAAGACCTGGTCGAGCGCAGCACCGGCGGTCGTGGCGGCGGTTCGACGCGGCTCACCGAGCACGGCATGCGCCTGCTCGATCGCTACGCACAGATCGACGCCGTGCACCAGCGCTTCGTGACCCTCCTCACCGACCAGGCGTTCGACCTGTCGCAGCCATTCTCGGTCCTGGACGTGCTGAAGCTGAAGTCCACCGCGCGCAACCAGTTCATCGGAACCGTGACCGCAATGCGCTCGGGCGCCGTCAACGACGAAGTCGAGTTGACCCTGGCCGGCGGCACGCGCCTGGTGGCGATCGTCACCCGCGAGAGCGTCGATGCGCTGGGGCTGCGAATCCAGCAGCCTGCCGTCGCGCTGATCCAGGCCGCCAACGTGGTGCTGGCCACCGACATCGGACAGGCGAAGCTGTCGACGCGCAATCAGCTGCACGGCACCGTTCGTGCGGTGAGGCCCGGCGCGGTGAACGCCGAGGTGACGCTCGACATCGACAGCGGCGTGCAGATCGTGGCAATCGTGACCGAGGCGAGCGTCGCCGAGCTGGCGCTCGCCCCCGGGGTGCGCGCCGTCGCGCTGGTCAAGGCTCCGGACGTGATCCTCGCGGTGGCCAGCTAGTCGGTCGTGCGATGGCGCGCTTGCGGCCGAGCCCGGTCGCGTCGCAGAAGCCGGCGGCGGCGACCGTGCCGCCGTCGCGCTCGGCGAGCTCGCGCACGATCGCAGCGAGTCGGGCGATCGTCTCCAGCGGGTAGTACAGGTCCTTGACCACCTGGTGAAGGTCGCCGCGTCGCGCCATTGGTGCGAGCGTCGTGCGCAACAGCGGCTTGGCCTCTCGTGCGTCGCGAGCGAGATCCGCTTTATCGCGGGCAGCACAGGCGCTGCCCGCGACGAGGCCTGCGCACGCGGCGCGGCGACCCGTCTCAGGCGCCGCAAGCGCGCGCCGAATCGACCTGCAGGCGGTGGCCGTGCGAGAACGCGGTCGCGCGGCCGTTGCGGACGAAGCCGCACAAGGTCACGCCGAACCGGTCGGCGACCTCGATCGCCAGCGTCGAGGCCGCGGACACCGCCGCGACCAACTCGAGGCCCGCGCGGGCTGCCTTGGTGGCCATCTCGAGGGTGACCCGGCTCGTCAGCGCCGCGCCGCACCCGGCGAGCGGCGCGCGCGAGAGCAGGCAATGCCCGATCGCCTTGTCGAGCGCATTGTGTCGTCCCAGGTCCTCGAACAGGGCGAGGATGCGGCCGCCGCCGTCGAAGATCGCCGCGGCATGGGTACCGCCGGTCGCGAGCCAGACAGCCTGGCGGCGGCGCAGCGTCGCCATGATGGTCTCGAGCCGCGTCGAGTCCAGCCGCAGCGAGTCGTCGACGAGCCGGATGCCTCGCGTGACGTCGTCGATCCGCTCGCGGCCGCCGCAGATGCCGCACGACGAGCCGATGACGACATTGCGACGTCGCACCTGCGCACGACCCGGGTCCGCGAGCGTCAAGCGCACCACCTCGGAATCGCGCGGACAGATCGACAGCCCGCGGATGTCGTCGACGCTCGCGAGCAGGCCCTCGGTGAACGCGAAGCCGGCGGCCAACGCGAGCGCCTCTGCCACCTCGTCCCCGTCGAGCACGTCGTTCCCGGTGAGCACGCCGTCGGCCGGCGTGAAGCCGCACGGGAGTTCCATCGGCGCAGTCGGCGTCCACATCAGCGTGTAGGCGCCGACGCCCTCGACGTCGATCGTCAGCGGCCGCTCTTCGGCGACCCAGCAGGCGTCCTCGACGACCGACTCGCCGTCGATGCGCTGGCCGACGATCGCCTGCACGCCGTGCCGCCGGTGCAGCGGCGTCACCGCCGGCCGCTCCGCGCAACGCGGCGCAAGGCTACGCGGACGAGGTCCGACCCCGACCCCGTGGCGTCGGTCAGTTCCAGCGACATCGGCGCCACCGTGTTCAGGCTCGGCGCCTGCAGGTCCTTCGCATAGGGAGTCGCCCAGTGATCGAACTGGCCGACGATCAGCAGCGTATCGGGCCGGATGCCCTGGTTGACGATCGCCGGACCGCGCGTGGTGCTCACGGTCGACACGACTTCCACCAGGTCGCCCTCCCCGATGCCGAGACGCGCCGCCGTGGCGGTGTTGACGACGACCCCGCGATGCCCGCGCACGTTGCGCGAGACCTCGTCCATCAACTGGATCGACGCGTTGCCGCTGGCGTGGAACTGCATGCTCTTGGTGGTGAGCAGCCAGAACGGGAACTCGTCGGGCTTCGCGCCCTGCCTGGCGAGCGCGCGCTCCCAGCGGCCCGGCAGGTCGTGCCAGGCCGGCAGGAACTGGTATTCGGTCAGCTGGTCGTCCCACCAGTGGATGCCCTGCTCGTGCAGCCGGCGCTCGAGCTCGCGGCCCGAGCGCGTGAGGCGCTCCTGGTACGGCAACTCGAAGCGCAGGTTCTGTTCGGCCAGCGTCGGATACAGGTACCAGCCGCGCTGCGAGTAGCGCTGGCTGTAGAAGCCGTTCTCCTTGAACCATGCGAGGTCGCGGACTTCGCGCCCGCCGGTGATGCCCGCGGTCGCCGCGCGGCACGCGGCGTCCCAGATCTCCTCGACCGAATGAACCCTGGATGGATCGAGCGAGAAGTCGAAGCCCTGGCCGCGCAGCGGCACGCCGCCGGCGCCGCGATTGATCGCGGCGTTGTACTCGCCGAGCAGGCCCGTACGGCGCGCGAGCTCGGTGGAGATCCAGGTGAAGTCGCGAGCGTCGCCGCGCGGCTCGACCGCAGGCTGGCGCAGGATGAATCCCTCGTGCTCCCAGTACTGCTCGACGAACTTGGTGCGCCCCAGGCGGATCAGTTGCAGGCTCTCGAGATCGGTCGCCTCGGGCAGCAGGATGTCGGCCATCCAGTTGGTCTCGTCGATCGTGTAGGCGAACGAGACCATGAACGGGAAGCGCGCCATCGTCTTCGACAGCCCACGCGTGTCCCAGAACGAGATCGCCGGATTCGTGCGGAACGTGATCCACAGTTCCGGGAACGCCGGGTTCATCAGGCTCTCGGGCGCCTGCTCCTGCCACATCCAGGCCAGGTGCGTCGGGCCGAGCGCCTGGCTCCACGGGCCGTTGCCAACCAGCGGCACAAGCGTGCGGTGCGCGTTGCGACCCGTAGGCTTGCGCATCCAGCGCTTCGGGTCCGTCGGGTTCAGGCCGTGCACCATGAAGCCGTCATCGCCGGGCTGGACGCTGCGGTGGCGGTCTTCGTGCGGGCGGTTGATGCGGATCGTCGTGCCGAGCGTGCCCCCGGGCACTTCGAGCGCGCCGACGAGCACCGCCAGCACGGTGCGCGCCCAGCAGCAGTCGAACGCGCCCCAACCGTTGTTGACCGTCTTGCCCAGCGTCACCGACACCGGCCGGAAAGGCAGCCGCTGGCCGTCGATCTCGATGGTCTCGCCGACCCGCGCGTGGTCGACGAACTCGTTGGCGACGCGCCGGATGCGCGCCGCGGGCACGTCGCAGATCGACTCGGCCCACTCGGGCGAGTACGGCGCGACGTGCGCGACCAGCTTCGCGTACGAGGGCTGCGCGACGACCTCGCGATGCACCCACCGGTCTTCGTCGGGTCCCTGCTCCCAGGCAGATTCGACCGTGAAATTCCCCTCCAGCGCCGGCACGGCGCCGGGGGTGTCGAAGGGCACGGCGGCCCCGCGGCGTGTGTCCCAGAGAAGCGGCTTTCCGCTTGCCGTGTCGCGCAGGTAATAGCCGTTCGGGCCCACCAGGTACGGCGACGCGGTGCGGTCGCGCAGGAACGCGAGATCGAGATGATCGCGCGGCCGCTCGTGCAGCATCGTGCGGATCATCGCGAACATGAAGGCTGCGTCGGTCTTCGGCTTGATCGGGATCCACTCCGCCGAGACTGCGGCAGTGACCGACAGGTGCGGTTCGACGAAGACGCGCTTGACGCCGCGCACCCGCGCGTCGGCATGGCGCGCGACGGCCGCCACGCCGCCGGTCACCTCGACGTTCGCGCCGAAGGCGACGTTGTACTCGGTGTAGGGCGTGTCGGCAGCGACGGTGAACGCGCGATGCCAGTACTCGCCGTACAGGTGCTCGGAGTGCACACACTTGACGCCCTGCCCCGAGCCGAAGCTGAAGTCGATCGGCCCCCAGGCAGACAGGAACGCCGGAAAGGTTCCCATGTAGTTGGCCGGCGTGCCGCCGTGGCCGAAGCTGGCCGCCACGCGCGGCAGTCCCGCCTCGTCGACGAGCCCCCGGGCCCTGATCTCGCGCAGCTTCGCCGCGACCAGGTCGAGCGCCTCGTCCCAGGTAATCGGCTCGAACCGCGGATCCTCGTCGATGCCCTTGCGCGGATTGGTCCGCCGCATCGGCGTGAGCACGCGATGCGGCGAGTAGGTCTTCTGGATCAGCCCGTAGGCCTTGACGCAAGGCTTGCCGTCACCCGGATGGATTCCCTTGCCGCAGAAGTTCGGGGCCACCTCGGTCGCCACCCCGTCCTCGACCTTCACGGTCAGCATGTCCGGGCCGGCCACGCAGTTGTAGCAGTAGGTCGGGATCCACTTCGCTTCGGTCGCTGTCGTCATCGCGCGCTCGTCGAGGCGCCGCGGCACCGGGACGTAATTCAGTATTCGGGTACTGGAATTCTAGAATTGCCGGCCGGCGGGCGCGATATGTGCGATCGGACATACATCTTTTCGGCAAACGCGAACATAGGCGCGCCGTCCGAGCGGGGCGGCGCGGGAGGCGCGGGAGAGGCACCCGCAACTGCGCGGCGCGTGAGCGTGCAGACGGCGCGCAGCCGGGGCCATACGGATGAGTCACGCTCGGGGAGCACGAAAAAAAACCGAGCGTCGGGATTTGGGCTTCCTTCGCTCGGCGAGGCGGAGACAACGGTGACGCCCCTGAGCCGTCCGCGCCTGCGCGACTAGGGGTAAACACCTACGACCCTACGCCCCCCGACGACGGAAAGCAAATCTCCCGGGCCAGGGAAGGGTCATCGGCGCCCCGGCCCCGATCAGGTGTTCTGCACGACGATCGACGGGATCTTCAGGCTCATGTCGCGGGCCTTCTCGGCGATCTTCACCGCGACGCGGCGCGCGATCTGCCGGTAGATTGCGGCGACCGGGCCATCGGGATCGGCGACGACCGTCGGCTTGCCCGAGTCGGCCTGCTCGCGGATCTTGATGTCGAGCGGCAACCCGCCCAGGTACTCGACGTCGTACTCCTTCGACATCCGCTCGCCGCCGCCCTGGCCGAAGATGTGCTCGACGTGCCCGCAGTTCGAGCACACGTGCATCGCCATGTTCTCGACGATGCCCAGGATGGGAACGCCGACCTTCTCGAACATCTTCAGGCCCTTGCGTGCGTCGAGCAGCGCGATGTCCTGCGGCGTGGTCACGATGACCGCGCCGGTCACCGGGATCTTCTGCGCGAGCGTCAGGTGGATGTCGCCGGTTCCCGGCGGCATGTCGATGACCAGGTAATCGAGGTCGCGCCAGTTCGTGTCGCGCAGCAGCTGCTCGAGCGCCTGCGTGACCATCGGGCCGCGCCAGACCATCGGCGTGTCGAGGTCGATCATGAAGCCGATCGAGCTGGCCTGGATGCCGTGGCCTTCCATCGGCTCGAGCGTCTTGCCGTCGCGCGACTCGGGGCGGCCGGTGATGCCGAGCATCGTCGGCTGCGACGGCCCGTAGATGTCGGCGTCGAGCATGCCGACGCTGGCGCCCTCGGCGGCCAGCGCCAGCGCCAGGTTGGCCGCGGTCGTGCTCTTGCCGACGCCGCCCTTGCCGGACGCGACGGCGATGATGTTCTTGACGCCCGGCAGCGTCTTCACCCCGCGCTGCACCGAGTGCGCGACGATCTTCTGGTAGACGTTGGCCGACACGTTGGTGACGCCCGGCAGCGCGCGCAGCGCTGCGACGACCTCGCGACGGATCGGCTCGATCTGGCTGCGCGCCGGATAGCCGAGTTCTACGTCGACCGCGACCTCGCCCCCCTCGACCCGGACGTTGCGCGCCTCGCGGCTCGCGACGAGGTCTTTCTGGGTGTTGGGATCGACGATGCCCTTCAGGGCCTCGTTCACCTGCTCGACGGTCACGCTCATGGCTGCACTCTGGATGGGATGAACCTGCAAAGACGGCAAGTCTAATCGAAGCCGGGCGGCCGCCTGGCCGATACCCCGGACGGCGTCAGGCCCCCTGCTAGACTGACGGGTTTACGCGGAATTGTCCCTCTCCTGCGCCAAGCCATGACCGCCCCCGCCCGCACGCTCTTCGTGACGACCGCGCTGCCGTACGCGAACGGCCCGTTCCACATCGGCCACATCATGGAGTACATCCAGGCCGACATCTGGGTGCGCTTTCAGCGGATGCGCGGGCACACGGTGCACTTCGTCGGCGCCGACGACGCGCACGGCGCGCCGATCATGATCGCGGCCGAAAAGGAGGGCCTGAGCCCGCAGGCCTTCGTCGCGCGCATCGCCGCCGGCCGCAAGGCCTACCTCGACGGCTTCCAGATCAGCTTCGATCACTGGCACAGCACCGACTCGCCGGAGAACACCGAACTGTCGCAGTCGATCTACCGCGGACTGAAGGCCAACGGCCTGATCGACGTGCGCCGGATCGAGCAGTTCTTCGACCCGGTCAAGGGGATGTTCCTGCCCGACCGCTACATCAAGGGCGAGTGCCCGAGTTGCGGCGCGAAGGACCAGTACGGCGATTCCTGCGAAGTGTGCGGATCGGTCTACTCGCCGACCGAGCTGAAGAACCCGTACTCGGCGCTCTCGGGCGCGCAGCCCGAATTGCGCTCGTCCGACCACTACTTCTTCCGCCTGTCCGACCCGCGCTGCCAGGCGTTCCTGCGCGAGTGGACCAGCGGCACCGACCGGCACGGCGAGCCGCGACTGCAACCCGAGGTGCTGGCGAAGGCACAGGAGTGGCTCGGCGTCGGCGAGGAAGGCGGCTCGCTCGCCGACTGGGACATCTCGCGCGACGCGCCGTACTTCGGCATCGAGATTCCCGACGCGCCGGGCAAGTACTTCTACGTCTGGCTCGACGCGCCGATCGGCTACCTGGCGTCGCTGAAGGCGCACTGCGCGAAGCGCGGCATCGACTTCGACGCGCTGCTGGCGGACCCCGCCACCGAGCAGGTGCACTTCATCGGCAAGGACATCATCTACTTCCACGTGCTGTTCTGGCCGGCGACGCTGAAGTTCGGCGGGCACAAGACGCCCGATCGCGTCAACGTGCACGGCTTCATCACGGTCAGCGGCGAGAAGATGAGCAAGAGCCGCGGCACCGGGATCTCGCCGCTGCGCTACCTCGAGATCGGGATGAATCCCGAGTGGCTGCGCTACTACATCGCGGCCAAGCTCAATGCGCGGGTCGAGGACGTCGACTTCAACCCTGACGACTTCGTCGCGCGGGTGAACAGCGACCTGGTCGGCAAGTACGTCAACATCGCCAGCCGCGCGGCGACCTTCGTGCACCGGTTCTTCGAGGGCAAGCTGGCTGCGCTCGCCGCCGACCCGGCCGATCCGCAGGCGCGCCGCGTCGCCGGGCTCGAGGTCGAAGTGGCCGCGGCCTACGAGGGGCGCGAATTCGGTCGCGCGATCCGGCTGATCATGGGTTACGCCGACGAGGTCAACCAGTATTTCGACTCGCACAAGCCGTGGGAACTCGCCAAGGACCCGGCGCGCCGCGGCGAGTTGCACGAGGTGTGCTCGCGCTGCCTGCTCGCGTTCCACCGGCTGACGATCCTCCTCAAGCCGATCCTGCCGGCGACGGCAGCCCGCGTCGAGGCCCTCTTCGGCACGCCCGACCTGCGCTGGGACGATCTCGCATTGCGTCCCGGCACCACGTCGCGGGCGCGCGCGATCGGCCGCTACGAGCACCTGATGACGCGCGTCGATCCGAAGATGTTCGATGCGCTGTTCGAGCCGCCGCCAGCCGAGCCCGCAGCCGCCACCGCGGCGACCGCTGCGGCGAAGCCCGCGGCCGGCAAGACCCCGGCAGTCTCCGCGCCGGCAGCCACGGGCGCCGGCGAAGGCAGCCCGATCTCGATCGACGACTTCGCCCGCGTCGACCTGCGCATCGCGCGCATCGTCGCGGCCGAAGCGGTCGAAGGCTCCGACAAGCTGCTGCGACTCACGCTAGACGTCGGCGAGGGGCGCACGCGCAACGTGTTCTCGGGAATCAAGTCGGCCTACGATCCGGCGCGCCTGGTCGGACGCATGACGGTCGTCGTCGCCAACCTCGCGCCGCGCAAGATGAAGTTCGGCGTCTCGGAGGGCATGGTGCTGTCGGCGTCGGCCGACGATGCCGCGCAGCCCTCCGGCCTGTACCTGCTCGACGTCGACGAGGGCGCGCAACCGGGCATGAAAGTCCGGTGAACCTCGGCGAGTTCCGGTTCAGGCCGCGGCTCGCCGACAGCCTGCGCGGATACACGAAGGACGACTTCCGCGCCGACGCGGCCGCCGGCGTCACCGTCGGCGTGGTCGCGCTCCCGCTGGCGATGGCCTTCGGCATCGCCAGTGGCGTCAAGCCCGAACAGGGAATCTTCACCGCGATCATCGCGGGGTTCCTGATCGCCACCTTCGGCGGCTCGAAGGTGCAGATCGGCGGACCGGCCGGCGCATTCGTCGTGCTGCTGTACGCGATCGTCGAGCGCTACGGCGTGGCGAGCCTGCTGATTTCGACCTTCATGGCCGGCGTGCTGATGTTCGCGATGGGCGCCCTGCGGCTGGGCAACCTGATCCGCTTCATCCCGGTGTCGATCGTCATCGGCTTCACCAACGGCATTGCGGTGATCATCGCGCTGCAGCAGGTGAAGGACTTCCTCGGCCTGTCGATCGCGAAGATGCCGGCCAACTTCTTCTCGCAGGTCGACGCGTTGTGGCACGCGCTGGACACCCTGAACACGACCGCGCTCGCGCTCGGCGCGGCGTCGCTGGCGATCGTCGTGTTCTGGCCGAAGTCGTACGCCGCGAACGACGCGAGCTGGCGCCGCTGGATGGCGCGCGTTCCGGGCACGATCGTCGTGCTGCTGCTCGGCACGCTGGCCGTGTCGCTGGCCGGGCTGCAGGTCGAGACCATCGGCACCCGCTTCGGCGGCATCCCGCAGGGGCTTCCGGCGTTCAGCCTGCCGGAGTTCAACTGGGAGACCGCGCAGAACCTCGCGATGCCGACGCTGTCGATCGCGCTGCTCGGCGCGATCGAGTCGCTGCTGTGCGCGCGCGTCGCCGACGGGCTGATTCACGACCGGCACGACCCGAACCAGGAGCTGATGGCGCAGGGCATCGCCAACTTCGTCGCGCCGTTCTTCGGCGGCATCGCGGCGACCGGCACGGTCGCGCGCACCGTCACCAACGTGCGCTCGGGCGCGCGCACGCCGATCGCCGGGATCGTCCATTCGGCGACGCTGCTGGCGATCGTGCTCGCGCTGGCTCCGCTGGCGCACGACATTCCGCTGGCCTCGCTGGCGGCGATCCTGCTGTTCGTCGCATGGAACATGGGCGACTGGCGCGAGTTCGCGCGGCTGCGGCATTTCTCGCTGAGCTACCGGACCATCCTGCTGGCGACGTTCCTGCTCACCGTGGTGTTCGACATCACGGTCGCGGTGCAGGCCGGCCTGGTGCTGGCGAGCCTGTTCTTCATCCGCCGCATCTCGACGCTCACGCGCGTCGAGCCGATCTCGCTGCCCGCCGACTACGCGACGACCGCCTCGGGCCGGCGCGTCGCAGCCTACCGGATCTTCGGGTCGCTGTTCTTCGGCTCGGTGACCCGGCTCGAGCAGCTGCTGGACCCGGCGCAGCCGCTGGCCGACGTCGTCGTGCTGGAGCTGCACCAGGTGATCAACCTCGACACCACGGGGCTCGACGCGCTGCGCAGCCTGCACCGGATGCTGCAGCGGCGCGGCGGCCGGCTGGTGATCGCCGAACCCAACGAGCAGCCGCTTTCGCTGATGCGTCGATCGGGATTCGTCGACGAGATCGGCGAGCGCTCGGTGTTCGACGAACTGGACGCCGCGCTGACCGCCGTCTCGGCGGACCAGGGGTCGTGAGGCGCAGCCCTAGCCGCCCTTGAGCAGGTTCGGGTCGGGGCTGCGGCTGGTGCGCAGCACCCGCCCGTCGGCGCCCAGGTGCGCGTGGAACATCTCGGTGGCTGCGACGTCGCCCTTGACCCGCCAGGTCCAGACGATCTCGCCCTTGGCCGGGAACGACTCTTCCGAACCGGGCTTGCCCAGCAGGCGGCGCAGGTCGTCACGGGTCATCCCGGGCTGCACCCGCGCGAGGTTCTCGGGGACCAGGGCGTTCTTCATCCCGCGATAGATCCCGTCGGGGCCGATCTGGACCATCCAGGTCTCGAAGCCTTCGGGGCCGCGCGCGTACTCGAACACCTGGCTTCCGTCGCTTTCTTCCCAGATCATCCCGGGCTTGCCCATCAGCTTGCGAACGTCTTCGACGGTCGACTGGCCAGGACGCAGTTCGCGCTGCGCGATCATGTCGCAGGCGCCCACCAGCGCGAGCATCGAGCACAGCCAGCCGGTCAGGATCGAGCGCTTCATCGGGGTCTCCTCGGGTCGCCCCAAGTATCGTCGAATTCGAGGCCGGCGGCAGCCCCGGATCGCTTAGAATCGCGCACTGGAGAGCGCTGCCATGTACCAGTCCGAGATCACCCGTTTCCTGGCCGAACTGAAGCAGAAGAACCCCCGGCTCGAGCAGTCGCAGCGCGAGGGGCGCGCGCTGCTCTGGGACCGCCCGCAGGACGCCGACACCGCGCGACGCAACCGCGAGTCGCGCATCGCACCGCAGGCCTACGTCTACTACCCGAAAGACTTCACTTGAACGCCGCACCTTCCGATTCCGGGCTCGACGAGGCGCCGTCGTCGCTCGCCGACGTCGAGGTGCACCGTCCCGAGCCCGAGCAGCTCGAACTGAAGGTGGTCGCGCGGCTCTACGGTGAGCCGATGGTCCAGCTGCCGCAGGACCTGTACATCCCGCCCGACGCGCTGGAGGTCATCCTCGAGACCTTCGAAGGGCCGCTGGACGTCCTGCTCTACCTGATCCGTCGCCAGAACTTCAACATCCTCGACATCCCGATGGCCGAGGTCACGCGGCAGTACCTCGCGTACATCGAGGAGATCCGCAGCCGCAACCTCGAGCTGGCGGCCGAGTACCTGCTGATGGCGGCGCTGCTGATCTCGATCAAGTCGCGAATGCTGCTGCCGATGAAGAAGGCCGACAGCGGCGAGGAAGTCGAGGACCCGCGCGCCGAGCTCGCCCGCAGGCTGATCGAATACGAGCGCATCAAGTTCGGCGCGCAGCGGCTCGACGAGATCCCGCAGCTCGGGCGCGACTTCCTGCGCGCGCAGGTCTGGATCGAACAGGCGATCACCACGCGGCTCCCGGAAGTGCATCCGGTCGATCTGCAGAGCGCGTGGGCCGACATCCTGCGCCGCGCCCGGCTCACGCAGCACCACCGGATCAGCCGCGAGGAGCTGTCGGTGCGCGAATACATGACCTTCGTGCTGCGCAAGCTGCAGGACCGTCGCTTCGCCGAGTTCGAGGACCTCTTCGAGGTCGAGCGCGGCATCCCGGTCGTGGTCGTCACGTTCATCGCCCTGCTCGAGCTGGCACGCGAGTCGCTGATCGAGATCACCCAGGCCGAGGCGTTCGCACCGATCTACGTTCGGCTCGCGTACCAGCCGAGCTGACGGCGGCGGCCCGATGGCCCCCACCCTGCGTCGCGCGGCATCGCTGAAGGCGCTGAACACCTTCGGCGTCGAGGCCCGCGCCGATCGTCTGCTCGAGCTGCGCGACGCGGCCGACCTGCCGGCGGCGCTCGAGCTGCTTCGAGCGCATCCGCCGGCGCTCGTGCTCGGCGGCGGCAGCAACCTGCTGTTCACGCGCGATCCTCCCGGAACGGTGCTGCGGGTGATGCTCGCCGGACGGCGCCTGCTCGACGAGGCCGGCGACGACGTGCGGGTCGAGGCGGCCGCCGGGGAGAACTGGCACGCCTTCGTCGGCTGGACGATCGACCAGGGGCTCAACGGCCTGGAGAACCTGTCGCTGATCCCGGGCAGCGTCGGCGCGAGCCCGGTGCAGAACGTCGGCGCCTACGGGGTCGAGGTCCGCGACTGCTTCGATTCGCTCGACGCGGTGTCGCTGCACGACGGCACCGCGCGGCGATTCGACGCGGCCGACTGCGCGTTCGGCTATCGCGACAGCGTGTTCAAGCACCCCGAGGGCTCGCACTGGCTGATCACGGTGGTGCGCTTCAGGTTGTCTCGCGCGCCGCGCCTTCGGCTCGACTACGGCGAACTGCGCGACGAACTGCGCACGCTCGGGGTCGCGTCGCCGGGCGCGCGGGATGTCGCCGACGCGGTCTGCGCGATCCGCCGTCGCAAGCTGCCCGATCCGGCCTCGATCGGCAATGCCGGCAGCTTCTTCAAGAACCCGATCGTCGATCGCGCGATTGCCGAGCGGCTGTGCGCCGGGCATCCCGCCATGCCGATCCATCCGGGCGACTCCCCGGCGACCGCCAAGCTCTCGGCGGCCTGGTTGATCGACCGTTGCGGCTGGAAGGGTCACCGCGAAGGCGACGCGGGCGTGCACGCGCAGCACGCGCTGGTGCTGGTCAATCACGGCCATGCGAGCGGCGCGCAGATCCTGGCGCTGGCCGAGCGGATCCGCGAATCGGTCAGGCAGCGATTCGGCGTCGAGCTCGAGCGCGAGCCCGTCGTCGTCTGAGGCGGCGGCGCCCCGCTATAATTCCGGGTTTCCTGCAGGGGCGGTCATGGACGACGAGCAACAGAACGAACACCACGCGCTACTGGCCTGGATCCTCGGCATCGCGGTCACGATCGCGGTCGCGGTTTCGTTGCTGGTCGGCATCCTGGCTGCGGTGGGCGGCGGGTCGACCCCGTCGGCGAAGGCGCCGCTGCCGGCGAGCACCGCGGCGCAGGCCGATGCAAGCGCGCAGGCAGGCGCCACCGGGTCCGGCGCCGCGCCCGAAGTCGACGTGGCCCCGGCCCTGGCGACGGGCGCCGGGATTCCGGCGCTGGCGAGCTTCCACTTCGACACCGGCAAGTTCGACCTGCCGGCCGACGCCGCGGCGCAACTGGCGGCGATCGCAGACTGGGCCAAGAGCGATGCCTCGGCGAAGGTCGGCATTTCGGGGTTTCACGACAAGCACGGCGACGCGGCAGCCAACGCGCTGCTCGCCCGCAATCGTGCCGTCGCCACGCGCGAAGCGTTGCTCGCCGCGGGCGTTCCCGCCGAGCGCATCGTGATGGTCAAGCCGCAGGAGACCACCGGCGGCAGTGACGACCGCGAGGCGCGCCGCGTCGACGTCTACCCCGCCCAGTGAGCGTCGAGCATTGCGGGCGCCTCGCGCCTGCGTCGGGTGCAGCGACCGCTCAGGTCGCTCAGGCCGCTCAGGCCGCGCGGCGGAACACCCAGGTCTCGTGCGTCGAGGCGTGCGGCGCGAAACGATAGCCGTCCTCGTCGAACGCCTCGAGCTGCCGCGGATCGTCGACGCGGTGCTCGATCGCGAAGCGCGCCATCCGGCCGCGGGCGCGCTTGGCTGCAAAGCTGATCACCTTCCACCCTCCGCCGCGCGATTCCTGGAACACCGGCTGGATCACCGGATGCCCGATCGCCGAGCGCGGCACTGCGCTGAAGTATTCGACCGACGCCAGGTTCACCAGCACCGGGTGCCGATGCGAGGCGAGTTCGGCGTCGAGCGACCTGGCGATCCGATCACCCCAGAACGCATAGAGATCGGGCCCGCGTTCGTTGGCCAGCCGCGTACCCATTTCGAGCCGGTACGGCTGCATCAGGTCGAGCGGCCTGAGCACCCCGTACAGCCCCGACAGGATGCGCAGGTGCGCCTGCGCCCAATCGAGCTGGCGAGCGTCGAGCCGGCGAGCGTCGAGACCGTCGTAGACGTCGCCGTCGAACGCGAGCACGGCCTGCTTCGCGTTGCGCGGCGTGAACGGCCGCTTCCAGCGCGCGTAGCGCGCCACGTTCAGCGCGGCCAGCGCGTCGCTGATCGCCATCAGCGAGGCCAGTTGCGCGGCGTCGAGCCCCTTCAACCGGTCGACGAGCCGGCGCGCTTCGGCGAGGAAAGACGGCTGGGTGTGATGGTCGACGTGGGGTGGAGTCTCGAAATCGAGCGTCTTGGCGGGCGAGAGGACGATCAGCATCGGGAGCCGGCGGGTGCGTGAAGGCCGCGATCATGTCATGAAAGCGGTGCTCGACACGAACGTCTGGCTCGACTGGCTGGTCTTCGGCGATCCCGGCGTCACCGCCATCGTGCGCGGCGTCGAGCACGGCGCGCTGCTCGTACTGGGCACCGACGAGACCCGGGCCGAGTGGCTCGACGTCATCGCGCGGCCGCTGTTCGGCCTGGACCCGCCCGCCCGCGTCGCGGCGGCAGCCACCTACGACCGCTGGGTGCAGCCCTGCGCGCGCGCGCCGGCCTGCGCGCTCGCCTGCCGCGACCGCGACGACCAGAAGTTCGTCGACCTGGCGGTGGCCGGGCACGCTCGCTGGCTGGTGACCAAAGACAAGGCCCTGCTCGCACTGGCCCGGCGCGCCGCGCGCTCGCACGGACTGTCGATCGTCCGGCCTGACGCGGTGCCGCTGCAGGACGCGCTGTCGGGCCTGTCGGGCGCCAGGGCGAACCTATAATCGCCCATCGGAGGATCCAGGCCGCCATGAACGCCCCGCAGAGCTTCTCACCGCCACCGATCGAGACCAAGCTGCCGAAGGTGGGCACGACGATCTTCACCGTGATGTCGGCACTGGCCGTCGAGAAGAACGCGGTCAACCTGGGACAGGGCTTCCCCGATTTCGACTGCGACCCACGCCTGGTCGACGCCGTGGCCGATGCCATGCGCGCAGGGCTGAACCAGTACCCGCCAATGGCCGGCGTGCCCGAGCTGCGCCGCGCGGTCGCCGGGAAGATTGCCGCGACGTGCGAGGCCCGCTACGACTGGGACCACGAGATCACGATCACCGCCGGCGCGACGCAGGCGATCTTCACCGCGGTGCTGGCGATCGTCCGCCCGGGCGACGAAGTGATCGTGCTCGAGCCCGGCTACGACAGCTACATCCCGAACATCGAGCTCGCCGGCGGCAAGGCCGTCTCGGTCTCGATGGACGCCGAGTTCCGCGTGCCGTGGGCTGCGGTGCGCGCGGCAGTGACGCCGCGCACGCGAGCGATCATGGTCAACTCGCCGCACAACCCGAGCGGGACGATCCTGCGAGACGCGGACATGCGCGAGCTCGAGGCGATCGTGGCCGCGCACGACCTGTTCGTCATCTCCGACGAGGTCTACGAGCACATGGTCTACGATGGCGAGCCGCACCAGTCGGTGAGCCGATACCCGCTGCTGGCCTCGCGCTCGTTCGTGATCTCGTCGTTCGGCAAGACCTTCCACGTGACCGGCTGGAAGGTCGGCTATTGCGCCGCCCCCGCGCCGCTGACGGCCGAGTTCCGCAAGGTGCACCAGTTCAACGTGTTCACGGTGAACACGCCGGTGCAGCACGGGCTGGCGACGTACATGAAGGATCCGGCGCCGTGGCGCGGCCTGTCGGCGTTCTACCAGCGCAAGCGCGACCTCTTCCGCGCCGGGCTCGCCGCCACGCGCTTCAGGCTGATGCCCTGCGAGGGCACCTACTTCCAGGTGGTCGACTACAGCGCGATTTCCGACCTGAGCGAGAACGATTTCGCCAAGTGGCTGACGTCGGAGATCGGCGTGGCTGCGATTCCGCTATCGGCGTTCTACGAGACGCCGGTCGAGAACCGCGTCGTGCGGTTCTGCTTCGCCAAGACGGACGAAACGCTGAAGCTGGCGCTGGAGCGCCTCGCGAAGCTGTAGGCGCCGCGACGCTTCAGGCGGACGGCTGGTCGCCCTTGGGCTGGTCTTGCGCGACGTCGTCCGCCGCGCCTTCAGGCTCGTCGGGCGCCTCGCCCTGCGTGCCCTGCTCGGCCTTGCGCTTGAGCTTCTCCTCTTTCTTCTGCTTCTTGGCGAGCTCGCGCTGCCTCTTTGCAAATGCGTAGTTCGGTTTTGCCAATCTGCGATCTCCCGGTACCGGTTGTGCGAATGCTTTCCTGACCGCCATTGTCGCGGGTCTTTGCCCGCCGCGCCACTCGGCCGGAAGAATCAGTCGACGACCCGACGTCGCAGCGCCTTGACCTGGCCGTGCCGGACCTTCTCGTCGGTGCGCCTGGCGCGCGCGCCCGCGCTCGGGCGCGTAGCGACGCGCGTCGGCGGCTGGTGCGCAGCGAGATCGACCAGTGCCTGCAGGCGCGCGATCGCGTCCTCGCGATTGCGTTCGAGGCTGCGGAACCTCTGCGCCTTGATGACGACGACGCCGTCGGCCGAGATCCGTCGATCGTCGAGCTCCATCAGGCGCTCCTTTACCCGCGCGGGCAGCGACGAGGCGGCGATCACGAAGCGGATCTGCGCCGCATTCGAAACCTTGTTCACGTTCTGGCCGCCGGCCCCCTGCGCGCGGATCGCGGTGAACTCCACCTCGTCCACGCGCACCCGGATCGAACGCGCCGGCGTGCTCATCGGCCGCTCGCGCGCAGGACCGGCGTGGCGAGGCCGGCCGTCACGACTCGTCGTCCGTCGTCGCGAACAGGCGCCGCTCCTGGATCGTCGTTTCGCCGAAGATGCGGCGGGGATTGGCGCACATCCAGCACGAGCAGCGAGCCGGCGTATCCGCGAGCACGCCTTTCACGCACAAGCGCAGGCGCCCCTGCCGGCCCGCGAGCAGGTGGGCGAGCACGCGCTCGACGCGCGCCTTGCGCCGCGCCGCGTGGTGCCGCCGTGCCGATCGATCCCGGGTCTTCACCTGCCTTGCCTGCCTGCGCGCTCGTGCCGAGGCCGCGAGGATAGCCCTGGCGCGGCAACCTGTCACCGGGGAGCCGGTGCAACGCCAGCCTGTCCCGGGCAGCCCGGCCAGAAGGGGACGCTGTCGGAAATTTTTACATCCCTGACCGCACGGCTATCGCAAGTGGTTGATCCACATCAGTTTCGTCCAATGGCGCAAATATTGCTTACGACACTTGCAGACCACACGATCGCCCCCGAGGACCCCATGACCATTCCCCGCACGCTCTCCACCGTCATCGCCGGCCTTGCGTTGGGCGTCTGTGGCGCCGCGCAGGCGGCCGTCGTCATCGACGGATCGACGCTGGGCTACTACAACGCCGGTCTCGGCGACCTCGCCCCGGCCGCCGGATTCCCGCTGGCCAACGTCGCCGGCGGCGACCCGACGATTCCGCCGGTTGCCCCGGCGCCGGACCTCTCCGCGGCGACCAACCTCGGCACCTGGCTCACCGCGGCGGCGCCCAGCGGCGGCACCTGGTCGGCCGCTCCGCAGGCCATCCCGGCGACCTGGGCGGTCAACACCGAAACCGCGATCGTCTACGCGATCAACGCGGGTTCAGGGCTGAGCAACGTGCACATCGACCTCGGCGTCGACAACGGCATCTACGTCTGGCTCAACGGTACCTACCTGTTCGGCGCGATGGCTCCGGGCGGCTCCACGCCCGGCGAGTACGGCATCGACCTCGCGTCGCTCGCCGGCGGGACGCACTACCTGCAGATCCTGCGCGAGGACCACGGCGGCGCCACCGGATACTCCATCCAGATGACCGCCGACCGTGCGGCCGTACCCGAACCCGCTGCACTGGCCCTGCTCGGGATCGGGCTGGCGGGCCTCGGCTGGATGCGCCGGCGCGTCGGCTGACGCAAGGCCTCAGGTCGCCGTTTCGTCGGGGACCAGTACCACCAGGTCGGTCACGCCGATGTCCTGGCCGGCCTGCAGCAGCAAGGCGCTCGCCTGGCCGCGGTGATGCGTCTGGTGGTTGAAGAAGTGCGCGACCAGGCCCCAGAACGGCCGGCGCGCCGCGACGCCCCTCATGTTGGCGTACTCCAGGACATGCTCCAGGTCGGCGTCGGTCAGCGCCTCGGCCCAGCCGAGGATCGCCGCGTCGAGCTCGCGGCGCAGCACGCGCAGCGCGCCGAGGTCGGACGCCAGCTGCTGGTCGAGCGACGTCGGCGTCGGCATCCGGCGCACCGGGTCGAGCGCAGCGAAGCCTGCCGGGTGCGTCGCGAAGCGCTTGAGCCAGGTGATGTCGCCGACCGCGAGGTGATTCAGCGTGCCCAGGATCGAGCCGAAGAACGCCCCGCGGTCGGCCGCGAGCGCCTGCGCGTCGAGCCTCGCGGCGGCGTCGTAGACCTTCGTGTTCATCCACTCGTTGTAGCGGGCCATCAGGCCGAAATGCTCGCGCAGGCTCACCGGTTTCCCCCCGTTCAGCTCGTCAGGTCCTTCAGCAGCGGCGTATCGTGCGCCACGAGGAACTCCTCCGCCGCCTCGATGATGAAATAGCGGAACGCCTCGGCGGCGGGCGAGAGCACCTTCGACAGCAGGTGCACCACGTTCCAGCTTCGCATGACCGGCGTGCCCTCGACCGCCAGCACGTGCATGAGGCCGCTGCGCACCTCCAGCCCGATCGTGTGCAGCGACAGGAAGCTGATCCCCATCCCGGCGATCACGGCCTGCTTGATCGTCTCGTTGCTCGACATCTCCATCGTGATCCGCGGCTCGAAGCGTTGCGCCTTGAAGAACCCCTCCATCACGCTTCGCGTGCCCGAGTCGGGCTCGCGGACGATGAACGGGTACGGCGCGAGCGCCTGCACCGGCGGATGGCCGACGCGCAGCAGCGGGTGACCCGGCGGGCAGACGAAGACCAGCGGATGCGCGGCGAACGGCTCGGCGCGCGCCGCGACCTCCTTCGGCGGGCGCCCCATCACCGCGAGATCGACCTCGCTCGACTGCAGCAGACGCACCAGCTGCTCGCGGTTCGCCGTCACCCGCAGCCGCACGTCGACACCGGGATGCTGCTCGCGAAAGCGCGCGAGCAGGTGCGGCACGAAGTACTTGGCGGTGCTGACCATGCCGATCGTGAGCAGGCCGGTCTCCAGGCGCTTGAAGCGCGCCATCGCGTCGTCGGCCTCCTTCAGCGTGGCGATCAGGCGGCGGGCATAGACGAGGAAGTACTCGCCGGCCGTGGTGAGCGACACCTTGCGGCCTTCGCGCTCGAAGAGCGGCAGCCCCACCCGCTCCTCGAGCTCCTTCACCTGCATCGTGACCGCCGGCGGCGTCAGGTGCATCGACTCGGCGGCCCGGACGAAGCTCAGGTGGCGTGCCACCTCGGCGAAGACCTTCAGCTGCCGGAAGGTGACGTTGCTCATTCAGATATTACTGAAGTTCGAGGAAATAATATCTGAATTTTTCTTATTGACAAAGCGCCCTATCGTTCGTCCATCGCGCTGCCGAGCATCGAGCCGGCGGCGAATCCAGCGGAGAGTGCACCGTGAACCAGATCGTCGACGAAGGCCTGATCACCGATTCGAAGAAGCGCTATGCGGCCGGGGTGCTGAAGTACCGGCAGATGGGTTACTGGGATGGCGACTACGTCCCGAAAGAGACCGACGTGATCTGCCTGTTCCGGATCACGCCGCAGGAAGGCGTCGACCCGATCGAGGCCGCTGCCGCGGTGGCCGGCGAGTCGTCGACGGCAACCTGGACCGTGGTCTGGACCGACCGGCTGACCGCCTGCGACGGCTACCGGGCGAAAGCCTACAAGGTCGAGCAGGTGCCGAACAACCCGGGCCAGTACTACGCGTGGATCGCCTACGACCTCGCGCTGTTCGAGGAAGGCTCGATCGCCAACATGACGGCGAGCCTGATCGGCAACGTGTTCGGGTTCAAGCCGCTGAAGGCATTGCGCCTAGAGGACATCCGCGTGCCGGTGGCCTACGTCAAGACGTTCAAGGGCCCGCCCACCGGCCTGGTGGTCGAGCGCGAGCGCCTCGACAAGTACGGCCGCCCGCTGCTGGGCGCGACCGTCAAGCCCAAGCTGGGCCTGTCGGGCCGCAACTACGGCCGCGTCGTCTACGAGGGCCTCAAGGGCGGCCTCGACTTCATGAAGGACGACGAGAACATCAACTCGCAGCCGTTCATGCACTGGCGCGACCGCTTCCTGTACGTGATGGAAGCGGTCAACAAGGCGAGCGCGGTCACCGGCGAGGTCAAGGGCAGCTACCTGAACGTGACCGCCGCCACGATGGAGGACATGTACGAGCGCGCCGAGTTCGCCAAGGAGCTCGGCTCGGTGATCGTCATGATCGACCTGGTGATCGGCTACACGGCGATCCAGTCGATGGCGAACTGGGCGCGCAAGAACGACATGATCCTGCACATGCACCGTGCGGGCCACAGCACCTACACGCGGCAGAAGAGCCACGGCGTGAGCTTCCGCGTGATCGCCAAGTGGCTGCGCCTGGCCGGCGTCGACCACCTGCACACGGGTACGGCGGTCGGCAAGCTCGAAGGCGATCCGCTGACGGTGCAGGGCTACTACAACGTCTGCCGCGACAGCTACACGCGGATGGACCTGCCGCGCGGGATCTACTTCGACCAGGACTGGGCCGGCCTGCGCAAGGTGATGCCGGTCGCCTCCGGCGGCATCCACGCCGGCCAGATGCACCAGCTGATCGACCTGTTCGGCGACGACGTGGTGCTGCAATTCGGCGGCGGCACGATCGGCCACCCGCAGGGCATCCAGGCCGGCGCGGTCGCCAACCGCGTCGCGCTCGAGGCGATGGTCAAGGCGCGCAACGAGGGCCGTAACCTCCTCGAGGAAGGCCCGGCCATCCTGCAGCGGGCGGCGGCGCACTGCGGCCCGCTGAAGGCGGCGCTCGACACGTGGAAGGACGTGAGCTTCAACTACGCGTCGACCGACAGCAGCGACTACGCGGTCACGCCGGCCACCGCGGCCTGACCGACCGACGACACCCTGGAGCACCGAACCATGATGACCAACCCCACCGGCCGCCTGACGCAGGGCCAGTTCAGCTTCCTGCCCGACCTCACCGACGCGGAAATCGCGATGCAGGTCGAGTACGGGCTGAACAAGGGCTACGCGTGGAGCGTCGAGTACACCGACGACCCGCATCCGCGCAACACCTACTGGGACATGTACGGCCAGCCGATGTTCGACCTGAAGGACGCCGCCGGCGTGATGATGGAACTGGCAGGCTGCCGCAAGGCCTTCCCGAACCACTACATCCGGATGCTGGCGTTCGACTCGACCGCGGGCGTCGAGTCGGTCGCGATGAGCTTCATCGTCAACCGGCCGAAGAGCGAGCCAGGGTTCGCGCTCGATCGCATCGAGATCGCCGGGCGCACGCAGCGTTACGCGCTGCGCGCCTACGCGACCGACCGGCCCGAAAACGAGCGCTACTGAGCGCCGCGCGACGCGCCCGGCCGCCAGCGATCGAGCCGACCATGAGCACCCCGCTCTACCGGATCCCCGGCACCACGCCCGCGTCGGCCGAGCCGACCACGGCCTCGCAGGCGACGCCGGGCGACGCCTCGGCCGCGGCCGCGGACGCCGCCCCGGTTCCGCGCACGGTGGCCGAGGTGCTGGCGAGCAGCCAGGTCGAGGCCGTGCTCGACGAACTCGATCGCGACCTGGTGGGGCTCGCGCCGGTCAAGCAGCGCATTCGCGACATCGCGGCACTGCTGGTCATCGACAAGCTGCGCCTGAACCTGGGGCTGGCCGCGCAGTCGCCGTCGCTGCACATGAGCTTCACCGGCAATCCCGGCACCGGCAAGACGACGGTGGCCATGCGGATGGCGCAGATCCTTCACCGGCTCGGCTACGTGCGCAAGGGCCACCTGGTGGCCGTGACTCGCGACGACCTGGTCGGGCAGTACATCGGCCACACCGCCCCCAAGACGCGCGAAGTGCTCAAGAAGGCGATGGGCGGCGTGCTGTTCATCGACGAGGCCTACTACCTGTACCGGCCCGAGAACGAGCGCGACTACGGCCAGGAAGCGATCGAGATCCTGCTGCAGGTGATGGAGAACCAGCGCGACGACCTGGTCGTGATCCTGGCCGGCTACGCCGATCGGATGGACACCTTCTTCCGCAGCAATCCGGGGATGAGCTCGCGGATCGCGCACCACCTCGACTTCCCCGACTACACCGAGGGCGAGTTGCTGGCAATCGCCGAACGGATGCTGGCGCAGCAGAACTACCACTTCGGCGAGGGCGCGCGCGAGGCGTTCGCGCAGTACCTCGCGCGCCGCGTCGCCCAGCCCCACTTCGCCAACGCGCGCAGCGTGCGCAACGCGCTGGACCGCGCGCGGCTGCGCCAGGCCAGCCGCCTGTTCGCCGACCGCCACCGCGAGCTGTCGCTGGACGACCTCTGCACGATCGCCGAGGCCGATATCCGCGCCAGCCGCGTGTTCGCCGCGCCTGCGGCGCCCATCACTGCCGACGCGGGGTCCGGCGAGAGAGCCCGCTCGTCCGCCGGGGGATCCCGATGACACCGATCGACCTGCACGACTGGCTGGCGCCCCAGGCGCCGACGCTGGCCGCGACCATCGAGACGCTGGCGCGCTCGTGCGCCCGCATTGCCGAGTCGGCCGCCCTCGGCCAGCTCGCCGGGCTCGAAGGCTACACCGAGCACGCCAACAGCCAGGGCGAGATGCAGACCAAGCTCGACCTGTTCGCCGACGAGTGCATCGCCGGCGCGCTGGCCGGCTGCCGCCACGTCGCCGGCTGGGCCAGCGAGGAGCACGACGAGCCATCGATCTCCGAGGAGCACGCCGACACGGGCGAGTACCTGGTGGTCTTCGATCCGCTCGACGGGTCGTCGAACATCGACGCCAACATCTCGGTCGGCACGATCTTCTCGATCCTGCCGCACCCGTTCCGCGGCACCCCGCCCGGCGCGGCCGGCTTCCTGCAGCCGGGACGCCGCCAGGTGGCGGCGGGCTACGTGATCTACGGCCCGGCCTGCGTGCTGGTGCTCAGCTGCGGCAGCGGCGTCGCCGCATTCACGCTCGACCGTCGCGACGGTCGCTGGCGGCTCACGCGCGACGGCATTCGGGTGCCCGAGCAGACGCGCGAGTTCGCGATCAATGCGTCGAACCAGCGCTTCTGGGAGAAGCCGGTGCAGCGCTACGTCTCGGAATGCCTGGCCGGCGAGAGCGGTCCGCGCAGCAAGGACTTCAACATGCGCTGGGTGGCGAGCCTGGTCGCCGAAGTGCACCGGATCCTGAGCCGCGGCGGCGTGTTCCTGTATCCGCGCGACACGAAGACGCCGTACAAGCCCGGCAGGCTGCGGCTGATGTACGAGGCGGCGCCGGTCGCGTTCCTGATGGAGCAGGCCGGCGCGGGTGCGGTCACCGGCACCCGTCACCTGCTCGACGTCGTGCCCGACACGCTTCACCAGCGGGTACCGATGATCGTCGGTTCACGGCAGGAGGTCGAACTGATCGTGCGCTACCACGACGACCCGAACGAGAACGTGTCCTGGCAGCTGTTCGGCTCGCGCTCGCTGTTCGTGCGCGCCTGATCCATCCCCTGCGGGTCGTACCGACATGTCCAGAAAGCACCCGATCATCGCCGTCACGGGCTCGAGCGGCGCCGGCACGAGCACGGTCAAGCGTACCTTCGACACGATCTTCCGCCGCGAAGGCATCACCGCCGCGACGATCGAGGGCGACGCCTTCCACCGCTTCGAGCGCAAGGCGATGAAGGAAGTGATCGCGGCGGCCGACCGCGAGGGACGGCCGATGAGCCACTTCGGCCCGGAGGCCAACGAGTGGGCCGAGCTCGAGAAGCAGTTCGGCGCGTACGCGAAGGAGGGCCGCTGCCGCACGCGGCTGTACCTGCACAACGACGCCGAGGCCGCCCCGTGGAAGCAGGAGCCCGGCACCTTCACGCCGTGGTACGACACGCCCGTCGACACCGACCTGCTGTTCTACGAGGGCCTGCACGGCTGCGTGAAGACCGGCGAGGTGGACCTCGCGCGCCACGTCGACCTGAAGATCGGCGTCGTTCCGATCATCAACCTGGAGTGGATCCAGAAGATCCATCGCGACACGCGCGAACGCGGCTACTCGAAGGAAGCGGTCGCCGACACGATCCTGCGCCGCATGCACGACTACATCCACTACGTCTGCCCGCAGTTCGGCGAGACCGACATCAACTTCCAGCGCGTGCCGGTGGTCGACACGTCGAATCCGTTCATCGCTCGCGACATCCCGACCGCGGGCGAGAGCATGACGGTGATCCGCTTCAGGAACCCGCGAGGGATCGACTTCCCCTACCTGCTGTCGATGATCGGCGAGTCGTTCATGTCGCGCGCCAACACGATCGTGGTGCCGGGCGGCAAGATGGACCTGGCGATGCAGCTGATCCTCACGCCGATGATCCTGCGCCTGATGGAGATCCGGCGCGCCCAGCTCGCCTGAGGCCACGCGCCCCGCGCGCTCGCGGGGCCCGCGTCCTAGTGCCCGCCGCCCTTGCCCTCGGCGATCCGGTCGGTGATCGCGAACAGCACCCCGGAGACGACGAACGTGACGTGGATGCCGACCTTCCAGGCGAGTTCCTGGTTGGTGTAGTCATCGACGTTGATGAATCCCTTGAGCAGCTCGACCGCCGAGATCGCGACGATCGCCCCCATCACCTTGATCTTCAGGTCGGCGAAGCCGACCTTGCCCATCCACGCCGGCCGGTCCTCGTGCTCGCCGACGCCGATGCGCGAGACGAAGTTCTCGTAGCCGCTGAACGCGATGATCAACAGCAGGCTCGCGATCAGCGCCGCGTCGACCAGGGTCAGGATCGAGACGATCAGTTCGCTGCCGTTCATCGCGAGCAGCCCCGTGACCAGCGACAGCAGTTCCTTGGCGAACTTGAGCAGCAGCGCGAGGATCGCGACGATCAGGCCGAAGAAGAACGGCGCCAGCAGCCAGCGGCTGCGGAACAGCACCGATTCCATCGCAGTCTCGAAACGCTTCATTCCCATCCCCCGTGCGGACATGCAAGGGTAGCGCAAGGCGCAGGCAGGTGCCTGTCGGTGCGCCGCCTTCAGGCGTGCCGGTTCCTGTTGGCGCGGATCGTCTCGAGCGTATCCCGCAGCGACTGTTCCATCGTGATCGATTGCCGCCAGCCCAGACGTTCCTTCGCCCGGCGGTTGCTGACGTTCCAGATCTTCCCCTGGAGCGACGCCGCCAACTCGCTCGACAGGCTCTGTGGCGTGCCCAGCATCGCGTGATTCAGCCGGTCGAACAGCGGCAGCGCCCGCGCGAGGAACCGCGGCATCTGCATCATCGGCAGCGGGATCTTCGGATCGATGGCGTGCATCGTCTCCAGCATCGACCGGAAGGTCGGCTGCGTGTCGTTGATCGCCGCGAACCGCCCTTCGCAGTCCTGCTCGGCCGCGAGAAGGTGTGCCGCGACCACGTCGCGCACGTCGACCAGCGGGAAGTTCATGTCGGGGGCGCCGAACCGGAGCGCACCCATCGACATCGCCTCGATCGCGTCGATGCTGGGTGTGTTGCGCGCGAAACCCGGTCCCAGGATCGCGCCCGGCAGCACGGTCACCATGTTCAGGCCGAGTTCGCCCGCGACTCGCCAGGCGACCCGCTCACCCTCGGTCTTCGCCCGGACGTACGGAACGCGCAGGTCCGTGGTCCAGTCATTTTCGTCGGACGGCGGGTCGTCCGGTGCGGTGAAGGGGAGCGTCACGACCGACGAGGTCAGCACCACCTTGCGCACGCGCGCGTCGGCGGCGGCGCGCAGCGCCGCTTCGGCGCCCCTGACCGACGCGTCGAGGATCTCCTGCCCGCGCCCTGGCGTGACGTAGTCGTACACCGCCGCGGCGTGGAACGCCACGTCGATGCCGTCCATCGCCGCGCGCAACTGGTCCGGGCGCCGCAGTTCGGCCTCGACCAGCTCGACCCCTCCGAGCGCCTTCAGGCGCGCGGTCTTCGCCGGATCGCCCAGCGACCTGACCCCCGCGCGCACCCGATGCCCGGCATCGCGCAACGCGACGACCAGGTTGTAGCCGAGGTGCCCGTTGGCACCGGTGACCAGTGTCTGCATGGTCGCTTCCCTCCCGGCAGGCGCTGCGGGAGTCTGACGCATCGCGGTTGCCGCGACAAGCGCTCGCGGCCGCTCGGCGTCCACGCGTGCGGACCCGCGAACGCAAGGCGAATTGCCGGCGTCAGGGCTTCAGGGCGACCACCGTCGAGAAGACCTTGACCCGGTCGCCCGGCGCAGCGAACTCGTCGATCCGCGAGTCGACGATCCGCCAGCCGGCGAAACGCGCGTCGAGCTCGGTGCGACCGAACAGGCAGTGTCCGGACGGCTCGAACATGTCGAGGTAGGTCGTCCCCTCGACCAGCACGTTCACGATCGCGACGCCGCCGGGGCGAACGCGATCCTGCAGGTTCGCCAGCACCCGCGCCGCGCTCGTGCAGTCGAAGAACATCAGCAGCCCGATGCAGGCGATCGCGTCGAACTCGCCAGTGATCACGCTGCGCTGCAGGTCGACCGCGCGCGCCTCGATGTCGAGCCCTTCGGCGCGCGCGCGCTCGCGCAGCGAGTCGATGGCGACGTCGCAGGCGTCCATCGCGACGACTGAACATCCGCGCCGCGCCGCCTCGACCGACAGGTTGCCGACCCCGCAGCCGAGGTCGAGAACCCGCCCGCGCAGGTGCTGCAGCGCGGACAGCTCGAACGGGTTGAGCCGGAACTCGTGCTCGCGGATCTGCCGCCGGAACTGTTCGTCGAAGAACCGGAGGCTCGCGTTGGGTGCCTGGGCGTTCATCGCCGCGCGCCGCTCGGTCCTGCGGCCATCGGTCAGGTCTCCTCGGGCTCCGGACCCGGGTACCAGCTGGCCGCGCGCTTCTCGCGAAACGACGCGAACCCCTCGGCCGCCTCGGGCGACTGGCGCTTCTGCGCGTGCTGGGCGACGAGGCGGCCGAACGCCTGCGCGGACATGTCGCCCCACGCGTACTCGATCGCCAGCGCCTTGGTCTGCGCGTTCGCCTGCGGGGCGTTCTGCAGCAGGTGATCGACGACCCGCGCGCCGGCCGATCGTAGCGACGCCAGCGGCACGACCTCGTGAACCAGGCCGATCCGGCGCGCCTCGTGTGCGTCGAATCGCTCGCCGGTCAGCGCGTAGCGTCGCAGCTGGCGCGCGCCGATCGCGTCGGCGAGCTGCGGAACGATGATGCCGGCCATCAGGCCCCAGCGCGTCTCGGCGATCGAGAACTGCGCGTTGTCGGCCGCGATCGCCACGTCGCAGGCGGCGACGAGCCCGGTGCCGCCGCCGAAGCACGCGCCGTGCACGAGCGCGACGGTGGGCACCGGCAGCGTGTTCAGCCGGTGCACGACCTGCGCGGTGAGCCGCGACGCGTCGACGTTGTCTTCGGACGACCGCTGCGCCACCGCCTGCAGCCAGCCGAGGTCGGCGCCCGCCTGGAAGTGGCGCCCCGCGCCGGCCACCACGACGACGCGAAGGCCGGGTCGCGCGCCGAGCGCATCCATGGCCGCCATCGCGCCGTCCAGCAGCGCGGCATCGTAGGCGTTGTTGACCTCGGGGCGGTTCAGCATCAGCGTCGCGACGCCACGCGCGTCGAGGCGCCAGACGACCGGTTCAGCGCTCATCGCAGGGCTCCTTGGCTCGAAGGGGACGACCGGACCCTCATGCGAGCAGCCGCCGGTACACCGCGAGGTCTCCGGCGGAGAAGCAGCAGAAGACGATCTCCTCGATGACCGGATGCTGCGCCGCCGCCGCACGCGTCGTGGCGACGGCGATCGCCGCCGCGGCCTCGAGCGGATAGCCGTAGACGCCGGTGCTGACGGCCGGAAACGCCAGCGTGCGAACGCCGGCCGCCGCCGCGACCTCGATCGATCGCCGGTAGCACGATGCGAGCAGCGCGGGCTCTCCGTGCGTACCGCCGCGCCACACCGGGCCGACCGTGTGGATCACGTGCTTCGCCGGCAGGCGATGGCCGCCGGTGAGCTTCGCGTCGCCGGTCGCGCAGCCGCCCAGCGCGCGGCACTCTTCGAGCAGTCCGGGGCCGGCTGCGCGATGGATCGCGCCGTCCACGCCGCCGCCGCCGAGCAGCGTCGAATTGGCCGCATTGACGATCGCATCGACGTGGAGGGTCGTGATGTCCGCCTGGACGGCGCGCAGGGTCGCAGCCATGACGCGAATTGTCCGTCGGCAGCGTCCGCCGGCGCAACCGGCGCCGTTAATGACTTCTTAAGAATCGGCGAACCAAGTTTTACGAACGCGCACCGCCACGCCTGCCTAGACTCGTTTCCATTGTCCGGCCCGTGCGGCCGGCCCGTTCAGAGAGGAATCCGGCATGGACCCGTCCGTCTTTCACGTCGCCGTCGCGCAGGCCATGAACGCCGACCGGCCCGACCTCTTCTGGGGCATCGACAAGGCGCTTCGGCTCAGCGTCGGCCGCACGCTGGCCCGGATCGGGTCCCTGGACTGCAGCGACGATGTCGACGTCGCGCACGTCATCGGGCGCGTCCGCGAAGTGCTGCGACTGCTCGACGTTCGGCGCGACGTGAAGGCCGATGCCACGCCCGCGTGGCCCACGGCGGGCGGCACAGCACGCGCGGTGCACGTCGGCACGGCCGGCGAACCGTCGGTCACCGCGCTCGACGATTGCGCAACCGCGCTGGAGTTCGCTCGCGGCGAGGCGCGCCGGCCGGCCGCCGCCGAGCTCGAGGCGACGCTGGGGCGGCTGCTCGCGCAACTCGACGCGCGGCAGCACGCCACGCCGGCTGCGCGCGCCACGATCGACGTGCGGCGCGCGCCCGTCGGGCGCGCCGCGCCGGCGCCGGCCGCCCCCCGCACCGCGCCTGCGCGGCGTTCGCGCAAGACGGCCGTCGCCGCAGATCCGCAGTACGCCTGACCCGGCGCCGGCCGGGGCGCGCCGCGGGCAGTCCTCGAAGATCAGCGCACCTGCACGAGCCGCAGCGGCCGGGTCACCCGCAGGCAGAAGCGCCCACGGCCGGTGCGCTCGATCCGCACGCAGGCGTCTCGCTCGACCAGGCGCCGCTGCAGCAGGACCAGCCGCGCTTCGAGGTTGTCCCCGATGTCGGGAAGCCGGATGCGGGGATCGAGCCGCAACTCGCGATTGGTGAACGCGATGCGGCCGCCGTTCGCGAAGTCGGACACCAATGCCCAGAACACCGCGCCGGCGACGCCCTTGATCAGGTAGTCGTCGCCGAGGAACACGCTGTCGTCGGCCGGATAGTGGCGCACCGTCACGGCCTCGCCGCGCGCCTTCGGCGCCTGGGTCGGGCCCTCCGCCGGCTGCCCCTCGCGGTCCTCGGCCAGCTGCAGCACGTGCATCGCCTGTCCCACCTGGGCGGCCAGCGCGACCAGCGCGTCCTCGTCGTCGTAGCCGAAACGCAGGTCGAACGGGCTCTCGACGAACAGCACGCCCGCCGTCCGCCCGGCGACCGGGACCGGCACGGCCAGCTGGCTGCGCGACTCCGGCAGGCCCGGAAACGGAATCTCCTTCTCGAGGACGCCCTCGAGGCCGCCGCGCACGGCCGCATCGCGGATCGCGCGCCCGTACGAATAATCCGCGGTCAGCCGGAACAACCGGATCGGCGCGCCCTCGCGAGCCGCGACGCCGATGACGCCGGCGCCCAGCGGAATCTCCGATCCGACGCCGGAGGCCGGATAGCCGAGGCTGGCCACCGTGTAGAGCCGCGTGGCGCTGGCATCCAGCAGCAGGAACATCGCGTACTGCACGTCGAAGTGCTCGTGCAGCGCGGCGAGCGTCGCGCCGAACAGCGAGTCGAGGTCGGTGCAGGCCGCCACGCGGGCAGTGGCTGCCCGCAACGCGGCGAGCCGGTTCAGCGACACCGGCAGGCTCGATGGAACGCCGTGCACCGACTCGATGTCGAGGACGCGGTAGACGTCGGCGCCGAGCAGCCTGAACACGTCGGTCATGCCCGCGTGCGAGGCGATGCTGGCGAGCTTGGCGCGCATGCTCTCGAACAGCGGACCCTCGGCCTCGGTGCGCAGGTATTCGACCGTCAGCCGGTACAGCGCGCCGTTCACCGGATGAATGACCATCAACCGCGCGCGTGGGTTGACGAGCACGTTGGCCCGCGTCTTGTTGAAGAACTGGAACGACAGCGCGACGTGGTGGCGATCGACGTACTGCGCCTGCGACAGGTAGCTGACGTTGGGCGTACCGTCGGCGGCGCAGGTCGCGATGATGCCCGGCGCGGCGCCTTCGAGGCAGTCACGGATGCTGTCGAGCGAGACCTTCATCGCAGGCACGTTGCGCTTGCGCGTCAGCGGGTCGCGATCGGCGCCCCGGCCTTCGGACCCGGCGTCTGGTCGAACGCGCTCTCGGGGGCGAAGCGCACCGCGACGAGGTCGGCGGGCTCGCAGGCCAGCAACGCGCGCGCGAACTCGGGGCCATAACCGATTGCGTGCAGTTCGGCGCTCATCGCCGCGCGGCAGCGCTCGACCGTCTCGACGTCGGCCGGAGTCGCCGCCGCGATCGACACGCGGGTGGCCTTCATCTGCACCGTCCGGTGGGTGGACGGCTGGCTGAACACGGCCGCGATCGCGCCGTTCTCGCGCAGGTTGGCGAGCACGCCGGCGCCGTCGACGCGGGACAGGAAGACGGTGATCTCGCCGTTGGGCTCGACGCGCTGCCCGACGCCGCGAACGAGGTCGGGCAGGCAGGTGGCGTCGCGCGACGCGATCGACACCCCGCAGCCGCGCTGCAGCAGCGCGAGGTCCTCGGGGGCCAGCACGATCGGATGGCGCGTCGGGTCGGGCATCGCAGGCAGTCCGGAAAGCCCCGGAGTCTACGCCCGTCGGGGCGCGTCGAGAAGGCGGCGTCTCTGGAATAATCGCCCCGGAACCCCGAGCGAGCATGGACCGCTTCAAGCAGATCGAAACCTTCGTTGCCGTCGCCACCCGCGGAAGCCTGTCGGCCGCGGCCCAGGCCGAGGGGGTCGCGCCGGCCGTGATCGGGCGCCGCATCGACGCGCTCGAGGAGCGCCTCGGGGTGAAGCTGCTGGTGCGCACGACGCGCCGCATCTCGCTCACGTTCGAGGGCAGCGCGTTCCTCGAAGACTGCCAGCGGCTGCTCAACGATTTCTACGACGCCGAGGCGTCGGTGTCGCTCGGCGGCGTGAAGGCGAGCGGCCACCTGCGCGTCACGGCACCCGCGGGCTTCGGCCGCGCACACGTCGCGCCGCTGCTGCCCGCGTTCCTGGACGCGCACCGCGAGGTGTCGATCTCGCTGGACCTGACCGACCGGCTCGCGGACATCGTCAACGAGGGGATCGACGTGGCGATCCGCATCGGCGCGCTGGACGACTCGAGCCTCGTCGGCCTGAAGCTGGCCGACAACCGGCGCGTCGTGGTCGCCAGTCCGGCCTACCTCCAGGCGCACGGCGAGCCGGCCACGCCGGCCGACCTGGCGCAGCACGACTGCCTGACCTTCGGCACCTACGGCAACCAGGCGCGCGGCTGGCAATTCACCGTCGACGGGCAACTGCTGTCGATGCGCGTGTCGGGCACGATGGAGTGCAACGACGGCGCGGTGCTGCGCGACTGGGCGCTGGCCGGTCGCGGCCTGGCCTGGCGCTCGATGTGGGAAGTCGGCGACGACCTGCGCGCAGGGCGGCTCAGGAGCGTGCTCGACGCGTTCGCGGCGCCCGACAATGCGATCTACGCGGTGTTCCCGCAGCGAAAGCACCTGCCGTTGCGCGTGCGGATGTTCGTGGACTACCTCAAGAACACCTACGGCAACCCGGCCTACTGGCGCTGAGCGCCGGGCGCGACGGCGCCGCGCGCGCTCTGCGCGATGCCCCCGCGCACGCTCTGCGCGATGCCCCATTGCGCGGCCCAGTAGCTGCCGAGCACCCACAGCGGGGCCGCCGCGATCGGCGCCCGGAAGCGGTCGATCGCGAGCAGCGCGTCCGATGCCACGAACAGCACGCCACCGAGCGCGGCCATCCGCGTGCGGGCGTCGGGGTGCTCGCGCCATCGCGCGAGCGCCTGCGCCGCCATCGCCACCAGCACGACCACGTAGGCGATCACCGGGCCCCTGAGCGCCGGCACCAGGCCGCTCCACAGGAAAGCCAGGATCGCGGCGCCGATCGCGCCGATCACCCCCAGCGGCAGCCAGCGTGCGAACAGCCGGGTGTCGACCGTGAACGCGCGCAGGTAGCACAGGTGCGCCGCGAGGAACGCCAGCAGCCCGCCGACGAACAGCCTGGGCGACAGCATCAGCAGCACGTCTCCGGCCAGCGAGAACACGAGCCCCGCGAGAACGCCGCGACGCAGCCGCGCGTCGACGGCGGCGCCTTCGCGCCAGACGAGCCCCACGAGGATCGCCGTGGCCAGCGGCTTGCCGATCCAGTGCAGCAAGGTCCAGCCGTCGAATCCGCCGCGCGAGCGCAGCAGCGCGCCGGCGATCGCGGCGATCGCCGCGGCCGCGAGCGCGACGGCGCCGCGGCGCCAGAGGAGATCGTTGCCCGCGCTCACGTCGTCGCCCTCACCCGGGTTCGCCGGCGCCGGGCCGCGCGCGCCACGCGAGTGGCCCCGCCAGCCAGGTCGCCCACGCGGCGCTTGCGACCCAGCCCGCCGCGGCCGCGATGACGAGCGTGCCGCCCGGATCGGCGACGCCGAACCAGCCGTGCGTCGCGGCGATGCCGGCCGCGGTGAACACGGCCCGTGCGGCCTCGAGCCAGGCGCCGACGCGGCGCCCCTCGAGCAGGATGCCCAGCGAGATCAACGACACGACGATCCAGGCAAAGTAGCCGACGACCTCGGAGCTGGGCGCGTGCACCTGGACGCGCAGGAAGTGCACGGCCGCACCCAGCAGCAGCGCGAACTGCGCCAGCGCATAGACCTGCACGCGCGCCGGCGTCGCCGGCGCGTAGCGCGGTCGCGCGAGCGAAAACTCGGGCTTCGGGAAGCGACGCGCCACGTCCTCGGGCCGCCATCCGGTTCGACCGAACAGCACGCCGAGGCGGTCGCGCCAGCGGCGCGCGCGCCAGGCATCGTGCGCCATCGCCGCGTAGACCTCGAAGTTGGCCCACAGCGGGTTCCACGAGCGCAGCGGGCTGCGCGTGCCGTAGACCGGCAGCTCGGCGGGATCCTCGTCGGCGAAGGTGCCGAACAGGCGGTCCCAGAGGATCAGGATGCCGCCGTAGTTGCGGTCGAGGTAGCGATCGTTGACCGCGTGATGCACCCGGTGGTTCGACGGGCTGGCGAAGACGCGGTCGAACCAGCCGAGCCGGCCGACGTGCTGCGTGTGGATCCAGTACTGGTACAGCAGGTCGACCAGCGCCACCGCCGCGAACACCTCGGGCGGCACGCCGGCGACCGCCATCGGCAGGTAGAACAGCCAGCCGAGCAGCGCACCGCTGCTGGTCTGCCGCAGCGCGGTCGACAGGTTGTAGTCCTCGCTCTGGTGATGCACGACGTGGGCCGCCCAGAACAGGGTGCGCTCGTGGCCGATGCGGTGGTACCAGTAGTAGCAGAGGTCGTAGAGCAGCAATGCGAACAGCCAGACCCACGCGCTGTCGGCCGGCAGCCGCCAGAGCGACAGGAACTCGAAGGCCCACGCGTAGATGCCGATCCGCAGGACCCGGGTGAACACCCCGCTCACCTGCGACAGCACGCCCAGGCCGATGCTGTTGACGGCATCGTCGAGCCGGTAGGTATTGCGCCCGCGCAGCCAGCCCCAGGCGAGCTCGAGCGCGATCAGCGCGAAGAACACCGGCGTGGCCAGCGTGATGACCTTTTCCTGCATGGCCCGAGGATGAATGAAAAAGGGCAGCCTTGGAAGGCTGCCCTTTTTCGGCGGCGTGCGCCCGGATTACTTCAGGTGCTTGCCGACCAGGCCGGTCATCTCGAACATGTTGACCTGCGCCTTGCCGAAGACTTGCCTGAGCTTCTCGTCGGCGTTGATCAGGCGCTTGTTCACGGCGTCCTGCAGCTTGCCCTTCTTGATGTAGTCCCACAGCCGCTTGACCACCTCGGTGCGCGGCAGCGGCTTGTCGCCGACGATCGACGCCAGCGCGGCGCTCGGGGTCAGCGCCTTCATGAAGGCCGCGTTCGGCTTGCGGGCCTTCTTGGCGGCGGGCTTCTTGGCGGCCTTCTTGGCGGCGGGCTTCTTGGCAGCAGCCTTCTTCGCCGGCGCCTTGGCGGCCGGCTTCTTGGCAGCAGCCTTCTTCGCAGCCGGCTTCTTGGCAGCAGCCTTCTTCGCGGCCGGCTTCTTGGCCGGGGCCTTCTTCGCAGCGGGTTTCTTGGCAGCCTTCTTGGCAGTGGCCATTCTCGATCCTCCTGAATCCATGAGTGCGATGTTCGTTTCGAACAGCGCGGTTTCAGAGGGAAAACGCGCTCTCTCCACAGGAGCGAAGCATGACGCGTCTTGCACGGATCGCCAACAAAAACAAGCGTTGCGAAGGCGCCGTTCGTCGGGAGTGTTGTATCGGCGACGCAGTACTCAGTGCGAGAGAGCGTGCTCGCTCGCCGAGAGAGACGCCGAGAGCTTGCCCCAGTCGCGATCGGAGAGCACCTGCCGGACCATTTCGAGCACCCCCGAGAACGCTTCGGGAGGCATTCCCGCCCTCATGCCGAGCATCATCTGCGCGCGCTCGACGGGCGCCAGCGCCGGCAGCATGAGCCCCAGCAGGTACGACATCTCCTCGGGCGGAATCGACGCCACCAGCGCGTCGTGGATCTCGACGAGTTCCTCGTCCGTGTAGGCCGACCACAGCGACGCGTTGTTGCGCGACTCCTCCACCTGCATGTGCAGGAAGTTCTCGGCGACGAACACGGCGAGCTCCCGGTACAGGGCGAGCGCGGCCGTACCGGCGGCGGCGTCCGGGGCCTGGCGCAGCGCGTCGATCCGCCGCCGCAACTGGTCGATCGCGGCGACGTGCTCGAGGTGATCGGCCTCGGTCTGGCCGGCGGCACCGGGCAGGCGCCGTTCGATGGCGGTGTGCACGAACTGGTTCTCGTGCTCGAGGTGGCCGCGGCACACCTCGAGCAGCTTGCCGAGCCGGGCCAGCGTCGCGTCGCGCTCGGCAGGGTCCTGCCAGTCCATCCTGCCGACTTCCACCAGCGTCGCGCCCATCAGGCTGCGCAGCCCCTTGTGGATCTGCATGTACATGTCGAAGCGCGGGGCGGCGATCGGGGCGGCTGCCGGCGAGACGGCGGGACGGTGAAGGGCGGCGGGGGCGCGGGTGTCGGTCAGGCTCATCGTGGTCTCCTGGAATGCGGGGGTGGACGGGAACGTCGTGAACGCATTCTGGGTCGCCGCCGCTGCGCGGGAATCGCCCCGACGAGCCATCGGGGCGTGGTCCTTTGGAGCCATCGGCACGCGGCGAGGCCGGGCGCCCCCCGTCCCGATGCGATACTCGGCGCCTGCCCGAACCTCCCGCGACGTGCACTCCATGGCCGAGACCATCCACCCCTTCGACGAGGCGATCCGCCTCGAGCCGCTGGCCGACGGCGCGTTCGCCGGTCGGAGCAGCCCTGCCTACTGGAACATGGTCGGTCCGTACGGAGGGATCACCGCCGCGCAGATGCTGCACGCGATGCTGTCGCGCCCCGAGCGGCTCGGCGATCCGGTGTCGCTGACGGTGAACTTCGCCGGCCCGGTCGCCGAGGGCCCGTTGCGGATCCGCACACAGCTGATGCGCTCGAACCGCTCGACGCAGCACTGGACGGCAACGCTGCTGCAGGAAGGCGGCGAGCAGGAGGGCAACCCCGAGTCGGTCGCCGCGATCGCGATGGCGGTGTTCGGCACGCGGCGCCCGGTGTGGAGCCACACCGAGGCGCGCCCGCCGACCATCGCTCCGTTCGAGACGCTGCCGCGCCTGTCACGGCCCGAGGCGCCGGCGTTCACGCGGCGTTACGACCTGCGCTTCGAGCGCTCGCCGTTCGAGTCGCTGTCCACCGACAGCCGCAGCGCCTGCTGGGTCGCCGACCACCCGCCGCGGCCGCTCGACTTCCCGGCGCTGGCGTCGGCCTGCGACGTCTTCTTCCCGAGGATCTTCCTTCGGCGCGGCAAGCTGGTGCCGATCGGCACGGTCTCGCTGAACATCTATTTTCACGCCGACGGCGCGGCGCTGGCCGATCAGGGGGCGTCACCGATGCTCGGCGCCGCGCTCTGCCACGTCTACCAGAGCGGCTATTTCGACCAGCACGGCGAGCTGTGGGGGCGCGGCGATCGCCTGCTCGCGACGACGCACCAGATCGTCTGGTATCGCGAGTGAGGGCCCGGGCGGACGCCTCCGCGCCGGACGCACGGGGTGCTCAGATCGCCTCGGCCTCGCGGGCGGCGCGCTTGCGCTCGTGCTCCTTCAGGTGGCGCTTGCGCAGCCGGATGCTCTTGGGCGTCAGCTCGACCAGTTCGTCCTCGGCGATGAACTCGACCGCCTTCTCCAGCGTGAGCTGGATCGGCGGAGTGAGCACGATGTGCTCGTCCTTGCCCGAGGCGCGCACGTTGGTGAGCTTCTTTTCCTTCACCGGGTTGACCACCAGGTCGTTGTCGCGCGAGTGGATGCCGATGATCATCCCTTCGTACAGCGGATCGCCGGGATTGACGAACATCCTGCCGCGCTCCTGCAGCTTCCACAGTGCATAGGCGACCGCCTCGCCGTCGTCCTGCGAGATCAGCACGCCGTTGCGGCGATCCTCGATGTCGCCGGCCCAGGGGCCGTAGTCGTCGAACACGTGGCTGATGATGCCGGTGCCGCGTGTCAGGTTCAGGAACTCGTTGTGAAAGCCGATCAGGCCCCGCGCCGGCACCCGGTAGTCGAGCCGCACGCGGCCCTTGCCGTCGGGCTCCATGTTCTGCAGCTCGCCCTTGCGCCGGCCGAGCAGCTCCATCACCGCGCCCTGGTGCGCGTCCTCGAGGTCCATCGTCAGGAGCTCGTACGGCTCCTGGCGCTCGCCGTCGATGACGCGCAGCTTCGGCTTGGGCCGCGACACGGCCAGCTCGTAGCCCTCGCGGCGCATGTTCTCGAGCAGGATCGTGAGATGCAGTTCACCGCGCCCCGAGACGACGAAGGTATCCGAATCGGCCGTGAACTCGACGCGCAGCGCCACGTTGCTCTTCAACTCGCGCTCGAGGCGCTCGCGGATCTGGCGGCTGGTCACGAACTTGCCCTCGCGTCCGGCCATCGGCGAGGTGTTGACCATGAACTCCATCGTCATCGTCGGCTCGTCGACCCTGAGCACGGGCAGCGCCTGCGGCTGCGAGGGGTCGCAGACCGTCGAGCCGATGTCGAGCTGGTCGATGCCGTTGATCGCGATGATGTCGCCGGCCTGCGCCTCGTCGACGACGACGCGCTCGAGCCCGCTGAAGCGCAGCACCTGGTTCACCCTGGCCGCGATCGGCGCCACGCCGGTCTCGGCCGGGTCGCCGTACACCACCGTCACCGGCTGGCCGCTGCGGATGCGCCCCCGGTTGATCCGGCCGATCCCGATCTTGCCCACGTAGCTGGAGTAGTCGAGCGCCGAGATCTGCAGCTGCAGCGGGCCGTCCGGGTCGTCCTCGCGCGCCGGCACCTGGCGCAGGATCGCCTCGAACAGCGGCTTCATCGACAGCCCCTCGGAAGCCGCGTCTCCCGGGCCGTCGACGCCGTCCTCGGGCAGGTCCTTCAGGCTGTCGACCGCGAAGCCGTTGACCGCCGACGCGTAGACGACCGGAAAGTCGAGTTGCTCCTCGGTGGCGCCGAGCTTGTCGAACAGGTCGAAGGTCTGGCTCACCACCCAGTCGGGACGCGCGCCGGGCCGGTCGATCTTGTTCACGACGACGATCGGCTTCAGGCCGAGCGCCAGCGCCTTGCGGGTGACGAAGCGCGTCTGCGGCATCGGCCCCTCGACCGCGTCGACCAGCAGCAGCACGCCGTCGACCATCGACAGCGCGCGCTCGACCTCCCCGCCGAAGTCGGCGTGGCCCGGCGTGTCGACGATGTTGATCCGGGTGCCGGCGTACTCGACCGCGCAGTTCTTCGCGAGGATGGTGATGCCGCGCTCGCGCTCGATGTCGTTGCTGTCCATCACGCGCTCGGCCACCTGCTGGTTGGCGCGGAACGTGCCGGACTGGCGCAACAGCTGGTCGACCAGCGTCGTCTTGCCGTGGTCGACGTGCGCGATGATCGCGATGTTACGGATGGCGAGGCTCATGGGGTGCTTCCGGTTCTGGGTGTGTCGGTTCGCCGTCGCCCGTGGCGACGAGTCGTAGTGGAACGAGCGCGCCGGCGCGCAGCGCGGCGACGCCGAGCAGCCGGCGCGGGCCATAGACGCGCACGCGTTCGATGTCGCCGCCCTGCAGCGACGAGGGCGCGCGGAGCTTCTGTCCGTGCAGGAAGCGCGCTTCGCTCGGCGCGTCGAGCTCGACGCGCGGCAGGCCGGCCAGCAGCGCGTCGGCCGGCGCCAGGCGCGCGCGGCGGGCCGCCGGCTCGAGCGCCTCGAGCGCATCCAGGCTCACCGCATCGGCCAGCGACAGCGCGCCGACCCGCTCGCGGCGCAGCGCGCTCAGGTGCGCGCCGCAGCCCAGCCGCTCGCCGATGTCGGCGGCCAGCGTGCGGATGTAGGTGCCCTTGCTGCAGCACACGCGGATCGTCGCGCGCGAGCCCGCGCACGCCAGCGTCTCGATCGAGCGGATCGTCACGCGCCGCGCCGCGCGCTCGAGCACGATGCCGGCTCTCGCGTACTCGTACAGCGGCCGGCCGTCGCGCTTGAGCGCGGAGTGCATCGGCGGCACCTGCTCGATCTCGCCGACGAACGCGGCTGCGGCGGCCCGAAACGCCGCGTCGTCGCAATCGACCTCGCGCCGCGACAGCACCTCGCCCTCGGCGTCGCCGGTGTCGGTGGTCGTGCCGAGCGTCAGCTCGGCCAGGTAGGTCTTGTCGGCGTCCAGCGAATCGTGCGCGAACTTGGTCGCCTCGCCGAACAGCAGCGGCAGAAGCCCGCTGGCCATCGGGTCGAGCGTCCCGCCGTGCCCGGCCTTGCGGGCGTTGAGCAGCCGGCGCGCACGCACCAGCGCATCGTTCGAAGTGAGGCCCTTCGGCTTGTCGAGCAGCAGGATGCCGTCGACCGGTTCGCGTTGTGGTTTCTTGGGGGGCATGCTGCGTCGTTCACCACCAGTCGGAGCGAGTCGGGCGGGGCCTCGAGTCGCTCCCCGATACTCGCCTGGTCGAGGCCCCGCCCGACTCGCCCCGACCTCCGTTGCCGATCGCAGCGTGTCGCGCCGGCGACGGCCGCGAGCCGTTCGATGGCGGGGGTCTTCCGGGGGTGTTTCAGTCGTCGGCGTGGTGCCTGTTCGCTTCGTCGATGAGCTTCGACATCGCCATGCCGCGCTCGACCGAGACGTCGTGGACGAAACGCAATTCGGGGGTCGTGTGGATGCGCACGCGCCGTCCGAGCTGCGAGCGCAGGAAGCCCGCGGCGTGGCGCAGCCCGGCGAGCGTGCTGGCGACCGTGGCCTCGTCGTCGGGCAGCACGCTGAAGTACACCGTCGCGTAGGCATAGTCGGGCGTCAGCTCGACGCCGGTGATCGTGACCATGCCCACGCGCGGGTCCTTGACCTCCGCGCGCACCAGCTCGGCGAGTTCGTGGTGCACCGCCTCGGTGACGCGCACGCTGCGGCTCACGCCGCCCGGTCGATGAGTCGTCATGACGCCCGGCGCCCGCCTCACAGCGTGCGCGCGACCTCCTTGATCTCGAACACTTCGAGCTGGTCGCCCTCCTTGATGTCGCTGAAGTTCTTCAGCGACAGGCCGCACTCGAAGCCCTCGCGGACCTCGCGCACGTCGTCCTTGAAGCGCTTGAGCGAATCGAGCTCGCCGGTCCAGACGACGGTGTTGTCGCGCAGCAGGCGCACCTTCGCGCCCCGCCGCACGACGCCCTCGAGCACCATGCAACCCGCGATGTTGCCGATCTTCGGCACGCGGATGATCTGGCGGATCTCGACGAGGCCGATCGTCTCTTCCTTCTGCTCGGGCGAGAGCAGCCCCGACATCGCGGCCTTCACGTCGTCGACCGCGTCGTAGATGATGTTGTAGTAGCGGATGTCGATGCCGTTGGCCTCGGCGAGCCGCTTCGCCTGCTGGTCGGCGCGCACGTTGAAGCCGATGACGACGGCCTTCGACGCCGTCGCCAGGTTGACGTCGTTCTCGCTGATCGCGCCGACGCCCTGGTGCACGATCTGCACCTTCACCTCGTCGGTGGAGAGCTTGAGCATCGCGTGCGCGAGCGCCTCCTGCGAGCCCTGCACGTCGGCCTTCACGATCAGCGCCAGCGTCTTCACTTCGCCCGCCGTCATCTGCTCGAACATGTTCTCGAGCTTGGCAGCCTGCTGCTTGGCCAGCTTGACGTCGCGGAACTTGCCCTGCCGGAACAGCGCGATCTCGCGCGCCTTGCGCTCGTCGCCCAGCACGATGACTTCCTCGCCCGCGGCCGGAACGTCCTGCAGGCCCTGGATCTCGACCGGAATCGACGGCCCGGCCTCGGCCACCGGCTTGCCGTTCTCGTCGAGCATCGCGCGCACGCGACCGAACGACGAGCCCGCCAGCACGACGTCGCCGCGCTTGAGCGTGCCCGACTGCACCAGCACGGTCGCCACGGCGCCCTTGCCCTTGTCCAGCCGCGCCTCGATGACCAGGCCCTTGGCGGCGCCGTCCCGGACTGCGGTCAGCTCGAGCACCTCGGCCTGCAGCAGGACGTTCTCGAGCAGGTCGTCGATGCCTTGCCCGGTCTTGGCCGAGACCGGCACGATCGGCACCTCGCCGCCGTACTCCTCGGGCACGACCTGGTTGGCGACCAGCTCCTGCTTGACGCGGTCGGGGTTGGCTTCTGGCTTGTCGATCTTGTTCATCGCCACGACCATCGGCACGTTGGCCGCCTTGGCGTGGTTGATCGCCTCGATGGTCTGCGGCATGACGCCGTCGTCGGCCGCCACCACCAGCACGACGATGTCCGTCGCCTTCGCGCCGCGCGCGCGCATGGCGGTGAACGCCTCGTGGCCCGGTGTGTCGAGGAACGTGATGACGCCGCGCGGTGTCTCGACGTGGTAGGCGCCGATGTGCTGGGTGATGCCGCCGGCCTCGCCCGCGGCCACCTTCGCGCGCCGGATGTAGTCGAGCAGCGAGGTCTTGCCGTGGTCGACGTGGCCCATCACGGTGACCACCGGCGGGCGCGGCTCCTGCGCGGCCTCGCCGTGTTCGACGTCCTCGACCAGGAACGCCTCGGGGTCGTCGAGCTTGGCGGCCAGCGCCTTGTGGCCCATCTCCTCGACGAGGATCATCGCGGTGTCCTGGTCGAGCACCTGGTTGATCGTCACCATCTGGCCGAGCTTCATCAGCGCCTTGATGACCTCGGCCGCCTTCACCGACATCTTGTGGGCGAGGTCGGCGACCGTGATCGTCTCGGGCACGTGCACCTCGCGCACGATCGGCTCGTTGGACGCCGGCGCCGAGGCGCCGACCGCCTCGTGGCGCCCGCCGCCGCGATGCCGGACGCCGCCCTTGCCGCGCCATCCGGCATCGGCGGTGTCGCCACGCGTCTTGATGCCGCGCTTCTTGGCGGCCTCTTCGGACCACGTCGACGAGAGCTTCTCGCTCTTGACGTGCTTCTTCTGCGCGTCGGCCGACGGGGCCGCGCCGGGCGCCGGACGACCCCCTGCGGGACGGTGCAACGTGCCGCTCACGCCCGCCTTGCCGGGTGCCCCCGGCGCGCCCGCCTGCTCGGCCGCGGCCGCCGGCCTGGCGACCGGCGCCGGCGCCTCCGCCGGCTTGGGCTGCGGCCTGCGCTGCAGGCTCATCAGGCGATTGATCTCGGCGACCTCGTCCTCGACGGCCTTGCGGGCGCGCGCCTGCTCGGCCGCCTCTTCGGCGGCCTTGCGCGCCGCCTCGCCGGCAGCCCGGGCCTCGGCATCGGCGCGCTCGCGCTCGGCGCCCTCGGTGGCGGTGTCGATCGCGGCCGCCCGCTCGGCCTCGCGCCGCGCCTCTTCCTCGCGGCGCAGCGCCTCGGCGGCCGCCAGCTCCTCGCGCTGGCGCTCGCGCTCGAGTCGTTCCTGCTTCTCGCGCAGCTCGGCGGCCTGTCGCTCGAGCAGCTCGCGCTGGCGCGCCTCCTCGGCTTCGCGCAGTCGCTGTTGCTCCTCGTCGACCACCGACTTCAGCGGCGCCGGCGCCTCGACCGGCTCGGCCGGCGCGACCTCCACCGCAGCCGCGTCACCGCTGTCGCGCTTGACGAAGACGCGCTTCTTGCGCACCTCGACCTGGATCGTACGCGCCTTGCCGGTCGCGTCGGCCTGCTTGATCTCGGAGGTCTGCTTGCGCGTCAGCGTGATCCGGCGCTTCGGGCCTTCGTCGGCCCCGTGCGCTCGACGCAGCGCGAGCAGCAGCTGCTCCTTGTCGGCCTCGGTCAACTCGTCGTCCGGAGACTGCTTGCTGACACCGGCAGCCTTCAGTTGCTCGAGCAACGCCTCGGCCGGCATCTTCAGCTCCGCCGCAAACTTCGCCACGTTCGTACTCGCCATGCTCATCCTTCCCGGACCTCTCTGCTGAACCGCACCACCCGCCGCGTCGCACTTCGGTGCACGCGCCCGGCGGCGCCCGGGGCCGCCTCGCGGCCCTTCGCTCCCCGATGCCGCCCGCTATGCCTGCGCCCGCTCCTGCCCCGACTGCGCCGCATCGGGCTCGTCCGCCTCGAACCAGTGCGCGCGCGCCTTCATGATCAGGTCTTTCGCGCGCTCGTCGTCGATGCCGGTCGCCTCGACCAGTTCGTCGACCGCCAGCTCGGCAAGCTCGTCGCGCGTGTGCACGCCCGCATCGGCCAGCTTCGCCGCGAGGTCGCGATCCATGCCCTCGAGCGACAGCAGGTCCTCGGCGGTCGTGCCGATCTTCTCCTCGGTGGCGATCGCCTCGGTGAGCAGTGCGTTACGCGCCCGATTGCGCAACTCGTTGACCGTGTCCTCGTCGAACGACTGGATCTCGAGCATCTCGTTGATCGGGACGTAGGCCACCTCCTCGACGGTGGTGAATCCCTCGTCGATCAGGATGTCGGCGATCTCCTCGTCGACGTCGAGCTTGGCCATGAAGAGCTCGCGCACGGCCTGCCGCTCGCCGGCGCTCTTGGCCTGCGATTCCTCGGCGCTCATGATGTTGATCTGCCAGCCGGTGAGCTCGGATGCCAGGCGCACGTTGCGCCCGCCGGTGCCGATCGCCAGCGCCAGGTTGTCCTCGTCGACGACCACGTCCATGCTGTGCTTGTCCTCGTCGACGACGATCGACGAGACATTGGCGGGCGCCAGCGCGCCGATCACGAACTGCGCGGGATCTTCCGACCACAGCACGATGTCGACTCGCTCGCCAGCCAGCTCGCCGGTGACCGCCTGCACGCGCGAGCCGCGCACGCCCACGCAGGTGCCGATCGGGTCGACGCGGCGGTCGTTGGAGTGCACGGCGATCTTCGCGCGCACGCCGGGATCGCGCGCGGCCGCCTTGATCTCGAGCAGGCCCTGCTCGATCTCGGGCACCTCGTTGGCGAACAGGTGGCGGATGAAGTCGGGCGCGGTGCGCGACAGGAACAGCTGCGGGCCGCGACCCTCGCGGTTGATCTTGGCGACGTAGGCGCGAATCCGGTCTCCGACGCGCAGGTTCTCCTTCGGGATCATCTGGTCGCGCGGCAGGCGCGCCTCGACCTTGCCCGACTCGACGATCGCACCTTCGCGATCCATGCGCTTGATCGTGCCCGACAGGATCGACTCGCCGCGGGCGAGGAAGTCGTTGATGATCTGCTCGCGCTCGGCGTCACGGATCTTCTGCAGGATGACCTGCTTGGCGGCCTGCGCGCCGATGCGGCCGAGGTCGACCGGTTCGAGTTCTTCCTCGATGAAGTCGCCCACCTGGATGTCGGGGATCTGCTTCTGCGCCTCGGACAGGATGATCTGGACGTCGTGGTCCTCGAGCTCGCCGTCGGGCACCACCTGCCAGCGCCGGAACGACTCGGACTCGCCGCTCATGCGATCGACCGACACGCGCACGTCGACTTCTTCCTTGAAGCGCTTCTTCGTCGCGGACGCCAGCGCGCTCTCGAGCGCGCCGAAGACCACCTCGCGCGCCACGTTCTTCTCGCGCGCCAGCGCGTCGACCAGCAACAACACTTCCCGGCTCATTTCCGCCTCTCCTGGAACTTCAGCTTCGGCACCAGCCGAGCCCGCTCGATCTCGTCGAGCACGAACACGAGCTTGCGACCCGCGGCCCCGGCGCCCTCGGCCTGCGACGACTGCTGCGCCTTCGTCGCCTTCGTCGCCTTTGCTGCCTTCGTCGCCTTGCCCGGCGCGACCTTCGCGCCGGGTTTCGATCCTGCCTTCCTGCCCTTCGCACCGGCCGCCTCGGGCGGCCGCTCGATCAGTTCGAGGCCGTAGCGCCCGTCGCCCTCGAGCGTCAGCACGCCTTCGAAGTTGCGGCGCCCCTCGAACGGCCGGCGCAACCTGACGCTGACCTCGGCGCCGGCGAAGCGCTCGAAATCGGCCGCCTTCTTCAGCGGCCGATCGACCCCCGGCGACGACACTTCGAGCCGCGCGTAGTCGACGTCCTCGACCGCCAGCACGTGCGACAGCTGGCGGCTGACCTTCTCGCAGTCGTCGAGCGCAATGCCCGACGGCGCATCGATGTAGACGCGCAGCAATCCGTCCTGCGCGTACTCGACATCGACGAGCTCGTAACCCATGCCGGCGAGGGTGCGCTCGATGATCGCCTGCGTCGACGTCATCTGTGCGGACACTCGCAAACCCCCTGCCGGCACCTGCCGACCCTTGTCGGTCCGCCGCCGACCCCATGCCGACGCGACCGGAAAAAAAAATGGGCCCAGCGAGCCCATTTCTTCGAGCACGCCGCCCGTGCACGATGCGCACGCGCCCCGGATGACGTCGTCCGGAACGCCGTTTCGCACCTGCCGAAGCGGCGATTTGTTAATTGCGCATTATAGCCCGAAAACCCCGCCAGGGCACGGGCTCAACCGTCGCCGCGCTGCCCGCCCCCCGGGCGGCCACCGCGCGAGCGGCCGCCGCGGCGCGCGCCGCCCGGCTTGCCCGGCTGTCCGCTGCGCGACGGCCCCTGGCCGCCCCCCGGTCCGCGCGACCCCGGCCCTTGCCCCTGGCCCTGGCCCTGCGCGCGCTTGCCCTGCCCACCGGGACCGCCGCGGCCGCCACGCCCGCCGCGACCGCCCGGTTGGCCGGACGGCCCGAAGCCCCCGAAACCGCCGGTGATGCCCCCGGGCCTGCCTGTGTCCATCGGCCCGGTGAAGGTGGCGCCGCGCTGCGCGCGGCCGCGTGCCTTGCCGAAGCCGCCGCGCTTCGATCCGGCCGGCTGCGCGCCGTCACCCTTGCGCACGGTTCGCGTGATGCCTTCGAGGTGCGCGTTGGCCGAACGCGGCTGCCACTCGTCGTCGTCCATCGGATCGTGGGCGGCCTCGGCGGCAACGGGCAAGGCCCGGTTGCCGATCGAGTCGGCCGGGTCTTCGTCGTCCCACTCGTCGTCGTCCGCCCTGGGGGCCTCCTCGAACGCCGCACCCGACGCCTCGCGCATCGGGCCGGGCGTCGGACGATCGTCGTCGGCCTCGCGTTCGTCGCCAGCCTCGCCCGGACGCCGGCCGCCTTCGGCCGCGGCCTCGGCTCCGGTGGGCCCCGCGCGCCGGATCGCCTGCGCCAGCGCCTGGACCTCGGCCTCGCCGAGCTCGATCCAGCGGCCGCGAGCGAGCCCGCGTGGCAGCGCCAGCGGACCGAAGCGCAGGCGCACCAGCCGGCTGACGGTCAGCCCCACCGCCTCGAACATCCGGCGCACCTCGCGGTTGCGGCCCTCGGCGATGACCGCCCGGTACCAGGCATTGGCGCCGTCGCCGCCGAGATCTTCGAGGGCGGCGAACTTCGCCGGCCCGTCCTCGAGTTGCACGCCCGCCAGCAGGGCCTCGCGGGCCTCGTCGCCGATGCGCCCGAGCACCCGGACCGCATATTCGCGCTCCCAGCCGTAGCGCGGATGCATCAGCTTGTTGGCAAAGTCACCCGACGTCGTGAACACCAGCAGGCCTTCGGTATTGAAGTCGAGGCGTCCCACGGCGACCCAGCGCGCGCCCTTGAGCCTGGGCAACCGCTCGAACACCGTCGCCCGCTGGCCGGGATCGTCGCGCGTGCAGATCTCGCCGGACGGCTTGTGATAGAGCAATACGCGCGGCGCGGCCGGCGCGGCGCGTCGGCTGATCGCGCGGCCGTTGACGCGGACCTGGTCGGACGGGCCGATGCGCTGGCCGATATGCGCCGGCTGGCCGTTCACCGACACGCGGCCGGCCAGGATGAGTTCTTCCATGTCGCGCCGCGAGCCGAGGCCGGCGTCGGCCAGCACCTTGTGCAGCTTCGGCTGGTCTTCGGTCGGCGCACGGCGCGGCCCGCGCTTGCGCGGGTCGGCGGCGTCGAGGCCGATGGCGGCCCCACTCGCGTAGGCGGGCAGCGGCTCGGCATCGGCCGCCGGGCGATCCGGCGCCGCATCGGCGGACTGCTTCGAAGCGTCGGCACCGCCCCGGGGCGCCGCGTGCGGGCCGGCCCCCTCGCCGGCCGTACCGGCTGCGTCGGTCGCGTCGCCTTCGGGTCTCTCGCTGCCCTCGCGTCGGCCGCCGCGACCGCGCCGCGAGCCGGATCGGCCGCCGCGACGCCGATTGAACATGTTCCTGGGGGTACGCGACTCGCGGTCGTCCGAGGGCTCGCCGCTCGCGGCGTCGCCACCGGCCGTGGCGGCCTCGCCGGTGCCCTGTGGCGGCGCCGAAGGCTGCGCTGCCTGTTCAGCCGCGGCGCGCGGCGTCGGCGGCTCGGAATCGGCCACCGCGGCGTCCTGGCGGCCCTCGCTCGGATGTTCGCTGTTCAAAGGAAGGCCCTCGTCGGGTTCGTTGTGGCAGGTCGGCGTCGTCGGCGCTCAGGCGTCGGCAACCTGGTCGCGCGTGGCCGGAAGTCCGGTTTCGGCCGGCGTCTCAATCTCGGCGGACGTCTCGGTCTCGGCGGGCAGTTCGCCGCCCCCCTCGAGCCCGCCCGGCCCGGAAAGTTCGGCCTCGGCCGCCTGCGATTCGGCCCGGTCGGCCAGGAACCCGGCCTCGGCTGCGGTCGACTCGACGGCGCCGGGATCGATCGCCTCGTCGGTCTCGGAGCCGGTCGCCGCATCGACCATCGCATCGACCGACACCGGCTGCGCGGCTGCCGCCTCGTCGGGCTGAAGCAGCGCGTCCTGCGCGGCGTCGCCGGCGAACTCGATGACCCGCTGCGCGATCGCCTCGGCCGCGCCCGGGGTCTGGCCGGGCTCGAGCAGCGGCGGCAACTCGCCGAGCGAGCGCAGCCCGAGGTCGTCGAGAAACTGCCGCGTGGTACCGAGCAGTTCGGGGCGACCGAGCACGTCCTTGTGCCCGATGACCTCGACCCAGCCCCGCTCCTCGAGCGTCTTCACGAGCTGGGAGGACACGGTGACGCCGCGGATCTCCTCGATGTCGCCGCGGGTGACCGGTTGCCGGTAGGCGATGATCGCCAGCGTCTCCATCAGCGCGCGCGAGTAGCGCGGCGGCTTCTCGGGACTGAGCCGCTCGAGGTAGGGCGCCATCTGCGGCGTGCTCTGGAACCGCCAGCCGGTAGCCAGCGTGGCCAGCTGCACGCCGCGGCCCTGCCAGTCCTGGCGCAGCTCGTCGAGCAGGGCGCGCACGGTGTCCGCGGCGATCTCCTCGTCGAAGAGCCGGCGCAACTCGGAGAGGTTCATCGGCTGCTGCGAGCACAGCAACGCGGCCTCGATGACGATCTTGGCTTCCTGCGTGTTCATCGGAGCGATACGTATCGGCGCTGGCTGGCGCTCATCGGCACGGTTCGTGCGAAAAGGGTCGAACGGGCGATTCGCCGTGCCCGCTGGCACGGACCTCATGCTTCAAACGGGTCGAGCCCCTCTGCGCACACGCGGCAGGCACGGCATCGACGGAATCGGGTCGGACGGCATCGGGATCGGACGGTGCCGAGCCGGCACGTCGGACTGCAGGCACGGGGCTCTTGTCTGCGCGAGGGGCCCCTGCGGCCCGCTGCGGGCGGCTCGCGCCACCTGCAACGACGATCGCGCAAATGATACACGAAGCCGCCGCCGACGGCGGCGCCCGGCCCGCCGGACGGGCCGGGCGGCGGCTAGCCGGCGCGCATCCGCGCGCCGCCGAATTTCTCGACGATCGCGTCGTCGTACTTGTCGGCCGTGCTGATGACTGCCTGCATCGACGTGTACAGCTCCTTCTTGTCGCAGGTCGACCCGATGATCGAGTGCTCGAAGGTGACGAAGTCGTTCTTCGTGTCGAGGCCGAACGCACCGAAATAGAGGTCGCGGTTCGTGTTCAGCAGGAACTGCATCAGCTCGGGCGAGACCGTGGCGCCCTTGACCACCCAGCCACAGACGTTGATCACCGCCTCGTCGTCGCCGTAGGGCATGACCGAGATGGTCATCGCGGTGCTGCCGTTGCGCATGACGAAGCTGGGCCGGTCGGCATTGCGCTCGATCGCGCCGCCCTGGATGTCGGGCTCGAACCAGCTGGACACCATGACGTAGACGTTCTTCTGCATCTCGTTGCGGAATTCCATGGCCGTGCCTCCGTCCTAGACGAGTGGGTGGCTGCTGCGATACGCGTCGACGACGCGGGTGAGCTCGTCGCCAGAGACCTCCTGGCGCTCGATCAGCAGCTTCGCGACGCTGTCGAGCAACGGACGGTGCCGCTGCAGCAGCCCGAGCACGTGCGCGTACTCGGCCTGCAGCATCGACTCGGCACGCTCGCGCAACTCGGGCGAGTCCTCGAAGCTGCGATCGAGCGAGAGCAGCCCATGGAAGCCGCTGCGCGTCATCAGGTAGCGCAGGTACGCGGTCGCCTGCTGCAGGTCGTTGCTGCAGCCGGAGGTCGTGCCTTCCGGGCCCGAGAACACCTCCTCGGCCGCACGTCCGGCGAGCGCCACGCGCACCATTTCGACGATGTCGTTGCGGGTGACCGAGTTGCGCGACTCGTCGACGCCGGGCAGGACGAACCCCAGGCTGCCGTTCTCGCGCGGGATGATGCTCGCGTAGCGCAGGCGCGCGCCGCGCGTGCGCATCAGCTCGAGGATCGCGTGACCGGCCTCGTGGTAGGCGGTGTTGCGCAATTCGTCGGCGGCCATCAGGCGGCGGCGATCCTGCGACTCGGGCCCGACGCGCTGCTCGATGATCGCCTGCGCGAGGTCTTCCTTCGACACCTTGCGGCCGTCGTCCTTGCGCGCGCGCCGCAGCGCGCGGCGCACGATGAGCTCGACCTCGTGGCCGGACATGCCCAGCGAGAGCAATCCGATGTGCTCCAGGTCGGCCTGCGCCAGCGTGCTGCCGCTTCCCCTGAGCAGCACCGAATACATCTTGGCGAGCGCCTGTGAATTGGGCGCAGGCATCGTGAGCGTGGTCTCGAGCGCCCCACGTCGGTGCAACTCGAAGCGCACGTGCTCGGCCGACTGCGCGCCCGCGATCAGCACGACGCGGTCGTCGGCGGACAGCCCCTTGAGCTGCTCGAGGAAGGCCGGCAGCATCCCGGCCCAGGGTGCGATCGAGAACGCGTCGACGTCGTCGACGAAGAAGAGCGCGGGCGCCGCGGCCATGGCCTCCTGGAAGGCGGCGTTCATGCGCAACCAGCCGAGTTGCGGCTCGCTCTCCGGCGGCGCCCAGTCGCTCGCCGAGGCCTCCACGTAGCGCAGGCGGGCGGCCCTGGCGATCGCGCGCGCGAGCGTCGTCTTCCCGACGCCACGCGCGCCGAGAAGGATGACCCGCCCACCCACGTCGTCCCACGAGATCGAACCCGAGCGCGCCAGCGCCACCTCGTCGATCAGCGCGCGCGCCCAGTCGTGGGCCTCGTCCATCCCCGCGAGGTCGGCGAGCTCCAGCGCGTCGTCGGTCGCGTAGCGGCGCAGCCGCCGTTCGACCGACTGGCGCACCGCCGAGACGACGTCGCTGCGAGCGACCTGGCTGTTCAGCAGGAAATCGCGCGGCACGACGTTGGGCACCCAGTCCGCATCGGCGCCGAGCGCGGGCGGCGCGCCCAGTTCGTAGAAATCGACGCAGGCCGCGGCAAAGCGCGGCGCATCGAAGCGCGGCACGGTCAGCGTCGCATCGACGAGATCGGCCACCGACCGCGGCAACTGCCACGCCCGGGTGCACACCAGCTGGACGTCCTGCCCGTGGTTGATGTGCCGGACGATGCGCTCGAACTGCTGCGGGTTGTTGAGCACGCGGTCGAGCATCACCAGCGGTCGCGCGGGCTCGTCATCGTCGACGGCCGCGTCGCTCGCCGCCAGCGTCGCGCCCAGACGGCCGGCCAGCGCGTAGGCGACGTCGAACTCGAAGTCGGTGAACGGGAATTCGATCGCGTAGAGCCTGGGACGCGACGAGTCGCCGCGGTGCGCGTCGACCATGCGAACGATCCGCTGCGCGAAGTGGTCGGCGATCTCGCCGCGCGTCACTTCGGGGCCCCCGGGCACTGCAGCCTGCCCCCGTGCCTGCGCTGCCGACTGTGCTGCAGCCGGGGCGCCCGACGACGGGGCGTGTCCGGCGCCGGTCGCCGCGCCGGCCTGCAGCGCGGCCGCGGCGCGCGCCATCTCGGGAGTGAAGTTCTTGGGAAGCGCCCCGGAGGGCGCGGGAGCCGGCGCCTCCGAGGGCGCTGGCGCCGATGCCGGGCGACCCGGGAAGTTCTTCGGAAGGTTGCTGCTCATGCGCCCGACCCCCGGTTGCCACGCGGATCCGGCCCATCATATCCCCGGAATCAGGTTTTTACACCGAGTTCCTCGCAGAGGCGCGCGACCGTCGCCGCCAGCGCCTGCACGTCGCGCTCGAGCCGCGCGAGGTTCGCCTCGAGCGCCGCGAGTTTGCCCGATGTCGGCTCGGTCGCCGGTGTCGCCTGCGATGCACCTCGCCCGGGCGCTGCGTACGCGCCGGCCTCGAGCCGGGTGCCGGCCGCGGCGTGCGCTGCAGGCACCGGTTCCTCGGGCGCCGCTGCGTGCGGCGCCGGACCGCTCAGTGGCCGCGCAGTCGGAACCAACCCTTCGGGTACCGGTCCGCCCGGTGCCGGCCCGCCCGGTGCCGGCCCTTCGGATACCGGTCCGCTCAACAGGCACGCCCAGCGCGTCTCGCGCGCTCCGGGCTGGCGCGGCAACTCGGCCACCAGCGGGCCGGCGGCACGGGCCGCCAACTCGTGAAGGTACCCCTCGACCGAAGCGATGTCGGCAAAGCGATGCAGGCGCTCGCAGTGGATGCGCAACTCGCCCGCCGTCTGCGGCCCCCGCAGCACCAGCGTCGCGACCAGCGCGACCGCCTCGCTGGGAATGTCGAGCACGCGCCTGGCGTTGTGCGCGTAGCGCATCGCGCGGCCGCCGCTCGATTCGATCGCCAGCGACGCGTGGCGCAGCGAGTCGAGTGCGGCCTGTACCTCGGTGTCGGAGGCCTCGATCACCGGCTGCCGGCTGCTCTTCTGGTTGCAGCCGGCGGTGATCGCATTGAGCGTCATCGGGTAGGTGTCGGGAACGGTGCGTTCCTTCTCGACGAGGACGGCGAGCACCCTCGCCTCGAGCATCGAGAGCACCGGCAACGGACGCGTGGTCATGGGGGCGGGCGACGGGGCTGCGGAGTGCGGCTGGCTGGTTCAGTGTAGCCGCGAGCCCCGGTCGCCGGGAATGTGGCCCCGGTCGCCGGGAATGTGGCCCCGGTCGCCGGGAATGTGGTTGCGGGGGCAGGATTTGAACCTGCGACCTTCGGGTTATGAGCCCGACGAGCTGCCAGACTGCTCCACCCCGCGTCTGGAACCCGAAACTATACCAGCTTCGACGCGTCGCCTGCAAGTCGGCGAAGCCCCGCCCGCGCCGCGGCCGCGAACCGCCGCCCACCCGCTGCTACACTCGCGCGAACCCCCTTCGCCACCATGAAGTTCTGCTCGGTCTGCGGCCATGAAGTCCTGTTGGGCGTCCCGCCCGGTGACAACCGGTCGCGCTACAGCTGCCCGCAGTGCGGGACGATCCACTACCAGAACCCGAACGTCGTGCTCGGCACGATTCCGGTATGGCAGGACAAGGTGCTGCTGTGCCGCCGCGCGATCGAGCCGCGCTACGGGTTCTGGACGCTTCCGGCCGGCTTCATGGAGAACGGCGAGACGACCGCCGAAGGCGCCGAGCGCGAGACCGTCGAGGAAGCAGGCGCGCGCATCGCGCTCGGCGAGCCGTTCTCGATGCTCGACGTGCCGCACGTCAACCAGGTGCACGTGTTCTTTCGCGCCGACATGCTCGACGCGTCGCTCGACCCCGGGCCCGAAAGCCTCGAGGCGAGACTTTTCGCCGAGGCCGAGGTCCCCTGGGACGCGATCGCGTTCCGCACCGTCGAGCAGACGCTGCGCTGGTACTTCGCCGACCGCGCGCGCGGCGCCTTCTCGATGCACGTGGGCGCGATCCGCTACGAGCCGCGACGCAAGGGCTGACCTGCGGCGCGAAGCGGGCCGCGCTACGATGGCGCTGCAGCGGCGCGGCGATGGCGCATGACGTTTCGGAGACAGTCGATGCAGAGGCGTGGGTTCCTGATCGGATGCGCGGCGGCCGCGGCGGCCGCGGACGGCGCGGCGCTGATGCAGGCCGCCGAGGCGGCCACGGCGGGTGCGACGCCACACGCCTATCCGCGCGCGCAACTGGTGGGCGCCGACGGCCGCGCGCTGCGCGCCGCCGACGTGCCGGTGCGACGCAACCTGCTGTTCCACTACCCGTACGTCGGCACGCCCGCTTTCCTGCTCAACCTGGGCAGGCCCACGCGCCGCGACGTCGCGCTGTCGACGAGCCGACGCGAGCGCTACACCTGGGAGGGCGGCGTCGGGCCGCAGCGATCGATCGTGGCCTTCTCGGCGATCTGCGCGCACCGAATGGCCTACCCGACCCGCGAGATCAGCTTCATCAGCTACCGCGACGAGACCTCGCCCGTGTCGGGGCGCGGGCAGGTCATCCACTGCTGCTCGGAACACAGCCAGTACGACCCGGCCGACGGCGCCCGCGTACTGGCGGGGCCGGCGACGCAACCCCTCGCGGCGATCCTGCTCGAGCACGATCCGGCCAGCGACGCGCTGTTCGCGGTGGGCACGCTGGGCGGCGAGCTGTTCGACGCGTTCTTCGGCAGCTTCGCGATGAAGCTCTCGCTCGAGTACGGCAGCCGCGCCCGCGAGCCGGCCGGCGCGATCACCGCCGTGCAGCCGATCGAAACCTACTGCCGGCAGCTGATGCGCTGCGCCTGAACCCGGCGCACGCTGGCTGCCGCCCGCGCAATCGCAGCGCATCGACGCATGGCCGGATCGCCGCGACGCAAGCTTGCCTGGGTGGACGCGGGCGAACCTCTGCCCGATCCGGCGCGCGCGTGGACCGATCCCAATGGCCTGCTCGCCGCGGGCGCCGACCTGTCGGCCGCGCGGCTGCTCGAGGCGTATCGCCACGGCATCTTCCCCTGGTACACCGAGGGGCAGCCGGTGCTGTGGTGGTCGCCCGATCCGCGGATGGTGCTGTACCTCGACGAATTCAAGGCCAGCCGCTCGCTGCTGCAGACGGTGCGGCGCGCCCGACGCAACGGGCGCTGGCGGATCACGCTCGACGCCTGCTTCGAGCGGGTGATGCGCGAATGCGCGATGCCGCGCGAAGACCAGGACGGCACCTGGATCACGCGCGAGATCGCCGCCGCCTATGGCGACCTGCACCGCATGGGCGCGGCGCACTCGGTCGAAGTGTGGGACGGCGAGCGCCTCGACGGCGGCCTGTACGGCGTGTCGATCGGCCGGATGTTCTTCGGCGAGTCGATGTTCACGCGCGTGCCCGACGCGTCGAAAGTGGCGCTGTTCGCGCTGGCGAGGCTGCTGCGCGTGCACGGTTTTCGCGTGATAGACTGCCAGCAGAACACCCGTCATCTGGCCTCGCTCGGCGCACGCGAGATTTCCCGCGCGGCGTTCCTGCAGCAGGTCGCCGAGCTCGTCCGGCAGCCCGGGCCCGACTGGCGGGCACTGAGCATCGAGCTACCGGACGCATGACGCACCTCAAGGAACTGCCGTTCGCGGCACTCCAGTTCTACGCGACCGCCCCCTACCCCTGCAGCTACCTGCCCGGGCGCCAGGCGCGCTCCCAGGTCGCCACGCCGAATCACCTGATCAACGCCGACGTCTACGGCGAGCTGGTGAAGGCCGGCTTCCGGCGCAGCGGCATCTTTACCTACCGGCCCCACTGCGACGGCTGCCGCGCGTGCGTCCCGGTGCGCGTCCCGGTGACGGCGTTCGAGCCCGCGCGCAACCAGCGGCGCGCGTGGAAGGCGCACCGCGGCCTGCGCACGCTGGTCGCGCGCCTCGGCTTCTCGCCCGAGCATTACGCGCTCTACCTGCGCTACCAGTCCAGCCGGCACGCCGGCGGCGGCATGGACCACGACAGCCGCGAGCAGTACGCGCAGTTTTTGCTTCAGAGCAAGGTGAACACGCGCCTGGTCGAGTTCCGCGAGGCCGACGGCGCGCTGCGCATGGTGTCGATCATCGACATCCTCAACGACGGGCTGTCCTCGGTCTACACGTTCTTCGATCCGGACACGCCCGGCGCGAGCTACGGCACGTACAACATCCTGTGGCAGATCGAGCAGTGCCGACAGCTCGGGCTGCCCCACCTCTACCTCGGCTACTGGATCGCCGAGAGCCCCAAGATGTCGTACAAGGCGAATTTCCGGCCGATCGAGTGCCTGGTCGACGGCCGCTGGGCGCCGTGCGGCGACGCCGGGGCCCACGGCACGCGATGAACCCCTATGCGCTCGCTCGACCGTTCCTGTTTGCGCTCGATCCCGAGGACGCGCACGAACTGACGCTCGGGGCGATCGACCGCGCCGCGCGGATCGGCGCGCTACAGCTCGTCGCCGGCTGCCCGGTCGACGATCCGGTCGAGGTGATGGGGCTGCGCTTTCGCAACCGGGTCGGCCTGGCCGCGGGGCTGGACAAGAACGGCGCGCACATCGACGCGCTGGCCGCGATGGGCTTCGGCTTCATCGAGGTCGGCACGGTGACGCCGAAGGCCCAGCCGGGCAACCCGAAGCCGCGCATGTTCCGCTTGCCGCAGCGCGACGCGCTGATCAACCGGATGGGCTTCAACAACGCCGGCGTCGAGGCCTTCGTCGCGAACGTGCGCCGCGCGAAGTGGCGCGGCGTGCTCGGGCTGAACATCGGCAAGAACGCGGCGACACCCATCGAGCGCGCCCTCGACGACTACCTGGCCTGTCTCGAGCGCGTCTACGAGCACGCCAGCTACGTGACAGTGAACATCTCGTCGCCGAACACGAAGAACCTGCGCCAGCTGCAGGGCGGCGACGCGCTCGACGAGCTGCTCGCGGCGTTGCAGGCACGCCGCGGCGAGCTGGCAGCGCGGCACGGCCGGCGCGTGCCGCTCGCGCTGAAGATCGCGCCCGACCTCGACGACGACCAGATCGCGGCGATCGCCGCGCTGCTCGAGCGCCACGGCATCGACGCGGTCGTCGCGACCAACACGACGGTGTCGCGCGACTCGGTTGCCGGCCTGCCGCACGCCGACGAAGCGGGCGGCCTGTCGGGCGCGCCGGTGTTCGAGCCGTCGAACCGCGTGATCCGCGCGCTGCGCGCCGCGCTGCCGCGCGACTATCCGATCATCGGCGTGGGCGGCATCCTGAGCGCCGACGACGCTCGCGCGAAAATCGCCGCCGGCGCGACGCTGGTGCAGCTGTACACGGGGCTGGTCTATCGCGGCCCGGCGCTGGTGGGCCAGTGCGCGAGAGCGCTGGCCCGAGGCGGGTAACCAGCCCGTCGAACGCGGCCGTCATGCGCGTGATGGCCGCCGCGGGAGGGGCTTGACGCCCATTAAGCTATATTTTACAGTGATCTTCAGTTTGTCCGCCGGTTCCGGCGCGGCCGACCGTCCCCCGACTCGACTCCAGGAGCCTCCCCATGCAAGACAACGCGCTGCCCATCCTCGGGCAGGACACCTACGGTTTCGACGCCCGCGGCATCGCCAAGCGCTTCCGGCACGCCGCCATCTTCGGCGCGCTGTCGGCGCTTCATCCCGGCGAAACGATGCGCTTCATGAACGACCACGATCCGCTGCCGCTGCTCAACCAGATCGCCGGGCACTTCGGCGACCAGGTCGAGATCAGCTACGTCAGCCGCAACCCGGGAGAGATCGTCATCGATTTCCGCGTGCGCTGAGCCCACGCCGGCGCGATGCTTGCAGCGCGCCGGCGGGTGCTGCACGATCGGGGCATCCCGATCCCGCTCCATGTCCCTGGTCGACTTCTATCCGCACACGCGCATCGCGCACATCGCGCTGGTTTCGATCAGCGGCAGCCTGTTCGCGGCGCGTGGCCTGGCGACGATCGCCGGGGCGCGCTGGCCTTCGCTGATGCCGGTGCGCCGCGCCAGCTACCTGATCGACACGGCGCTGCTGACGGCCGCGCTGCTGCTGCTCGCGATGCTGCGGCTCAACCCGTTCGTCGAGCCGTGGCTGGCGGCCAAGCTCGTGCTGTTGCCGGCCTACGTGGTGCTCGGCGTCATGGCCTTGCGCCGCGCGCGCTCGCCGCGCAGCCGCGTCGCGTGGTTCGTCGCAGCGCTCGCCTGCTTCGCGATGATGGTCTCGATTGCGCGCGCGCATCACCCGCTGGGGTTCCTGCACGCGATGCTCGGCTGAGGCACGCGCGCCCGTCAGACCTCCGGCCGCATCCAGAGCCACACCGCCACGCTGGCCATCACGCCGGGCACCGCGAGTTTCACCCACGGCGGCGCGCCCGACAGCGCGAGAATCGCGGCGCTCGTGACCATCATCACCGTCGCGAACCACTTCGCGCGACGAGGCACCGCGCCGTGGTCGCGCCAGCGCCGGATCGCCGGGCCGTGCTTCGGGTGCTCGAGCAGCCAGGTCTCGAGCCTCGGCCAGCCGCGGCTGCCGGCCCACGCGGCCACCAGCAGGAACGGCACCGTCGGCAGCACCGGGAGCACGGTGCCGAGCAGCGCCAGGGCGACGCACGCGATCGCCAGCGCGCGCCATAGCGCGATCGCCACCGAGCGCCGGATCATCGCTGCGCGTCGCCGAGCCCGGCGCGCTCCAGCGCGCTGCGCGGCAGCCGGATCGGCTCGCCGTGGGGCGTGCGCTCGGCAGCGACCTGCCACGACTGGCGCAACGAAGCGAGCGACAGCGGTTCGGCCAGACCCTTGCGCAGCAGCATCCGCTCGAGCGCGACCAGCCAGTGCCGATAGTAGGTCTCGCCGGCGTCGGGGTCGCCCGCGCGCTGCGCGTCGCGGATCGCCTCGCCGAGCTGCTGCGCCCACTCGGCCCACTCGAACACGCCGCGCTCGTGCAGCGCGAGCGTGATCGCGAACACCTGCGCCTGCCACGGCTCGGCGAACACCGGCCCCTCGGCGTCGCAGGGCAGCGCGGGCAGCGCCGCGGCAAGCCCGGCTTTCATGCCGGTCGCTCCGCGGCCGGCACCAGGTACGGCTCCCAGCAGTCGACGCTCACGCTCGACGCGCTCGTGTCGGCACCCCACAGCTCGGCACCGTCGAAGCGGACCGTGTAGAGCCAGGTCGGCTGTTCGCCGCGTCCCGTCCCGTTCTCATCGGGATAGACGTGCGCGCCGTGCACCGCGACCACGGTGCCGCGGCGACCGCGCACGTAGCGCGGGAGCCGGGTGTGGCCGTCCGGGTGCATCTGGCGAGTCCGCACCGCGTCGCCGGGCGCGAAGCGTGCCGGCCCCGGCGGCGGGCGCCCGGTCGGCGCGCCGAGCGCGAGCGCGCGGGCGACGTCGCAGGCCTCGAGGCGCCGCGCCAGCGCGAGCGCCGGCACACGCACCCGCCCGTCGACGAGCTCGTCCTCGCGCACCAGCCCGCGCTCGCGCATCAGCGCCTCGAGCGCGGCGAGCCAGATCTCGTAGTAGCTCGACGCGAGGTAGGTCGCCGCCGGGATCGACTCGCGCGCGGCACGCGACTGGTCGAGCGTCCAGCTTCCGGCGGCGCCCATCGCCAGCGTCAGCGCAAACGCGCGGCGCTCCCACTCGGCGTGGAACCACGGCTCGTCGCGCTCGGGCTGCACCGGCCCGAAGCCGTGCATGCCGCCCATGTCGTGCACGCCGTTCATCGCGGTGCCCCCGTCGCGGCATCGGGCGCGCCCGACGCGGCATCCGGCGCGCCCGCCGCGCCGCCGAGCGCTTGCACCGGCAGCGCGAGGCCGGTGCCGATCATCGAATCGCGAGTGACCAGCTTCGCGAGCCGGTCGCTGTCCCAGCCGTCGGTGCCCGCGGGCCGCATCGGAATCACGAGGTAGCGCAACTCGGCGGTGGAGTCGTGCACGCTGATCGCCGTGGCGTCCGGCAGGCTGACCCCGAAGTCGGCGAGCACCCCACGCGGATCGATGACCGCGCGCGAGCGGTACGGCGCCGACTTGTACCAGACCGGCGGCAGGCCGAGCACCGGCCACGGGTAGCACGAGCACAGCGTGCAGACGACGAGATGGTGCGTCTGCGGCGTGTTCTCCAGCGCGACCATGTGCTCGCCCTGGCGTCCGCTGTAACCCATCGAAGCGATCGCGGCAGTCGCATCGCGTCGCAGCCAATCGAGGAACGCCGGATCGGTCCACGCGCGCGCGACCACGCGCGCGCCGTTGTGCGGGCCCACCCGGTGCTCGTAGGTCTCGATCAGCGCGTCGAGCGCGGCCGGATCGACGTAACCCTTGGCCACCAGCAACGACTCGATCGCGCGCACGCGCGCATCGAGCTCGGTCAGGTTCGCATGGGTTCCGCTCAAGCGACGCGCCTCCGGTCGGCGATGAAGGGGACGGGACCGCGCCAGTTTACTGGCGCCCTCGCCTCGATGCTACGCTGTGCGCACCGTGCCCGACATCCTCCTCGTCACGCTGAACTGCCGCTACAGCCACGCGTCGCTCGGCTTGCGCTACCTCTACGCGAACATGGGCGCGCTGCAGCCGCGCTGCGCGATCGCGGAGTTCGTGATCGGCGCCCGCACCGAGTGGCTCGCCGAACGGATCCTCGAGCACGCGCCGCGGATCGTCGGTTTCGGCGTCTACATCTGGAACGCCGACGAGACGGCCCGGCTGGTCGCGGTCCTGCGGCGCGTCGCCCCCGAAGTCACTGTCGTGCTCGGCGGCCCCGAGGTCAGCCACGAAACCGACGCGCAGCCGATGCTCCGCGACGCGCACTTCGTGATCACCGGCCCCGGCGACGTGACGTTCGCGAAGCTGTGCCGCCAGCTGCTCGACGGCGACCCGCCGCCCGCGAGGGTCATCGCCGGCGAAGCCGTCGCGCCCGATGCGCTCGAGCCGCCCTACCCGTACTTCAGCGACGACGACCTGCGCCACCGCATCCTCTACGTCGAGGCGTCGCGCGGTTGCCCGTTCAAGTGCGAGTTCTGCCTGTCCTCGCTCGACCGAACCGCGGTGCCCTTCGATCCCGAGCGCTTCCTCGCGCAGATGTCCCGCCTCTACGAGCGCGGCGCGCGGCTGTTCAAGTTCGTCGATCGCACCTTCAACCTGCGGGTCGCGACCGGCGAAGCGATCCTGCGCTTCTTCCTCGAGCGCATCGAGGCGAGTCCCGGCGACCCGGTGTACGCGCACTTCGAGCTGATCCCCGACCACCTGCCCGATCGCCTGCGCGCGCTGATCGCGCGCTTTCCGGCCGGGGCGCTGCAGTTCGAGATCGGCATCCAGACCTGGAACCCGCAGGTGCAGACGCTGATCAGCCGGCGCCAGGACAACGCGAAGGCCGAGGCCAACCTCGCCTGGCTGCGCGCGCACACGCACGCGCACCTGCACGTCGACCTGATCGCCGGGCTGCCCGGCGAGGATCTCGCGAGCTTCGCCGCCGGCTTCGACCGCCTGCACGCGCTGGGCCCGCACGAGATCCAGGTGGGGATCCTCAAGCGACTGCGCGGCGCGCCGATCGCGCGCCACGCCGAGGCCTTCGCGCTGCGCTTCAATCCCGCGCCGCCGTACAACGTGCTGTCGACCGACCGGCTGCCGTTCCCGGCGATGCAGCGCATCGCGCGCTTCGCCCGCCACTGGGACCTCGTCGCCAACTCGGGGCGGTTCCGCGCGACGCTGCCGGTGCTGCTCGGCGTCGACGCGCAGCCGGGTGGCGCAGCAGCAGCGGACGCGCCCGGGGCGCGCTTCGAGCGCTTCATGGCGTTCTCGGAGTGGCTCGCGACGCGTACCGGCGACAGTACCCCGCTCTCGGCCGAGCGACTCTACGAAGCCGTCCACCAATGGTTGAGCGGCACCGGCCATTGCGACCGCGGCCGCGCCGACGCGCTGCTCGCCGCCGACTACGCAGCCAGCGGCCTGCACGGCCGCCCCGCGTTCCTGCGATGCGGCCTGCGCGGGTCAGGGGGCGGCAGTGCCGCGCTGAAGCGGCAGGCACGCTTCGCCGGGCCGGCGCAAGTGCCCGCCGAAGGGCGCGCGTCCGGGGTCGATGCCCCCGCCGAGGCGCATGCCCCCGACGAGGCTGGCAGGCCTTTTCACAAGGTGGTATAACATCCCACGTTCACGCCGCATCGCACCGCGAGGTGCGATCCACTGCCGATGCCACGACCCCGACTGTCGAAGAACGAAGACGGCCGCACCGCCATCCAGGTCATCGAACGACTGGTCTCGCTGCTCGACGCACTGGCCGAGCAGCCCGACCCCGTGAGCCTGAAGGAGCTGTCGGGGCGCACCGGCCTGCACCCGTCGACGGCACACCGCATCCTGAACGACCTGGTCACTGCGCGCTTCGTCGATCGCTCCGAACCCGGCGCCTACCAGCTGGGTATCCGCCTGCTCGAGCTCGGCAACCTGGTGAAGGCGCGACTGAACGTGCGCGACGCGGCTCTGGGCCCGATGCGCGAGCTGCACCGCGCGACCGGCCAGCCGGTCAACCTGTCGATCCGCCAGGGCGACGAGATCGTCTACATCGAGCGGGCGGTGTCGGAGCGTTCGGGCATGCAGGTCGTGCGCGCGGTCGGCGGGCGCGCGCCGCTGCACCTGACTTCAGTCGGCAAGCTGTTCCTGGCCGTCGACGATCCCCGCAACGTCCGCGCGTACGCGACGCGCACGGGCCTGGCCGGCCACACGAAGAACAGCATCACCGACCCGGCGCGCCTCGAACGCGAGCTCGCGCTGGTGCGCGCGCGCGGCTACGCGCGCGACAACGAGGAACTGGAGCTCGGCGTGCGCTGCATCGCCGCCGGCATTCGCGACGACAGCGGGAAGGTCGTCGCCGGCCTGTCGATCTCGGCGCCGGCGGACTTCATCCAGGACGAGTGGATCGACAAGCTCTGCAAGACCGCGGCCGAGATCTCGACCGCGCTGGGCTACGAGTCGCGCGAGGCCTGAAGCGCGCGCTGCGCGCTGACCTTGTGCGCGCCCGTGCCGCCGACGTCGACGCCGGCACGCGTGGCGCGCTCGAGCCAGTGGCGGATGCGCTGCGCGTCGCCGACCCGCGCCATCCGCGCCCGCGCGTCGAGCAGCACCAGCACGACCGGGCGCCCGTCGATGCGAGTCTGCATCACGACGCAGTTGCCCGCCTCGGAGATGTAGCCCGTCTTCTGCAGTTCGATGTCCCAGTCGGGGTTGCCGACCAGGCGATTGGTGTTCCGGTAGCTCACCGTGCGATAGCCGGTGTCGACGGTAAGCGCACTCGCCGTCGAGTACTCGCGGATCAGCGGATACTTCGACGCGGTACGCACCAGCGTCGCGAGATCGCGCGCATTCGACACGTTCTGGCTCGACAGGCCGGTGGGCTCGATGAAGCTCGAGCTGCTCATGCCGATCTCGCGCGCCTTGCGGTTCATCTGTTCGACAAACGCCGGCATCCCGCCCGGGTAGTTGCGGCCCAGCGCATGCGCGGCGCGGTTCTCGGAGGACATCAGAGCGAGCTGCAGCAGTTCGCCGCGCGACAGGCGCGTGCCGGTTGAGAGCCTCGAGCGGGTATTGCGTTCGGTGTCGACGTCGGCCTCGGAGATCTCGAGCATCTCGGACATCGGCAGCTGGGCATCGAGCACGACCATGGCGGTCATCAGCTTGCTGATCGACGCGATCGGCAGCACGGCCTGCGAGTTCTTGTCGAACAGCACCTCGCCGGTGTCCTGGTCGACCACCAGCGCGACCGCCGACTGCAGCGACAGCGGATCGTTGACCGCGTGCAG
>JAHBZV010000059.1 GCA_019635275.1 Burkholderiaceae bacterium | reverse complement strand
GGCGATCGCCGAGTCGAGCGCTGCGGGGTTGCTGTCGTACAGGCGCACCGCGCCGCCGCTTTGCGCGAACAGCTGGGCGATGCCCCGGCCCATGGCGCCGCTGCCGACGACGCCGATCCGCTGGAAGGGGGAGGTGCTCATCCGGGGGATTCTACTGGAGCGCCGCGCTACACTGGCGCCTCCGATCCGTTCCCCCGGGAGAAACCGCCATGCTGGTGCTTGCCGGCTTCGCCGTCAGCAACTACTACAACAAGGTCAAGCTCGCGATGCTGGAGAAGGGCATCGAGTTCACCGAGGAGCTGAACTGGGCCAGCAAGGACGAGCCGACGCTCGGGGCCAGCCCGCTCGGCAAGGTGCCGTTCCTGCGCACGGAACAGGGCACGCTGTGCGAGTCGCAGGTCATCCTCGAATACCTCGAGGACGCGTATCCGCAGGTGCCGCTGCTGCCCGCCGACCCGTTCGAGCGCGCCAAGGTGCGCGAGCTGGTGGCGTTCCTCGAATTGCACGTCGAGCTGGTGGCGCGCCGCGTCTATTCGCAGGCATTCTTCGGCGGCACCGTCTCGCAGGGCAACATCGACGCGACGCGACGCGAACTCGAGCGCGGCATCGCCGGCTTCGCGCGGTTGGCGAAGTTTGCGCCCTACCTCGCCGGGGATCGCTTCACGCTGGCCGATTGCGCGGGGGCCATGCACCTGCCGGTGATTTCGCTGGCCACCAAGGCGATCTGGGGCGAAGACCTGCTGGCATCGCTGCCGGTGCGCGACTACGTCAAGCGGATGGGCGAGCGGCCGACCGTGCAGGCGGTGAGCGCCGGCCGCAAGGCGCACACCGAGCTGATGGCGAAGGCCCGCGCGAAGTAGCGCGGCGTCGCGGGCGCCCCGGCGCCCGGCTGCGCTCAACCCGCGTCGCGCTCGAAGGTTTCGCGTTCGCTGTCGCGCGCGGTGGAGCGCTCGAGCCAGCGCTCCTCGAGTTCGCCCTGCTCGCGCTCCAGCGACGCACGCTCGCGGCCGAGCGCCGCGGCCTCGGACGGATCGCGATAGGCCGCGGGTTCGGCCAGCCGTGCCTCGATCGTTGCGAGACGCGACTCGATCGCGGCCAGCCGCTGCTCGATGTCGCCGATCTCGCGATCGAGCGGTCGAAGCCGCTCGGCCAGTTGCGCGCGCCGCTGCGCGGCCAGGCGGCGATCGTCGCGCCGGCTCGCGCCGGCTGCCCCCACCGTGTCCTCGCGCCCCTTCGACACGGCATCGCCTGGCCCGACCGCCCCGCCGGCCGGGGGGCCGCGCGTGCCGGCGGCGCCGCCCGCGGGACGCTGCAACAGCCAGTCGGCGTAGTCTTCGAGGTCGCCGTCGAACTCGCGCAAGCTGCCGTCGCTCACCAGCATCAGGGTGTCGGCCGTGGCGCGCAGCAGGTAGCGATCGTGCGAGACGAGCAGCACGGCGCCGTCGAAGTCGGCCAGCGCGTCGGCGAGCGCGTCGCGCGCCTGCGCGTCGAGGTGGTTGGTCGGCTCGTCGAGCACCAGCAGTTGCGGGCGGTCGTGGAGCATCAGGGCCAGCGAGAGTCGGGCTTTCTCGCCGCCCGACATCGGCCCGACCGGCCGCGTTGCGGCGTCGCCCGAGAACCCGAATCGGCCGAGATAGTCGCGCAACACCTGCTCGCGCTGTGCGGGGGCGATGCGCTGCAACTGGACGAGCGCGGACTCGTCGCTGCGCAGCCGGTCGATTCCCTGCTGCGCGAAATAGCCGATGCGCACCGAGCGCGACACCCGCACCTCGCCCGCCAGCGGCGCGAGCTCGCCCACCAGCGTCCGGATCAGCGTGCTCTTGCCGGCGCCGTTGCGCCCGAGGATGCCGATGCGCGCGCCGCGCCGGACCGACATCGAGACGCCGCGCAGCACCGCCGGGTGGCCCGGATAGCCGGCGTCCACGGCCTGCGCCTGCAGCAGCGGATCGGGGCAGTCGCCGACCTCGTGCAGCACGAAGTCGATGCCGCGCAGCGCCCGGATCGGCGCCACGACGGCCATCCGCTCGAGCGCCTTGATCCGGCTCTGCGCCTGCCGTGCCTTGCTGGCCTTGGCGCGAAAGCGCGTGATGAACGCGTTCAGGTGCGCGACGCGGGCGTCCCAGGCGGCGCGCTCGCGCTCGGCCTGCATCTGCCGCTGCGCGCGCAGCCGCTCGAACTCGCTGTAGCCGCCGGCGTAGCGGACCAGCTTGCCACCGTCCAGGTGCAGCGTCGCCGTCGCGACGCGATCGAGGAAATCGCGGTCGTGCGAGACGATGACCGCGGTGCCGGGATAGCGCAGCAGCCAGCGCTCCAGCCACAGGATCGCGTCCAGGTCGAGGTGGTTGGTCGGCTCGTCGAGCAGCAGCAGGTCGCCGGGCGCGAACAGCGCTCGCGCGAGGTTCAGCCGCATCCGCCAGCCGCCCGACAGCGCATCGACCGGCTGCTCGGCCTGCGCGGCGTCGAAGCCGAGGCCTGCGAGCAGGCTGCGGCTGCGCGCCTCGGCAGTGAGCCCGCCCGCCTCCTGCCAGTGGTCGTGCGCGTGCGCGAGCGCGGTGCCGTCGCCGTCGCGCTCGGCCTGCTCGAGCGCGCTGCGCGCCTGCGCGAGGCGCACGTCGCCGGCGACGATGAAGCGCCATGCGGGCAGGGCGCTCGAGGGCAGGCCCTGCTCGAGCCGGATCACGTCGCGCCAGGGCTGGACGATGTCGCCGGCGTCCGGGGGCAGCTCGCCCGCCAGCGCCGAGAGCAGGGTGGTCTTGCCGGTCCCGTTCTGGCCGACCAGCGCGATGCGCTCGCCCGGGCCGATGTTCGCGTCGGCGCGATCGAGCAGCACCCTGCCGCCGCGCGACAGTGTCAGCCCTTGCAGGCGGATCACGGGCGGGCGGCCCCGCGGCGCGTCGCGGCGGTTCGCGAGCCCGGCCTGCGCGCGCGGGCGCGGCGCGCCGCGGCGGCGAGCTGCGCAGCCTCGACCAGGACCAGCATGCGTTCGCCGGCGGCCACTGGCAGGTAGTGGAACTCCAGCGACGGAAACGCCGCCTCGAAATGCGCGGCCTCGTGGCCGATCTCGAGGAGCAGGAGCCCGTCCTCGCAGAGGTGCGTCGGCGCGTCGGCGAGCAGCCGGCGCACCAGGTCCATCCCGTCGCGGCCTCCGGCCAGCGCGGCACGCGGCTCGGCGCGGAATTCGGGCGGCAGCGCCTGCATCGATGCGTCGTTGACGTACGGCGGATTGCACAGCACGAGGTCGAAGCGGCGCTTGCGCACGGGCGCGAACAGGTCGCCCTGGACGAGCTCGACGCGCTCTCGCAGGCCGTGCCGATCGCGGTTCACGGCGGCCAGCGCCAGCGCGTCGGGCGAGAGATCGGCGCCCACGACCTGCGCATCGGGAAAACGGTCGGCGGCGACGATCGCCAGGCTGCCTCCACCCGTGCACAGGTCGAGGATGGACGCCGGCCACGTCGGCGGGCGCGGGTGCAGGTCGAGCCACTGCGGCAGCGCCTCGTCCAGTGCCTCGGCAATGGGCGAGCGCGGCACCAGCGCGCGCGCGTCGCAGGCGAAGCTCATGCCGCGCAGCCACGCCTCGCCGGTCAGGTAGGCCGCCGGCAGGCGCGACGCGATGCGGCGCTCGAACAGCTCGACCGCGGCGCGGCGCTCCGCCCTCGGCAGGCGCGCGTCGAGCCATGGGTCGAGCGGCTCGGGCGGCAGGTGCAGCGACCACAGCAGCAGCGCGACGGCTTCGTCCCAGGCATTGCCCGTGCCATGCCCGTAGGCCAGGCCGGCTGCCGTGAAGCGCGACGTTGCCCAGCGCAGCAGGTCGCGCACGGTTCGCAGCTCGCGCACGGCCGAATCGGCGTCGGCCAGGCGCCGTTCGAAGGCGGTGCTCATGCGCGCAGCAGGCTGGCGATCGCGCGCCGGTAGATGTTCTTCAGCGGCTCGAGCGCGGCCAGCTCGACGTGCTCGTCGATCTTGTGGATGCTGGCGTTGGGCGGCCCGAACTCGATGACCTGCGGGCAGATGCGGGCGATGAAGCGGCCGTCGGAGGTGCCGCCGGTCGTCGACAGTTCGGTGTCCAGTCCGGTCTCGGCGCGGATCGCCGCCGACAATGCGTCGGAGAGCGTCCCGCGGGCGGTGAGAAAGGGCATGCCCGACAGCGACCAGTCGAGCGTGTAGTCGAGCCCGTGCGCGTCCAGCACCGCGGCGAGCCGCTGCTTCAGGCTCTCCACGGTGCTGGCGGTGGAGAAGCGGAAGTTGAAATCGAGCGTGATCCGCCCCGGGATCACGTTCGTCGCGCCGGCGCCCGCCTGGATGTTCGATACCTGCCACGAAGTCGGGGGGAAGTACTCGTTGCCGCGGTCCCATTCGGTGGCGACCAGTTCGGCCAGTGCCGGCGCGAGCAGGTGGATCGGGTTGCGCGCGAGATGCGGATACGCGATGTGCCCCTGCACGCCGGCAACGACCAGTCGTCCCGACAGCGATCCGCGGCGGCCATTCTTCACCATGTCGCCGAGGCGCTCGACCGAAGTGGGCTCGCCGACGATGCAGAAATCGAGCCGTTCACCGCGTTCGTCGAGCCGCTCGACCACCTTGACCGTGCCGTCGGTGGCCGGGCCTTCCTCGTCGGAGGTCAGCAACAGGGCGATTCGCCCCACGTGGTCGGCGCCGGACTCCAGCAATTCCTCGACCGCCACGACGAACGCCGCGATCGACGTCTTCATGTCGGCCGCCCCCCGACCATAGAGGCGGCCGTCGCGAACGGTGGGCACGAACGGGTCGCTGGTCCACTGGTCGAGCGGGCCGGTCGGAACGACGTCGGTGTGGCCGGCGAACGCCAGCGTCGGCCCCGGCGCACTGCCGCGCCGCACGGCCCACAGGTTGGTGACGCCGTTGCTTTCGATCGTTTCGCAGGAAAAGCCGAGCGGGGCCAGGCGCTCGGCCACCAGCTTCTGGCAGCCGTGGTCGTCGGGGGTGACCGATCGCTGCCGGATCAGCGCCTCGGCGAGCGCGCGCACGCGGCTCATCGCGCCGCGGGGCCGGTGTCGGCCGTGGTGCCGAAGACCCCGGCGTACAAGGGCTCGGAGAAGCCGACGATGATGCGGTCGCCGGCCTGCAGCACCGGGCGCTTGACGAGCGTGGGGTCAGAGAGCATCAGTTCGGCGGCGCTCGTCTGGTCGGTGATGGCGGCCCGGCGCTGCGGATCGAGCTTGCGCCAGGCCAGGCCGCGGCGGTTCAGCAGCGAATCCCAGGGCACGCGGCCGAGCCACGCGGACAGGCGCTGCGCGTCGAGCCCGTCCTTGCGGAAATCGTGGAAGCGGAACGCGATCTCGTGGGCGCGCAGCCAGGCGCGCGCCTTGCGAACCTGGTCGCAAGTCTCGATGCCGAAGACGACGACCTCGCCCATCTCAGATGTTGAGCAGGAACTCGGAGAACGACGGGCCTTCCGCGTCGTCACCGCTCGAGCGACCGCGCGTCTGCGGCTGGCCCAGCGCGGCCGACGCCATCGCGGGGGAGACCAGGCTGCCAGGCTGCGCCGCGGGCGCCGGCGCGGCCGCCGCGTCCTCGGGTTCGTTCTCGAGCATCCACAGCAGGTTGGTGGGCGAGTCGGCGTGCGCCATCGCGTCTTCCTTGGCGATCCGGCGCGCGCGCACCAGCTCGGCGAGCGCGTGATCGAAGGTGCGCGAGCCGGCGGCCAGGCTCTGGTTCATCGCGTCCTTGATCTCGGTGAGGCGACCCTGCTCGATCAGCTCGGCGATGTGGCGGGTGTTCAGCAGCACTTCGACCGCGGGCAGGCGGCTGCCGTCGAAGGCGCGAACCAGGCGTTGCGAGACCACCGCCTTCAGCGTCGCCGCGAGGTCGGCCAGCAGCACCGGCCGGTTGTCGAGCGGATAGAAGCTCACGATGCGGTTCAGCGCATGGTTGGCGTTGTTCGCGTGCAGCGTCGCCAGCACGAGGTGGCCCGACTGCGCGTAGGCGATTGCGTTCGACATCGTGGCCGTGTCGCGGATCTCGCCGATCAGGATGCAGTCGGGCGCCTGCCGCATCGCATTCTTCAGCGCGACCTCGAGCGAGTGCGTGTCGGTGCCGATCTGCCGCTGGTTGACGATCGATCGCTTGTTCTGGAACGTGAACTCGATCGGGTCCTCGAGCGTCAGGATGTGGCCGGTCTTCTGCTCGTTGCGATGGTCGATCATCGACGCGAGCGTGGTCGACTTGCCCGAGCCGGTCGCGCCGACCACCAGCAGCAGGCCGCGCTTGTCCATCACGAGGTCGCCGAGGATCGCCGGCAGGTGCAGCGTTCCCAGCTTCGGGATGTCGTGCGGAATGAAGCGGATCACGCAGGCGGCCGAGCCGCGCTGCCGAAAGACGTTGACGCGGAAGCTTCCGACGTTGCGCACGCCGTAGCCGAGGTTGAGCTCGTGCTGCTTCTCGAACATCTCCCAGTGGCGGTCTTCGATGATCTCGCGGATCAGCGACACGACGTTCTCGGGAGCGAGCCGCTGCTGGTTGACCGGCACCATCGCGCCGTTGACCTTCAGTTGCACCGGGGCGCCGGGCGACAGGAACAGGTCCGACGCCTTCTTCTCGGACATCAGCTGCAGCAAGCGATCCATCATCATCCGGGTCTCCCGATATCTTCGCGCCGCGCGCCGTCCCTTCCGGGGCGGGCCGGGGCGAATCGTCACGCCCTCAGTCGCCGCGCAGCAGTTCGTTGATGCCGGTCTTCGCGCGCGTCTGCGCGTCGACGCGCTTGACGATCACCGCGCAGTACAGGCTCACCTTGCCGTCGGACGAAGGCAGCGAGCCGGGCACCACGACCGACCCGGCGGGCACGCGCCCGTACAGCACCTTCCCGGACTCGCGGTCGTAGATCTTGGTGCTCTGGCCGATGTAGACGCCCATCGACAGCACCGAGTTCTCCTCGACGATGACGCCCTCGACCACCTCGGACCTCGCGCCGATGAAGCAGTTGTCCTCGATGATCGTCGGATTGGCCTGCAGCGGCTCGAGCACCCCGCCGATCCCCACGCCACCGGACAGGTGGACGTTGCGACCGATCTGGGCGCACGAGCCGACGGTGGCCCAGGTGTCGACCATCGTGCCCTCGTCGACGTACGCGCCGATGTTCACGTACGAAGGCATCAGCACGACGTTCTTTCCGACGAAGGCGCCGCGCCGCGCGACGGCTGGCGGGACCACGCGGAAGCCGCCCGCCTGGAAGTCGGCGGGTCGCCAGCCTTCGAACTTGGTCGGCACCTTGTCGTAGAACTGCAGCGCGCCAGCCTGCATCGGCACGTTGTCCTCGAGCCGGAACGACAGCAGGACGGCCTTCTTCACCCACTGGTGGACGACCCAGTCGCCGTCGCGCTTCTCGGCAACCCGCAGGCTGCCGTCGTTGAGCCGGGCGATCACGGCCGCGACCGCGTCGCGAACCTCGACCGGGGCGCTCTTGGGGGACAGTTCGTTGCGGCGTTCCCACGCCTGGTCGATGGTCTGCTGCAGCTGCGTCATGGGGACTCGTCGTTTCAGGAGGAGAGGAAGCGTTCGATCCGGTCCGCCGCCTCGACGCAGCTGTCGAACGTGTCGACCAGTGCGATGCGAACGAAGCCGCGGCCGGGGTTTCGGCCGTCCTGGTCGCGGGCGAGGAAGCTGCCCGGGAGCACGAGGACATTATATTGGGCGTAGAGGTCGCGGCAGAACGCCTGGTCGTCCCCGCCGGGGACTCGCGCCCACAGGTAGAACCCCGCCTCGGGGCGGCTCGTCTCGAGCACGCGGGCCAGCACCGGAGTGACCGCGTCGAACTTGCGTCGATAGAGGGTCCGGTTCTCGAGCACGTGGGCCTCGTCGCCCCAGGCGGCCATCGAGGCCGCCTGCACGGGCAGGCTCATCGCGCTGCCGTGATAGGTGCGATACAGGAGGAAGCGCTTGAGGATCGTCGCGTCGCCGGCGACGAACCCCGAGCGCAGCCCGGGCGCGTTGGAGCGCTTGGACAGGCTCGAGAACACCACCAGGCGGCGCCAGTCCGGCCGGCCCAGCGCCTGCGCGGCCTGCAGCGCGCCGAGCGGCGGCGCCGCCTCGTCGAAGTGGATCTCCGAATAGCACTCGTCCGAAGCGATCGTGAATCCGTACTGGTCGGACAACTCGAACAGCGCGCGCCAGTCGTCGAGCGACATCACCGCGCCCGTCGGGTTCCCGGGCGAGCAGGCATAGAGCAGGCGCGTATCGGCCCAGACCGCCTCGGGAACCGCCGACCAGTCGCAGCGGAACTGCGCCTGCGGCCATTGCTCGACGAAATACGGCTCGGCGCCGGCGAGCAGGGCCGCGCCCTCGTAGATCTGGTAGAACGGATTCGGGCACACCACTCGGGGGGCGCCGGCCGGGTCGACGACCGCCTGCGCGAACGCGAACAGTGCCTCGCGCGATCCATTGACCGGCAGTACCTCGGTGGCCGCATCGAGCGCGTGCAAGCCGTAGCGGCGCCGCAACCAGCCGGCGATCGATTCGCGCAGTGCCGGGGTGCCTGCGGTGGCCGGGTAGGTCGCCAGTCCGTCGAGGCTGCCCACGAGCGCGTCGCGGATCAGCGCCGGCGTCGGATGCTTGGGCTCGCCGATCGACAGGTTCAGCGCCGGATACGCGGCGGGCGCGGTGACGCCGGCCAGCAGCGCGCGCAGGCGCTCGAACGGATACGGATGGAGTTTGTTAAGAAGTGGGTTCAAGAAAATCTCATAAGTATATGTTTTATATTGTATCTTACTCCCCGCGCACGTTCGACTCAGGGGGAAACTCGCCCAGATCGACCCGCGGGGCCGGCTTCCAGCCTTTCTTGCGGTGCTCGGCCACCACGGTGGTGAAGATGCCGCCGCGCACGAACCAGCGGGCGGTCAGTCGCAGGAAGCGCGGCGCGGTCGCGGCGACGAGCTCGTCGAGGATGCGATTGGTCACCGCCTCGTGGAAGGCGCCCTCGTCGCGAAAGCTCCACATGTACAGCTTCAGCGCCTTGAGCTCGACGTTGCGTCGATCGGGCACGTAGTCGATCACGAGGTGGGCGAAGTCGGGTTGCCCGGTAAGCGGGCACAGGCAGGTGAACTCGGGCACCTCGATGTGCACGAGGTAGTCGCGCCCGGGCGCCGGATTCGGGAAGGTCTCGAGTTTCCTGGAGGGTCGTGACGGCATGATCGGGATCGGCGGCGAGCGTGCCCCGGAATCGATGCGCATGCAGTCCCGGGAGGCGGGCAGGGCGGCTGCTATTATACGGAGCGTCGAAGGCCGCCCCGCGCGGCTTTTGCCCAAAGGCCGCCGCGTGCGGCTTTTGCCTTTTGCCGGGCGGCCAGGCGCGCTGCGTGCCGACGCCGGCGCTTGCGGCAGGAATCTTCGGTGCGACTGAAACAGATCAAACTCGCCGGCTTCAAGTCCTTCGTCGACCCGACCGCGTTCGACGTGCCGGGCCAGCTGGTCGGCGTGGTCGGCCCCAACGGCTGCGGCAAGTCGAACATCATCGACGCGGTTCGCTGGGTGCTCGGCGAATCGAAGGCGTCCGAGCTGCGCGGCGAGTCGATGCAGGACGTCATCTTCAGCGGCTCGTCCGAGCGCAAGCCCGCCGCGCGGGCCTCGGTCGAGCTGGTCTTCGACAACTCGCTCGGCCGCATCGGCGGCAGCTGGAGCCAGTACGCCGAGATCTCGGTCAAGCGCGTGCTCACGCGCGACGGCCAGTCGACGTACTTCATCAACAACCAGCCGGTGCGGCGCCGCGACGTCCACGACATGTTCCTGGGCACCGGCCTGGGCCCGCGCGCCTACGCGATCATCGGCCAGGGGATGATCTCGCGCATCATCGAGGCCCGTCCCGAAGAGCTTCGGGTGTTCCTGGAGGAAGCCGCCGGCGTCTCCAGGTACAAGGAGCGGCGCCGCGAGACCGAGAACCGGCTGGCCGACACGCGCGAGAACCTCACGCGCGTCGAGGACATCCTTCGCGAGCTCGACGCGCAGATCGAGAAGCTCGAGCGGCAGGCCGAGGTGGCGCAGCGCTACCGCGAGCTCGAGGCCGAGCGCGAGCGCAAGCAGCGCATGCTCTGGCTGTTGCGGCGCGACGAAGCGCAGGCGGAAGAGCAGCGCCTGGCGCGCCTCGCCGCCGAGGCGGCGCTGGCGGTCGAGTCGCACGTCGCCGAGCAGCGCGCGATCGAGGCGGGGATCGAGACCGTCCGCAACGCGCACTACGAGGCCGGTGACGCGATGCATGCGGCGCAGGCGCGCTACTACGAGTGCAACGCCGAGGTGAGCCGGATCGAGTCGGAGATCCGGATCGTCTCCGAAACCCAGGGACAGCTTCGCGAGCGGCTCGACGGCGTCGAGCAGCAGGCGCAGCGCGCGCACGAGCAGCAGGAACGCGCACGCAGCGACCGCGCCGGCGCGGATGCCCGGCTGGCCGAAGCCAGGCTGCTGGCCGACGAGCTCGCCGCGCAGGTCGCCGCGCACGCCGACGAGGTCCCGGCGCTCGAGAACAGCGCACGCGAGGCGCGAGCGCACGTCGACGAGGCGCGCGCGAAGGTCGCCGGCACCAGGCAGGCGATCGAGGTCTGTGCGTTGCACGAGCGCAAGGCGAGCGAAGGGCTCGACCTGGCGACCCGCCGGCGCGATCGACTGCAGGCCGAGGCGGGCGACCTGCACGCGTTTCGACCCGAGGAGTTGGCGCAGGCGCTCGAGGCGCTGGCCGCCTCCGAGGAGGCCGACCGCCTGACCACCGACAAGCTGGCCGCGATCGAGGCGAGCTGGACCGAGCTCGAAGCGCAGCGGCAACCTTCGCAACAGGCGCTGCGCGAGGCCGAGGCGAAGCTCGCGCAGATCGACGCCCGCATCGTCGCGTTGCGCCAGTTGCAGGAGCGCGTCGAAAGCCAGGCGAAGGTCCAGCCGTGGCTGGCGCGGCATGGGCTGGACCGGCTCTCGAGGCTGTACCACAAGGTGCGCATCGACGACGGCTGGGAGAACGCGATCGAGTCGGTGCTGCGCGAGCGCGTCAACGCGCTCGAGGTCGGCCGGCTCGAACACGTGGCCGGGCTGGTCGCGGACGCGCCGCCGTCGAAGGTGGGCTTCTTCACGGCCACGCCCGTCGCGGGCGCCGCCGCCGCCCCGGCCGGCCTGCGGCCGCTGCTGTCGGTAGTGCAGACCGGCGAGGCCGGCGTGCAGACGCTGCTGGCCGAGTGGCTCGCGGGCTACTACGCGGCGGAGTCGCTCGAAGTCGCGATGGCGCAGCGGGCAAGCCTGCCGCCGGGCGCGCAGTTCGTGGTCGGCGCGGGCCACCTGGTCGGGCGCCAGTCGGTCCTGATGTACGCCGCCGATTCCGAGCAGGAGGGCGTGCTCGCGCGGCGCCACGAGCTCGAGAACCTCACCCGCGAGCAGCGCGCCCAGCAGCTGATGGTCGACGACGTGCGTGGCCGCGCGGCTCGCGTCGAGGCCGGGGCGTCGGAGCAGCTCGCAGCGCTGATGGCGCTGCGCGACGAGCACAACCGCGCGCTCAAGCAGATGGCCGCGCTGCGGCTCGACGCGCAGCGCCTCGAGCAGGAGCGCGCGCGCGTCGCCGAGAGCCGCGAGCGCATCGAGGGCGAGCTCGAGGAACTCGCGGCGCAGATCGCCGGGTTCGAGGGCACGATCGCCGAGGAGACCGCGCGCTTCGAGCAGCTCGACGTCGAGCTGGGCGAACAGCAGCAGCGGGCCGAAGACCTTCAGCTCGCGCTCGAGCAGGCCGAGCGCGAGCTCGCCGCTCGACGCGACGCGCTTCGCCAGCAGGAGCGCGAGGCCCAGGAAGCGTCCTTCTCGGTGCGGGCGATCGAGGCCGACATCGAGCGATTCGACGCGCTGCTCATGCAGGGGCAGGCCATGGCCGAACAGGCGGCGTCGGAGCGCGCCGCCGTCATCGAGAAACTGCAGCAGTTGTCCGACGCCGCGGCGCGCCAGGCGCTCCAGGATGCACTGTCGGCACGCACCGCCGCCGAGCAGGCGCTCGGCACGGCGCGCCAGAGGCTGGAGGAGCTCACCCAGACCCTGCGCAGCCGCGAAGAGCAGCGGCTCGCCGCCGAGCGCGCCCAGGAACCGCTGCGCCAGCAGCTGACCGACCTGCAGCTGAAGGAGCAGGCGGCGCGAATGAACGCCGAGCAGTACGCGCAGCAGCTGGCCGACGCGCAGGTCGACGAGGACGGCATCGCGGCGCTGCGGGCAGCGTTTCCCGACGCGCCCCGCCCGTCGTGGCTGCAGGGCGAGGTCACGCGCCTGGCCAACGCGGTCGCTGCGCTCGGCCCCGTCAACCTGGCCGCGCTCGAGGAGCTGGCCCAGTCCGGCGAGCGCAAGGCCTTCCTGGATTCGCAGTCGGCCGACCTCAACGAGGCGATCGCCACGCTCGAGGACGCGATCCGGCGCATCGACCGCGAGACGCGCGAACTGCTGCAGGAGACCTACGACACGGTCAACCGCCACTTCGGGCAACTGTTTCCGCAGCTGTTCGGCGGCGGCGAGGCGAAGCTCATTCTCACCGGCGACGAGATCCTCGACGCCGGCATCCAGGTGATGGCGCAGCCGCCGGGCAAGCGCAACACGTCGATCCACCTGCTCTCGGGCGGCGAGAAGGCGCTGACCGCGATCGCGCTGGTCTTCGCGCTGTTCCAGCTCAATCCGGCGCCGTTCTGCCTGCTCGACGAGGTCGATGCGCCGCTGGACGACGCCAACACCGAGCGCTATTGCGACATGGTGCGGCGCATGTCCGACCAGACCCAGTTCCTGTTCATCACGCACAACAAGATTGCGATGGAGCTCGCGCAGCAACTGGTCGGCGTGACGATGCAGGAGCGCGGTGTCTCGCGCATCGTCGCCGTCGACCTCGAGGCGGCCGCCCGGATGGCGGAGGCGGCGTGAGCAGCCTCGGACTGAGCCTGTTGCTGCTGGTTGCGCTGGCGGTCGCCGTTGCGCTGGTCTACAACCTGCGCCAGGCCAGGCCGCGCCTGCGCTGGCCCGGCGAACTGCGCTGGCCCGCGCTTCGCCGCGGCAAGTCGGGCAAGGCCGGCACGGCCGAGGCCCGGCCCACGACCCGGCGCGTGGAGCCGCAGCCGGTTCGAGCAGCCGGTGGCGCATTCGGCGGCGCGGCCGAGCAGCGCGGCGAGCCGCGGCTGGGCGCCGACGCGCACATCGGCCAGGCGGGTGTCGCCACCTCCGAGGCGCACGACTGGCCCGCGGGAGCGGAACACGACGACGCACTGGCGTCTCCCGATGCCCAGGTCGGTCGCGAGGCGACCGGGCTCCCGATCGGCGCCGCCGCGACTTCCCGGTCGCCGGCAGGCGACACGCACGGCATCGCGCCCGGCCCCGGGGCCGCACACGTCATGGGCGCCGGGTCGGCCGCCCGGACGGTCGCGGCGGCCGCGCCGGAGGCCCCGGCGGCTGCGCCGGCCGCCGCCGCCGGGGCCTCCGGGGCCGCGGGGACCGCAGGAGTCGCAGGGGGCGCCGAGGATGCGGCCGTGCCCGTCGTGCCACGCGCGTCCGCTGCGCGCGTGCCGGCACCGCCCCTGTCCGAGATCTGCGACTGCATCGTCGAGATTCCGCTTGCCTCGGCCTGCGCCGGCGAGCGCCTTGCCTCGATCGCCCAGCGCTTCAGGCGCGCCGGCAGCAAGCCGGTCACGATCGAGGGGCTGCCGGTCGATGTGCAGCCGGGCGGCTGGGAGGCGCTGTCGTCCGCGCGGCAATACGCGGCGCTGCGCGCCGGCATCCTGATGGCCAACCGCCACGGGCCGCTGAACGCGATGGAGTTCTCCGAGTTCGTCGCCGGCGTGCAGGCGATCGCCGACTCGCTGGCCGCGCTCGCCGACACGCCCGACATGGCGGCCGTGCTCGCGCGTGCGCGCGACCTCGACGCCACCTGCGCGCAACTCGATGCGCAGGTCGGCGTCAACGTCGAGGCGCCCGAGCCGCTCGGGCCTGCGCAACTCGCGGCGCTGGCCGGCGCCTTGTCGGTGATCGAGCGCGGCAGCAACCGGTACGCGCGGATTGGCGCGCAGGGCGACGTGGTGTTCTCGGTCGCCCTGGCCGACGTGCCCGATCGCCTCACGTTCCTGCTCGACGTGCCGCGCACGATGCCCGACGCCGACGCCTGGGGGCAGATGCTCGAGGCGGCAAACGCCTGCGCGCGGCGCGTGGGCGGGCGGCTGGTCGACGACGGCGGGCGCCCGCTGGCCGAATCCGCGCTGGCGCAGATCGGCCGGCAGCTCGCGCAGCGCTACGAGTCGCTCGAGGCGATCGGCTTGCCGGCGGGATCGGCCCTGGCGCTCAGGGTCTTCAACTGACGCCGGCGGATCGCCGCCATCCGACACGCTGGCGAACCCGGTGAACACCGCCAAGAAGCGCGCCGAGAAGCTGCGCGAACTGCTCGCCCGCTACGACTACGAGTACTACGTGCTCGACGCGCCGAGCGTGCCCGACGCGGAGTACGACCGGTTGTTCCGCGAACTGCAGGAACTCGAGCAGGCCGACCCCTCGCTCGCCGTTGCGGGCTCGCCGACCCAGCGCGTCGGCGGAGCCGTCTCGGGGGCGTTCGCCACGGTGCGCCACGCGGTGCCCATGCTGTCGCTGAACAACGCGTTCGACGACGACGAGGTGCTGGCGTTCGATCGGCGGGTGCGCGAGCGGCTGGCCGAGGAGGGACTGCCGGACGCGAAGCTGCGTTACAGCGCCGAGCTGAAGTACGACGGCGTCGCGGTGAGCCTGCGCTACGAGAACGGGCTGCTCGCGCAGGCCGCGACCCGCGGCGACGGCGCCGCCGGCGAGGACATCACCGCGAACATCCGGACCGTTCGCGCGATTCCGTTGCGGCTGCTCGGCGCCGCGCCGCCGGCGCTCGAAGTGCGCGGCGAGGTGCTGATGTACCGGCGCGACTTCGAGCGGCTCAACGAGCGCCAGCGCAGCGCAGGAGATCGCGAGTTCGTCAATCCGCGCAACGCGGCGGCCGGCAGCCTGCGGCAACTCGATCCCGCGGTCACCGCCTCGCGGCCGCTGCGCTTCTTCGCCTACGGGGTCGGAGAGGCGTCGGGCGTGGACCTGCCCGACGCGCACTCGGCGCTGCTCGACTGGCTCGCCCGGGCAGGGCTCCCGGTGGGCGCCGAGCGCACGGTGGCCGACGGCCCCCAGGGGCTGCTCGCGTTCTACCGGCGCATGCAGTCGTTGCGTCCGACGCTGGCGTACGACATCGACGGCGTCGTCTACAAGGTCGATCGCCGCGACTGGCACGACGCCATCGGTTTCGTCGCGCGCGCGCCGCGGTTCGCGCTGGCGCACAAGTTCCCCGCCGAGGAAGCGCTCACCGAACTGCTCGACATCGAGGTGCAGGTCGGGCGCACCGGCAAGCTGACCCCGGTCGCGCGCCTGCGACCGGTCTTCGTCGGCGGCGTCACGGTCACCAATGCGACGCTGCACAACGAGGACGAGATCGCCCGCAAGGACCTGCTGATCGGCGACACGGTGGTCGTGCGCCGGGCCGGCGACGTGATCCCCGAGGTCGTGCGTGCGCTGCCCGAGCACCGCGGCGAGCCGCCGCGCCGGCGCGCATTCACGATGCCTCGCGCCTGCCCGGTGTGCGGCTCGGCGGTGGCGCGCGAGGAGGGCGAGGCCGATTGGCGTTGTGTCGGGGGCCTGTACTGCGCGGCGCAGCGCAAGCAGGCGCTGCTGCACTTCGCGCAGCGCCGGGCAATGGATATCGAGGGCCTGGGCGAGAAGCTCGTCGACCAGCTCGTCGACGGCGGGCTGGTGCGCACGCCGGCCGACCTGTACCGGCTCGACGTCGCGACGCTCGCCGGGCTCGAGCGGATGGGCGAGAAGTCGGCGGCCAACCTGGTCGCCGCGATCGACGCCTCGCGTCGCGCCGACTTCGCGCGCTTCCTGTTCGCGCTCGGGATCCGGCACGTCGGCGAGGAGGTCGCCCGGGTACTCGCGCAACGCTACCGCGATCCCGACGCACTGATGCACGAAGACTGGTCGGCGCTTGCCGAAGCGAAGGCCGCGGTACAGAAGGACAACGCCCGGCGCCGTGCGCGCGGCGAACCGCTCGAGCCGGTGCCGCTCGAAGGCATCGGCCCCGAGATCGTCGCCAGCCTGCAGCGCTTCTTCGCCGAGCCGCACAACCGCGAGGTCATCGCCGCGCTGCGCGCGGCCGGCATCGAGTTCGCGCGCGAGTCGCAGCGCGTCGGCGACGCGCTGGCGGGGCGTACCTTCGTGGTCACGGGCACGCTGCCGAAGATGTCGCGCGAGCAGGCACACGAGCTGATCCGCCGGCACGGCGGGACGGTCGCGTCGTCGGTGTCGCGCAAGACCGACTTCGTCGTGGCCGGCGAGGCAGCCGGCTCCAAGCTCGAGCGCGCGCGCGAGCTCGGCGTCACGGTGATCGACGAGGACGCGCTGCTGAAGATGACCGCCGGCTGAGCCTGCGGCCCTTGTGATCCCTCCACGGAAGCGAATGACGATGAGCACACCGATCCGACGCCGCATCAGGAAGGCCGTCTTCCCGGTCGCCGGCCTGGGCACG
>JAHBZV010000058.1 GCA_019635275.1 Burkholderiaceae bacterium | reverse complement strand
TGCTGCGTGGTGCCGATCAGCAGGCCGCCGATCACGTTGATGAAGACGATGAGGATGCCGGCGATCGCGTCGCCGCGGACGAATTTCGAGGCCCCGTCCATCGAACCGTAGAAGTCGGCCTCGCGCGACACTTCGGTGCGGCGGCGCCGGGCCTCGGCCTGGTCGATCTGTCCGGCGTTCAGGTCCGCATCGATCGCCATCTGCTTGCCCGGCATCGCGTCGAGCGCGAAACGGGCCGAAACCTCGGCGATGCGGCCGGCGCCCTTGGTGACCACCACGAAGTTGATCACCGTGAGGATCGAGAACACGATCATTCCGACCGCGAAGTTGCCGCCGATCAGGAAGTTCGCGAACGACTCGATCACCTTTCCCGCGGCGTCGGTGCCCGTGTGCCCGTGCATCAGCACCGCACGGGTCGACGCGACGTTCAGCGACAGGCGCAGCAACGTCGTCACCAGCAACACCGACGGAAACACCGCGAACTCGAGCGGCCGCACCGTGTAGGCGGCCACCAGCAGCACGAGCAGCGCGAGCGCGATATTGAAGGTGAACAGCAGGTCGAGCAGCGGCGCCGGCAGCGGCAGGATCATCATCGCCAGCACCAGCACGATCACGACCGGTGCGGCGAGCGCCTTCCATGGCGGAAGGTTCAGCATCACCCCCGCGACGCGCACGCGCTGCCCGCCGGTCGCCGGGGCGGCCACGACGAGCTTTCCGGCGCCGCTCACTGGCGGGCTCCAGGCATTGCGTCGCCCTCGCCGCGCGCGGCCGGGTCGAGCCCCGACGGCACCTCGATCGCGGCCGGTGCGGCGGGCGTCCTTCCGGGCGCGCCGGCGCCGTGGCGCAGCTGATAGACCCACGCGAGCACCTGCGCGACGGCGGTGTACAGCGCAGCCGGGATCTCGCGGTCGACCTCGACGTGTGCGTACAGCGCTCGCGCCAGCGGGGGCGCCTCGAGCAACGGCACGCCCGACTGCGCCGCGAGCTCCCGGATCCGCGCCGCGATCAGGTCGGCGCCCTTGGCCACGACGCGCGGCGCGCCCATCGCCGACTCGTCATAGCGGATTGCCACCGCGTAGTGGGTCGGGTTGGTGACCACGACGTCTGCGGTCGGCACGGCCGCGAGCATCCGGCGTCCGGCGATCTCGCGCTGGCGCGCGCGCATCCGGCCGCGCAGCATCGGATCGCCGTCGGATTCCTTCGCTTCCTGGCGCGCCTCCTGGTGGGTCATCTTCAGGTCGGCGCGATGTCTGAACCACTGGAACGGTACGTCGACGAGCGCCACGGCCGCCAGCACTACGACCAGCGCGACCAGGCCGGCGCCCATCAGCGACGCGCCCCCGGAGAGCCCCTGCGCCAGCGGCCGCACGGCGAGCCCGGCGAACTCCGGCAGGCTGGTGGCGACGAACCAGCTGCCGATCGCCGCCAGCGCCAACGACAGCACGAGCAGCCTCGCCAGGTCGAAGGCACCGCGCACCGAGAACAGCCGCTTCAGGCCGTTCGACGGGTTCAGCCGCGACGGATCGAAGTCGAGCGGCTTCGTCGACAGCACCACGCCGCCAGGAATCATCGTCGCGGCGATCGCCACCACCGACAGGCCGGCCACCAGCGGGAGCGTCGCAGCGAACGCGTCGGCGCCGAGCGAGGCGAGCATCTGGGGAAGGTGCTGCGGGGTGATGGCGGCCTGGCGCCCGAACGTGAGCGCGCCGCGCAGCATCGCGATCGTTTCGCGAGCCATCGACGGGCCGATCGCGGCTGCGCCGACCAGCGCGGCACCGAGTACAGCGAAGTGCCCCAGGTCGCGCGAGCGCGCGACCCGGCCCTCCTCGCGCGCCTTCTGGATCCGGCGCTCGGATGCGGGGAGTTGTCGGTCTTCGCGACTGGCTTCGTTGTCGGCCATGGCGCCTGCGCACGGGCTCCGGTTTCGGGTGTCGAAACCGATTATTCGCAGGGCGCGGAAAACTCAAGTGCCGAAAAGCGGTGCTCCGCCCGGCCAATTCGCAGCGCCGTCGTCAGCGGCGTGCGGGCTCTTCCCCGGGCGCTGGCTGGTCGATGTGGGCGCGCATCCCGGCGGCGTCGCCGCCCAGCGCGGTCTCGAGCTCCGAGCCGTCGGACGCGTCGACCTCGGTACCCTGGAACACGCGTTCCTCGGCGTCGTGGTTGAGCACCATGATCATGATCCGCCGGTTCATCGGGTTGCGCGGGTTGTCCTTGTCGTACATCAGCGACGGACCGAGGCCGATCACGCGCACGACCTTCGATTCGTTCATTCCACCTGCGACCAGCTCGCGTCGCGACGCGTTCGCGCGGTCCGCCGACAGTTCCCAGTTCGAGTAGCCGCGCTCGCCGCTTCCGTAGGGCGCCGAATCGGTGTGGCCGGACAGGCTGACCCGGTTCTCCACGCTGTTCAGCACGCCTCCGATCTCGCGCAGCAGGTCGCGCATGTAGTCCTTCACGGTCGCGCTGCCCAGGTCGAACATCGGCCTGTTCTGGTCGTCGACGATCTGGATGCGCAAGCCATCCGGCGTCAGGTCGAGCCGGATCTGCGACCTGACCTCGGCGAGCTTCGGGTTCTTCGTGATCACTTCCTCGACCTGCGCCTTCAGCCGGGTGAGGCGTTGCGCCTCGACGCGGCGCAACTCGGCGCGCAACGCCTGCAGGTTCACCTTCTTCTGGCGCGCCTCGACATCACCACGTCGCTCGGCGCCGATCGTCCGTGTCAGCTCGGTGCCTCCCCCCTTGATCACCGACGAGCTGTCGCCCGAGCCGCTGCCCCCCGACAACGCGACCTTCAGCGGCGTGCGGAAGTACTCCGCGATCCCCTGGAGGTCGCCGCTGGTCGTCGAGCCGAGCAGCCACATGAGCAGGAAGAACGCCATCATCGCGGTAACGAAGTCGGCATAGGCGATCTTCCAGGCCCCGCCGTGGTGACCACCGTGGCTCACCTTGCGGATCCGCTTGACGACGATCGGCTGGACCTTCCTGTCGGGGGCGGCCATCGCGGGCTCCGTCGCTCAGGCCTTCTTCTGCTTCACGTGCGCCTCGAGCTCGCTGAAGCTCGGTCGCTCCGTCGAATAGAGCACCTTGCGCCCGAACTCGACCGCGATCGACGGGGCGTAGCCCTGCATGCTCGCGAGCAGCGTCACCTTCACGCACTGCAGCTCCTTCGTGCTCTCGTCGACCTTCTGTTCCATCAGCGTCGCGAGCGGCGACACGAAGCCGTAGGCGAGCAGGATGCCGAGGAAGGTGCCGACCAGCGCGTGCGCGATCATCTGTCCGAGTTCGGACGGCGGCTTGCCGACCGAGCCCATCGTGTGAACCACGCCCATGACGGCCGCGACGATGCCGAACGCCGGCAGCCCGTCTGCCATCTTCTGGATCGCGTGCGACGGCGCCATCGCCTCGTGATGGTGGGTCTCGATCTCGTTGTCCATCAGGTTCTCGATCTCGAGCGCGTTCAGGTTGCCCGAGGCCATCATCCGCAGGTAGTCCGTGACGAACTCGACCAGGTGGTGGTCGTTCGCGATGGTCGGATGGCGCTGGAACAGCGGGCTCTCGCCCGGGTTGTCGACGTCGTTCTCGATCGACATCAGCCCCTCCTTGCGGGCCTTCGACAGGATGTCGTAGAGCAGCGCCATCAGCGCCATGTAGCGCGCCTTCGTGTACTTCGAACCCTTCAGCAGCGAAGGCAGGGCCTGCACCACCGCCTTGAGGGCCTTGCCGGAGTTGGAAACGACGAATGCGCCGATCGCGGCGCCGCCGATGATCAGCAACTCCAGCGGCTGGAACAGCGCACCCATGTGTCCGCCGGCGAGCAGGTAGCCACCCAGGACGGAGCCGACGACGATCAGGTAACCGATGAGAACGAACATGCGCGACGAAATCCTGGGGGGATCTTCGGGACGGGGCCCGCGGGGCTACCCTCCCCTTTTCGGTCGCGCAGGCGGCTTCTTGAGCGAAGCGCCGGACGCCCGGAACGAACGGCCGCCTGGCGCGCCGTCCGGTCAGGCCCGCTCGCCCGGGCAGGCCGGGCGGGGGTTCCAGGGCGTGTTCACACGCCCTAGTGGATCGCGCCGGCGCGCCGCGCCCTCCCGGCGCGCGCCGGCGGCTCGCAGAGCCCGCAGACGTAGTCACGCTCGAGTTCGTAGGCGTGGCCGACGAAGTGACCGCCGCAGCGGGTGCACCGGATCGTCGCCAGCATTCCGGAGTCGACGAAGCGCACCAGGCGCCAGGCGCGGGTGATGGACAGCAGCGGCTCGACGCCGAGCGCGGAGACTTCGGCGGCGTAGAGCTGGTAGCCCTTGGCGATCGCCTCGACGTCGTCGAGCGGACTGCTCTTGAGCAGGTACGAGTAGATATTGAAGAACAGCGACGCGTGGATGTTCGGCTGCCACGACGTGAACCAGTCGGTCGAGAACGGCAGTTGCCCCTTGGACGGCGAGCGGCCTGCCACTTCCTTGTAGAGCCTGAGCAGCCGCTCGTACGGCAGCGCCGTCTCGGCCTGCAGCATCTGCAGCCGCGCGCCGAGCCGGATCAGCTCGACCGCGCGCTGCACCTGTCGGGTGTCCTCGAGGACGCTGCGCGCCGTCATGATCCGATCGCCTCGTCGAAGTTGCCGGCCATCAGGATGCTGGCGTGCAGGCGTCCGGCGCTGCGCTCGGCGTCGCCCTCGACGGTGCGGCCATGGTCGGTGAGCAGCGACCAGAGCATCGCGTCGTCGAAGCGGAAGCGGCACATCAGCACGTTGCCCGCCGCGACCTTCATCAGCTGGCTCGGCGTCAAGGCGTCGAGCACGTCCGCGGTCTCCTCCGAGACTCCGAGCCGGTACAGCGCCTGCGCCTTGTCGGCGCGAATCAGGCGCTGCGCGAGAATCAGGTACGAGAGGTTGGCCTCCCGTATCTCGGTCATCATCCTGTCGTCGAACTGCATCGGTGTCTCCTCCTGCTCTCGTTGGCCCGGCGGTGCGCCGTTCACGCGCGCCGGCGGCCCGCGAGGTGGAGCCAGTGTCGGCCGGCCGGGCCCTTTCATGAATCCGAGATCCGCCTAAGTTCGGCTCGGGCGAACTCCGCGCGCGATAGGAAGAATTCCTACGTCGTGTCTCCGCGGGTCGTGCGGGCCGCCGCGGAGCGCCCGAAAGCCGCCGTTCGTTGCGGCGGTTAAAGGTGCGATCGCGTTGCGCCGATAAGGCAAGGGCCGGGGCGAGTCCCCGCCGTCCGCCAAGGGTCTGACTTCGGACCTGCCCTGACGGATCCTCCACCACACAGATCAAGGAGTTCGGTCCATGGCCCAGATCATCAACACCAACCTGATTTCGCTGAACACCCAGCGCAATCTGACGACCACCCAGGGTGCGCTCGCCCTGGCCGTGCAGCGCCTCTCGTCGGGCCTGCGCGTGAACAGCGCGAAGGACGACGCCGCCGGCCTGGCGATCGCCGAGCGGATGAACTCGCAGGTGCGCGGCATGAATGTCGCGATCCGCAATGCCAACGACGGCATCTCGCTCGCGCAAACCGCCGAGGGCGCGCTGGGCAAGGTCGGCGACATGCTGCAGCGGATGCGCGAGCTCGCGGTGCAGGCCGCCAACGCGACCAACGGCACGGCCGACCGCGCCAACCTGGACGCCGAGTACCAGCAGCTCAGCTCGCAGATCACCGACACGATCACCAAGACGAAGTTCAACGGGACGGCGATCCTCGCCACCGGCACCGCGCAGGTCTTCCAGGTCGGCGCGAACGTCGGCGACACGATCAGCGTCGCGGCGACCGACCTGTCGGCCGACGCGACGATCACCGCCGCGACGGGCGCCGGCGTGACCGGCGCGGACGCAACGAACGCGAACGCGGCGATGACCGCGATCGACGCCGCGCTGACGACGCTGAACACGCAGCGCGCGAACTGGGGCGCCGTGCAGAACCGGTTCGACGCCGTCATCGGCAGCCTGCAGGTGGCCACCGAGAACCAGGCTGCGGCGCGCAGCCGGATCATGGACGCCGACTTCGCCGCCGAAACCGCCGCGCTGACCCGCGCGCAGGTGCTGCAGCAGGCCGGCACGGCGATGCTGTCGCAGGCCAACTCGCTGCCCAACAACGTTCTCGCGCTGTTGCGCTGAGTCGTCGAGCCGAAGCGCCGGCCACCGCGGCCGGCGCGGCGGCGCAGCGATCCGCCAGGACGCTCCGTCGGCGCCGAATAGCGCCGGCGGAGCGTCGCTTTTCCGCCCTTCCGTGCCGCAGGCGAGCGGCACACTACGGCCGGTCAACCCGTCGAAGGAGCCGGCTCAAGAACCGGCGCCTCGCGCCGAAGACCACTGATGCGGATGGACGGCGCGGGCTGCGCGACTTCCGTCGCCTCCGGAGGGACCAGATGAGCACGATCAGCGCCGCCGCCGGCGGCATCGACGTTCAGGGGATCGTCTCGCAGCTGATGCAGATCGAGCGTCAGCCGCTGCAGGCAATCCAGAAGAACCTCTCCGGCGTCCAGACCCGCCTGTCCGCGTTCGGCAAGCTGCAATCGGCGCTCGCGTCGTTCCAGGACGCGGCGCGGGCGCTGACGCGCAACAGCACCTGGCAGGCCTCCACGGCCGGCAGCAGCGACGCGGCGGCGGTCAAGGCCACCGCGGGCAGCGGCGCGATCGCGGGCGGGTACTCCATCGAGGTCGCGCAGCTCGCGCGGCGCCAGACCGTGGCGAGCGGCGCGTACGCCGACAGCGCGGCAGTGGTCGGCGAAGGCACGCTGCGGATCCGGATGGGCGCGCTCGACGCCGCCGGCACCTCGTTCACTCCCGATGCGGCAAGACCGGAAGTCGCGGTCACGATCGCCGCCGGCTCGACGCTGGCGCAGGTGCGCGACGCGATCAATGCCGCCGGGGCCGGCGTCACCGCTTCGCTGGTCGCCGACGGCAGCGGGCAGCGGCTGATGCTGCGCAGCACCGACTCGGGCGCCGCGCAGGCGTTCAGCGTCGCGGTCGACGACGCCGACGGCGCCAGCCAGGACGCAATCGGCCTGTCTGCCCTCGCCTTCGACCCCGCGGCCGCCGCGGGCTCCGGGCGCAACCTGTCGCTGACGCAATCGGCGCAGGACGCGCTGGTCACCGTCAACGGGCTGCAGGTGTCCTCGCCGTCGAACCGCCTGACCGGGGTGATCGAGAACGTGACACTCGAGCTGGGCCGCGCGACGACGTCGCCGGTCGAGGTGACCGTCGGCACCGACAGCGCGTCGCTGCGTGGCTCGCTCGACGCGTTCGTCAAGTCGTGGAACGACCTGAACAAGCTGCTTGCCGACCAGGTCCGCTACGATCCCGACACGAAGACGGCGGGCCCGCTGCAGGGCGACCAGACCGTGGTGCGCGTCCAGCAGCAGCTGCGCGAGATCCTGCGCGGCACCGTCGGCACCAGTGCGCCGAACAGTCTCAGCGCGCTCGGCATCGAGGTGCAACGCGACGGTTCCCTGGCGGCGAACGCCGCGCGACTCGACGCCGCGCTGGCGGACCCGTCGGCGGTGCAGGCGTTCTTCGCCCGCTCCGGAGCCACCGCCGCCGACGACGGGATGGCCAGGCGGCTGGTCGCGCGGCTCGATGCGATGCTCGCGGCCGACGGCGTCCTGACCGGCGCCACCGATTCGCTGCACGCGCGCGAGAAGGCCATCGGACAGCAACAGGAACGGCTCGAGGCGCGCCTGACCGAGATCCAGAAGCGGCTGCTGCGCCAGTACACCGCACTCGACGCGAACCTTGCGCAGATGACCGGATCGCTCGCAAGCGTGCAGTCGCTGCTCGACAGCAACGCGTCGTCCAGGGGCTGACGCCGCCGAGACGCCGGCCCCGTCGCCGGTCGGTCCGCTGCTCAAGACCGCGCGACTCGCGTCGATAACCAGAAGACCGGTTCACAGGAACCCAGCCCAGGAACACCCGAATCATGTTCGCCTCGCACCGACCCGCAGCGTCCGCCTATCGCAAGCTCGATCTCGAGACGGCGGTCGCCCAGGCCGACCCGCATGGGCTGGTCGCGATGCTCTTCGATGGTGCGCTCGGCGCGATCGCACAGGCCCGCGGGGCCGGGCGCGACGCGGACACCGCGCTGCGCGGAGCGGCGACGACACGGGCGCTGCGCATCCTCGAGGAAGGCCTGAAGGCATCGCTCGATCCGCGCGGCGGCGAGATCGCGTCGAACCTGGCGTTGCTCTACGAGTACATGATCGGCCGGCTGCTGGCGGCCAATGCCTCTGCGGACGACGCCCGGTACGCCGAAGTGTCCGGCATGCTGCAGCAGTTGCGCGAGGCCTGGATCGCCATCGGCCCTCCGGCGCGTCGCGCGCCGGTGGCTGCCTGACCCCATCACGAGCAACTTGAGATGCCAGTTTTCGAGGACGCCTCCGATCCCGGCGCTCCGATCCTCGGGCAGTATCGGGAAATCGAGTCCGCAGCCGCGGTCATGCTCCAGGCCGCGCGCGCAGGCGACTGGGCGCGCGTCGCGCGCATCGAGCACGCGATCCGCGAGCTCGCAACGCGCCTCGATGGCGCCGATCCGCTTCGCCGGCTCGATCCAGGCCAGCGCCGCGAGCGCCTGCGCATCGTCAGGCGCCTGCTGTCGATCGACGCCGAGGTCCGCCACCTGGCCGACCCGGCGAGCCTGCAGCTGGACCGGCTGTTCGCCCTTCCCCGCGCCGCCGGCGGCCCGCTCGCGGGAGCGGCCTGAACCCGACCCTGCCCCATGCCGTCCGCGTCGCCCGACACGATCCACCCCGATCCGGTCGATGCGCTGCCCGCGGAGTTCCGGATCGAAGGGACGCTGGCAGTGCGCGCGATCCTGCGTGAACTGGCCGAACGCCACGTCCTGGTCACGCTGTACGCCGACGAGCGCCTCGCGGACTTCGCAGTCTCGCAGGTGTTGCGCGCCGCCGACGCCGAAGTCGACTTCGACCTCTCGGGCCAGGAGCCGTTCGCACACGTGCTGGCGCAGGCGCGTCGGGTCGTCGGCGTCGCGTTCCCGGGCCAGGTCAAGACGCAGTTTCGCCTCGAGCGCTTCGCGGTCGTGCACGAGCGCGAAGGCGCGCTTCTGCGCGCGCCGCTTCCCGCCGTGCTGCACCGGATCCAGCGCCGCGACGCGTTCAGGGTGCCGCTGCCCGGCAGCGACGAGGCGTGCTGCGTCTGCCGCGTGCCGCCGGACGGCGAAGTCCGCTACCGGTTGACCGATCTCAGCGTCGGCGGGGCGTCGATCCTGCTGCCGCCGTCGGTGGCCGCGCCCGAGCCCGGCACGATCTGGCCGCATTGCCGGATCGAAACCGCCGACGGGCGGATGCTGCCCTGCGACCTGTCGGTGCGGCACGTCGACGAACACCCTTGCGGCAACGGCGCGCACCGGGTCGGCGTCGCATTCCACGCCATGCCCGGCGATGTGCTGCGCCAGGTGCAGATCTACGTGCTCGATCTCGAGAAACGTCTCGGCCGACGCCGCTGACCGGCGTCGCCGCGCGTTCAGACCGGCATGTTCATGATGTCCGTGTAGGCCGCCACCAGGCGGTTGCGCACCGTCAGGGCCGCCTGGAAGGCAATCTGAGAGCTCTGCATTGCCATCATTGTCTGCTCGAGACTGACCTTTGCATCGCCGAGCTGGAACTGTCGCTGCAGCGTCGCCGTTTCGTCCTGCAGCCGGCTGACGGTCTGCAGCGCGTCCTTCAACACGCCCGAGAACCCGGGCGCACCGGTGGTCGCGGTCGGCGCGACGCCGGTCGCGGCGCGCGCTCCGGGGGCCGGCACGACCGCGCCTGCCACGGGGGGAAAGCGAACGTCCATCGGAGTCTCCTGCCGATGACGGCGAAGCGGCGCCCGGACCACCCGGGCCGCTCCCCGCCTGTCGCCATCGTCTCGCGCCCCGGCCTGGCGACAAGCGCGAAATAGCGGCATTCGCACCCGCTATTTGCGCGATCCAGGGGCCTGCAGTTTCCGAATAATCGGCCGCATGAACGCAAACGCCCAAACCCTCCCGGCCCCGGGGGTCCCGGCGACGGGACTCGCCGCAATTCCGCTCAGGCGCAAGCTCGCCGCCCTCGCCGGCCTGGCGGCCCTGGTCGCGATCGTCGTCGCGTCGCTGGCCTGGTCGCGGCAGCCCGACTACCGGGTGCTGTTCACCAACCTGTCGGACAAGGACGGCGGCGCGGTGATCGCGGCGCTCTCGCAGATGAACGTACCCTACCGTTTCGCACCGGGCGGCGCGGCGATCCTGGTTCCCGAGGACCGGGTCCACGACGCGAGGCTGAAGCTCGCGTCGCAGGGACTGCCTCGCGGCGGAACGGTCGGCTTCGAGCTGATGGAGAACCAGAAGTTCGGTGTCACGCAGTTCCAGGAGCGGCTGAACTTCCAGCGCGGGCTCGAAGGCGAGCTCGCGCGCTCGATCCAGTCGCTGGCCGCCGTGCAGAACGCGCGCGTGCACCTGGCGCTGCCGGTGCAGAACGGGTTCCTGCGCGAGCAGCAGAAGCCCTCTGCGTCGGTGCTGCTCAGCCTCTATCCGGGCCGCACGCTCGACCGCGGGCAGGTCGCCGGAATCGTCCACCTCGTCGCCTCTTCGGTCCCCGACCTCGCGCCGAAGCAGGTCAGCGTCATCGACCAGACCGGGTCCCTGCTTTCTTCGGACGGCGAGTCGCCGGCCAACGGGCTGGACGCGTCGCAATTGAACTACGTTCGCCAACTCGAGTCGGGCTTCACGCAGCGCGTGCTCGACATCGTCGAGCCGATCGTCGGCACCGGCAACGTCCGCGCGCAGGTGACCGCGGACGTCGACTTCACGCAGAGCGAGTCCACCGCCGAGCAGTACCGCCCCAACCAGGGTGGCGAGCCGGCCGCCGTCAGGAGCCAGCAAGTACTCGAATCCGCCGATGCGAGCGCCGCGGCGCAGGGCATCCCGGGCGCGTTGTCGAACCAGCCCCCGGTGCCCGCGACCGCTCCGGTCAACGGCGCGGCGCAGCCCACTGCGGCAGCCGCCGCGGGCCGCCCCGGCAGCGCCGGCGGCCGCCGTGAGGCGACGACGAACTACGAGGTCGACAAGACGGTCAGGGTGACCCGCAATGCGACCGGAACGATCCGCCGGCTCACCGCGGCGATCGTCGTCAACCACCGCCGTACCGTCGACGAATCCGGCAAGGTAACGCTCGCGCCGCTCACGCCCGCCGAGCTCGAGAACGTCAACGCGCTCGTGCGCGAAACGATCGGCTTCAACCGCGAGCGTGGTGACTCGATCAACGTCGTCAACGCGCCGTTCACGGAGATCGAGGCACCGAAGGAGCCGGCCCTGGCGATCTGGCAACAGCCGGAAAACATCGCGCTGGCGCGTGACGTCGGCAAGCAGCTGGGGCTTCTGCTGCTCGCGGTGATCGTGATCTTCACGCTGATCCGGCCGGCACTGAAGGCCCTTGCCCGCCCACCGGCGCCGGCCGCGCGGGTGGCCGAGCGCGTCGATGACCCGCTGCAACTGCCCCTGCCGTCAGGCGGTGCCGCCGCGCCGCCGGCGCGGCAGGACGAGATCCTGAAGATCGCCCGCGACAACCCGGCCGCCGTCGCGAGCGTCGTGCGCAGTTGGGTCGGCACCGAAGCCAAGGGAGCCTGAGCGATGAACGACGAGGGCCTGGTCGACAGCGCGATCCTCCTGATGGCGCTCGGGGAGGACGCCGCGGCCGAAGTATTCCGTCACCTCGCGCCAAAGGAGGTGCACAAGCTCGGCGAGGCGATGTCGCGGATCCGAACCACCAGCCGCGACAAGGTCGATGCCGTGTTGGCGCGGTTCCACGGGGCGTCGGCCGGGCTGAGCACGCTCGTCGAGAACACCGACGAATACCTGAAGTCGGTGCTGCGCCGGGCGCTGGGCGAGGAACGCGCCGGGTTGCTGCTCGGCAGGATCCTGCAGGGCGGCGACGTGGCGGGCATCGAAAGCCTGAAGTGGATGGATCCGCGCTCGGTGGCCGAACTGATCCGCAACGAGCATCCGCAGATCGTCGCGTCGATCCTGGTGCATCTCGACCGCGAGCATGCGGCGGCCACGCTGCTCGAATTCGACGAGGCACTGCGCAACGACGTGGTGCTGCGGATCGCGACGCTCGACGGCCTGCAGCCCAGCGCAATGCGCGAGCTCGACCAGGTGCTCACACGCGTGCTCGCAGGCAGCGACGCCCACGAACGTACGCGTCTCGGCGGCAGCAAGGCGGCCGCCGAGATCATCGCCCGCTTCGGCGGCACCGCCGAGGTCGCGACCCTCGACGCGATCCGCGAGCACGACGCGGGCCTGGCGCAGGCGATCGCCGACCTGATGTTCACGTTCGATGACCTCGACCGTCTCGACGACCGCGCCATCCAGCTGCTGCTGCGCGAGGTGCAAAGCGAGTCGTTGGTCGTCGCCCTGAAGGGCGCCGACGCCGCGTTCCGCGAGCGGGTCTTCGGCAACATGAGCCAGCGCGCGGCCGAGACGCTGCGCGAGGACCTCGAATCGAAGGGGCCGGTGCGGCTTTCAGAGGTCGAAGCCGAGCAGAAGGAAATCCTGAAGATCGCGCGTCGCCTCGCCGATGAAGGGCAGATCGCAATCGGCGGCGGAGGCGGCGATGCTGTCGTCTGACGCGTTGCGGGAACACGTCGCATCGCTCGGTCGTTCGCAGGCCGCGCGCGCCGCCCCGCGCGCCGGAAACCGGATCATCGCTGCCGAGCGCCTGGACCGCTACACACCGTTCGCGATGCACGAGCTGTCCGGCGCACGAGCGGGCACGCCTGACGAGGACGCCGCCGTGCCCGGCACGGCCGCAGCCGATGAAGCGCGAAGCGCCGCGGGCGACCCGTTCGAGCGATTCGCCGCCGATGCGGCGTCGCACCCGCTCGAGCGCGACGGCTTCGAAGCGGGCTACCGGGCCGGACACGACGCGGGCTACGCCGAAGGCCTCGAGCGCGGCTACGAGGCCGGCACGGAGCATGCGCGGCGCCAGCAGCGACTGGCCGACGAGCAGGCCGGCGCCACGCTCGGCCAGCGCATCGAGTCGCTGAGCGGTGCGCTGGCCGACCGCTTCGCCGAACTCGAGCGCGATGCGGCCGAACAGGTCGTGACGCTGGCGCTCGAAGTCGCACGGCACGCGCTGCGGGCAACGCTCGCGGTGCGGCCGGAAGCGATCGTCCCGGTCGTCCAGGAAGCGCTTTCGAGCCTGCTCGACGAGCGCGTACGCATGCACTTGCACCTGAACCCGCGCGACGCGGAGCTGGTGCGCGTCGAACTGGGCGAGCGCCTGGCCGCGCGCAATTGCGAGATCGTCGCCGACCCGACGATCGAGGCCGGCGGCTGCCGGATCGAGACGCCGCGCGCCGAGATCGACGCCACGGTCGCGACGCGCTGGCGCCGCACTCTCGCAGCGATCGGACGCGACGTGAACGAAGCACCGACACAGGCGGAGGGATGAGTCTTCCTGCCGCCTGGGCGGCCCTTCTCGAGAACCATCGCCGGATGCTGCAGGCGGCCTCGCCCTTCGGCGCGCACGGCCGGCTGGTGCGCGCGGCGGGGCTGGTGCTGGAATCGTCGGGGCTTCGACTGCCGGTGGGAAGCCTGTGCGAGGTGTCGCAGGGCGACAATGCTGCCGAAGGCATCTCGGTCGAGGCCGAGGTGGTCGGATTCAGCGAGGGCCGGCTGTTCCTGATGCCGACCGGCGAGACGCTTGGCCTGTCGCCGGGTGCGCGCGTGACTCCGATCGACCTGCCGGTGCGCGCCCCCACGCTCGACCGGCCGTCGCACCCGTGGCGGCGTGCGACCGACCGGATGCGCCGGCTCCCGCTAGGCGACGGCCTGCTTGGCCGAGTCGTCGATGCGGCCGGCGAGCCGCTCGACCGCCGCGGCCCGCTGGCCGGCGTCGAGCCCCGCCCGGTCAACGCGCGACCGATGAACGCGATGGACCGTGAGCCGATCCGCGAGGCGCTCGACACTGGCGTGCGCGCGATCAACGCGATGCTCACCGTCGGGCGCGGTCAGCGACTCGGACTGTTCGCAGGCGCAGGAGTCGGCAAGAGCGTACTGCTCGGCATGATGGCGCGCTACACGTCGGCCGACGTGATCGTCGTCGGACTCATCGGCGAGCGCGGCCGCGAGGTCAAGGAGTTCATCGAAGAGATCCTCGGCGAGGACGGATTGCGCCGCGCCGTGGTCGTGGCCGCGCCGAGCGACGCCCCGCCGCTGGCGCGGATGCAGGGCGCGGTCTACGCGACCGCTGTCGCCGAGCACTTCCGCGACCGCGGCAAGCACGTGCTGCTGCTGATGGACTCGCTGACCCGCTACGCGATGGCAGCCCGCGAGGTTGCACTGGCGATCGGCGAGCCACCGGCGACCAAGGGCTACCCCCCCTCCGTCTTTGCGCGGCTGCCATCGCTGATCGAGCGCACCGGCAACGGCGCCGACGGTCACGGCTCGATTACTGCGTTCTACACAGTGCTCGCCGAGGGCGACGACCAGCAGGACCCCGTGGCCGACGCGGCGCGCTCGTTCCTCGACGGTCACTTCGTGCTGACCCGCGCGCTCGCCGACGCAGGACACTACCCTGCGATCGACATCGAGCAGTCGATCTCCCGGGTGATGAACAACGTCGTGCCCGCCGCGCACGTCGCGCAAGCGCGCCGCCTGAAGTCGCTGTGGTCGCACTACCAGCGCAGTCGCGACCTGATCGCGGTGGGGGCCTACGTGCCGGGATCGGATCCCGAGACCGACCTGGCAATCGCACTTCTGCCGCAGATCTCGCGGTTCCTGAAGCAGGACGTCGCCGAGCGCTGCGACCTCGAGGCCTCGCGCCAGGCGCTGGCCCGGCTCGCCGCGAGCAGCGGCGCGGGCAGCGCCCATCACGCCGCCCATGGAGCGACCCATCCGTGAACCGCAACGCCCTGCAAAGACTGATCGAACAGGCGCGGCGCGTTCGCGACGACGCCGCCACGCGCGCGGCCAGCGCAGACCGCGAGGTCGACAAGGCGCAACGCACGCTCGACATGCTGTCGACGTACCTGCGCGAGCACCTTCAGCGGGGCCGGGCGCCAGCGGCAACCGACGCGCCGTCGCTGCGCACCCGCGAAGGCTTCACGCGCAAGCTCGACGTGGCGATCGGCGAGCAGACCCGCCAGCGCGACGGGCTGCGCGATGCGGCCGAACGCGACCGCGCCGAATTGATCGAGCGCCAGCGCCGTCTGCTGGCGTTCGAGGCAGTGCACGCGCGCCGCGAAGCGTTGCAGCGACGCATCCTGCAGCGCGCCGAGCAGCGTCGCACCGACGAGATCGCCGCGCAGATCGTGCGACGGCGCCCTGGAGAAACCATCGATGAGAACTGAATCGCTGCCGGCCTCGATCGCCCGGCCCCGCCCCGACGGCTCCGCAGCGGGAACCCCTGCAGCAGACCGCGCCGCACGTGGCCACGCACGCCACGACGCCGCGCGCGAGCCGTCGAGCAGGGGAGACGCCGACCGAGGCGCAAGCGCGTCCTTCGGCGAGGCGATGGCGGTGGCGCAACGCGCCGCCGCGCAGGCGCCGGCAGCGCGTGCGAAGACAGCGCGCGACGAGCGCGACGACGCTGCCGCGCAGCCCGATGCCACGAGTGCCCCGGGTGCCTCAGCGGCGTCGAATCGTGGAGACGACGATGCGACGGGTTGCCGCACCGATCAGGCCAGCGCCGATGCCAGCGTCGCGAGCGCCGCGTCGCCGGCACTACCCGCCGATGGCTCCGCCGTGGCGCTCGCGCCAGCAGTGGCGACGGTCGTCCCGGTGCCATCGCCCGTCGCTTCCGCAACCTCGCCCTCGACGCCGCCGGAAGCCGGCGACGCGCCGGATGCCGGTTCGTTCGCCGGCGTCGTACGCGCCAAGGGCTCCCGTGCAGCGGCTTCGGCCGCCGCCCCGGTTCCGACCAGCGAGTCTTGCGCGCCCGCGGTGGCCGGCGCCGACGCTCGCGCGGTGACGGATGCACGCGCGCCCGCGACCGGATCATCGGGACCCGCCGGGGCTGGCGTCGTCATCGACGCGGCCCGTGCCGAACCGGCAGCGGCCGACGGGTCGAGCGCGAAGGCCCCCGCGCAGGCCGGCCCGGATCCGCTGCACCGAAAGCCCGGCCACGATCCCGCGATCGCCGGCTCGGGCACGCACGGGCGCGACGTCGAGGCGCGCTTCGCGCAGATCGACGTCCCGGCGCAACCGTCTTCGACGACCGCGACTGCATCGTCTGCGATGCCTGCGCTCGCCGCCGCGCCCGGCGCTTCGCACGTCGCCACGAACTCCGCACCGCCGGTCTACGCCTCGGTACCGACGCCGGTCGGACACCCGGGCTTCGCCGACCGCTTCGCCGGCGAGGTCGGCACGCTGGCGCTGCGAGGGATCGAACAGGCCGAGATCGTGCTGAACCCGCGCGAGCTCGGTCCGGTGCGCATCGAACTCTCGCTGAGCGGCGAAGCCGCGCGCATCGCGTTCAGCGCGGCCCAGCCGGAGACGCGTCACGCGATCGAGCAGACGCTGCCAGTGTTGAAGGATCTGCTGGCGAGCCAAGGCCTGATGCTGGCCGGTACGAGCGTCTCGGACGGGCGCACCGGCCAGGAGACGGGGGGCGGGTCCGCGTTTGGCCGCGCGCCGGCGCCGGTCGCTGCGCCGGCCGGCCCCGGCGACGACGGTGCCGCGCCGCCCGGCAACGTCGTCGCGCGATCCTCGAGGCTGCGCGGCCTGGTGGACCTGTATGCCTGAGCCGCAACGCGAATCCGAGGTGGCCCGAACGGGTCGACCGAATTGCCGGTGCCAGCCGGCGTTTTTCCGCTGACTGCACCGCGACGTTCCTGCCGAGAATCGGTTCCGGAGCGACTTTCACGAGTCGCCCGAGAACCCCGAAGCAGGAGCTGAAATGCCGGACCAGGCCGCCCCCCAGGACCCCCCGCCGAAGAAGCGTTCGCGACGGCCGCTCGTGGTCGCCGCAGCCGTGGCATTGCTCGCCGCCGGCGGCGGCGGCGCCTGGTGGATGACCCGGCCCGCCGCGGACGGGCACGCGACCGCCGATTCCGCGCCGCGAGCCAGCTCCGTCTTCGTGCCGCTCGACCAGTTCACCGTCAACCTCGCCGACGACGGCGGCGAGCGCTTCGCGCAGCTCGCGATGACGCTCGAGGTCGTCGACGGCCACGCCGAGGCCGCGCTCAAGGCGCGGATGCCGGCGATCCGGAACGCAATCCTGCTCCTGCTGTCCTCGAGCTCCTCGAAGGACCTGTTGACGATCGCCGGGAAGCAGAAGCTCGCCGAGGAGGTGGCCGCGATCGCCGGCCACGAGCTCGGCTGGCAGGCCGAAGCCGCCGGCGCGGCCGAGCCGGCCGCCCAGCCGCGCAAGGTCTCGCTCGCGCAGGCCCGGCCGAACCCGGTGCTCGCGGTGAACTTCTCGCACTTCATCATCCAGTAGCGGCGGCCATGCCAGAAGCGTTCCTGTCGCAGGACGAAGTCGACGCACTGCTCGACGGCGTTCAGGGCAGCGAGGCGCCCGGCGAGGGCGTTCGCGCCGATCCGGTGCAGGCCTACGACCTGTTGCGCCGCGATCCGCTGTCGCGCGCACCGATGCCTGCGCTCGACGCGGCGCACGAGCGCTTCGCGCGCAACCTCGCGTCAGCGCTCTCGGCGTTCATCGGTCGCCCGCCGGCAGTGACCGCGCACCCGGCGCGCGTGCGTCCGTACGCGGCGTTCGTCGACGAGGTCGCCGCCCCGGCGCACTTCAACCTGATGCAGGTCACGCCGCTGCGCGGCAACGCGCTGCTGGTCTGCGATCCCCCGCT
>JAHBZV010000057.1 GCA_019635275.1 Burkholderiaceae bacterium | reverse complement strand
AGGAACGCCGGAAGCTTGATCGCCACTTTCATCTTGGTTTCTCCGCAGGCAGTTCAGCGACTCACGGCGAGGAAGCGCTCGTCGCCCGCCAGTCTTTCCAGGCTGAGTTCGGTCCAGTGCTTGCCCTGCTCGTCCACCCAGCCGCGGCCGAGCCACGGCTGGCCGGACGAGCCGGTCGATTCGTCTTCGGTCATGGTCGACACGTTCTGCAGGCCCAGCATTCGATCGACCAGGATCGCGCCGTTCAGGTTCAGGCGCGGCGCGAAGGCGACCATCCGCGTCTCCTTCGTGGCGGGCGTGAACGTCCCCCCTTCGAAGCGCGCGAGGTCGGAGACGCCATACAGCGAACCGCGCAGGTTCACGAGTCCCTTGAACCAGTCGTGCGTCAGCGGCACGGGCGTGACCGCACCGTCGGTCGCGACGATCTCGCCGGCTTCGGAAAGCTCGATGAGCAGCCGCCGATCGCCGATCTGCACGCCCAGGCGCGCCGCTTGCGCGGGCCCCGACGCAGCCTGGCGCAGCCGCTCGGACAGCCGTGCCTGGAATTCGCGAAGGTTCTTGCGATCGGCCATGGTCAATGCGCCAGGTCGGCGACCCGTGCCAGCAGTTCCTCGGGCTTGACGGGCTTGACCAGGTATTCGCGCGCGCCCTGGCGCAGGCCCCAGATGCGGTCGGTCTCGTTGGACTTGCTGGTGCAGATGATGATCGGAATGCCTTGCGTGTCGGGATCGCGCGACAGCGCGCGCGTGACCTGGAAGCCGTTCTGGCCGGGCATCACCACGTCCATCACGACCAGGTTCGGGCGCTCGGCCTTCACCTTGACCATGGCCTCCTGACCGTTCTCGGCGGTGATGACCGTGTAGCCCTTCTTGGTCAGCAGCTCGGCAATGAAAAAACGCTCGGTCGGAGAGTCGTCGACCACCAGGATCTTCTGCGAAGGCATTCGGGGTTCCTCGGTTCCGTATTCGCGTCGACGCGGGCTCAGGCGCTCGCGTGCCCGGCACCGTGCAACTCGCCCGTGCGCCGTGCGTAATCGCCCGCGGTGCGCAGCAGGCTGTCCTTCGTGAAGGGCTTGGTCAGGTACTGGTCGCAGCCGACCATGCGGCCACGCGCGCGGTCGAACAGACCGTCCTTGCTGGACAGCATGACCACCGGAGTCTCGCTGAAGCGCGGGCTCTTCTTGATCAGCGCGCAGGTCTGGTAGCCGTCGAGCCGCGGCATCAGGATGTCGCAGAAGATCAGGTCGGGATCGTTGTCGGCGATCTTCGCCAGCGCGTCGAATCCGTCCTCGGCGAGGATCACCTGGCAGCCGGACTGCTTCAGGAAGATCTCGGCGCTGCGACGGATGGTGTTGCTGTCGTCGATCACCATCACCTTCAGACCCGTCAGCCCGGCGGCACCGCTCATCTCATATCTCCACCATCTCGAAGTCTTCCTTGCGAGCGCCGCACTCGGGGCAGGTCCAGTTGATCGGGATGTCCTCCCAGCGCGTGCCGGGTGCGATCCCCTCGTCTGGCAGCCCCTTCTCTTCCTCGTACATCCACCCGCAGATCAGGCACATCCAGGTGCGGTGCCCGGCGTTCGGCGCGTCGCTCATCGCTTGTTCCCTTCGACTGGTTCCTCGCACTGCCCCCGCGGGCCCGGCGCCGGATGCGTTCGTATCGGCGCGCTCTACGGCGGCCGTGCGGCGATGTTAACCTCGAGGGGAAGTGCTCACCTTTCATCGCCGACCAGTGGCTCCGGTGTTGCGACAAACGCACAGGATTTCCCTATGAAGAAGCGGTTGCCGACGGGCCTCTACGCGTTGACGCCCGACACGGTCGACGACGACTGGCTCGTGATGGCGGTGAGTGCCGCGATTCGCGGCGGCGCATCGGCCGTGCAGTACCGCAACAAATCGGTCGACGCAGCGCAGCGACTGCGCCAGGCGCAGCGCCTTGCGCGCGCCTGCCGCGATGGCGGCGCGCTGTTCATCGTCAACGACTCGGTGGAACTCGCGAGCGCCGTCGGCGCGGACGGACTGCACATCGGGCGCGACGACGGCGACCCGGCGGCGATCCGCGCGGCGCTCGGGCCCGGGCCGGTACTCGGCGTGTCGTGCTACGACTCGTTCGAGCGCGCGCTCGCGGTGGGCGGCATCGCCGACTACGTGGCGTTCGGCAGCGTGTTCGTGTCGTCGGTGAAGCCGGGCGCGGTGCGCGCGCCCCTCGCGCTCTTCGCGCGGGCGCGCGAGGCCGGGATGCACGCGGTGGCGATCGGGGGCATCGACGACGGCAACGCGCTCGAGGTCGCCGAGGCGGGCGCGACGGCAGTCGCGGTGATCACCGCGGTGTTCGGGCACGCGCAGGGCACTGCCCGCGCCGATGCGCCGGCCATCGAAGGCAGCGCACGGCGGGTCGTCGAAGCGTTCGCGGCCGGGCGGCGATCGGGCGGCGGCTAGACGTCTCGCGCGCGGGGCGTCGCGTCGGACTGGGATCGAGACGCGCGCGACCACGAAAGCGAAGGGGCGCGCTTTCGCGCGCCCCTTCCGATCGACCTGCGACCCGGATCGCCTGTCGGCGACCCAGCCGTGTTCGATCAGCCAGCCGGATCAGCGGCACTCCGAAGGAACGTACTTCGCCGTGATCGTCGTCGTGCAGGCCCAGCGCAGCTGACCCGAGCCGACGTCGGTCGGCGTGAGGACGATGTTGCCCGCGGCGTTCGGCACCGTCGAGGCAACCGTCACGACGCCGGTCGCGTCGGTGATGGTGATGCCGCTCACGTACTTGGTGGCGCCGGGAAACACGTAGCCGCTGTTGGCCGCGGTCACCGACGCGAGGCCGCCCATCGACGACGACGTTTCAGCAACGGCCAGCTTGGCCGGCGCAGCCATCGTGAGCAGTTCGCTGACTTTCGCGCGGGTCGTGTAGTCCTGATACGCCGGCAGCGCGACGGCCGCCAGGATGCCGATGATCGCCACGACGATCATCAATTCGATCAGGGTGAAACCCTTCTGCAGTTGCTTGCGCATCTTCATCTCTTCAGCTCCCGTTTCCATGGTGGGGTTGTGGGCCGACCTCGTCGACTCGGGAAACCAGTTGCAGGCACCGTGCCACCGACCACGATCGGCGCCTTCGGGCCGACGAACGGTTGCCGGGTCCTGAAGCCGTGACGTCCGTCACGCGCCGGCGGCCACCGGGCTTCGGCGGTCTGGAGACGGGGCTGCGGCCGGCGCCCCGGCCGAGCAGTTCCTGACGGAAATCGTCACCCGGGAACTGACCAGATGCGGCACCCCGGGTCCGGCAGCCGCCGCTACAGCTCGAGCACGTCGCCGCGCTCGAGCACCCGCGGCGCGAAGCGCCCTGCCCAGGCCTCGATCTCGCGCGTGATCATCTCGCGGTCGGACGGCTTGAGGTGCGTGATCAGGATCTGCGGCTCGCGCTGCAGCTTGGCCAGTTCCTGGCCCAGCTGGATCGGGAACAGGTGTTTCGCCGTGACCGCGAGGTCCTGCTCGCGATTCGAGAACGCGGTCTCGATGATCAGGAACTTCAGGTTCGGCACTCCGTTGACCTGCCGCCAGAACTCGTCGTTCGGCCCGGTGTCTCCCGAGAAGACGAGACCCGCCTCTTCGGTGTATGCGTGAAACGCGAGCGCCGGCACGGTGTGGCTCGCGGCAAGGCTGCGCACCCAGCGGCCCCCCACCTCGACCACGCTGCCGATCGACAGCGGCTCGAACACCATCCACGGGCGCTCGTAGTGCGGGATCTCGGTGAAGTCCGGCCAGATGACCCAGTTGAACACGTGCGTCTTCAACGCAGCGATCGTCTCGGGCAATGCGTGAACGACGATCGGCTTGTCGCGCAACGCGCCGACCGAGTCGACCAGCAGCGGCAGCGCCGCGATGTGGTCGAGGTGAGAGTGCGTGAGGAAGACGTGGTCGATCGCGGCCAGCTCGTCGACCGACAGGTCCTCGACCCCGGTGCCCGCATCGAGCAGCACGTCGTCGTCGACGAGGAACGAGGTGGTCCGGGCGCGCGCGCCGATTCCCCCGCTACACCCCAGGACTCGTACCTTCATGCAAGGCTTCCCTGGCGTTCGTCGGCGTCTGGTCGTGTGCGGTCATCGGCAGGGTGGCCGCGGCCTCGCCAGTCGCCTCGCGCGCGACCCGGGGCACGAACACCCTGACCGACTCGGCGCGGCCCGCGACGGCGGCGCGAGCGAGCTCGAAGAAGGCGTGCTGGCGGCAACGCTGGACCGTCCCCTCGCCGACGATGATCGGTACCTCGTACTGCTTGGTCAAGCCCTCGAGGCGCGACGCGAGGTTCACTGCGTCGCCGATGACCGTGTAGGCACGCCGCAGCTTCGATCCCATGTCGCCCACGCGCACCACGCCGGTATTGATGCCGATTCCCACGGCGAGCGGCGGCAGGCCCCGCGCGCGCAGCGTCTCCGACATCCGGCGCACCTCCTCCTGCATCGCGAGCGCGGCCGACACCGCATGGTCGGCATGCGCCGGGTCGTCGACCGGCGCGCCCCAGAACGCCATCACGGCGTCGCCGATGTACTTGTCGACCGTGCCACGGTGCGCGTGGATGATGCCGGTCATCCCGGTCAGGAACGCGTTGATGTACTCGCGCAGCGCCTCCGGCTCCATCGTCTCGGCGATCCGGGTGAAGCCCCGGATGTCGGCGAACAGGATCGTCAACTCCCGGTTCGTGCTGCGCGCGATCCGGTAGCTGAAGGGGTCGCGCGCCATCTGCTCGACGAGTTCCGGCGAGACGTACTCGCCGAACAGCGCGACCATCGCGCGGCGCGCCCTGCCTTCGGCGAACCACCCGGCGGTCAGGTTGAACAGCCCCAGGACCAGCACCGCGGCGAGCGAAGCGGCCAGCGGCAGCACCTGGCCCAGGTTCGAGTAGGCGATTGCGTTGAGGCCGGCAAGCGTCATCGCCCCGACCACCGCCGCCAGCACCGCCCCGACGGCCCCCATCGCCGGGAGGATCAGTGCCAGCAGACCGGCCACTACCAGCGTGGCGAGGGCGCCGACAGCCGGCGCCTCCACCGGACGCTGCTTGACACGCCCGTCGAGCGCCCCGGAGATCAGCGACGCGTGGATTTCGACGCCCGGGAAGACCTCGCTGACCGGCGTCGCCCGCAGGTCGGTCTGGCCCGGTGCCGTGGTGCCGACGAGGACGATGCGATCGCGCAGAAGGTTCCAGTCGACGCGGCCTTCGAGCACGTCGGTGGCCGACAGGTAGCGGAAGCGACCGCCGCCAGGGCCGCCGCGCCCGGCCAGCGGCACCATCGCGGTGAAGCCGGCCGAAATCGGCAGCTCGACGCGCCCGCGCGTGCCGTCGAGCGCGAGTCGGTCGCCCTGCACCGCGAGCGACGCATTGCCCAGGTACTCGCGCATCACGGCGACCGCCAGCGAATCGTAGACCGCCCCCTGATAGCCGGCCAGCAACGGCAGCGCGCGGATGACGCCGTCGGGATCGAGGCCGCCCCCGAGGAACGGATTGAAGAACCCCGAGCCGCGCGCCGCGTGCTGCAGTTCGCCGAGGTTGGCGCCGAATCCGCTGGCATGCGTGATCCGCGGTGCGAGCTCGCGCGCGGCGTCGCCATCGTAGAGCGGCGCAGGCAGCGCGCCGCTGGTGCGGCCCTCGCGATCGCTGCTGAAGTAGTAGCCGAGCACCACCGGCCGGTCGGCGAGTGCCTGCGCCAGTTGCGCGTCGTCTTCGGTGCCCGCCTGGCGCTCGGCGAAGACGACGTCGTAGCCGACGACCGCCGCGCCGCCCCGGTCGACGAGCGCCTCGGTCAGGGCCGCGATCTTCCCCCGATCCCACGGCCAGCGGCCCTGCTCGGCGAGGCTTCGCTCGTCGATGTCGACGATGACGATGCGGTCGTCGAGCACCGGCGCGGCCAGGCGCTGGCGCCCGTCGTAGAGCTCGCGATCGAGCGCCGACAGGCCGGACGCGCGAAACGCGCCGAGGTCCGCAGCGGAAAAGGCGAAGACGACCACGAGGCCGGCGATCGCGCGCCAGAACCTGGATTTCTGCAGCGGGGACATCGTCGACCCGTCCCGCCCGGCGGCTCAGCCGCCGAGCCGGAAGCGCAGCATCACGCCTGCCAGCTCGATGAGGTCGCCGTCGTCGACCGGTCGCGCGGTCAGGCCGATCTCCTCGCCGTTGACCTGCGGAACGGTCAATCCCTCGAGGTGGGTGATGTAGAACCTGCCCTTGCGGCGCGAAATCACCGCGACCTGCTCGGCATGGCCGGCCAGGCGCGTGATCGCCCGGTCCAGCCGCTGCGAAGTGCCTGCCAGCGGCCCACTGAGGAAGTCGACGAACGCCGAAGGCTGGCGCACCTCGGGGAGCGGGATCTCGGCGAGCGCCGCGCGGTCGAGCACGTAGCGCAGGCGATAGATGCCGATGTCGATCACGTCTCCGTCGCAGAGCACCCGCTGCTTGATGGCCATGCCGTTGACCAGCGTACCGTTGCGACTGTCGAGGTCGTGCACCACGCTCTCGGTGCCGCGGGTCCGGACCAGCGCGTGCTCGCCGCTGACGGTCAGGTCGTCCAGCGAAATGTCGTTGTAGGGCCGCCGGCCGATGGTCAGGCACTCCTTGGCCACCGGGACGATGCGCAATGGCGACTGGCCGCTGCTCACGAGCAGGCGAATCGCGACCGCGGCCTCGCGGTCCCGCATCCCTGGATGTTCGGCATCGGCCATGCGCAGCAGGCTACCGTCGGCGAAAAAACCCCCCGAGGAACTATTTCATGAACGGCCGTTCGGCTCGGTCGGACGGCGAGCCGCGACGCGACGCTGCATCGCGCGCGCGACACGACGCGGTGCCCGGCTGGCGGCGCCGCCGGCGCGCGGTGCAGCCCGGCTAGGCGGCGGCCCGACGCCGCGCGGTCAGCACCTTGCCGATCAGCACCACCAGCACCGCCCCGGCGGCAGATGCTGCATAGCGCAAGGCCGCGGACGGCTCTCCGATCGCCTCGACGGTGGCGACGTCGGTCACCACCATGCCACCGGCAATCCAGCCGAGCAGCGCGCCGCCCAGCGTGATCAGCAGCGGGAAGCGCTCGAGCAGCTTGAGCACCAGCGTGCTGCCCCAGACGATCAGCGGAATGCTGATCAGCAGCCCGAGAATCACGAGGCTCGTCTGGTGTTCCGGTTCGGCCTGCTGCGCGGCGCCGGCGATCGCGATCACGTTGTCGAAGCTCATCACCAGGTCGGCGACGATGATGGTCTTGATCGCCGACATCAGCGTCGCGCCTCCCTCGATGTTGCCGTGCTGGTCCTCGTCGTCGGGCGCAACCAGCTTCACGCCCACCCAGACGAGCAGCACGCCGCCGACCAGCTTCAGGTACGGCACCGTGAGCAGCGTGATCGCGAAGACGATCAGGGCCACGCGGATGCCGATGGCGCCCGCGGTGCCCCAGAGGATGCCGCGCATCCGCAGCCGCTGCGGCAGGTTGCGGCAGGCCAGCGCGATCACGATCGCGTTGTCTCCGGCGAGCACCAGGTCGATGACGACGATGGCCGCGAGGGCGGAGAACCACGCAGGCGACAGAAACTCCATCAGGCGAACTCCTTCAGCAGGCTGCACGCACGAACACGGCTGCGGCGGCGACGAGACTGAACGGAGGACGACCATCCACCTTCGAGCTCCGCACGACTGCGGTCCGCGTCGAAGGTCTCGCTCGGCAAGGACTGTGAAGTCTGCCCGGAAGGCCGGAAGCGCGGCTGTCGCCGCCGCTTCGTATTGACGACCTGCTGACATGCACGACGGCCCGCCTGGAGCGGGTCCGCGTGTGTAGAGCTACTCCCCTTCAGGGCGGAATTGGAACAGCAATCGGCAGGGCGCGCAAGTCGGCTCGCGCCCCGCCGTCCGCCTCGTTCAGCGAAGCGACGAAGCCTGCGTGCGCGACCGGCGCCGCAGCAGGTGGGCGGTGACGATGACCAGCAGCGCGCCGGCCACCCCGGCCGCGGTGACCGCGTCGTGCGGAACGCCACCGACCCAGTTCTCGACCGCGGGATCGGTGAGCTCCATCTCGCCGGCGAGAAACCCGAGCAGCGCGGCGCCGACCGTGATGATGATGGGGAACCGCTCCATCACCTTCAGCAGCATCGTGCTGCCGGCGATGATCAGCGGAATGCTGATCGCCAGCCCGATGACGAGCAGCACCATGTTCCCGTTGGCGGCGGCGGCCACCGCCAGCACGTTGTCGAGGCTCATCACGAGGTCGGCGACCAGGATCGTGCGCACCGCGGCGAACAGGCCGCTGGCGGCGGTCTTGCCGGCGCCGCCCTCTTCGGAGTCGTCGTCGAGGATCAGCGACACGCCGATGTAGAGCAGCAGCAGCCCGCCGATGATCTTCAGGTACGGCCAGGTGAGCATCTCGGCCGCGAGCACCGTGAGCGCGATCCGCATCACGATCGCCGCGGCGCTTCCCCAGAAGATCGCCTTCTTCTGCTGGTGCGCCGGAAGCCCGCGCGCGGCGAGCGCGATGACCACCGCGTTGTCGCCGGACAGCAGGATGTTGGCGAGGACGATCGAGCCGAGGGCAGCCCAGAATGCCGCCGAAGTGAACTCCATCGATTGCTCCGCGTCGAGAGGGGGCGGCCTAGGTGCGCAGGACCGACTTCAGCAGCCGGCCCATCTCGGACGGATTGCGCGTCACCTTCATGCCGCAAGCCTCCATGATCTCGAGCTTGGCCTGCGCAGTGTCGGCGCCGCCGGAGATCAGTGCACCGGCGTGACCCATCCGCTTCCCCGCGGGCGCAGTGACGCCGGCGATGAAGCCGACCACCGGCTTCTTCATGTTGTCCTTGATCCAGCGCGCCGCGTTGGCTTCGTCGGGGCCGCCGATCTCGCCGATCATGATCACCGCGTCGGTGTCCGGATCGTCGTTGAACATCTTCATCACGTCGATGTGCTTCAGGCCGTTGATCGGGTCGCCGCCGATGCCCACCGCCGACGATTGCCCCAGGCCGAGTTCGGTGAGTTGGGCGACCGCCTCGTAGGTCAGCGTGCCCGAGCGCGAGACCACGCCGATGCGCCCCTTGCGGTGGATGTGGCCGGGCATGATGCCGATCTTCAGCTCGTCGGGCGTGATCACGCCGGGGCAGTTCGGCCCCAGCAGCAGCGTCCTGCGGTTCTCGCGGCGCATCCGGTCGCGCACGACGATCATGTCGCGCACCGGGATGCCCTCGGTAATGCAGATGACCAGGTCGAGGTCGGCGTCGACTGCCTCCCAGATCGCGTCGGCAGCGCCCGCCGGCGGCACGTAGACCACCGACACGGTGGCGCCGGTCTTCGCGCGCGCTTCCTTCACGCTGGCGAAGATCGGGATGCCTTCGAAATCCTCGCCCGCCTTCTTCGGGTTCACGCCGGCGACGAACGCCGCCTTGCCGTTGGCGTAGTCGCGGCACATCCGCGTGTGGAACTGGCCGGTCTTGCCCGTGATGCCCTGGGTGATGACCTTCGTGTCCTTGTTGATCAGGATCGACATGCTCAGTCTCCGTGTCAGCGGGCGGCAGCGACGACTTGCTGCGCCGCCTCGGCCATCGTTTCGGCCGAGATAATCGGCAGGCCGGACTCGGCGAGCATCTTCCTGCCGAGTTCCTCGTTGGTGCCCTTCATCCGCACCACCAGCGGCACCTTCAGGCCGACCGCCTTGCTCGCGGCGATCACGCCCTCGGCGATCACGTCGCAGCGCATGATGCCGCCGAAGATGTTGACCAGGATCGCCTTCAGGTTCGGGTTGCGCAGCATGATCTTGAACGCCTCGGTCACCTTCTCGGTGGTGGCGCCGCCGCCCACGTCGAGGAAGTTGGCCGGCTCGCCGCCGAACAGCTTGATCGTGTCCATCGTCGCCATCGCGAGGCCCGCGCCGTTGACCAGGCAGCCGATGTTCCCGTCGAGCTGGATGTAGGCGAGGTCGAATTTCGACGCCTCGATCTCGGCCGGGTCTTCCTCGTCGAGGTCGCGCAGTTCGACGATCTCCGGATGGCGGAACAGCGCGTTCGCGTCGAAGTTCAGCTTCGCGTCGAGCGCGATGACCTTGCCGTCGCCGGTGAGGATCAGCGGGTTGATCTCGGCGAGCGACGCGTCGGTCTCCCAGAACGCGCGGTACAGGCCCTGCAGCACGGTACGCGCCTGCGGCAGGCTCGCGTCGGGGATGCCGATCTTGCTGGCGACGCCGTCACATTCGGCGTCGGTGAGCCCAGCCACCGGGTCGATGAACACCTTGTGGATCTTCTCGGGCGTATGCGCCGCCACTTCCTCGATGTCCATGCCGCCCTCGCTCGAAGCCATCAGGCACACGCGCTGGCTGACCCGGTCGACGACCATGCCGACGTAGAGCTCCTTGCGGATGTCGGCGCCCTCCTCGATCAGGAGCCGGCGCACCTTCTGGCCCTCGGGTCCGGTCTGGTGCGTCTTCAGCTGCATGCCCAGGATCTGGCCCGACAGGGCGCGCACCTCGTCGATCGAGCGCGCGAGCTTCACGCCGCCGCCCTTTCCGCGACCGCCCGCGTGGATCTGCGCCTTGACGACCCACACCGGGCCGCCGAGCGTCTCGGCCGCCTTCACGGCCTCGTCGACCGAGAAGCACGGAATGCCACGCGGCACAGCGACGCCGTACTTCTTCAGGATCTCCTTGCCCTGGTACTCATGGATCTTCACGGTCGTTCCTCTGTCGAAACACGGGAATCCTGGACGGGCGCGGACGCGGATCCGGCCCGGTACCAGATCGGGAAATGGCGCTCGACCACGGGTCCGTCGCTGCGCCATGCGTGGCAGCGATCGATCGTGAACGGCCGATGCGGCTTGCCGCTCGCGCGCTCGAGTTCCTCGCGGCGCCGCCACTCTTCGCCGGACATCGCCTGGATCGCGGCGGTCGGCAGCACCTGGGCCAGCTCGCTCAGGTGCGTGCAGCCTGCGACGCCGCCGAGCCGCTCGCGTACCCCGGCACGAAAGTTGCGCAGCAGGTTCAGGCCGACCAGGCGGCGGTAATCGGGCGTGACCGCTTCGCAGACGCCGCGGTATGGCACCGCGTCGGAAACCGCGGTCGCGCCGAGCACTTCGCCCTGGGTGTCGATCGTCAAGCGCAGGCGCATCAGGTGCACCGGCTCGCCGGCCGGGCGCACGCTACCGGCAAGCGGCGTGTCGTGCGGCTTCACGTCGACCAGCTCGGCCTCGAGGTCCCAGGCGCCATCCGCGCGGCGGAACGCGTCGATGCGTACCGATCGCGTGTGCATCGGCGTGCGCGGGCATTCGGGCGGGGGCAGCGGCATGCTTGCGGGAGGGGCTCGGAGAGTCCGGCCAACGCGGCCACGGGCGGAAAGCCGTGGAGTTTAGCATGTGGCCCTGTCGCGATGCTGCAATGCGGCAACGCGAAATTCCGGGAATCGGGCTTCGTTCAGCCCTCGTCTTCGCGCCCGGCGCCCAGCACGCGGCGCACGGTTTCGGCGGAGAACCCGCGGGCAAGCAGGAAGCGGGTCTGGCGGGCGCGCTCGGCGAGCGAGACGGGGGCCGCGCCGAAGCGGCGTTGCCAGACCGCGCGGGCGCGCTGGAACTCGGTTCGTTCGAGGGCGGCGGCGTGCGCCTGCACCAGCGCTTCGTCGAGCCCGTGCGTGCGCAGCTCGTGGCGGATCGTCGCAGCGCCGTAGCGCTCGGCGCGCCGATGCACCAGCGACTCGGCGAAGCGTTCGTTCGACAGCAGCCGCGCCGCGGCGAGTTCGTCGAGCAAGGACTCGACCTGCTCGACGCTTTCGGCATGGGGGGCCAGCTTGCGGGCGAGTTCGGCGCGGCTGTGCTCGCGCCGAGTGAGCAGGCGCAGCGCGCGCGCCTTCAGCGAGACGCCGCCGTGCGTGCGGCCGGCGGCCGCGTCGCGAGGACGTCCGCCGAACCCGTGACCCGACGACTTCAGGCGGCCGCCTCTTCGGGTGCGGCGCCCCGGGCGGCAACGCCGAAGTGCGCGCGGACCTTGTTCTCGATCTCGAGCGACAGCTCGGGATGCTCGCGCAGGTACTCGCGCGCGTTGTCCTTGCCCTGGCCGATGCGCTCGCCGCCATAGCTGTACCAGGCGCCGCTCTTCTCGACCACGTTGCAGGACGAGCCGAGATCGAGGATCTCGCCTTCGCGCGACGTGCCCTCGCCATAGAGGATGTCGAACTCGGCGGTCTTGAAGGGGGGCGCGACCTTGTTCTTGACGACCTTGACGCGGGTCTCGCTGCCGATGACCTCTTCGCCCTTCTTGATCGACCCGGTGCGCCGGATGTCGAGCCGCACCGACGAGTAGAACTTCAGCGCGTTGCCGCCGGTGGTGGTTTCCGGGTTGCCGAACATGACGCCGATCTTCATCCGGATCTGGTTGATGAAGATGACCATCGTGTTGGTGCGATTGATCGTGCCGGTGAGCTTGCGCAACGCTTGCGACATCAGGCGCGCCTGAAGTCCGGGCAGCGAATCGCCCATCTCGCCTTCGATTTCCGCCTTCGGCGTGAGCGCGGCGACCGAGTCGATGACGATCAGGTCGACCGAGCCCGAGCGCACCAGCGCGTCGGTGATCTCGAGCGCCTGCTCGCCGGTGTCGGGCTGCGAGATCAGCAGGTTCTCGAGGTCGACGCCGAGCTTGGCCGCGTACTGGACGTCGAGCGCATGCTCGGCGTCGATGAACGCGCAGGTGCCGCCGAGCTTCTGCATCTCGGCGATGACCTGCAGCGTCAGCGTGGTCTTGCCCGAAGACTCGGGACCGTAGATCTCGACGACGCGCCCGCGCGGCAGCCCGCCGACCCCCAGCGCGATGTCGAGCCCGAGCGAGCCGGTGGAGACCACCTGGATGTCGCGGGCGACGTCGGCGTCGGAGAGCTTCATGACCGACCCCTTGCCGAACTGCTTCTCGATCTGGGCCAGGGCCGCGGACAGGGCCTTGGCGCGTTCGGTCTTGGATTTTGCGTCGTCCATCTTGATCACTTTGTCCATGGCTGGCCTGGTCCGGTTGCAGGGGAAGTGGGCCGGATTATGGCACAGGAGTACTGTATAAACAATCAGCTGTTGGTCTTAGGCCCACTGTCGGCAACGCTCTTCCGATCGGGCAGCAGCCGCCAGGCGCCGCGCAGCGCGTGCAGCGCCGCTGCCCGCCGCACCGCCGCCCGGTCGCCCGCGAATTGCAGCGTCTCGGTGAGCGGCGCGGCATCGATCGCGGCCCAACCGAAGCAGACGGTACCCACCGGCTTGCCCGGCGTCGCGCCGCCCGGGCCCGCAATGCCGGTGACCGACAGCGCGATCTGTGCGCGGCTGTGCGTGAGTGCCCCGTCGGCCATCTGTGCGGCGACCGCCTCGCTGACCGCGCCGGCCGCGGCCAGCGTGTCGGCGCCGACGCCCAGCAGGTCGATCTTCGCCTGGTCGCTGTAGGTGACGAAGCCGCGCTCGAACCAGCCGCTCGAGCCGCCGACTTCGGTGAGCGCGCGCGCGATCGCGCCGCCGGTGCAGGACTCCGCCGTGGCGATCATCCACCCGCAGGCGCGCAACGCGCGGCCCAGATCGACGGCGGCGTCGACGACCTCCGGCAGGCGGTCTGCATCATCCAGCGTCATGGCCTGGCCCCCTTGGCGCGAACCGGTTGGCGAACCCTCCGCCGGCAATCGTACACATGCCTGCGGGCGCGGTCAGCGATGCCAGAGCGCGAACAGCAGCAGCGTGTAGAGCGCCGCGAGCAGGTCGTCGAACATCACGCCGAAGCCGCTCTTCAGTTTCGCGTCGAAGTGCCGGATCGGCGGCGGCTTGACGATGTCGAAGAAGCGGAAGACGGCGAAGGCGGCGAGCTGGGACGCGAAGCCCGCGGGCACGAACAGCAGCACCAGCCAGAACGCGACGATCTCGTCCCAGACGATCGATCCGTGATCGGCGACGCCGAGGTCGCGCGCCGTCTTGCCGCAGGCCCAGACCCCCGTCGCCGCGGCGACGCCGATCGCCACGGCCCACGTCGCCGGCTCGAGCCAGCGATCGAGCACGACGAAGGCGAGCCAGGCCCACAGCGTCCCGACGGTGCCGGGCGCGTACGGCGACAGCCCGCTGCCGAAGCCGAGAGCGATCAGCCGGGACAGGCGCTGGCGCATGAAGCGCGAGTCGGCGCGCACCGGCGCCGGCTCAGGCGAAGTGGTCGAATCCATGCCCGTCGACGGCCAGCGGACGGCCGCGGGCGTCGTGGAGCCTCAGCCCCTCGCCCGCGACGATGCGGCCGATCCGCGCGAGCGGCAGGCCGAGGCGGTGCCCGATCGCCTCGATCGCGCTGCGGTTCTCGGGCGCCGCGCTGAACAGCAGCTCGTAGTCGTCGCCGCCGGCCAGCGCGAGGCGACGGCGCAGCGCGTCGGGAAGCCCGTCGAGCGCCGGGTCGACCGGCACCGCCGGCCAGTCGATCTCGGCGCCGGCGCGCGAGCGATCGAGGATGTGCCCGAGGTCGCCGAGCAGCCCGTCCGACAGGTCGATTGCCGCGCGCGCGACGTGGCGCAGCGAAAGTCCGAGCGCCACGCGAGGTTCGGGCCGGTCGAGCCGCAGGCGGGCCGGATCGCCGGCGGCCCGCGGCCGGCCTTCAGCGAGATCGTGCACGGCCAGCGCCGCGGCGCCGAGCGTGCCCGACACCCACAGGTCGTCATCGGGCTGCGCCGCATCGCGGCGCAACGCCGCCTCGGGCGGCACGTCGCCGAAGACGGTGATGCAGATCGTGAGCGGCCCGCGCGTCGTGTCGCCTCCGACCAGCTCGCAGTCGTGGCGATCGGCGATGGCGAAGAGTCCCGAGCAGAATCCCGCGAGCCAGGTCTCGTCGACCTGCGGCAACGCCAGCGCCAGCGTGAACGCGCGGGGGCGCGCGCCCATCGCGGCGAGATCGGAGAGGTTCACCGCGAGCGACTTGTGGCCGACCGAGGCCGGATCGTCGCCGGCCAGGAAATGGCGGCCCACCAGCAGCATGTCGGTGGACACTGCGGTGACGTTGTGCGGCCCGGGCAGCGCGAGCAATGCGCAGTCGTCGCCGATGCCGAGCACCGCCTCGCGGGCCGGGCCACGATCGAAGAATCGCGCGATCAGTTCGAATTCGCCGAGCGGCATGGGCGCGAGGCCGTTGGCGCGGTGGCTCAGCCGCGAACCGGCGCTTCGTGCGGCCGCGCGCGCGCCGCGACGCGATCGAGCACGCCGTTGACGTACTTGTAGCCGTCGGTGCCGCCGTAGGTCTTCGCCAGTTCGACCGCCTCGTTGATGACGACACGGTACGGAATCTCGGGCATGCGCAGCAGCTCGAACGCAGCCAGCATCAGCACGCCGTGCTCGACCGGGCTCAACTCGTCGACCTTGCGGTCGAGGTTCGGTGCGATCAGCGTGTCGAGCTCGTCGGCCGCGGCGATCGCGCCGTGAAGCAGCGCCTCGAAGTGAGCGAAGTCGGCCTTCTCGAAGCCGGGTGTCTCGGTGAGGTGCGCCTGGATCGCGCCAGCGTCCTCGCGCGACAGCAGCCACTGGTAGAGGCCCTGAAGCGCGAGCTCGCGCGCCCGGCGCCGCGCGCTCTTGGGCGGCGTGCCTCGTCCCTTGCCGGGTTCGGCCATCAGTGGCGGGCCTTCTCGCCGCGGCGGCCCGGGCCGGGGCCGGGCTCGTCGGGCTCGTCGCCTTCGTCCTCGTCCTCGTCCTCTTCGTCGTCGTCGTCGTCGTCTTCGTCGTCGTACTCGTCCTCGTCGTCGCCGGCGAGGCTCGACAGCGACGACGCGAGATTGGCCATCTCGACCGCCACGCGAGCGGCCTCGGCGCCCTTCTCGGCGGCGCGCGCCGACGCCTGCTCGTCGGTCTCGGTGGTGAGCACGGCGTTGGCGATCGGCACGTTGAAGTCGAGCGCAACGCGCGCGATCCCGGCAGCGCTCTCGTTGGAGACGACCTCGAAGTGATAGGTTTCGCCGCGGACCACCGCGCCGAGCGCGATCAGCGCGTCGAATTCGCCCGACGCCGCCAGCTGCTGCAGCACGACCGGGATCTCGAGCGAGCCGGGTACCGTGCAGACGAAGACGTCTTCGGCCCCGACGCCGAGATCGATCAGCTCGGCCAGGCAGGCGTCGCGCAGCGCCTCGCAGACGACCTGGTTGAACCGCGCCTGCACGACACCGATGCGCAGGCCGCCGCCGTCCAGGTCGGACTGGAATACCTCGATCTGCATGCCTTACTCCTGGTTGCCCGGCTCGAAGCCGGCGACTTCGAGGTCGAAGCCGGTCATGCTGGGCATCTTGCGCGGTTGCGACAGCAGCCGCATGCGCCCCACGCCCAGGTCCTTGAGGATCTGCGCCCCGATCCCGTACGTGCGAAGGTCCATCTTGCCGCTGCGCCGGCGCGCGTTCGCCTGCGCTTCGCCCTCGCCCGACTGCTCGAGCTGCGTGAACAGCATCTCGGCCGGCTGCGCGCAGTTCAGCAGCACCGCCACCCCGCAGGGCTCGGCGACGATCGTCGACAGCGCGCGCTCGAGCGGCCACGAGTGCGTCGTGCCGTCGATCTCGAGCAGGTCGAGCACCGACAGCGGCTCGTGCACGCGAACCAGCGCCTCGCGCCCCGGGTCGATGTCGCCGTGCACCAGCGCGAGGTGCGGCGAGCCCGCCGCGGTGTCGCGATAGGCGACCATCCGGAACGTGCCCCAGCGGGTGCGGATCGACCGCTCGGATACCCGCTCGATCAGGCTCTCGTGCGCACTGCGGTACTGGATGAGGTCGGCGATCGCACCGATCTTGAGCTTGTGCGCGGCGGCGAACTCGATCAGGTCGGGCAGGCGAGCCATCGTCCCGTCGTCTTTCAGGATCTCGCAGATCACGGATGCCGGCGTCAGTCCGGCCAGACGCGCAAGGTCGCAGCCCGCCTCGGTGTGGCCGGCCCGCATCAGCACGCCCCCGCGCTGCGCCATCAGCGGGAAGATGTGACCCGGCTGGACGATGTCGCTCGGCTTCGCGTGACGCGCGACGGCGGCCTGCACCGTGCGCGCGCGGTCGGCGGCCGAGATGCCGGTCGAGACGCCCTCGGCGGCCTCGATCGACACGGTGAAGTTGGTGCCGTGGCGCGTGCCGTTGGTGGTCACCATCAGCGGCAACTCGAGCTGGCGGCAGCGCTCTTCGGTGAGGGTCAGGCAGATCAGGCCGCGCCCGTAGCGCGCCATGAAGTTGATGGCCTCCGGGGTGACGAAGTCGGCGGCGAGCACCAGGTCGCCTTCGTTCTCGCGATCTTCCTCGTCGACCAGGATGACCATCCGGCCGGCGGCGAGCTCGGCGATGATTTCGGGCGTGCTGGCAAGTGTCATGGCGCCATTTTACGCTGCGCGGGCGGCCGTCGCCGCCGGACGGCGACCCTGCCCGGCCGGGCCGCTGGGATACTTCCGCCATGATGAATCCGCAGGACCTCCAGAGCTATCGCCGGATCGACACGCGCAGCGAGGCGCGATCCGCGTTCGACGGCATCGCGTCGCGCGCGCAGCGCTCGCTGCGCATCGCCGACGACCGCGGCGAGTTCTACGGCTTCGACAGGAAGGCCTTCGCCGACGTGCTCGAGGCGCTGCTCGGACGCAGCCGCGACACGACGATCGAGCTCGTGCTGCACGACGCGTCGTTCGTCGAGCAGCATTGCCCGCGCGTCGTCGCGCTGCTGCGCCGGAACTGGCCGCGTTTGCGCGTGCTGCGCAGCGAGGAATCGGCGCGCAACTATCCGCGCGGCTTCGTGCTGGTGGACGACTGCGTGGTGCTGCGCCGCCCGCATCACGACAGCGCGCTGACGTTCGTCGACTTCGACGAAGAGGCGGTGGCCGAGGCCCGCACGCTGCTCGACGAACTCGCCGCCGGCGCGGCGGTGGCGATCAGCGCGAATACGACCGGGCTCTAGC
>JAHBZV010000056.1 GCA_019635275.1 Burkholderiaceae bacterium | reverse complement strand
CCCGATCGCGTGGCCGAGCGACGGGCGCGGCGGATCGGCCGGGCGAACGTTCGCGGACGCCGCGCTGCGCTTGGCCGAGCGCGCCACGGCGACGCCCTTGCGCGAGATCGTGTAGTTGGCGCGCTTGACGCCCTTGCCGGCCGAGACCGACGGGGCCTTCCCGGCGCTGGCGCGCCGCACCGACGCGTCGGGCTTCGCCTTGGCCTTCGTGGCCGCTGCCCGCTTGGCCTGCGTCGAGGACTCGCGCGCCGACGCCTCGGCCGACGGCCAGCACAGGCCCAGGAATGCGAGGCAGAGGATCAGCGACGCACCGAGGCGCGAAAACCCGTTCGGACACAGGCAAGTCATCGTCGCATTCCCCTTCGCGAGCGGAAATTGTTGGCAGGTTGCCACGGATGGTAACGAAAAACCACGGAAATAGAGGCGCTTACGTGAGGTCTCTCACGCAAATTCTCGATGATCGGTCGCTTTTTTGCGACAAGCGGGCTCGCCCGCGCACTACCAGCCCTCGAAGCGTGCGAATCCCGCGACGCCTTCGCGCTCGGTGCGAAGCCGGTTCTCGGGCGCCGAACGGTCGGCATAGCCGAGCGACATCCCGCAGACCACCATGTCGCCGTCCGGCAACTGCAACTCGTCGGCGATGATCCGGTGGTACGGCGCGAACGCCGCCTGCGGGCAGGTGTCGAGTCCGCGAGCGCGCGCCGCGACCATCACGTTCTGCAGGAACATGCCGTAGTCGAGCCAGCTGCCCCGCTCGAGCGTGCGGTCGATGCTGAAGATCATCCCGACGGGCGCGCCGAAGAACGCGAAGTTGCGCGCGTGCTGCGCGTGCATCCGCGCCGTGTCGCCGCGGGCGATGCCGAGCAGCCCATAGAGGTCCCACCCGACCTTGCGGCGACGCTCCAGGTAGGGCGAGGTCCACTGGATCGGGTAGTAGCGGTACTCGGCGACGTGGCTCGCGTCGTGCGCCGGGTCGTCGAACGCCTCGAGGATGCGGCGGGTCAGGCGCTGCCGGACTTCGCCGGTGAGCACGCAGACCTTCCACGGCTGCGTGTTGGTGCCCGAGGGCGCGCGCCGCGCGACGGCGAGGATGTCCTCGACGACTTCGCGCGGCACCGGCCGGTCGAGGAACGATCGAACCGACGTGCGCGACAGGATCGCGTCGTCGACGTAGCGGTGGCTGTACGGATAGCGCATCGGCGTCAGGCCGCCAGGTCGTGCAACGCCGCGCGCAGCGGCGGCGGCAGCGCCGCAGGACGCCGGCTCTCGCGGTCCACGTAGACGTGCACGAAATGGCCCTGTGCCGCTGCCAGCGGCGCGTCGCCGCCGAAGAGCGCGACCTCGTAGCGCACGCTGCTCGTGCCCAGCCGCGTGACGCGCAGCCCCGCGTGAACCGTCTCGGGAAACGCCAGTGGCGCGAAGTAGTGGCAGCCGGTCTCGACGACCAGGCCGATCACCGCGCCGCGATGGATGTCGAGCACGCCGCGCTCGATCAGGTAGCGGTTCACCACGGTGTCGAAGTACGAGTAGTAGACGACGTTGTTCACGTGCCCGTAGACGTCGTTGTCCATCCAGCGCGTCGTGATCGGAAGGAAGTGACGGAACGCGCTGCGCGCGAGCGGCTGCGGGCGCGGCGCGCCGCCCGCGCTTCCGCGTCCCGCCGGCGGCGCGGCGGCGTCGTGCTGGGCCCCGGGTTTTGTCATCGTGTCGTCTCCGTGTCGGCGGCGCGCTGCATGGCAACCGCGGGCAATGATAAGAGACGCCGGTGCGCACCCGTCCTTCCTTGCACGGCCCGTCAGCGTGCAGATTGTTCGTGGCGATGTATTTTTTCTCTCTGGATCAATGAGTTGTGACCGGCGGCGGCCGGACATCGAAATGAATTGTTGCGACGCACCAAAAAGTTCTTGACTTCGGCCGGGCTGGCCCTAAAATCCGGATTGTTGCGATGCACAAACCGATGCGCAGAGCGTTCCCAGCCCAGTCCCCCAAACGGTCACGGAGAATCGACATGGTCACCACCCCCGAACAGTTCCTGCAGATCCAGAAAGCCGCGCTGGAAGTCTTCCAGACCGCCACGATCACCTCGATCGAAGGTTTCGAGCGGCTCGCCGCGCTGAACGTCCAGGCCGCCAAGGCTTCGATCGACGAGTCGACCGACGCGCTGAAGTCGATGACGGAAGTCAAGGACGCCAAGCAGCTCGCCGACATGGCGACCGGCTCGGTGCAGCCGGCGACCGACAAGGTCACCGCCTACTACAAGCACGTCTACGAGATCGCCAACGAGACCGGCACCGAGCTCGCGAAGCTGTTCGAGAAGCAGTTCGCCGAGAGCAACAAGCAGCTCTACGCCGCGATCGACGCGATGGCGAAGAACGCGCCCGCCGGCACCGAAGGCGTCGTGACGCTGGTCAAGCAGGCCGTCTCGGCCGCCAACTCCGCGTTCGACCAGGTCAGCAAGGCGACCAAGCAGGCCGTCGAAGTGGCCGAGGCCAATATGGCCGCCGCCGCGAAGACGACCGTCGCCGGCCGCTCGCGCAAGGCTGCCTGAGCGCGCCAGTCCGCTCCCCCGGTTCCGCGGCGGTTTCCTCCTCCTCGCTGCCGCAGGACCCGAGCCCGGTCGAAAGACCGGGCTTTTTCTTTCCTGGGGGGGTGTTAATGCTCAGTTGACCCAAAAACGGCGGAAAGCCGCGCCCAGCTTGGCTCTCCGGGCAGGGGCCAGAATTTCTCTGCCTGCGAATTAGGCAAAATCCTCGAATCGCGACGCCCCTTGCGGTTGACACATAACTGTACGGACGTACAGTAGTGCCGAACACCCATTCGGCAAGACGAATCCATGCCCTCCACCGACGAGCAGCACCTGGCGGCGCTGCGCACCTACTGGAAGCGCCACCAGGCCTTCCCGCCATTCCTTGAACCCCTTGTCTGAGGTTAGGAAGGTCGAAGCGTGCTCGTAGCGCCGATTCTACGGGCGCATGGTGCAGTCCGAGCGAGAGCTTGCCGCGCAGATCGATGCGTTGATGGCGCGCGCCAAAGCGGCCGACGGGGTCGAGCGGGACAAGCCTCCAGCGGGTGAGCGCCGCAAACGACCGCCCATCAGAATCATCCGGGCGGCGCCCTGCTGCCCAGACTCCTAGGCGCCCCCGCCCTGCGCGTCCGCACGGAAGGTGAGCAATCGCAGCGCGTTGAGCACGACGACAATGGTCGAGCCCTCGTGGACGAGCACGGCCAAGCCGATGCCGGCCCAGCCGAACAGCGTTGCAGGGATCAGCATGGCCACCACGCCGAGGGCGACGATCAGGTTCTGGCGTATTGCCCGGCGCGCCGCACGGCTCAGCGCGACGGCGAAAGGCAGCTTGCCGAGATCGTCGCCCATCAGCGCGACGTCGGCCGTCTCCAGCGCGACGTCGGTGCCCGCGCCGCCCATCGCGATGCCGACCGTTGCGCGCGCGAGCGCAGGCGCGTCATTGACGCCGTCGCCCACCATCGCAACCGTGCCGTGCTCGCCGACGAGGCTCGCCATCGCGCTGACCTTTTCCTCGGGAAGCAGGCTGGCTCGCACCTCGTCCAGTCCCACTTCCTTGGCCACGGCCCGCGCGACGCGCTCGTTGTCCCCGGTCAACATCACGGTCCTGGCGATGCCCAACGAGCGCAGCGTCGCCAGCGCTCCGATCACGCCGGCACGCGGCGTATCCATGAGGCCGAGGACGCCGGCGAATCGGCCGTCGGCCCGTACCAGCATCGTCGTGCGACCGCCCGATTCCAGGCGCTCGACCTCGTCGGTCACCGCCTTGTTTACGGATTCGCCCGCGAACAGCTTGAGGTTGCCGATCTCGACGCGCCTGCCGTCGAGCGTCGCGCGGATGCCCTTCCCGGTGACGGCTTCGGCGTCGGCGGGCTCGTTCCACCGCAGCCCGCGTTCCCGGGCAGCCGTGACGATCGCCTGGGCCAGCGGATGGCCGCTGCGGCTCTCCACCGCAGCTGCCAGCGAGACGAGATCATTCTCGGGCACGTCGAAGGCCACGACGTCGGTGAGGCGCGGTCGCCCTTCGGTGATCGTGCCCGTCTTGTCGAAGGCAATCGCGTTCAGCCGACCGAGGTTCTCCAGGTGCGAGCCGCCCTTGATGAGCACGCCTGCCTGCGCCGCGCGCGCCACTGCCGACAGGACCGCGGCAGGCGTGCCGATGGCGAGCGCGCACGGAGAGGCCGCCACCAGCACGGCCATCGCGCGGTAGAACGCATCGGCGAACGGATAGCCCAACAAGGGGGGCACCGCGATGAGGAGCGCGGCGCCGACCAGCACCGCCGGCACGAAGAAGCGCTCGAATCGGTCGGTGAACTGCTGCGTGGGCGACTTCTGCGTCTGCGCCTCGGAGACCAGCCGCACCATGCGCGCGAGCGTGCTCTCGGTCGCCAGCCTGGTCACGTCGACGAGCAGCACGCCCTCGCCGTTGACCGTTCCCGCGAAGACCGGATCGCCCGCGCTCTTGTCCACCGGCACGGATTCGCCGGTCACCGGCGACTGATCGACGGCCGAAGCCCCTTCCGCAACGTTGCCGTCGGCCGCGATGCGTTGTCCCGGCTTGACGATGATCCGGTCGCCGCGCAGCAAGTTCTCGACCTCGACCTCGATCTCCGCGCCGTCGCGTCGCACCAGGGCAGTCTTCGGCGCCAGTTCCGCAAGCGCCTCGATGGCCCGGCGCGCCCGGTCCATGGCCGTGTGCTCCAGCGCGTGCCCGAGGCTGAACAGGAAGAGCAGCAGCGCGCCCTCGGCCCATTGGCCCAGCGCAGCGGCACCGGCGGCCGCGACCAGCATCAGCGTGTCGATGTCGAAGCGCTTCGAGCGCAGGCTCTGCACCGCGTCGCGCAGCGTGAAGAAGCCACCGAACGCATATGCAGCCCAGTACGGCCACTGCGAGACGGCGTCCGGCCAGCCGGCGCGCGACGCGAGCCAGCCCGCGAGCAGCGATGCCCCCGCGGCAAGGCTGAACACGAGTTCCCGGTGCTCGACCCACCAACCGTGATCTTCTTCCGCGACGATTCGGTAGCCCAGCGCGCCGAGCCGGCGCTCCACGAGGCGGCGCGATGTCCTCTCATGGTCGTACTCGAGCCGCAGGCGCTCGGCGGCGTAGCTCACCTTCGCCTCCAGCACGCCGTCGAGGCGGACAAGCGCGTGCTCGATGACGTCGGCACAGGTCGGGCAATCCATGCCGTCGATGCGCAGGCTCTCGTGCGCATAGCGCTTGGCCAGCGACGCGCCGGCCGCGGTGGCCAGACGGCGAACCTCGGCCATGCCGACACGTGCAGGGTCGTAGTGCAGGCAGAGCCTCGCCTTGCCGTCCTCGCGAACGACGTGCGCCTGGTCGATTCCCTTGCCCCGCAGCAGCTCGGTCAGTCGCCCTACGCAGGCGTCACGCTCGTCCGGGATGTCGGGAAGCATCAGCGAGAGATCGAGCGAGAGTTTTTCGGTGCTCATGATGCGACAGGCAGGAGTTTGTTCGGCGCCCAGAGCGATTCGGGGCTCACGTCGGGAAATCGGAGCCGCGGCTTGCGCAGCACCCGATCACGGTTGCAGGGCCTTGCCACAACCCGGGCAGAACTTCGAGCCCGGAACCACGTCGGCATTGCAGGCAGGGCAAGTGGCCGGAACCAGCGAAGCTCCGCATTGCGTGCAGAAGCGGCTGCCGGAACCGGTCACGCTGCCGCACCGGGGGCAGGCGAGCGCGCCGGCAAGCGTCCCCCTGTACGGAGGCCGCTCGTCCTGCGGATGCCCCTTCCCTCCGCCGCGACCGCGGACATTCCCGCCGCCGTGATGGCCTGCGCCCAACCCTCGCAGCAGTCTTTCGATCAGGCCCAAGATGACATCCCTCCGACTCGATCAGGCGTGAGGCCGCGGCGCTATCGCGCAGTCGGCCACGCCCATAGAGGCTGCGTACCCACTCACTGGATCTCGATCGCCTGCTGCACGTCGCTGACGAAGATCCAGCCTGCGTCGGGCTGCCCGGTGTGCGCCGCCCTGGCGATCACGTCGACCAGCGTGCCGGACATGTCGTCAGGGCATACGATCTCCAGCTTGAATTCGGCCACCACGGGCTCGGCAAGATCCATCGAGTAGTGCTGCTGCGACGGGTCCGCTCCGGTGAGCGGCCGCTGCACCTCGACGACCGTGAGATTGTGGCAGCGGCCCGCGGCGCCCGGCTCGCACAGGCCCGAATCGCGCAGCGCCTCAAGAACGCCCGCGATCCGCGGGGCACGAACGTACGCCTTGATCTCCTTCATAGGCCTCCTCCTGCGGGTTGCGACGAACGACGCTTCGCCTCGCGCCGAGTCTCGGCCCATTCGTACATCAGCGGAAGCAGCAACAGGGTCAACACCGTCGACGTGATCAGCCCGCCCACCACCACCGTCGCCAGCGGGCGCTGCGTCTCGGCCCCGATCCCGTGCGACAGCAGCATCGGAACGAGGCCGAGTATCGCGACCGACGCGGTCATCAGCACGGGCCGCAGGCGCAGGCTCGCGCCCCGACGCACCGCGTCGCGAATCGAAAGGCCCTGCCGTCGCTGGTCGTTCAGGAACGAGACCAACACGATGCCGTTGAGCATCGCGACGCCGAACACCGCAATGAAGCCGATCGCGGACGGCACGGACACGTATTGGCCGGTGACGGCGAGCCCGAACACGCCGCCGATGACCGCGAACGGGACGTTGGCGATGATCAGCGTTGCGTAGGTCAGCGAGTTGAATGCGGTGTAGAGCAGGATGAAGATCAGGCCGATCGTGAGCGGGACGATCAACGCCAGTCGGGCCATGGCGCGCTGCTGGTTCTCGAAGGCACCGCCCCATTCGGTCCAGTAGCCTTCGGGAACCTTGACCTGGCTCTCGATGCGCTGCTCGGCCTCCTTGACGAACCCGTCGACGTCGCGGCCCTTCACGTCCATCTGGATCACGGCATAGCGCTGCAGCTGCTCGCGCCGCACGAACGAGTAGCCTTCGTCGGTCTGCACCGTCGCCACTCGCGACAGCGGCACCAGCGCCCCCGTCTGCGTGCGGATCGGAATTCCGGCGATCGATTCCGGGCTGTCGCGGAACGCCGGATCGAGGCGCACCTGGAGGTCAAAGCGCTTGACCCCCTCGATCACCGTGGAAACGGTCTTCCCGCCGATTCCGGCCTGCACGATGTCGAGGATCTCGTCGGCGTTGATGCCGTAGCGCGCCGCCGCGTCCCGGTCGACCTTGATGATCAGCTGCGGCTTGCCCTTGTTCGCCTCGAGCGACAGGTCGGCTGCGCCCGGCACCTTTTCGAGCACCGCCTTCGACTCGACGGCGAGGCGATCGAGGGTCGGAAGATCCTCGCCGTAGATCTTGAGCGCCAGCGTCGCGCGCACGCCCGAAATCAGTTCCTCGACACGCATCTGGATCGGCTGGGTGGCGCCGAAGACGACGGTTGGAATCGCCTTCTCGAGCGTGCGCTGCATTGCTGCAGCCAGTTCCGGCATGCCGACCGGCTTCGGCCATTCACTTTCCGGCTTCACGCTCACGAGAACTTCCATGTAGCTCACGTCTGCCGTCTCGCCCTTTTCGGCCCGGCCGATGGTCGCCAGCGTCGACGTCACCTGGGGGAAATCGCGCTTGAGCACCCCATCGAACTGCCTAGCCACCCCGATGCTCTCATTCAAGGACGTCGACGGAATGCCGGTCACCCGGAACATGATCGACCCTTCCTGAAGGTTCGGCATGAACTCCTTGCCGAGGAAAGGGAAGGTCGCGAGTGCTGCCAGCAGCAACGCGAGCGCGCCGCCGAAGACGACCCGCTTGTGATCGAGCGCACGATCGAGCAGCGGCAGGTAGAGTCGCTTGGCGTTGCGGACGATGAACGTGTCCTTTTCCTCCTTCGCGCGCAGGATCAGCGCGGACATCACCGGCACCAGGGTCAGCGTCAGGACGAGGGACCCCGCCATGGCGAAGGTGATGGTCAGCGCCATCGGCTTGAACAGTTTGCCCTCGAGCCCGGTGAGCGAGAACAGCGGCAGGAAGACGACGATGATGATCAGGATCGCGAAAGCGATCGGGTTCATCACCTCTCGCGCCGCCTCGAGGATCAGGTGCGTACGGTCGATCGCCCGGTCCTTCTGGTGGGCCAGCAGGCGAAACCCGTTCTCCACCATGACCACTGCGCCGTCGACCATCATGCCGATACCGATGGCGAGCCCCGCGAGCGACATCAGATTGGCCGACATGCCGAAATACTGCATCAGGATGAAGGCAATGAGCATCGCCAGCGGAAGCGTCACCACCACCACGATCGCCGAGCGGATCTCGCCGAGGAACAGGAACAGGATCACCGCCACCAGCACAGACCCCTCCAGCAGTGCGCTCTCGGCGGTCTTCAGCGCCTTGGCAACCAACTCGGTGCGGTCGTACACCGGCACGATCGCGACACCCTTGGGCAGCGCCTTCTTCGCCAGTTCCAGCTTCGCCTTCACGGAATCGACGACGTTCTTGGCGTTCTCGCCGATACGCGCGAGCGCCAGCCCCAGCGCTACCTCCTTTCCGTCCCTGGTCACCGCGCCGAACCGCAGGCTCGGTCCCTCCTTGACCTCGGCCACGTCGCGAACATAGATCGGCACGCCTTCGCGCTCGGCAATCACGACGCTGCCAATGTCGCGCGTGTCGCCGACCAGGCCCAAGCCGCGCACGAGGTACTGCTCCGAGCCGAGGTCGACGTACTGCCCGCCCACCTGTCGATTGTTGGCGGCCAGCGCCTCCATCACGGACTTGAACGTCAGCCCGTAGCTGATCAGCTTGCGCGGCTGGACGAGGACCTGGTACTGCTTCTCGTCGCCGCCCCAGGACGTCACGTCGTCGACTCCCGAGGCGGTGCGCAGCAGCAGGCGAATGCTCCAGTCCTGCAGCGTGCGCAAGTCCATCGACGTGAGCTTCCCGTCGATCGACTCGACCGTGTACCAGAACACCTGGCCGAGCCCCGAACTGTTCGGGCCCAGCGTCGGATCGCCGTAGCCTTCGGGAATCCGCGTCCTCGCCTCGAGCAGCTTCTCGCCGACGAGGCGCCTGGCGAAATAGATGTCCACGTCGTCTTCGAAATAGACGCTGACGTAGGAGAGCCCGAACAGCGAGACGGAACGCACCTCGCTCACCTTCGGCAGGCCGGCCATCACCGTCTCGACCGGGAAGGTAATCAGCTTCTCGATGTCCTCCGCAGCGAGCCCGGGAGACTCGGTGTAGACGTTGACCTGCACCGGCGTGACATCCGGGAAAGCGTCGACCGGAACGGCGCGGAAGGCGCGCACGCCGAATACGACGACGAGAAGGAATGCCACGACCACCAGAACCTTGTAGCGCAACGCGATGTCGACGATCGAATTCAGCATGGCCGTCCTCAGTGCGCGTCGCCGATCTGCGACTTCAGGAGCCGCGCCTTGATCGCGTAGGCGCCCGACACCACGACGGGCTCGCCTTCCCTGAGGCCGGACCTGACGACGACCCCGCCACCCACGCTACCGCCGAGTTCCACGGCACGTGCCTCGAACCCGTCGCCTTCCTCGACGAACACGGTCGGCTGACCGTTGACCAGCAGGACCGCTTCCCGCGGCAGGATCAGCGCCTGCGCCGATGCCGCCGTGTCGACGAAGGCCGTTGCGAACATCTCGGGCTTCAGGCGCCCGTCGGCGTTCGGGACCTCGACCCGCGCCGGAACCACGCGCGTCTCCCGGTCGACCGTGCTGCTGATGTAGGTCAGCTTCCCGGAGAACGTTTCGCCTGGATAGGCCGCGACCGTCACGACGGCCGGTGCGCCGATCCGGATCCGCGCCAGGTCCTTCTCGAACAGGTTGGCCTCGATCCACAGCGACGAGAGATCGGCCACGACGAAGATCGGCTTGTCGGGCTGCGCGAGTTCCCCGAGGATCGCATGCTTCTCGACCACGGTTCCGTCGAACGGCGCGCGCACCGCGAGGATCGACGGCGGATCGCGCTCCGTATCCCGATGCGTGGCGTCGAGCAGGCGCAGCCGATCGGTGCTCGCGCGAAGCGAGGCCCGCGCCTTCTCGTATTCGGCGCGCGCGCGCAGGTAGTCCTTCTCCGGGATGATCTGGTCGGCCTGGAGCTTCTGCGCGCGCTCCAGGTCGGCACTGGCCAGTGCGAACTGGCTCTGCGCCTGCCGATAGACAGCGTGCGCCTCGCCCAGTTCGATGCTGTCGAGCAGCGCGAGCGTCTGCCCGGCGCGAACGTGATCGCCGAGCTTGGCCTTCACGTTGACGACGCGCGCCGGGACCCGGGGCGCCACGTGAGCGATGCGGTCCTGGTTGGCCCGAATCGTGGCGGTCAGGACGACCTGGTCGACGACCGATCGAAGTTTCAGGGGCTCGACCTTGACCCCCGCGGTGCGCAGTTCCTCCGGCGACAGGCCGACGCGCCCGGCGGCGCCGTGCTCGTCGCCCTCCGGACTGCCGCCCGCCGGTTTGCTAGCGGTATCGGCAGCAGACTCCCGAGACGGCTCGGAGCGGGAACATCCTGCAGTCGCGGCAGCGAGCACGAGCGCGAGCGCGGGAATCAGGACGCGAGACAACGAAAGTGATGAGGTCATGGGTGCGAATCCGGATGGTGGGCCATGGTGGCTAGCGTGCGGGCGTTTCATCGACGGTCCATGACCTCGGGCCACCCCGCCGCGGCCTTCAGCGCGACGGTCGCGAGCCGTAGATCGGTGCGAGCATCCAGCAGGTCGCGTCGGCCATCGAGCACCTGGCGATTGACGAGAAGAACCTGCAGCAGCCCGATTTCTCCGGCATTGCGCGAAATCTCCGAAAGCCGCCGATTCTCGTCGAGGCGGGCCTGCATTGCCTGCTCGAGCCGCTCGACGCGAGCCATCAGGCTCTCCCGCTTCTGCCAGAGCGCGATTATCAGCGCCCTCGAATCACGGCTGACCGCAGTCGATTCAATCCGGGCCTGCGTGAGCTCGGTGACCGCCCTGCCGATCCCCGTGGCGTTGCGACGAAACAGCGGAAGCGGCAGCGAGATGCTCAGCTGCATGAACGATTCCGCGCCGTCGACGCCGCCCTGCCTGCCGCTGCTCAGCCCCACGGTCACGTCCGGATAGACCGAGGCGCGCTCGAGGTCGAGCCTGCTGCGAGCCGCCTTCTCGCGGCGCTCCATCGAGCGCAGCAGCGGGCGTTCGGCGACCCTGGCGAGCAGCCCTTCGAGCGAAAGGTCCGCTTCAAGCACGTCGAGATCGCCGACGGCCTGCGGCAGCACGTCGGGCGGCATCTGCAACGCCGCCGCCAGCTCGGCACGCGCGTCGGTGAGTTGCTCGTTCAAGGCGGCGCGTTGGTTGCGCGCGCGCTCCGCCTCGACCTGCGCGAAATTGCGGTCGAGCCGACTCGCCTCGCCCGCGTCGGCCTGCCTGCGAACGGCGGCCGCTGCGTCGTCGAAGAGCCTCAGCCCCTCGTCCTCGGCTGCGATCCGCAATTGCAGCGCGAGTACCCGGACGAAACGCTGCTCGACGGCACCGCGAAGCTGGCGCCGCGTCTCTTCGATGCCGAGCCGGACCGCCTCGAGATCCTGTCCTGCCGCCTCACGGCGAAACCCCTGCTGCCCGGCGGTCTCGAAGCTCTGCGCCAAGCCGACCTCGACATCGCGCGCGCCGAACGAGGACTGTCCGGGCCTCGGAAGCGAGCGCCGCGCTCCGCCCAACAGGAGCTGCGGGTTGTTCCAGAGCGCGCTGCGGCTATCCGTCACTTGCCCCTCGGCCGCGGCGAGATTCGCTCGCGCGGCTCCGAGGCCAGGGTTTGCCTGCTCGGCAAGTTGCCACGCACGCTCGAGCGTGAGCGCAGCCTCGGCGGCGCCGGCAGGCCGAACGCCAATGCCGAGAAAGAGCGCTACAACGAGCGCGATGACCAGATCGCCGGTCGAACTTCTGTGCCAATGCATGATTCGTCGAAATCTCCGTGAGATGAATCGGGGAGAATTCCGACGGAACGCGCGCGCGCTCGCCAGGCAGGCGATGCGCGGTTCGGATCAGGGAAAGCAGGCGCTCCGCCGGATCAGACGGCGAAGACCCATTTCGGGCGTTCGGGCCCTTCGACAAAGTGTGAGGAGGGTGGCGCCACGGACGGCGGAATCGCCGTCGCGCCCGCGGCGAGCCCGGGGCTGGACTCGACCGAGCGCGTGGCGCCGGGAAAACCGGCATGGCAATAGCTGCAATCGGCGTGGGAGCCCGACGTCGATCCGCCGTTGCGATCGTTCTTGTCGACAGACTTGTGCGCGTGCGCGTGGTGGCCGAAATGCTGGGCCGCGGCGCCACTCTCATGGCGACAATAGGCACCCGCCGCCGCCCAGGCGCTCTGGCCCGCGAGCAACGCGATCAGCAGGAACATGACTGCGCGCCGAATCATGGATGCCAGTCTAATCGGTGCAGCCGAACGAAGGCAAATCCGGCAGCCCGGCAGGGGCATCCGCGCCTCGGCGAAGAGTACGCAATGCTTCGTCGCGCGTGACCGCCGTCAACTGGCGAGGAGTGCCGGTTGCGTCGCGAAGTACTCGTCGAGCAGTTCCTGCCGGCGCGCCAATGCCGCCTTCAGGTTGCGCTCCTTCACGTGCCCGAACCCGCGAACCTCCTCGGGGATCGACGCGATCTGCGTGGCCAGCGGCAGCCGGCGCGCGTCGAGCGCAGCGAGCAGCCGCTCGACGTCGGCCTCGTAGTCGGCGATCAGCCGTCGTTCCATCCGGCGCTCGGCGCTGCGGCCGAACGGGTCGAACGCAGTGCCGCGCAGGCGGCGCAGCCGCGCGAGCAGCGCGAACGCCTTGAACACCCAGGGGCCGTACTCGCGCTTGACGAGTTCGCCCTTCGCGTTTCGCCGCGCCAGCAGCGGCGGCGCGAGGTGGAAGCCCAGCCGGACGTCGCCCTCGAAGCGCTCGTTCAGTCGCGCGAGGAACGCGCCGCTGGTGTACAGGCGCGCCACCTCGTACTCGTCCTTGTACGCCATCAGCTTGAACAGGTTGCGCGCCACCGCCTCGGTGAATGCGGGCTTCGCCTCGCCGACGAGCGCCCGCTCGGCGGCCCTGACCCGCTCGACCACGGCGGCGTAGCGGCGCGCGTAGCGCTCGTCCTGGTACTCGGCCAGTTCGTCGACGCGCCGCGCGACGATCTCGTCCAGCGAAGTCGACAACCGGCGCGACACCGGCGGCGCACCCGCGGGCTCGACGGCCGCCTCGACGCGCGCCGGGTCGAACGCCGCGACGCGGCCCCACGCGAACGCGGCCTGGTTCTGCTCGATCGCCACGTCGTTGAGCTCGATCGCGCGCTCGATCGCCGCGGCCGACACCGGCACCAGCCCGCGCTGCCAGGCGAAGCCCAGCATGAACAGGTTCGCCGCGATCGCGTCGCCGAGCAGCGCCGTGGCGAGCCGCGTGCCGTCGACGAACCAGGCGCGGTCTTCGCCCACCGCATCGACGATCGCGGCCTCCATGCCGCCCAGCGGGAACTTCCAGTCGGGGTTGCGCGTGAAGTCGGCGGTCGGCGTGCTCGCGACGTTGGCGACCACGCGCGTGCGCGCCGCGTCCATCCGCGCGAGCGCTTCGCGGCCCGCGGTGACCACCACGTCGCAGCCGAGCACCGCGTCGGCCGCCGCCGTGCCGATGCGCGGCGCGTACAGCGGCTCGCCCGGTTCGGCGAAGCGCACGAAGCTCATCACGGCGCCGTTCTTCTGCGCCAGCCCGGTCACGTCGAGCACCGTCACTCCCTTGCCTTCGAGGTGCGCGGCCATGCCGAGCAGCTGCCCGATCGTGACCACGCCGGTGCCGCCGATGCCGGCGACCAGCAAGCCGTAGCTGCCGCGGATCGCCGGCAGGTCGGGCACGGGCAGCTCGCCGGCCGCCGGCAGCGACGCCCTGGACGACGCCGCCTTGCGGCGCAGCCGCCCGCCGTGCACGGTGACGAAGCTCGGGCAGAAGCCCTCGACGCAGGAGAAGTCCTTGTTGCACGACGACTGGTTGATCGCGCGCTTGCGGCCGAACTCGGTCTCGACCGGCTCGATCGACACGCAATTCGACTTCACGCCGCAATCGCCGCAGCCCTCGCAGACCGCCTCGTTGATGAACGCTCGACGCGGCGGGTCGGGAAACTCGGCGCGCTTGCGGCGGCGGCGCTTCTCGGCCGCGCAGGTCTGGTCGTAGATCAGCACCGACACGTCCGGGTATTCGCGCAGTTCGCGCTGCACTTCGTCGAGCCGGCTGCGGTGGTGCACCGCCACGTCGGCGTCGAAATAGCCCGACGGGTACTTGTCGGGCTCGTCGGTGACGACCACCACCTTGCCGACGCCCTCGGCGCGCACCTGCTGCGCGATCATTCGTGGCGTGAGTTGTCCGTCGTGCTTCTGGCCGCCGGTCATCGCGACCGCGTCGTTGAACAGGATCTTGTACGTGATCGGCGTCTTCGTCGCGACCGCGTGCCGGATCGCCAGCGACCCCGAGTGGAAGTACGTGCCGTCGCCGAGGTTCTGGAACACGTGCCTCGTCTCGCTGAACGGCGCCTGCCCCACCCAGGTCATGCCCTCGCCGCCCATGTGCGTGAAGGTGGCCGTCGAGCGCCCCATCCACATCGCCATCGTGTGGCAGCCGATGCCGGCGAGTGCCCGCGAGCCTTCGGGGACGCGGGTCGACGTGTTGTGCGGACAGCCGGAGCAGAAGTACGGGATGCGCTCGATCGTCTCGAACGACTTCGCGGCGGCGCGCTCCTTCGCATCGAGGCGAGCGAGCTGCGCGTCGATGCGCGCGAGCAGCTCCGCCGGCAGCGCACCGCGCGCGTCGTCGGGACGGCCCGCCCATCGCTTCAGCCGGCCCGCGATCAGCCGCGCGCACGACGCGGGCGAGACCTCGCCGTGATCGGGCACCAGCGCGGCGCCGCTCTCGTCGACCTTGCCGACCACGCGCGGACGCTCGGCGAGCGGATACAGGGCTTCCTTCAGCTGCGATTCGATCAGCGCGCGCTTCTCCTCGATGACCAGCAGCTCCTCGCAGCCCTGTGCGAACCCGCGCAGGCCCTCCGGCTCGAGCGGCCACGGCATCGCGACCCGCCAGACCTTGACGCCCGCCGCGCGCGCCGCGGCTTCGTCGAGGCCCAGGTCGGCCAGCGCCTGCATGACGTCGAGCCAGCTCTTGCCGGTGCTCACGATGCCCAGCCGCGCCGGCTCGCCGTCGCGGCGTCCGAACGCGTGGTGGTCGAGCCGGTTGGCCCGCGCGTAGGCGATCGCCGCCGGCAGCTTCCAGCGCGTGAGCCGCTCCTCGAGCTGCAGGAACGAGCCCTCGGGCCAGCGCAGGTTCAGCCCGCCAGGCGGCATCGCCACGCCGTCGGGCAGCACGAGGTCCAGGCGCCCCGGCGACACGTCGACGATGCCGCCGGTCTCGATCGTGTCGGTGACCGCCTTCAGGCCCACCCACAGGCCCGAGAAGCGCGACATCGCGAAGCCGTGCAGCCCGTGGTCGAGATAGTCCTGCACGGTGGCCGGCGCGAGCACCGGCATGCCCACCGCCTGGAAGATGAAGTCGGTCTGTGCGGCCATCGTCGACGACTTCGCGCCGTGGTCGTCGCCGGCCACCGCGAGCACGCCGCCGTGCCGCGAGCTTCCCGCCTGGTTCGCGTGGCGCAGCGCATCGCCGCTGCGATCGACGCCCGGGCCCTTGCCGTACCAGATGCCGAACACGCCGTCGTATTTCGCGCCGGGAAAGGCGTTCAGCTGCTGCGTGCCCCAGATCGCGGTCGCGGCGAGGTCTTCGTTCAGCCCCGGCACGAAACGCACGTGGTGCGCGTCGAGCTGGCGCTTTGCCTTCCACAGCGCCTGGTCATAGCCACCGACCGGCGAGCCGCGATAGCCCGAGATGTAGCCAGCGGTGTTCAGCCCGGCCGCGAGATCGCGCTGGCGCTGCATCATCGGCAGGCGCACCAGCGCCTGCGTGCCGGTCAGGTAGACGAGGCCGTCGGTCGCGTCGTAGCGATCGTCGAGCGAAACCTGGCGGAGGACCGGCGCGGCCGGTGCGTTCATCGTGATCTCCCGGTGAAAGCGGCGGGCGCGCGGCCTCAGCGGATCTCGCCGCCCAACTCGCGCGCGCCGGCCTCGAGCCGCGCGTACGCGGGGTCGACCAGCGCAGCCGGCCCCTTCACGCCGAGCTCGATGTGGCGGCGCACGCCGTCCTCGCCCATCGACGGCAGGCTGAACACCTTGATGCCGGGGAAGCCGCGCTCGATCTCCTCCATCAGCGGCGTCGCCGTCGACTCGGCCAGTCCGTAGACGAGGAACGAGCGCTCGGCCAGCCGGTCACGGTGGAACAGGTGTGCGAAGCGGGTGTCGAGCACCGACTCGATCATCGGCCACGCCATCACCGGGAAGCCGGGAACGAAGAAGTGGTTGCGGATCGAGAAGCCGGGAATCCGGTTGAACGGATTCGGCACGATCCCGGCGCCGACCGGAAACTCGCCCATCCTGAGCCGCAGCCGGTTCTCGGGAAGCGACATGTCGGCGCTGCCGCGCCCCTCGAGGGCCATCTCCGCGGTGCGCTCGGCGATGAGCCGGGCCGCCTCGGGGTGCAGCGCGAGTTCGACGCCGAGCGCCGCGGCAGCGGCCTGGCGCGTGTGATCGTCGGGTGTCGCGCCGATGCCGCCGCAGCAGAACACCACATCGCCCGAGGCGAAGCTGCGCGCCAGCTCCGCGGTGAGGCGCTCGCGATCGTCGCCGAGATAGATCGCCCATGACAGCCGCAGGCCGCGCCCGCCCAGCATCTCGACGACGCGCGCGAAGTGCTTGTCCTGCCGCTTGCCCGACAGGATCTCGTCGCCGACGATGATGAGCCCGAAGTTCACGCGAGAGCCGCCGGCGGCCGCGCCGCGCGTTGCTCGCGCAGCACGGCGAGCGAGTAGTGACAGAACGCCAGCGCCGACAGCACCGGCGTGACGAGGAACAGCGGCGGCACGTAGTTCAGCGCGGTGACCAGCAGCGCGAGCACGAAGTATTCGCCGCGCCGGGTCGACATCGCGGCGCGCCGCTCGGCGGGGCTCGCGTGCTCGACGAGGCTGTCGAAGCGCATCACGCGCGCGGTGAGCCAGCTCCAGCACAGCCAGGGCACGACGAGCGCCAGCGGCGGAATCAGCCACAGCGGCAGCGACACCAGGTAGGCGGCGACGAAGAGCAGCGACGACGACACCGCGTTCCAGACGCTCGCGGCCACCGCCATCGAACCCAGCCGCTCGACGTCGCGATACGCGCCGCCGCCGAGGTGGCGCACGACGGCCGGCATCGCGAAGACCGCGATCAGCACCACGGCGGTCGCGAACATCACCGGCACCACGAACAGCAGCGCGACGAGTGCCGGAATCCAGTCGCGCAGGCCGACGAGGCCGTAGCGGGCCGCCCAGCCGTCGACGCTGGCCATGAAGCCGCCGTCGAACATCCAGCCCTGCAGCCAGCCGGTGAGCGGCGTCCAGACGAGCCACGCAGTGAGCACCCAGAAGACGATCGCGAGCACGAAAGGCACCACGAGCAGCGCGAGCATCTTCGGGTGCAGCTGGCTGACGACGGCGCGGCCGAACGCGGCGAGAACCCTTTGCATGGCGCCATGATACCGGGCGGCCACGCCCGCTGCCGACAACGGCCTGCTGCCGGCAGCGGCCCGGCGCGATCGCAGCCGGCTCGCCCGCGCGTGCTCAGGCCCGGCCCGCGAGGCGCAGCAGCGCGCGCCACTGCTGCGACCAGAACCCTCGGCCGTAGTCGCGCCCGTCGAGCTGGTCGCGAATCCCGGTCGGCTCGACGCCGGGCGTGAAGTCGGCGGTGCCGGCGAGCATGTCCCACCAGGGAAACAGCACGCCGAAGTTGCAGCCGTGCGCTGCACCCTCGTGCCCGACGCCGATCGCGTGGTGACGCCGGTGGAACGACGGGCTCACCAGCATCCGCTCGCCGAGCCGCCCGAAGCGCAGCCGCAGGTTGGCGTGCTGCAGGTTCTGCAGCAACCGCGCAACGACCACCAG
>JAHBZV010000055.1 GCA_019635275.1 Burkholderiaceae bacterium | reverse complement strand
TTGTCGGGCAGCGGCACGCTCAGTTGCGCGAGTTGCCACGATCCGGCCCGCGGGTTCACCGACGGCAAGCCGCGCGCGCGGGGCGCATCGACGCTCGATCGCAACACGCAGGGCCTGCTCGACGTGTCGACCTGGCGATGGTTCGGCTGGGATGGCGGCACCGACAGCCTGTGGGCCGCGACGCTGCGGCCGCTGCTGTCGCCGTCGGAGATGGGTTCCGACCCAGCCCGGATCGCCGGACGGCTGCGTGGCGATCCGGCGGCGATGCAGCTCGTCGCACGACTGTTCGAGCCCGCAGCGGACGACGAACTGGTCGCAGTGGCCGCCGCCAAGGCGATCGCAGCCTGGCTCGAGACGCTCCGGTCGCCTCGCACCGCGTTCGACGAGTTCCGCGACGCGCTCGCGCGAGGCGACGCTGCGCAGGCCGCCCGCTATCCCGCTGCCGCGCGTCGCGGACTGAAGATCTTCATCGGGAGCGGCAATTGCCGCGCCTGCCACGTCGGTCCGTCGTTCAGCAACGGCGAGTTCCACGACGTCGGCCGTCCGTTCGTGGTCGCGCCGGGTCGCGTCGACCCGGGCCGTCACGCCGGCATACGGCGCGTGCGCGCCGACCCGTACAACCTGCTCGGCCCGTTCAACGACGAGCGCGGCGCGCCGCCGGAGCAGCAGCGCGCACTGCAGACGCGCACCGTCGTCCTGCAGCACCGCAACTGGGGGGAATGGCGCACGCCGACGCTTCGCGGCCTGCTCGCCACCGCGCCGTACATGCACGACGGCGGCCTGCCGACGCTGCACGACGTGGTCCGTCACTACTCGCAGCTCGACCTCGATCGCCTCCATGCCGACGGCGAGAGCCTGTTGCGGCCGCTCGACATCTCGCCGCGCGAGATCGACGACCTGGTCGCGTTCCTCGAGACGCTGTCGCCGGCGCGGCCCGCAAGCCGCGCCCCGCGTGGCAAGATGCGGCTCGCCAACGAGGAGAACGCGCGATGATCAGCGAGCTGGTGATGTTCGACCTGCCGGAAGGCATGACCCGCGCCGAGGTCGTCCAGGGGATGCGCGAGGTCGCGCCTGCGTGGCGCCGCAACCCCGACCTGATCCGCAAGACCTTCCTCTACGACCCGGCGAATTCGCGGACCGGCGCGCTGTACCTGTGGAAGACGCGCACCGCCGCCGAGGCCGCGCACGACGCCGCGTGGCGACAGCGCGTGATGGACAGGTATGGCAGCGTGCCGACGCTGCAGTACTTCGAGACGCCGCTCGTCGTCGACAACGCGCTCGGCCAGACGATCGAAGGCTGAGCCGGCGCCCGCGCTCCTTGCGTCGCGCAACCGGCAAGCCGCCGGTCAGCGCCGGTCTTCGGGCAGCGGGATGAACTCGCCGGCGTCGTTGGGCGGCAACGCAATGCGCCCGGCCTTCCAGTCGGCCTTCGCCTGCTCGATGCGCTCCCTGCGCGAGGACACGAAGTTCCACCAGATGTGCCGCTCGCCCAGCGGTTCGCCGCCCAGCAGCATCAGCGTCGACGCCTCGCTCGCGCGCAGCACCGGCGCTCCGGCTGCGCCGAACACCAGCATCTGCCCGACACGGTACCCGACGCCCTCGTGCTCGATGCGGCCCGCGACCACGTACGCGGCGCGCTCGGCGTGGCCTTCCGGCATCGCGATCCGTGCGCCGGGATCGAGCGTCGCGTGCAGGCAGAACAACGGCGAATGCGTCTTCACCGGGCTCTTCAGTCCGTACGCCTCGCCGGCGGCCAGGCGCATCCAGACGCCAGCGTCCCGCCCCTCGGGCAGCACGCGCGCCGGATAGTGGTCGAACGCAGGATCGGCCTCCTCGTCCGCCTCGGGCAGCGCCACCCACGACTGCAGCAGCTCGATGCCGGGGTCGGCGAACGCCGAGGGGTCCTCGAAGCGCTCGGAATGCGAGATGCCGCGGCCCGCGGTCATCCAGTTGACGTCGCCCGGCCGGATCACCTGCTCGACGCCGAGGCTGTCGCGATGCGTGACCGCGCCGCTCAGCAGGTAGCTGACCGTCGACAGGCCGATGTGCGGATGCGGGCGCACGTCCGCCTTGCGCCCGATCGACGGCTCGAACGTCACCGGTCCGGCGTGATCGAGGAAGACGAACGGCCCGACCATGCGTCGCCGGGCGAACGGCAGCACGCGCCGCACCGCGAGGCCGTGCCCGAGGTCCGCAGGCCGGGCGTCGATGATCAGTTCGGGCATCGTCGTGCTCCGTCGGGCAACGAACGGCCGATCGTCGCGCAGACGCGGCCGCGCTTCAGGTGACGAGCTGCGCCAATTCGCCCTTGCGGTAGCGATCGATCATCACCGACAGTGCGGCCGGCTGGATGCGGCTGCCCTGCCCCTCGCAGCCGAACTGGCGATAGCGCGCCACGCAGATCGCCTTCGCCGCCGCGGTGGCCGGCTTCAGGTACTCGCGCGGATCGAACTTCGACGGGTTCTCGGCCAGGAACTTGCGGATCGCCGCCGTCATCGCGAGCCGGATGTCGGTGTCGATGTTGATCTTGCGCACGCCGTACTTGATCGCTTCCTGGATCTCCTCGACCGGCACGCCGTAGGTTTCCTTCATGTCGCCGCCGTACCTGCGGATCTCGGCCAGCAGCTCCTGCGGCACCGACGACGAGCCGTGCATCACCAGGTGGGTGTTCGGGATGCGGGCGTTGATCTCCTTGATGCGCGAGATCGCGAGGATGTCTCCGGTCGGCTTGCGCGAGAACTTGTAGGCGCCGTGGCTCGTGCCGATGGCGATGGCCAGCGCGTCGACCTGGGTCTTGCGAACGAAGTCGGCGGCCTGCTCGGGGTCGGTGAGCAGCTGCTCGCGGGTCATCGTGCCCTCGGCGCCGTGGCCGTCCTCCTTGTCGCCCTTCATCGTCTCGAGCGAGCCGAGGCAGCCGAGCTCGCCCTCGACCGTGACGCCGACCGCGTGGGCCATGTCGACGACCTTGCGCGTCACGTCGACGTTGTACTCGTAGGTCGCGATCGACTTGCCGTCTTCCTGCAGCGAGCCGTCCATCATCACCGACGAGAAGCCGAGGTCGATCGCGCCGCGGCAGACCTGGGGCGACTGGCCGTGGTCCTGGTGCATGACGATCGGGACCTTCGGGTAAGCCTCGACCGCGGCCTGGATCAGGTGCTTCAGGAAGGCCTCGCCGGCGTACTTCCGCGCCCCGGCCGAGGCCTGCATGATCACGGGCGCGTCGAGCTCGGCGGCCGCGGACATGATCGCCTGCACCTGCTCGAGGTTGTTGACGTTGAACGCCGGAATCCCGTAGCCGTTCTCGGCGGCGTGGTCCAGCAGTTGGCGCATCGAAACGAGGGGCATGACGACCTCCGTATGTGAAACCTGGGCCGGCCCCGCGCAGGCGTCGGACGCCCCTGCTTCCCGCGAAGCCCGGCGAACTTCCCGTAGCCTCGCATTATCGCCCACGGCGGCGCGGCGACGAGGAAATACGCCCTGGGTCGCGGCCCATGCGGGTGGGGCGGGATCGATCGGCGGCAGCGGCCGCCGCGGCGCCAGCCGGCCTCAGGCGTGTTCGCCGACGCGAACGATCTTCAGCGTGTTCGTGCCGCCCGACTTGCCGATCGGCTCGCCGATCGTCAGCGCGATCAGGTCGCCCTTCTCGACGATGCCGGAGTCGACCAGACGCTGCTCGGCCTCGAGCAGCAGCGCCTCGCGCTCCTGCGCGTGGTAGGTCATCACGATCGGGTGCACCTCGCGGTACAGGCACATCCGGCGCCGGCTCGCCTCCTCGGGCGTGAGCGCGTAGATCGGCACACCGGAATCGATCCGCGACATCCACAGCGCAGTCGACCCGGATTGCGTCAGCGAGACCACCGCCTTCACCTTCATGTGGTGCGCGACGAACAGCGCGCTCATCGCGATCGTCTGGTCGATGCGCGTGAACGTCCGGCTCAGGAACGCGGCGTCGAGCGGCTTGACCTCGGAGCGATCGGCCTCGACGCAAACGCGTGCCATCGCCTCGATCGTCTCGACCGGGTACTTGCCGGCAGCCGTCTCGGCCGACAGCATCACCGCGTCGGTACCGTCGAGCACGGCATTGGCCACGTCGGACACCTCGGCACGGGTGGGCACCGGCGACTCGATCATCGATTCCATCATCTGCGTGGCGGTGATCGTGACCTTGTTGAGTTCCTTGGCCATGCGGATCATCCGCTTCTGCAGCGCCGGCACCGCCGCGTCGCCGACCTCCACGGCGAGGTCGCCTCGCGCGACCATGATCCCGTCCGACGCCTTGAGGATCTCCTCGAGGTTGCCGATCGCCTCGAAGCGCTCGATCTTCGCGATCATCAGTGCGCGTCCGCCGCTGGCACGCGTCAGCTCGCGCGCCATGTACATGTCGGCGGCGTTCTTGGGGAACGACACCGCGATGAAGTCGGCCTCGAAGCCGATCGCGGTGCGGATGTCCTCCATGTCCTTCGACGTGAGCGCCGGCGCCGACAGCCCCCCGCCTTGCCGGTTGATCCCCTTGCGGTTCGACAGCACGCCGCCCTGCATCACCGTGCACTCGATCGCCTGCGGCGTGGTGCGCTCCACGCGCATCATCATCCGGCCGTCGTCGAGCAGCAGCGTGTCGCCGGGCTTCACGTCGTTGACCAGTTCCGGGTAGTCGAGGCCGACACGCGACTTGTCGCCCGGCGCGCTGTCGACGTCGAAGGTGAAGCGGTCGCCGGCGGCGAGCACGACCTTGCCCTCGGCGAACTTGCCGATGCGGATCTTCGGGCCCTGAAGGTCGGCCAGAACGCCGACGCTTTGCCGGACCCGCTCGGCGATCTCGCGCACGCGGCGCACCGTTTCAGTGTGCTCGGCCGCCGTGCCGTGCGAGAAGTTCACCCTGACGACGTTGACCCCGGCGCGCAGCATCCGCTCGAGCACCCCCGGGTCGCTCGAAGCGGGGCCGAGGGTGGCGACGATCTTGGTGGCACGCGGAGCAGGCTGGAACATGGCGGAATGCGCGAAGCGTCGGTCGGGGAGGAGCACTCATCGTAACCGACCGGCGCAGCGTCGGGCGCGACGCCCCAGCCGCGGCGCACTCCGCCAGTCGGCTCGTCGTGCGCAAGCGACGCATCGCGACCGGGAGCGCGTCGAACGGAAGGAAAAAAAAGGGCCCGCCGAGGCGGGCCCTTGGGAGACTGCGGCTGCCGCTCAGCTGCGCCGACGGCGAAACGCTGCGAGGCCGAACATGCCCAGCCCCAGCAGGCCGAGCATCGCCGGCTCGGGCACCCTGGTGGTGGTGGTGCCGTCCGAGCCCAGCCAGATCGACGCACCGCCTGGCAGGTTGCCGACGTGCACGGCGACGTACAGGTTGCCCCACTGGTCGAGCGTGTTGAAGCTGCTGGCATCGAGGTTGCCCGACAAGCGGAACAACGTGAAGCTGATGTCGTTGACGTTGCCGAGGTTGCCGTTGTCCGGGATGCTGATGTCGAACGTGCCGTTCGCGTCGCCGTAGCCGTCGGCCTTCTCGGCGTTGCAGTCGACGGTGGCGTCCGAGCCGCTCGTGAAGCTCGGGTTGGTGTACAGCGACAGGCCGCTCGAGCAGCCGGCGTAGTTCAGCCAAAGCCCCAGCGGCTTGTAGGTCGAATTCAGCTCGATCGAGACGTCGACCCAGTTCGAGTTGACCGACGAATCGGAGATCGTGACCGTGCCCCAGCCGCTGGTCGGCGTGAGCGCCGCCAGGACCCGGTTCAGGTCGTAGGTGTACGAGGCCGCGCCGGCCGCCGAGGAGGCCATCAGGGCCGCGGTCGCCGCGATGCTTGCCAGGATCTTCTTCATTGTCGAGTGTCTTCCGGGAGTTGTCATGTTCATGCAGGGTCTCAAGCAAAACCCATGCCAGCATCATAAGTCGTTGATTTTACTGAATTCCATAAACGGCACTCGGGAATTTCCGTAAGATCGGCCGACACGGAAACGCTCACGCCCGCTCGGCGAGCGCCGCCACCGCCGGCAGCGTCTTGCCCTCTAGGAACTCCAGGAACGCCCCACCACCGGTCGAGATGTAACCGACGCGGTCGGTGATCCCGAACTTGGCAATGGCCGCCAGCGTGTCGCCGCCGCCGGCAATCGAGAACGCCGGGGACTCGGCGATCGCCTGCGCGATGGCCCGGGTGCCACCGGCGAACGCGTCGAACTCGAACACGCCGACCGGCCCGTTCCAGACGATCGTGCCCGCCTGCTTCAACTGCGCCGCCAGCGCCTGGGCCGTCTTCGGGCCGATGTCGAGGATCAGGTCGTCGTCGGCGACCCCGGTCGCCGGCTTCGCGGCGGCTGCGGCCGTCGCCGAGAACTCCTTCGCGCAGACCACGTCGACCGGGATCGGCACCTGCGCGCCGCGCGAGGCCATCAGGTCGATGATCGCCTTCGCCTCGCCGACCAGGTCGCGTTCGGCCAGCGACTTGCCAATCGGCAATCCGGAGGCCAGCATGAAGGTGTTGGCGATGCCGCCGCCGACGATCAGCTGGTCGACCTTCTCGGCCAGCGACTTCAGGATCGTGAGCTTGGTCGACACTTTCGAGCCCGCGACGATCGCCACCAGCGGGCGCTTCGGGTCGCCCAGCGCCTTGCCCAGCGCGTCGAGCTCGGCGGCCAGCAACGGGCCCGCGCAGGCCACCGGCGCGAAGCGCGCGATGCCGTGCGTGGTCGCCTCGGCGCGGTGCGACGTGCCGAACGCGTCGTTCACGTAGACGTCGCACAGCGCCGCCATCTTGCGCGACAGCGACTCGTCGTTCTTCTTCTCGCCGCGGTTGACCCGGCAGTTCTCGAGCAGCACCAGCTCGCCGGGCGCGACGCGAAAGCCGCCGTCGACCCAGTCGGCCACCAGCGGCACCTCGCGGCCGAGCAGCTCGCCGAGTCGCCGGGCGATCGGCGCGAGCGAATCCTCGGGCTTGAACTCGCCCTCGGTCGGCCGGCCCAGGTGCGACGTCACCATGACCGCGGCACCCGCCTTCAGGCAGTGCTCGATCGCCGGCACCGACGCGCGGATCCGAGTGTCGTCGGTGATCGCGCCGCTGTCGTCCTGCGGCACGTTGAGGTCTGCGCGGATGAACACGCGCTTGCCGCGCAGGTCGAGATCGGTCATGCGCAGGAATCGCATCGAAGCCTCCGGGTTCAGCTCGCCTCGTGCAGGCGATGTTCGAGTTCGATCCGCTCGCTCTCGTCGAGCAGGTCGAGCGGGTTCGTTCCGTCGTGGAGCAGCCAGTCGGCGAACGCGCCGCCGCGGCCGTCGGCCAGGCGCATCGCGGCCACGTGGTCGAGTGACGCGCTGTCGGCGAAGAACACGACCTGCGCGTCGCCGGCAGTCACCGCGCACTCGCCGACCGCGATGCGCACCCATGGGCGCTTCGCGTCGCGCAGGCGCAGCCCGCGCGCTCCGGCCAGGATTTCCTTCAGCAGCGCCGCGGCCTCCACGGCGGTCAGTCGATCGCTCATCGACGCAGGGCGTCGCGCCGCACCACGGGCGCGCGTGCGCGCGCCCGCGTCGCGGTCACTTCGCGTTGACCAGCGCGACGGTGGTGTCGAGCATCCGGTTCGAGAAGCCCCACTCGTTGTCGTACCAGCTGCTGACCTTGACCAGGCGACCCGAGACCTTCGTCAGCGTCGCGTCGAAGGTGCTCGAAGCCGGGTTGTGGTTGAAGTCGACCGACACCAGCGGTTCGGTCGTGAAGGCGAGGATGCCCTTCATCGGCCCCTCGGCCGCTTCCTTCATGATCGCGTTGATCTCGTCGACCGTGGTATCGCGCGCGGCGACGAACGAGAGGTCGACGATCGACACGTTGATCGTGGGCACGCGCATCGCGTAGCCGTCGAGCCTGCCGTTCAGTTCCGGCAGCACCAGGCCGACGGCGGCGGCCGCGCCGGTCTTGGTCGGGATCATCGACATCGTCGCCGAGCGCGCGCGCCGCAGGTCCTCGTGGTAGACGTCGGTGAGCACCTGGTCGTTGGTGTAGGCGTGGATCGTCGTCATCAGGCCGTTGAGCACGCCGATGCGCTCATGCAAAGGCTTGACCATCGGCGCCAGGCAATTGGTCGTGCACGACGCGTTCGAGATGACGGTGTGCGAGGCCTTCAGCACGCCGTGGTTCACGCCGTAGACGATCGTCGCGTCGACGTCCTTGCCGCCGGGCGCCGAGATGATCACCTTCTTCGCGCCGCCCTTCAGGTGCGCCGACGCCTTCTCCTTGCTGGTGAAGAAGCCGGTGCACTCGAGCACAACGTCGACGCCCATCTGCCCCCACGGCAGCTCGGCCGGGTTCCTGTTCGACAGCACCTTGATCCGGTCGCCGTTGACGACGATCGAGTCGCCGTCGACCGACACCGTTCCCGGAAAGCGCCCGTGCGCGGTGTCGTGCTGCGTCAGGTGCGCATTGATCTTCGCGTCGCCGAGGTCGTTGATCGCGACGATCTCGATCGGGTGCTTCTTGCCGCCCTCGTAATGGGCCCTGAGAACGTTGCGGCCGATCCGGCCATATCCGTTGATCGCTACTCGAATCGTCATGGCTGTGTTTCCGTGGTGTTGAATGGGGTGCTTTCGCGCTCAGGCCCGGGCGGCGCGGCGGCGCAGGGCCTCGCGGACGGTGTCGGCGACGTTCTCCGGGGTGAATCCGAACAGGCGGAACAGGACCCCGGCCGGCGCAGACTCGCCGAAGGTGTCGAGGCCCACGACCGCGTCGCAGCGGTACTTCCACCAGCCGTCGGTCACACCGGCCTCGACCGCGATGCGCGGCAGGTGGTCGGGCAGCACGTAGCGGCGGTACGAGGCCTCCTGCCGGTCGAACACCGTCGTGGACGGCATCGACACGATGCGCACCGCGATGCCGTCGGCGGCCAGCAGCTCGCGCGCGGCCAGGGCCAGCGAGACCTCCGAGCCGGTGGCGATGATGACGGCGTCGGCCTCCTCCGCGTCGCGCAGGATGTACGCGCCGCGGCCGATCGCGTCGACCTGGCGCGCCGAGCGCGTGACGAACGGCACGGCCTGCCGCGAGAACAGCAGCGCACTGGGGCCCTCGCGGCGCGCGATCGCTGCTCCCCAGGCGACGGCCGACTCGACCGGATCGCAGGGGCGCCAGACGTCGAGCCGCGGAATCAGCCTCAGCGACGCCGCGTGCTCGACCGCCTGGTGCGTCGGGCCGTCTTCGCCGAGGCCGATCGAGTCGTGCGTGAAGACGAAGATCACGCGCTGCTTCATCAGCGCGGCCATGCGCAGCGCGTTGCGCGAGTAGTCGGAGAACGTGAGGAACGTGCCACCGTAGGGCACGAACCCGCCGTGCAGCGCCAGGCCGTTGAGGATGCCGCTCATGCCGAACTCGCGCACGCCGAAGTTGACGTGGCGCCCCGGCACGAAGGTGCCGTCGACCCGCAGCGCGCCCGAGCCCTTGAAGTCGGTGAGGTTGCTGCCGGTGAGGTCGGCCGAGCCGCCGATCAGCTCGGGCAGCGCCGGGCCGAAGTGGTTCAGCGCGTTCTGCGAAGCCTTGCGCGTGGCGATCGTCTCGGCCCGCGCGGTGGCCTCGTCGATCGCGGCGTCGAACGCCTCGTCGTACGCAGCCGGCAGGTCGCCGCGCATCCGGCGCTCGAACTCGTGCGCCTCGGCGGGGTGCCGCTCGCTGTAGCGCTCGAACATCGCGCGCCAGGCCGATTCGGAGCGCGCGCCCGCCTCGCGAGCGTCCCAGGCAGCGCGCACCTCCGCCGGAATCTCGAACGGCGCGTACGGCCATTCGATCGCCGCGCGGGTGGCGGCGATCTCGTCCTTGCCCAGCGGCTCGCCGTGCGCCTTGGCGGTGTTCACGCGACCTGGCGACCCCTTGCCGATCATCGTGCGGCACTGGACCAGCGTCGGGGCGAACACGCCGTCGCGCCCGTTGGCACCCCAGTCGCGCGCGAGCGCGATCGCCCGGTCGAGCGCCGCGACATCGTGCCCGTCGACGTCCGGGATCACGTGCCAGCCGTAGGCCTCGAAGCGCCGCACGGTGTCGTCGCGGAACCAGTGCTCGACCTGGCCGTCGATCGAAATGCCGTTGTCGTCGTAGAAGACGACCAGCTTCGAGAGCCTGAGCGTGCCCGCCAGCGAGCACGCCTCGTGCGAGATCCCTTCCATCATGCAGCCGTCGCCGGCGAACACCCAGGTGAAGTGATCGACCACCGGGAAGTCGTCCCGGTTGTAGCGAGCGGCCAGCAGGCGTTCGGCCAGCGCCATCCCCACCGCGTTCGACAACCCCTGCCCGAGCGGGCCGGTGGTCGTCTCGACGCCGGGGGTCACGCCGATCTCGGGGTGCCCGGGCGTCTTCGAGTGAAGTTGGCGAAAATTGCGCAGCTCCTCGATCGGCAGTTCGTAGCCGGTGAGGTGCAGCACCGAGTAGAGCAGCATCGAGCCATGGCCGTTCGACAACACGAAGCGGTCGCGGTCGGACCAGTGCGGATTGGCCGGGTTGTGCTTCAGGTGCCGGGACCACAACGCCACCGCGATCTCGGCCATTCCCATCGGCATCCCGGGATGGCCGGAGTTGGCCTGCTGTACGGCGTCCATCGACAGCGCGCGGATCGCGTCGGCCATCTTCTTCAGCGTCGCCGGCGGCGGCAGCGGCCCCTCGCCGCGGTGGCCGCGCTCGGCGGGTTGCGCGCTATGTCCCAGGAGAGCCTCCATCGCGGTCCTCGCAGCTCGGATCCAGGTCGGCGCTCCGGCCCCGGCTCGCTCGACGGCGCTGCCGACGCGTCGTCGGCAGCGCTGCCATTCTAACAAACCGGCGCCGGTATCTGGCGCGAGATATCACGGTTCCTATATAATGGCGGGCTCTCTTCGCGAGTCCGCGTCGCGGCCTCGCGGCTTTCCACTGATCTGGATCCCCCCGAATCAAGACCAAGGGGATGCTCAGGAACTGGTTGAACAGGCGGGCGCGAGCCAGCCTGAACCGATCGGGTCCGGGGATGCGCGGCAAGGCGTCTCCGGGCACTTGGGGTCTTCAATCCAGGGCGCCTCGCCTGCCACGGCGGGTGTCCGCAGAATGGTCCACGCCGGATACGGGTAGGGACTGGGTTGGAACGGAATGCAGGGACTGCACCTCACCGCTGATCTGTACGGTTGCCAGTGCGACGGCGCACTGCTCACCGACGCGTCGACGCTCGAGCGGCTGTGCCGCGGCGCGGTCGACGCGGCCGGGCTCACGGTCGTCGACGAGAAGTTCTTCACTTTCCCCGACTACCAGGGCGAGCCTGGCGGCGTGACCGGCGCAGTGCTGCTGGCCGAGTCGCACCTCGCGGTCCACACCTGGCCCGAGCGCTCGGGCGTGACGCTCGACGTCTACGTCTGCAATTTCTCGACCGACAACTCGTCGAAGGCCGAGAAGCTGCTCGACGACCTCATCGTCGCGTTCGCGCCGCGCCAGCAGGGCACCAACCGGATCCTTCGCGGCTCCGAAGACCCGGTGTCCCAATCGGGCGAACTGCTGCTCGAATGGCTCAACGAGGACAGCGCGTTCGGCTTTCGCGCGGCGCGCCGCATCGAGACCGTGCGCACCCCGTACCAGACGCTCGAAGTGTTCGAGACGCCGCAGTGGGGCCGGCTGTTCCGCCTCGACGGCTTCTACATGACGTCCGAGCGCGACGAGTTCTTCTACCATGAAGCGATCACGCATCCGGCGGCCATCGCGCATCCCGGGCCTGCCTCGGCGCTGGTGATCGGCGGCGGCGACGGCGGCTCGAGCGAGGAACTGCTCAAGCACCCGTCGATCGAGCGCGTGGTGATGGCCGAGCTCGACGCCGAAGTGGTGCGCGTGGCGCGCGAGCACCTCGGCAAGGTCCATCGCGGCGCCTTCGAAGACCCGCGCCTGCAAGTCCGGATCGGCGATGGCTGGGCGCTCGTCGAGGACATGGCCGCATCCGGCGCCGAGCGCTTCGACCTCGTCGTGCTCGACCTCACCGATCCCGACACACCCGCGCACCGCCTGTACACGGCCGACTTCTTCCGCCTGCTCAAGCGCGTGATGAACCCGGGGGCCGCGGTGATGCTGCACATCGGGTCGCCGGTGTACAAGCCGGACCTCGTGCGCAGGCTGCTCGCGGAGCTGTCGTCGGTGTTCGCGATCGTGCGCCCGCTCGGCCTGTACGTGCCCCTCTACGGCGCCTACTGGGGCATGTGCTGCGCCTCCGACACGCTCGACCCGCTCGCGCTCGAGCCGCGCGTGGCCGAGCGCCGGCTCGGCGAGCGTGGCATCGCCGACCTGCGCTACTACAACGGCGACATCCACCGCGCGCTGTTCGCGCTCCCGAATTTCTTCCGCGAGCTCGTTCCTGGCGCCGGCAGTGGCCGGGCGGCGCGGCCGCTCGCGCAAGAGGCGCACGAGCCGCAAGAGGCGCGCTGACGCGCGCCCCCGACCGACGCCGCCCCTGGCCGCGATGCGCCCGCGGATCCTGATCGCCGCGGCGAACGGGCCGGCCCCGATCGACGAGGCGATCCGCGTCCTCGACGCCCGGCAGTCGCACCACCTGGTGCGCGTGCTTCGCCTGGCCGCAGGCGCACCGGTCGAGTGCTTCGACGGCAGCGGGACTCGATTCGACGCGCGCATCGAGCGCGCCGACGCGAAGGCCTGCACCGTCCGCCTGCTGGCGCCGATCGCGGCCGTCACCGAGAGCCCGCTCGCGATCACGCTCGTGCAGGGCATCAGCGCGGCCGAGCGCATGGACTGGACGGTGGAGAAGGCGGTCGAACTCGGCGTCCACGCGATCCAGCCGGTCGTGACGGCGCGCACGCAGGCCAGGCTGGACGCGCAGCGGCTTGAGCGCCGGCACGAGCACTGGGCGCGGATCGTCGAGGCCGCGTGCATGCAGTGCGGCCGAGACCGGCTGCCCGTGCTCGGCGTCCCGGTCGACTTCGACCGCTGGCTCGCGCGGAACGCCCCGGCGCCCGGCCGCACGCGAATCCTCCTCGAACCGGAAGGCACTGCCCGACTGGCCGACCTGGGCATCGCAGGCTCGTTCGCCATCGACCTGCTCGTCGGCCCCGAATCGGGGCTGAGCCCCCCCGAACTGCAGGCAGCCTGCGCGGCCGGCTTCCGGGCAGTGCGGCTGGGTCCGCGGGTGCTGCGCACCGAGACCGCCGGGCCCGCCGCGATCGCTGCGCTGCAGGCGCTCGCCGGCGATTTCTAGGTGCGGCGGCCCGGGCCCGCCACCGCGCGGCGCGACCCGCCCGCGCGAACCGAGTAGAACACGCGAAACGCGGTCTTGCGGTCGAAGAAGAAGTCGGCCGCGTCGCGGAACACGTCGAGCAGCGCTTCGCGCTGCTCGTGCCCGAAGTCGGCGGTATCGGGCATGTTCTCGAGGATGACCAGGAAGCCCGGTTGCTCGGCCTCGACGCGCGGCGTCATGTCTGTCACGCAGTCGTACAGGGCGTCCAGGTTATGGCCGAAGTGCGCGGGGAGCGAAAAGGCGTTCGCGATCGCCGCCAGTACGCCGCGCTTGTCGGTCGCGGGCGCGAGGTCGACGCGCAGCAGGCGTTGATCGGCACGCTCGGCGGCGCGCTCGAGGGCATCCCGGTCGTAGGCGGACAGCGGCAACACGGCGTGCGGCGGGATGTTGCTCAGCGTGCCCATTGCACTCACTCCCTGATGCGGCGGAAGCTGCGGTAGTGATCGTCGGTGTAGTAGTACTCGCCGGAGGCGCGCGGATCACCCCCCGCCACGATACGCCGGGCGCCGCGGTTGCGGGCGCCTGGAGTGGGCACGGTGTATTCGGTGTAGTAGCCGCGCTCGCGCCGCGGAAGCTGCCCTTCCCGGTTGAAGAACACCGCGCCATCCTTGTCGTAGCGGAAAGGCCCGCCACTGCGAATCCGCGCGAGCGTCTCGCGCGCCTGCTGCGGCAGCGCCTCGATCGAAACCCAGTCGGGCTGCGGCGTGCGCGCGATGCAGGCCTGCAGGCCTGGCGCGGCCACCAGCACGACGAGCAGCAGCCACTGGGACAGGGAGAGCCACCGGCGCCGGTTCATGCGCCGCATGCTAATGGAGAAACGCGTCAGCGGATACGTGGCGCGAGCGCCGCGTCAGGGGTCAGGCGGCCTCGGGCTGCGCAATCGCCTCGATCGCGCGATCGAGCGCGCTCTCGCTGTCGGTGCGGCGCGCGCGACCCGACTCGAACAGGCCGACGATCTCGCGGCGGCTCAGCGAACGCCCGATGTCGGGAAACCGGGTCAGCACGTAGAGCTTGGCGCTCGGGCTGATCCACGCGAGCCGCAGCGTCTGGCGGCTGCCGTCGAGCTCCGTGATCTCGACCAGGTCGCCGCGCTGCAACGCGTCGACCCTGGACTCGCCGCGACCCGACGCGAACGTGGCACCGCTGCCACCCGCGGCGGCCGTGGCACCCGCGAGCGCCGGGCGCGCGCCGCCGGAGTCGGCGCGTGCCTCGAATCGGATGGTTCCGTCCGGAGCCATCTGCACGGCGGCCGGCACGACCGGCTTGGGCCGCGCGACGTTGAGCTTGGCATCCTGGATCGCGCGGGTATGCCACTGCAGCAATTCATTGAAGAAGCGCTCGCGATCGGCCTGCTCGATGCCGACGTCGGCGAGCCCCTTCATCAGTCCCTGGATCAGCCGCGGCAGCAGTGACGCGAGTCGCGCGATGTCCTCGGGCATCTTCGGCGCGACGCTCCAGATCAGCAGTTCACCGGCGCGCAGCGCGTCGTTCCACCCGGCGGCGCTGCCGTCGCCGTCGACCCTGGCGTGCGCGAGCGCACGCGACCACCAGCGCGAGAGGAACTCGCGCACGAACGCCGGCGTCACCGGGTCGATCCTCAAGGCGATCTCGGCCTGCGCCTCCTCCTGCGCCACTGACAGCGCCTCGAGCCGCTCGGCCTGGCGCGCGATCTCCGCGAGCCGCGCGGCCCGCCGCTCGGCCTCTGCGGCCGCCAGCAAGTCGAATCGGCGCATCGCCTCCTCGAAGGTCGCGAGGTCGCTGTCGAAGTGCTCGATGATCCAGTCCACGGTGTCGGCGATGCCCGCGATCAATCCGGACTCGGGCCCGACGTCTGCGTCGGGGTCGGTCGCCATGTCGGAGATCCGGTCGATCAGGCGCCGCATCGGGTGCTGCCTGCGCGCGAAGAAGCTGCGATCGAGCAGCGCCGCCTTGACCGCCACCACCTGCAGGCGCAGCAGCTGCTGCTTCACCGGATCCGGCAGGCGGCGATCGGCGTAGATGTAGTCGAACACCAGCGACACGATCTCGACCGTCAGCTGGTCCAGCGGCGACCCCTTGTCGCGCGCCTGGTCGAGCAGCTTGGACACCAGCTCGCCGTCGTGAGCGGTGCCCGGCGCTGCCGGTGACGACTGGAACGTGTGCAGCGCCTCGATCAGCGGCGGCTCGACCGAAGGCATCGGCAGGTCTGCCATGCCGAAGGTCGTGGGGTCGGAGAGCATGCGCGCGGCCGATCGGCGCGCGGACGGGTGTCCTGCCGAGATCTGGCGAATCAGCTGGTCGAACGGATCGGGTCCCGTCGCCGGATCGAACGGGCCGCCGAACGGGACCGCCCCCCCGGGTGCGCCGGCCGGACGCGCCGTGCCTGCGCCAGCGGGTGCCATGCCCGCCGCCGCGCCACCGCCCGCCGGGAATCCGCCGCCCGAGGCGAGGCTGCCACCGGCTGCGAAGCCGCCACCGGACGCGGCGGCGGCCCCCACGCCGACCGGGCCACCACCACCTGCTGCACCACCGCGGCCGGCACCCGGGAATCCGCCGCCGTCTCCCGTGCCACCACCGCCCGCGAAGCCGCCATCGCTTCCACCACCGCGGCCCGCGACCCCGAGGTCACCGGCGCCGGCAGACGCGGCGACTCCCCGCCCTGCGCCCGATCCAGGCGCGCCGATGGCCGATGCGCCCGCGTCCCAAGCGGGACCGGTGGGTGCCGCCTCTCCGGGAGCGCGCCGGCCGGCTGCGGCCGCCACGACGCGAGGACGGATTCTCGGCAGGATCCGGTTGCTCTTCAGGCGCTCGTTGACGTTCGAATAGACGTCGTTCAAGTGAGCCGACACATGCGGCTCGAACGCCTGCATCAGCGCCGAGCGCACCTCGAGGGGCGGCCCGAGTTGGTCGAGCGCCGCGCGCAGCGCCTCGAACACCGCCTCGGGGGACGCCGGGTGGTCGTTCTCGTCGAACCAGTCGCGATCGAGCAGCGCGGCGAGCCGCGCACGCACGCCGAGGACCTCGTCGGGATCGAGCTTGCCGCGAGTGCGCTGCACCAGACGATCGACGACGATGCGTCCGTCGATCGCCTCGTCGCCCACCAGCGCCAGCTCACCCGGCTCCGCGCCGGTCTCCGGCTGCCCGGAGCGGTTGTACATCCGGCGCTCGTACACGTCGGAGAACGCCTGCCTGAAGCGGAATTCGATGTCGGCGCGATGCACGCGCACCATCGACACGGCATCGAGCAGCGCCTGCTGCGCATCGCGGCGCATCTCCTTCATCGCCATCGCGGTGAGCTCTTCGCTCATCCGGTCCAGCGCCTCGCTGATGACTCTCGCGAGCCGCGAGATCACCATGTCGCGGCAGTCCTCGAGCAACTCGAAGCGCCGGCGCGGGTCGATGTTGACGCGCGTCGATTCGTCGTCGACGGCGGCGCTCGCTTCTCTTGTGTCGGCTGGCATGGAACGGCGTGCAACGTCCGGATGTGAGCGGCCTGCGTGGACCGGGTCATCCGCATGCTAGTGGCGGCGCTCGAGGCGGGTCAACGAATCCGGGACGAGTGGCGACCGGCACGGGGCGCCACCGGGGCGCGCGCCGACGAACGGTCGATCGGCGGCCGCGAGCGGCGCGAGTCCGCGCGCCGCGCGCCTGCCCCGGCTCAGCGATCGACGCTCGCGTCGATGACCGTCCAGGCTGCCATGTTGACGATGCGGCGCACCGTCGCCGACGCGGTGAGAATGTGCACCGGCCGCGCTGCGCCGAGCAGAACCGGCCCGATCGCGACGTTGTGGCCCGCCGCGGTCTTCAGCAGGTTGTACGCGATGTTCGCGGCGTCGATGCCCGGCAGCACGAGCAGGTTCGCCTCTCCGGTCAGCGTCGAGCGCGGCATGATCCGATGGCGCAGTTCGGCGTCGAGTGCCACGTCGCCGTGCATCTCGCCGTCGACCTCGAGTTCCGGCGCGCGCTCGCGGATCAGCGCGAGCGCCTCGCGCATCTTCACCGCGTCGGGATGGTTCGACGTGCCGAAGTTGGAGTGCGACAGCAGCGCTGCCTTCGGCATGATGCCGAATCGTCGCAATTCGTCGGCCGCCATCAGCGTGATCTCGGCGATCTGCTGCGCGTCCGGGTCGGCGTTGACGTGCGTGTCGACCAGCGTCACCTGCCGGTTCGGAAGCATCAGCGTGTTCATCGCCGCATAGACGCTCGCGCCGGGGCGCCGGCCGATCACCTGGTGAACGTAGTGCAGGTGCAGCGGGAACGTGCCGAAGGTGCCGCAGATCAGGCCGTCCGCGTCGCCCATGTGGACCATCATCGCGCCGATCAGCGTGAGCCGGCGGCGCATCTCGATCTGCGCGTATTCCTCGGTGATGCCGCTGCGGTCGGTGAGCCGGTGGTACTCCTGCCAGTAGGCACGGTAGCGCTCGTCCCACTCGGGGTTGACGATCTCGAAATCGACACCGGGCTTCATCCGCAGCCCGAACCGCTCGAGGCGACGCTCGATCACGGCGGGACGCCCGACGAGGATCGGCCGCGCGAGCCGCTCGTCCGCCACCACCTGCACCGCGCGCAGCACGCGCTCGTCCTCGCCTTCGGCGAAGACGATGCGCCGGCCCGACGCGCGCCGCGCGGCCGCGAAGATCGGCCGCATGAAGTGGCCCGAGTGGTAGACGAATTGCTCGAGCTGAGTGTGGTAGGCGTCGAAGTCGGCAATGGGCCGCGTCGCCACGCCCGAGTCCATCGCGGCCTTTGCGACCGCCGGCGCGATCTTGACGATCAGCCGCGGGTCGAACGGCTTGGGGATCAGGTACTCGGGACCGAACGCCATGTTCGGCGCGCCGTACGCGGTCGCCACGATGTCCGACATTTCCGCGCGCGCGAGTTCGGCCACCGCGTTGACCGCGGCGATCTCCATCTCTCGGGTGATCGTCGTCGCGCCGACGTCGAGCGTACCGCGGAACACGAACGGAAAGCACAGCACGTTGTTGACCTGGTTCGGATAGTCGGTGCGACCCGTCGCGATCACCGCGTCGTCGCGGACCGCCTTGACCTCCTCGGGCATGATCTCGGGCGTCGGGTTGGCCAGCGCGAAGACGAGCGGGCGCGTCGCCATCTTCGCGACCATCTCCTTCTTCAGAACGCCGCCGGCCGAGAGACCGAGGAACACGTCGGCGTCGGCGATGATCTCGCCCAGGCCGCGATGCAGCGTGTCCTGCGCGAAGCGCTCCTTCGCGGGGTCCATCAGCTCCTTGCGGCCGCGGTAGACGACGCCCGCGATGTCCGCGACCCAGATGTTGGCGAGCGGAAGCCCCAGGTCGACCAGCAGGTCCAGGCAGGCGAGCGCCGCGGCACCCGCGCCGCTGCAGACCAGCTTCACCTGGCCGATCTCCTTGCCGACCACCTTCAGGCCATTGAGGATCGCCGCGCCGACGACGATCGCGGTTCCGTGCTGGTCGTCGTGGAACACCGGGATCTTCATCCGCTCGCGCAGCCGGCGCTCGACGTAGAAGCAGTCCGGCGCCTTGATGTCCTCGAGGTTGATGCCGCCGAAGGTCGGCTCGAGTGCGGCGATGATGTCGACCAGCCTGTCGAGGTCGCGCTCGTTCAATTCGAGGTCGAAGACGTCGATGCCTGCGAACTTCTTGAACAGGACCGCCTTGCCCTCCATGACCGGCTTGGCGGCCAGCGCGCCGATGTCGCCCAGCCCGAGCACCGCCGTGCCGTTGGTGACGACGCCGACGAGGTTGCCGCGGCTGGTGTAGCGGAAAACGTTTGCCGGATCGGCGACGATCTCCTCGCAGGCCGCCGCGACGCCTGGCGAGTAGGCCATGGCCAGGTCGCGCTGC
>JAHBZV010000054.1 GCA_019635275.1 Burkholderiaceae bacterium | reverse complement strand
GCGCTCTCGAGCCGGGTCTCGGCATCGATCATCACCGGCAGCTTCGCCGTCAGGCGGTTCGACACCGTCTTGAGGTCGTCGGTCGTCGCAGCGCCGATTCCGACCAGCCAGGGGGCGCTCCAGAGCACCGCGCCGACCGCAGCCACCGCGACCAGTGCGAGCGCCGGAACCAGCAGGCGCATCGATCGCCTCACCAGCAATCCGCGACCGTCAGCGTGCCGGTCTCGCCCTTGCGCCCGAGCTGGTCGATGCTGAGGTTTCCGCATTTCGGATCGACGTGGCCGTTCGCGGGCGTGGCAGTGAGCACGTAGCTCGAGGCGAGCGTTCCGGTGGTGCCGGCGGCAATCGCGAGCGTGTAGGAAGCCTTGCCAGGGCTATCGCCCGAGTGCGTCCGCACGCCCGCCGCCGACAAGGACGACGGGTACGTATTGTAGTTCGTGAAGTGCCGCTCCAGGGACTGGGCGGCCTCGAGCAGCGCCGCCTTGCCCTCGGCGCGCTTGGTCCGCACGACGTACTCGGTGTAGCTCGGGTAGGCGACCGACGCCAGCACCGCGACCACCACGAGCACGATCATCAGTTCGATCAGCGTGAACCCGCCCTGGATGACGCGTCCGATTCGTTTCACTTCGGTCTCCCGGCTCATCGTTTCATGATCTCGCGCCACGCGATCCGGCCGCGCGAGCCGGCGATCGACTCGGCCACCGACTCGACACCGCCCGACGAGCCGCTCGACACCTTGAACTCCTTGGGGGCGCCCGAGGTCAGCGGCGGGCTGCCGCTGATGACGGTCGGCATCGGCGTGATCCCTACGCGCGAGCGACGTCCGCTCACCGCCGTGGGCGACCCGCTGGTCGGGTGCGTCACCAGGTCGGCCGAGGAGAACAGCGCGTCGTTGTTGACGTCGAACGGCGACGAGTCAAGGCGGCTGCCGGTCAACGCATCCAGCTCCATCAGCCAGCTGGTGCCGCCCTTGTCGCAGGGGCTCGTCGACGGGATCAGCGTCGGGAACACGACGCGCCCGAAGCGGATCTGCGGCGGGTAGACGACCCGCTCGCCGGTCTCGGCGCCCGCCCCGTCGGTCGGGAAGTCCATGTACCAGCCGCGCTGGCTCGTCCAGTCGACGACGTTGTTCGAAGTGACGCGGTAGACGCTGCCACCGGCCGCGACCTCGCCCTGTACCGTCTGCTGTTGCAGCAAAGAGCGCGAACTCACCGTCGAGCCGTCGTTCTTGTCCCAGATGCCGTAGAAGCTCTGGCGCTGGTAGGGCGCCGACGGATCGCTCGGCTGCAGGTAGATGCCGGTGCCGAACAGCACCATGAAGCCGCCATAAGGATTCTTCATCACCTCGACCGACGCGGTGATCGGCTGCGCCGTACCGGAGGGGTCGACCGCCTTGAACAGCGGCAGTCCGCCCGCGGCAACGCCCCACGACGACGGCGCGCTCGACGTCAGGTCGAACTTCCACAGGTTGCCCTGCAGGTCGCCGGCGTAGACATAGTCGACCTTGCCGTCGAAGTCGACGTCGGCCGGGAACACGCTGGCGAGCCCGTTGGGCGATGCGACCGACCCCGCACTGGTCTGCAGCTTGATGTAGTCGGTGCCCAGCGTCCAGGTGCGCGAACCCGGGGTGCGGTCGAGAAAGAGGATGAACAGCGAAGCGCGCCCGGTGGAGCTGGCGTAGCCGTCGGCCTCCGAGTTGTTGTAGCCGTTGCCGATCAGCACGGCCCACTTGTCGTTGGCGAGCTTGACGATCTGGGGTTGCCCGTAGGTGTAGCCCAGGTCCGGGTCGTCGCGGTCGCTGAACTCCCAGAGCACTTTCGTCGATGCGCTCGCCTCGGTGACCGCCGTGGGATCGGTCACGTCGAGCGCGAACACGCCCTGGCCGCCGCCTCCCAACCCACCGACCAGCACCGTCGCCCAGTTGCTGTTGACGACCGCGTCGGCGACCGCCGGCGTACCGTCCACGAAGTAGCGATGGCTGTACGCGAGATCGCTGAGTCGCGACAGGTTGCCGTAGACCATCGACGGCACGTAGGCGAACAGTTCCTTGCCCGCGTCCGTGCCGCTGGCGACGAAGCCGTGCAGCATGCCGTCGTTGGCGCCGACGTAGATCACCGGCGTGCGCGACAGGTTGTTCATGCGGAACGTCGCGTAGTTGTTCTCCCAGTAGCCGGCGTTCGGCGCGCCGACGAACTGCGGGTTCGAGTTCACGATGTCGCCCAGCCGCGACACCGGGCGTCGCCTGAACTTGCCGGCGGAAGACCCCTCGTTCGAGGTGTCGCCGCGCATCCACAGCAACCGGTCGCTGCCGCGGCCGTCGTTGGCGCCCAGCGCGTTGGTGTCCAGCGCGGTCTGCTGCGCGGTCGACAGCGACGCGAAGCGGAACGGCACCCCGGCGCTCGGGGCCAGCGGATCGGAGTTCCAGGTCAGGATGCGCCGGTCGTTCGGCGCCTGGGTGTTGATCACCTGACCGGAATCCCAGTCCGGCGTCGGCGAGATGTTGCCGTTGAAGTCGATCGGGTACGACAGCAACTGGCCGCTCCAGTCGTTCGAGTTGAACCGGGCCTGGTAGATCCGCGAGCCGGTCTGCAGCGAGGTCGAGTTGGTCGCCACCGACGAGGCCGACGACGTCGCCAGGATCGAGATGAACGCGCGGTCGAGCGACGCCTCGAGCGCCAGCGGGTTCGCGACGAAGAAGTAGTTGTCCGGGATGCCGTCGGAGACCGGGAAGCCGTTCGTGTCACGAACGTCCCACTCGCTCGTCAGGTCCGGGATCTGGTTGCCGCTGCCGGTCTCGATGAAGCCACCGTACTTGGCCGCGTAGAACAGCGGATCCTCGAGCTCCTTGGCGACGTTGGAGCCGAGCGTGTAGGTCACGCTGACCGGCGGATCGTTGAGCTGGCAGTTGCTGCAGCCGGTGACGCCGGTCGGGTCGGTGAAGTTGAAGCCCGTCGTGCTGGTGTCGCCGATTCCCGAGTGGAAGTGCGCGCCGTCCTTGGTGGTGCCGCTGATCGCGTATCCGAAGCCTTGCGGCTGGTTGGTCGACTCGGCGATCACGTCGGTGGTCACGCGCACCGTGTTCGCGGCGGCGTCCAGCTCGTACTCGATGATTCCCCAGACGTCCTGGTCGTAGTCGCCGCCCTGCTCGGAGTCCTCCCAGTTCACGTAGACCTTGCCGCGCACGGTGCTCCCGACGACCTCCTGCGAGACGACCTTCAGGTCGACCAGCGCACCGCCGCCCAGGCCGCGGCCAGGATAGTCGAGCCGGTAGATCGGCTGGATCACGACCTCGGGACTCGAGGCCAGGCCGGGCACCTTGATCTTCAGCGTCGGCACGTTGGTTGCGAGCTGCACGCCGTAGGTCGTCACCTTCAGCGAGCGATCGTCGTCGCTGGGCACCGCCGACAGGTCGGAGCGGATCCGGTTGGTCTTCGCCTGGTAGGCGAGGCCGGGCATCAGGTAGCTGCCGGCCACTGTCGGCCCCTCGGGACAGATCCCGCTCACGCCGCCAAGCGACGTGATCGTCTTGCCGTCGCAGAGCTCGTTGACGCTCGCTCCGCTGCGACCGATGAAGTAGTCGTTGCCGGTGATGCCCTCGAGGTCGCCGACCCGGTCGGTCACGCTGCTCGCCGTCTTGCCGGAATCGCCGATGTCGCCGAGTGCGGTCGACGCGAGGTCGGCGTCGTACGAGGACACGCTCGAGTTGAACACCAGCACGTTCAACGGCGAGCAGTAGTTGGTATTGGACAGCGGATCGGACCAGCTGGCGCTGGGCAGGCCCAGCGTCGCGTCGGCCGAACCCGAGCCGTAGTTGTAGGCCGCGGTGCGCGACTTGCCGGCGAAGTACCTGAGCGACTCGTAGTAGATCTCCGACATCGGGTTGCCCCAACTGCGGCAGTTGCCCTCGGTGATGCTGGTCAGCTGATACGTGCAGTTGTCGCCGCTCGAGCCGAGATAGGTGCCGTCGCCGTAGTTGTAGCCGTAGATCCGCAGCCGGTTCATCGTGTTGACGATGCCGGCCGCGCCGGCCGAGAGCATCGCCGACTTGAAGGTGCCGTCGGTGGTCGCGTTCACCTCGTCGGTGAACGTGCCGACGTTCTTGCGCAGCACGCCGCCCGAGATGTTCTTCTGGTAGCTGCCGGTCATCAGGCCGAACTTCATCAGGCCCGGTTCGCCGTAGACCTGCAGAAGCCCGATCGGCTTGTAGTTGCCGCTCGGATACTGCTTGCACTTCTCGTTGCCCAGCAGGCCCGGGACGCAGGCGCGCACGCGCGCCACGTATTGCCCGTTGTCGTAGCTCGTCCCGCGCCCCGCTGCGTAGCCGTTGCCCAGCCCCCGGTCGAGCTGGCTCGGCTCGACGGTCGCCGACGCGAGCCCGCTCTGGCTCAGGCGGTTGCTGTTGCTGCGCGTGGCGCCGGTGTTGAACATGCTGCCGTCGCTGACGCGGCCAGGGCTGGTCGACTCGGCGCGCCACTGGCATTGCCAGCGCTCGTTCGCCGCCCACAGGCCGTAGTTGCCGCGCGCCACCCGGATCACCGGCGGGTTCGTGTTCGCCTGCGAGGTCGAGGTGCCGATCGTGAGGTTGCAGATCGACAGGCCGACGTCGGTCAGGTTCGTGATCGTCCAGGCGGTGGCCGCGGGGTTCGAGCCGGACCCGGTCACGCCGGTGGGGTTGTGCACGTCGAGCTGGAAGCTCGTGCCGCAGACCGCGCCGCCGCTCACCGCCATGACGGTGCCGGTGACGTAGTCGCTCGCGGTCCGCGCGACGCGAACCTGGTCGCCGACGCAGACCGTGGCCGCGCTGTTGCGGAAGTACTTGGTTCCGCTGGTGACGGACTGCGACTGGTTGCTCGAATAGCCGCTGTTCGAACCGTAGACCGACCCCGAGGGCGGCGTGCTCGGCACGCTGAACGGCGTCAACTGGGCGAGGTCGGCGCCCGCGTAGTGCTTGGCCCAGGCGTGCGCATCGGGCGGGATGTAGACGCGCTCGAGAACGGTGTCGCTGCCGGTGTCGGTGGAACGCAGGCCGCCGTAGAGCAGCTTGCGCACCGCGTCCATCCGCGCCATCGTCGCCCAGTTCAGGAAGTTGCCGCTCCACTGGTTCGTGCCCGCGGTGCAGTACTTGGTGCTCGTCGTGGCCACCGGCTCGAAGCGCTGGCTGCTCGTGCTGTAGCTGTAGCACTTGCCCGAGTCGAAATAGCCGTAGTAGTCGATCGAGTGCTTGTAGGTCGTCTCGAGCTCGCCGTCGTTGTCGAGGTCCGAGTAGTCGTTGTAGGCCTTCTTGTAGAGCTGCTGGTCCTTCGACAGGTCGAGCATCACCAGGGGCGGGATCGCGCCGCCCGCGTACAGCGGCGACTGCGCGAGGGTGAGCGCGAACGCCGGCGTGACCGGGGTCAGCTGCAGGGCGACCAGCGAAGCGGCGACCAGCCTGGCGCGGCGGTTGCGCCGGGCTCGCGAACGGATCGACTCGATGCTGTTTCGCACGTTCCTGTTCATGGCGTCGCTCCGCATGCCGCGTCAGGGCCGGAAGAATTCCTGCAGCATCACGCGCGTGCCCGACAGCGCGCCGTAACCCAGCGCAGTGATGCGGTAGATGTAGCGGGCGCCGCCTGCGCGCAGGCTGGTGCCCATCGCATCGGGGATGGCCTCGACCAGGTAGCGCGGCTGCGCGGTGACGCCACCCGACTCGGTGGCCGGACGGAAGCCCGGCACGCCGGTCTGCTCTCCGTACGAAAGCGACCTCGACGCGTCTTCCAGATAGGCCTCCCAACGCTGCGTGCCACTGGTGGCCGGAATGCACAGCCCCTTGCCGCCGGTCTGGTCGCACGTCGCGGAGAACAGCGTCGCGCCAGCGAGTGCGCGCGTCGCCACGATGTCGGTCTCCGCGTCGCGCAGCGCCGCTTCGGCGGCCTGCAGCGCGATGTTCGAGTCGCGAGCGTTGCGCGCCATGCGCTCCTCGCTGGTCGAGAGGTTCGCACCGGCGATCCCGATCAGCGTGATCGCGATCATCATCACCAGCGCGACGAACAGCGATGCGCCGCGCTGGCTGCGGGCCGACGGGGTCTTCATGGTGTTCATCCGATTCGGTTGCGCAGGCCGACCGTGAACTGGAACATCCGGCGCGGCCGCTGGTCGTCGGGCGGATCGAACACCGCGCCGGTGTCGGTGCCCGGCGGGACGTCGCCCGGGGCATAGGCGGCGCCGAAGTGGTTGAAGATGGTCGTGCCTCCCGCCGGATCGGTGAAGCGCTCGCCGCGGATCACGGCCGAGACGACCGCGCTGATCACGCGGTCGGGGTTGACCAGGCCGGCGGGCGCGTAGCGGTTCGGCGCGCCGTCGCTATCGGTGTCTTCGCCGTACAGGATCTGCAGGCTCTCGACGCCGGTGACCAGGACGACCGGCGCGCCGGGCGCCGCCGAGGATTCGCACTGCAGCGCGGGCTCGCCGGTGCTCGCGTCGGTGGCGACGAAATAGCGATTCACCGAGAGCACGTTGGCCGCGACCGGGTTGCCGAGGCAATCGAGCACACCCGAATCGGGTCCGCCTCCGGCCGCATTGGAACCGTAGTAGCGCACCGTCAGTTCGTCGCTTCCGTTCAGGCCGGTGCCGTTGCTCATGCTGAGCGGCGGCGCCGCCGACGTGAACGACACGCCGGCGGTGTAGTCGCGGTAGCCGGCCATTCGCAACTCGCGCCCCAGCGATTCCAGCACGTAGCGGCCGGTCTCCTGCAGCAGCGCGCTGTCGCTCTGCACCCGGTTGGTCCGCTTGGTCGCGACGAACAGGCTCGAGGCGACCAGCACGACGAGCAGGCCGATCACGAGCGAGATCATCAGCTCGATCAGCGTCGCGCCGCGCTGCCCGCGGCCGGACAGGTTCGATTTCATGGCCGCACGCTCTGCACGAAGCGCTGGGACGGCGTGCCCGAGCGGTCGTCGTCCCACCAGATCTTGATCGCCAGGTTCGCGCCGGCGACGCCGTCGCAGTCCGGGGTGCCCGGCGTGCCGTCGTTCGGGGTGCTGTCGACGCAGACCACGCCCTGCCCGCCCGGGAGCACCGACGCGTTGGCCTGGTTCCACAGGTACAGGTCCATCTCGGCCTGCTCCTGCGGCGTGCATCCGGCCAGCGAGAAGCACGCTGCGTGGCTCACGCCGGCGCCCACGTAGGCGCCACTGCGGTAGGCCGGCATGTTCGCGCGCGCCCGGTCTGCGATGTCGTAGGCCTGCTGCGTGGCGATCGTGCGCAACATCGAACTGCCGGTCGAACGCAGCGAGCTCAGCTGCAGCCCGCCCATCGCGAGCACGGAGATCGCAACGACGAGGATCGCGATCAGCGCCTCGATCAGCGAGAAACCCGCCTGGCTCGTCGCGGTCCGCTTCATGGACAACTCACCTGCCGCAGCGAGATCCGGCCCGCCGCATTGAGGTCGACGCGCCGCCCGTGCGGGCCGCTTCGGCCGTCGCAGACGTCGATGCTGCCGGCCGCCGAGGCCGCGCCCGTGGGGCGGAACGCGATCAGCGTCGAGAAACCGGTGGCCGTGGCCGCCAGCCCGGTGTCGAGCGGGGCGGACCAGCGGATGATCTCGCCCGGTTCGACCATTCCGTTGCCGTTGGCGTCGGCGTAGACGATGCGCCCGGTGTTCCAGTCGGTGCCGTCACACCCGGTGCCGGCGGTGCTCGGGCAGACGAAGACGCTCAGGTAAGTGCGCGCCGCCTCGGTCCGGGCGGCCGTGAGGTCCGCCACGATGCCGGCCGCCGCGCTCTGCAGCCGGTTGTTCCGGATGAAGTCGCTGAACGCAGGCACCCCCGCCGACAACAGGATCGCGGCGATCGCGATCGTGATCAGCAGTTCGACGAGCGTGAATCCACGCGAGTTCAAGGGCGACACCTACGGGAGCATGGCCTGGAACACGAGTCTGCACGGTCGGATCGTGCAGGCAGAGCCATGCCGGACAAGCGGCGGCTGCGCCGGTTCCGACGGCGGCAGGCGTCGCGCCGGAGGCGGAACTATTTCACTGCTGCGGTGCTTCCATCGCCCCGTCGAGCCACTCGATCCAGTGCCGGACCGGGGTGCCGGTGCCGGCCTGCAGGTGCGCCAGGCAGCCGATGTTGGCCGACAGGATCAGCGTCGGGCCGCCGGCGTGCAGCGCGGCCAGCTTGCGCTCGCGAAGGCGCAGCGACAGTTCGGGCTGCAGCACCGAGTAGGTGCCGGCCGAGCCGCAACACAGGTGCGATTCGGCCACGCCGAGCCGCGCGACGCCGAGCGCGTCGAGCAGGCGCTCGACCTCGCCGCGGATCCGCTGGCCGTGCTGAAGCGTGCACGGCGGGTGGAACGCGACGCGCTCGGCGCCATCGTCGCCTCGCGCGCTCAGCCGCGCGCGGATCGCGTCGATCGAGCCTGCCAGTTGCGTCGGCAGCCATTCGGCGAGGTCCTTCGTAGCCTCGACGATGCGCTGCGCCCTCGCGGCATAGCGGGGGTCGTGGCGCAGCAGGTGCGCGTATTCCTTCACCATCGCGCCGCAGCCGGACGCGTTGATCACGATCGCTTCGGCGCCGCGCTCCAGGTGCGGCCACCAGGCGTCGATGTTGCGGCGCGCCTGGTCGAGCGCGCCGTCGGTGTCGCCCAGGTGATGGCGGATGGCACCGCAGCATCCCGAGCGACGCTCGACGACGACCTGAATGCCGATGCGGTCGAGCACGCGCGCGGTCGCCGCGTCGATGCCGGGCATCATCGCCGGCTGCGTGCAGCCGTTCAGGATCAATACCTTGCGCGGATGCTCGCGTTGCGACCAGTCGCCCGCGGCCCGTCGCGCCGGCACCTTGTCGCGAAGCACCGCAGGCAGCACGGGCCGCATCCATTGCCCGATGCGCATCGCCGGATCGAACAGCCAGCGACGCGTGAGCGACTCTCGCAGCACGAACCGGACCAGTCGCTGCGCCAGCGGACGGCGCACGCGCTGGTCGACCAGGCGTCGCCCGACGTCGAGCAGGCGGCCGTAGTCGACGCCGGACGGGCAAGTGGACTCGCAGTTGCGGCAGGTCAGGCAGCGATCGAGGTGCGCCTGCGTCGATGGCCCGGGCTCGTGCCCCTCGACGACCTGCTTCATCAGGTAGATGCGCCCGCGCGGCCCGTCGAGCTCGTCGCCGAGCAGCTGGTAGGTCGGGCAGGTCGCGGTGCAGAAGCCGCAGTGCACGCACTTGCGCAGGATCGACTCGGCCTCGATCCCGTCGGCGCTCCCCTTCAGCCAGTCGGCAAGATGCGTTTCCATCTCAGAGGTCGGGGTACATGCGTCCCGGATTGAACAGCCGGGCCGGATCGAAGACGTCCTTCAGCCGCCGTTGCAGCGCCGCGTTGGCCGGCGGCAGCGGATGGAACACGCCGGCCGCCCGGTCGCCGCCGCGGAACAGCGTCGCGCTGGCGCCGACCCGCGCGGCCGCGGCGCGGATCTCCGTGGCCGGCGCGTCGCTGCGCAGCCACCGCAGCGCGCCGCCCCACTCGAGCATCGACTCGCCGTCCAGGCCGAGCGCCGGCGCGGTCGACGGCACCGACAGCCGCCACAGCGGCTGCGGGCCGCCGAAGAAGCCGTCGGTCTGCTCGCGAATGCCCGTCCAGAACGCGCGGGCCTCGGGCTCGTCGAGGCGCGCGGCGCCGCGTTCGCGCGCGAGGCGCGCCGCGGCGGCCTCGACCGCCGCGGGCGCGCCCGACAGCCGCAAAGTCAGCACGCTGTCGCGCCACGCACTGGCCGACAGCGGCACCGGCTGGCCTCCCCACTGGTTGAGCGCCTGCAGCGCGGCGCCTTCGTCCACCTGCATGCGCACGCTGCACTCGGACGCTGGGACCGGAAGCACCTTCAGCGACACCTCGAGAATCGGGCCGAGGATGCCCAGCGACCCGCAGGCGAGCCGCGACAGGTCGTAGCCGGCCACGTTCTTCATGACCTGGCCGCCGAAGCGCAGCACGTTTCCCGAGGCATCGAGCAGCGTCGCGCCGAGCACGAAGTCGCGCACCGCCCCGGCGCTGGCGCGTCGCGGCCCGGACAGGCCGGCGGCGACCACGCCCCCGATCGTCGCCGACGGACCGAACGCCGGCGGCTCGAACGCCAGCATCTGCCCGCGCTCGGCCAGCGCGGCCTCGACTTCGGAAAGCGGCGTCCCGCATCGCACCGAGACGACCAGCTCGGTCGGTTCGTAGCTCACGATGCCGCGAAGGCCGCGCATGTCGAGCGGATCGCCGGCGAGCGCCTCGCCATAGAAGTCCTTGGTGCCGCCGCCGCGGATGCACAGCGGCCGGCGGGTCGCAGCGGCGGCGCGGACGCGGTCGCGCAATTCGTCCAGGGCGGGGTCGCTCGCGGGATCGCTCATCGACTCAGAAGCGCGGCAGCTCGGGGAACGCGAGCCTTCCGCCGTGCACGTGCACCTTGCCGTACTCGGCGCAGCGCGCCAGCGTGGGGATCGCCTTGCCCGGGTTGAGCAGGCCCGGCGGGTCGAAGGCGCGCTTGACCGCGAAGAAACGCGCAAGCTCGGCACGCGAGAACTGCACGCACATCGAGTCGATCTTCTCGATGCCGACACCGTGCTCGCCGGTGATCGTGCCGCCGTACTCGACGGAGAGCGCGAGGATCTCGGCGCCGAAGCGCTCGGCGCGCTGCCACTCGTCGGGGTCGTTCGCGTCGAACAGGATGAGCGGGTGCAGGTTGCCGTCGCCGGCGTGAAAGACGTTCATGCAGCGCAGCCGGTACTTCTCCTCCATCGCGGCGATCGACGCGAGCATGCGCCCGAGGTTGCGCCGCGGGATCGTACCGTCCATGCAGTAGTAGTCGGGCGACAGGCGCCCCGCGGCCGGGAACGCGTTCTTGCGCCCCGACCAGAACAGCAGCCGCTCGGCCTCGGAACTCGACACGCGGATGCCGGTTGCACCGGCTTCGCGCAGCACCTGCTCGATGCGCACGACCTCGTCGGCGACTTCCTCGGGTGTGCCGTCGGACTCGGCGAGCAGGATCGCCGCGGCCTCGAGGTCGTAGCCCGCGTGGACGAACTCCTCGACCGCGACGGTCGCCTTGCGGTCCATCATCTCGAGCCCGGCCGGGATGATGCCGGCCGCGATGATCCGCGCCACGGCGTCACCCGCGGTGACGACGTCGTCGAACGAGGCCATCACGACGCGCGCCAGCGGCGGCGTGGGCACGAGCTTCACGGTGATCTCCGTGACGACCGCAAGCATGCCCTCGGAACCGACCATCAGCGCGAGCAGGTCGAGGCCCGGCGAATCGAGCGCCTCGCTGCCGAATTCGACCGTCTCGCCGTCGATCGTCAGCGCGCGCACGCGCAGCACGTTGTGCACCGTCAGTCCGTACTTCAGGCAATGCACGCCGCCGGAGTTCTCGGCGACGTTGCCGCCGATCGTGCAGGCGATCTGCGACGACGGGTCGGGCGCGTAGTACAGCCCGTAGGGCGCCGCGGCATCGGAGATGGCGAGGTTGCGCACGCCGGGCTGCACGCGCGCCGTGCGCGCGAGCGGATCGATCGACAGGATGCGGTTGAACTTCGCAAGCGACAGCACGACGCCCGACGCGTGCGGCATCGAGCCGCCCGACAGGCTGGTGCCGGCACCGCGCGCCACCACCGGTACGTCGAGCTCGCGGCAGGCCTTCAGGATCGCGCGCACCTGCTCTTCGGTCTCGGGCAGCACCACCCCCATCGGCAACTGCCGGAATGCCGACAGCGCGTCGCACTCGTAGGGTTTGGTGTCTTCGTCGCGGTACAGCAGGCAGTGGCCCGGCACGATCGAGCGCAGCCGCCCGACGACCTCGCGCTGGCGCCCCGGCGCAGGCTTCGCGGCGAGGTCGGCGAAGCGGTCGTCGAGGCCTTCGGGCTCGGCGTGGGGCCGCTCGGCGGCAGATGGGGTCGGTGTGCTCATGGCGCTCCCGCGATTGTGCACGATCCCGCAGCGGCGACGGCGCGACGCCTGCGACGATCAGCCAGGCCGCCCGTCCTTGAGCTTCTTCCACAGCGTGGTGCGCGACATCCCGAGCCTGCGCGCCGCTTCGGCGCGGTTGCCGCCTGCTTCCTCGAGCGCGCCGCGGATCATCGCCCGCTCGTCGTCGGCCCGCATCGCGCGCCGGTAGTAGGACCCGCGCGGCTCGGCCGCCGACGCGCGCGCCGCGCCGGGCACGGCCGGCGCGCGCTCGTCGCCCCGGGCGCCGGGCGCGAGGATCTCCGGCAGCAGGTGGTGGGGAAGGATCACGGGGCCGTCGGCCTGCACCATCGCGAATTCGAGCGCATTGAACAGCTGCCGCACGTTGCCGGGCCAGCGATAGGCCTCGAGCGCGGTCAGCGCCTCGGGCGACACCCGCAGCGGCGCGCGTCGATAGCGTTCGGCCAGCTCGCCCAGCATGCGCGCAGCCAGCAGCGCGATGTCGCTCGCGCGCTCGCGCAGCGGCGGAACGTGCAACGGCAGCACGCGCAGCCGATAGTAGAGGTCCTCGCGGAACTGGCCGGTTCGCACCATCGCGTCGAGGTCGCGGTGCGTCGCCGCGACGACACGCACGTCGACCTTGCGCGGGTGGTTCTCGCCGAGCCGCACGACTTCGCGCTCCTGCAGCACGCGCAGCAGCTTGGTCTGCATGGCGGGCGAGATCTCGCCGATCTCGTCGAGCAGCAGCGTTCCGCCGTTCGCCGCCTCGAAGCGCCCTACGCGCGCGGTGGCCGCGCCCGAGAACGCGCCCTTCGCATGGCCGAAGAGCTCCGACTCCAGCAGGTTCTCGGGCAGCGCGCCGCAGTCGAGCGGGACGAACGGACCGTGCGCGCGCGGCGAGTTGTCGTGCAGCGCTCGCGCGACGAGCTCCTTGCCGACGCCGCTCTCGCCGGTGACCAGCACGCTGGCGTCGCTCACCGCGGCGCGCAACAGCTGCGCATAGAGCGCCTGCATCGCCGGCGCGCGGCCGACCAGTGCGCCCAGGCGCCAGCGTTCGCGCACCTCGGCCTCGAGCGCCACCTCGCGCGAGCGGTCGCGCAGCACGATCGAGCAGTGCAGGCCGGCGTCGTTGGCCGGCAGCAGCATCGCCCACATGCGCAGCGCGATCTCGCTGCCGTCGGGACGCCGCAGCGAGATGTCCTGGACCTTTCGCGCGTCGGCGCCGCCCGGCACCAGCGAGCAGCGCCCGCCGCTCAGGCATTCGCGCGCGCAGCGGGTACCGGCGAACAGCGTCGGACACGCGGTGCCGAGCAGGTGATCGCCGTCGCGCCCGAGCAGGCGGCCGGCCGCCGCGTTGATCTCGACGACGCGCCGCTGCGCGTCGACGAAGACGACTCCCTCCTCGAGGTTGTCGAGCAGGTTCTTCAGCGCGGCGATCGTGATCATGGGGCACCCCGAGTGTCCAGTATGAACGTCCACCTGAACGTTCACAAGGTGCACCGACCGGTGTCGTGCCACCCCCGATGCGCTCGGCGCAGGGGTGCCGGGCGTCCGGCCGGGGCTGGCACGGATCTCGCTGGGACATCGGCGCCGGGCAATCGGCCCGGGCATTCGCGGTCAACAGCAGGAGCAGCCCACCATGCAACGAATGATCAAGTCCCTCGCCGGCCTCGCGTTCGCCGGCCTGGCGTGCAGCGCGTTCGCGGGCCCGCCGCTCGCCGACGACCAGGTCGCCGCCAGCTTCGAGCGGATGCTCAATCACGCGCCGACGCCGACACCGCGAATCGATCTCGCCGCGCTGCAACGCAAGCACGGTGCCGATCCGCTGGTCAGGGCGGTGAACCTGGCGCTGTGGGACCAGGATCCGCCGCAATACCACATTGCCCCGCAGGCCTCGGTCGGGCAGCCGCTCAGGCGTTGAGTTCGACACGGGGCGCGCCGCCGTCGCCGCACGCGAACCGCGGCGCGACGCGCGCAGCGCCGCGCGTCACGCGAAGGGCAGCACGACCCCGCGCAGGTTGCGTCCGGCGATCAGGTCGGCGTAGCCGTCGTTGATCGCGTCGAGCGGATAGCGTCGCGTGACCAGCTCGGAGAGCCGGATCGCGCCCTGGCGGTAGAGCGCGACGAGTTCGGGGATCTGCACCCGCGGGCTGGCGAACCCGTAGACCGAGCCCATGATCGCCTTCTGCGAGGTCACGAGTTCGAGGGGCGGCACCGGCAGCGACAGCTCGTCGGCCGGGGTCAGCGCGGTCACGACGACGTTGCCGGCCTTCGCCGTCGCGCGAAACGCCGGCAGCAGCGTGCGCGGCGGGTCGATGCAGACGAACGCATGGTCGACGCCGACGCCGTCGGTGAGCGCGTGCACGGCGGCCACCAGGTCCTCGCGGCCGGCGTCGATCGTGTGCGTCGCCCCGAACGCGCGCGCCCAGTCGAGCTTGTGCGCGACGACGTCGGCGGCGACGATCGTGGCCGCGCCGGCCAGCCTCGCGCCCTGCACGACGTTCATGCCGTCGCCGCCGACGCCGACCACCAGCACCGAGTCGCCGGGCCTGACCTTCGCGCGATGGCGCGCCGCGCCGACGCCGGCCGGCACGCCGCAGGCCACGAGGCTGGCGAGGTCCAGCGGCAGGTCGCGGTCGATCGGCACGACCGAGGCCTGGTGCACGACCGTGTACTGCGCGAACGCGCCGATCATGCAGAACGCGCCGACGTCGCGCCCCGTCGCATCGCGCCGGCGAAAGGTGCCGTCGACCTGCGGGCCCAGCGTGATCCGCGGCCCGAGCACGCACAGGTGCTCGCGGCCGGATCGGCACCAACGGCAGGTGCCGCAACCCGGAATGAAGGCCAGCACGACGTGATCGCCGGGGGCGACGCCGGCGACGCCCGGGCCGATCTCCTCGACGACACCGGCGCCCTCGTGGCCGAGGACCATCGGGCTCATCGCGACGCGCCGCTCGCCCTGCATCACGTGCCAGTCGGTCCGGCACAGGCCGACGGCCTCGACGCGGACCAGCAACTCGCCCGCCTGCGGCGGATCGAGCTCGATCTCCTCGATCGACAGGGGATCGCCGGGACGGTGGAAGACGGCACTGCGCACGCGCATCGGGAATCCGGACTCCGCAGCTGAGGCGAGGCCCAAGGATCGGGCCGACCCGCGGGGCTGTCAACGCGCCGCGGCCGGATGCTAACGTGTCGCCACCCATGCGCGAGACGAACCCGACCCCCGAACGCCTGGCCGGATACGGGCTGCTGCTCGCCGGGATGGCGCTGGTCGGGCTCTACGTGGCGCTGGTCAAGCCGCTGGTCGCGGCGATGCCGGTGTTCCTGCTCGCGTGGCTGCGCTTCGGCATCGGCGCGGTGGCGATGCTGCCCTGGCTGCGCGCGACACCCGGCGACGCGCCGATCGACGCCCGGATCGCGCGGACGCTGTTCCTGCAGTCGCTGTTGGGGAATTTCCTGTTCTCGGTGTTCATGCTCTACGGCGTCTCGATGACGTCGGCGAGCGCGGCCGGCGTGGTCCTGGCGACGCTTCCGGCGGTCGTCGCGCTGTTCGCCTGGGTGTTCCTGCGCGAGACGATGACGCAGCGGTCGGCGCTCGCCGTGATGCTGGCCGCCGCCGGCATCGCCGTGCTGAGCGCCGGCGGCAACGCGACGTCGACGGCGGGGCCCGGCGAGCGCGCCTGGCTCGGCAACCTGCTGGTGTTCGCCTGCGTCGGCTGCGAAGCCGCCTACGTGATCCTCGGCAAGCGTCTGACCGCGTCGCTGTCGCCGCAGCGGATCTCGGCGCTGATCAATGCCTGGGGCCTCGCGCTGACGACCCCGTTCGGCCTGTGGCAGGCGCGCGGATTCGATATCGGCGCACTCACGCCGGGCCTCTGGACGCTGCTCGTGTTCTACGCGCTGTCGGCGAGCATGTTCTCGACCTGGCTCTGGTTGAGCGGACTGCGGCGGGTGCCGGCGCAGCACAGCGGCGTGTTCACGGTCGCCTTGCCGGTCACCGCGAGCGCGACCGGCGTCGCATTTCTCGGCGAGCGATTCGGCGCGAGCGACGCGATCGCGTTCGCCTGCGCCGCGGCGGGCATCGCGCTCGTCGCGTGGCCGGCCCCGACCGGCGCGGGGCATCGATGAGCGCAGCGCCATCGGCACCGCGCGACGAGCGCGTCGACGCTCCGCAGCGGCCCGTCGACGCGTGGTGGAGCCGCGACGCGCAGGACCTGATGCGCGAACTCGGCGCGAGCGCGGGCGGGCTCTCGCAAGGCGAGGCCGAACGCCGCCTGCGCGTCCACGGCGCGAACACGGTCGAGGATGCGCCGGGGCTCACCGCGGTGCGGCTGCTGCTCCGGCAGGTCGCCAACCCGCTCGTGCTGATCCTGGTCTTCGGCGCGCTGATCTCGATGCTGGCGCACAGCTGGGCCGACGCCTCGATCGTGGTCGCGATCGTCGTGGGCAGCGCGGCGCTCGGCTTCGTCCAGGAGTACCGCGCGTCGGCGGCGGTCGCCGAGCTTCGCCAGCGGCTCGCGCTGACGGTGCGCGTGCTGCGCGACGGCGCGCTGCGCAGCGTGCCCGCCAGCGACATCGCGCCGGGCGACGTCGTCGAGCTCGCGGCCGGCAACCTGGTGCCCGCCGACGGGGTCGTGATCCGTGCGCGCGACTTCCTGGTCACCGAGGCGAGCCTCACCGGCGAGCCGTTTCCGGTCGAGAAGCAGCCCGGCACCGTGCCTGCGGACAGCCCGGTCGGCGCACGCACGAACTGCGTGCACCTGGGCACCTCGGTGCGCAGCGGCACCGCGACGGTACTGGTGGTCGAGACCGGTCGCCGCACGCTGTTCGGCGAAGTGGCCGCGAGCCTCCGGGCGCGAGCCCCCGAGACCGAGTTCGAACGCGGGATCCGCCATTTCGGCAACCTGCTCGTGCGCGTGATGCTGGTGATGGTGGCCTTCGTGCTGGTCGTCAACCAGGCGCTCGACCGCCCTGTGATCGAGTCGCTGCTGTTCGCGACCGCGCTGGCCGTCGGGCTGTCGCCCGAGCTGCTGCCCGCGATCGTCAGCGTGACGTTGTCGCACGGCGCGCGCGCGATGGCGCAGCGCGGCGTCATCGTCCGGCGGCTCCAGGCGATCGAGAACCTCGGCAGCATCGACACGCTGTGCACCGACAAGACCGGCACGCTGACCCAGGGCGTGATCCAGCTCGATGCCGCCACCGATCCGCTGGGTCGACCGTCGGACGCGGTGCGGCGGATGGCCTGGCTCAACGCAGCGTTCGAGACCGGCATCGAGAATCCGCTCGACGCCGCACTGATCGCCGCCGGGGAGGCGGCGGGGCTGGGCGTCGCGGGCGAGCGAAAGATCGACGAGATCCCGTACGACTTCATTCGCAAGCGGCTGACGATCGTGATCGAGGAGGCGGCCGGCGCGGGCATGCACCTGATGATCACCAAGGGCGCCTTCGACAACGTGCTCGCGGCCTGCACGCGCGTGGCGGCCGACGCGGGCGACGAGGAACTCGACGCGAATGCGCGCGAGCGCCTGGGCGCCTGGTACCGCGCGCGCGGCGGCGAGGGCTTCCGGGTGCTGGCGGTGGCCACGAAACGCGTGTCGGCGAGCCCGCGCCACTCGCGCGAGGACGAGCAGTCGATGACGCTGGCCGGCTTCCTGCTGTTCTTCGATCCGCCGAAGGCCGGCGCTGCGCAGGCGATCGCCGACCTTCAGGCGCGCGGCATCCGCGTGCGGATGATCACCGGCGACAACCGCTACGTGGCCGCGCACGTCGCCGGCGCGATCGGTCTGGATGCGTCGGCGATGATGACCGGCGCGGAGATCGCCGGGCTCAACGACGAATCGCTGTGGTACCGCGCCGCGCGCGCCGACCTGTTCGCCGAGGTCGATCCGCAGCAGAAGGAGCGGATCGTCCGCGCGCTGCAGCGCACCGGCCACGCGGTGGGCTACCTGGGCGACGGCATCAACGACGCGCCTTCGCTGCACGTCGCCGATGTCGGCATCTCGGTCGAGGGCGCGGTCGACGTCGCGCGGGAATCGGCCGACGTCGTGATGCTCAGGCCCGACCTGGACGTCCTGCGGCGCGGCGTCGAGGAGGGTCGCCGCACGTTCGCCAACACGATGAAGTACATCAACATCACGACCAGCGCGAACTTCGGCAACATGGTCAGCATGGCGCTCGCCACGCCGCTTCTGCCGTTCCTTCCGCTGGCCGCCAAGCAGATCCTGCTGAACAACTTCCTGTCGGACATCCCGTCGGCGGCCGTGTCCACCGACAACGTCGATCCCGAGCACGTCGAGCGCGCGCAGCGCTGGAACGTGCGGGACGTGCGCCGCTTCATGGTCGTGTTCGGGCTGGCGAGTTCGGTCTTCGACCTGCTCGCCTTCGCGGTGCTGCTGCTGGGCTTCCGCGCCGACCAGGCGACTTTCCAGACCGCCTGGTTCGTGGTCTCGCTGCTCACCGAGCTGGCGGTCGTGCTGGTGCTGCGCACCGCGCGCCCGGCGCTGCGGAGCAGGCCGGGCCGGTTGCTCGGCCTGTCCACCGTGGTGGTGATGATCGCGGCCCTGTGCGTTCCGTACCTCGGGCCGGTCGCGGCCGCCTTCGGCTTCGTGCCGATGCCGCCGGCGCTGCTGGCGACGTCGCTGGCGATCGTCGCCGGATACATCGTCTTCACCGAAGCCCTCAAGTTGTGGACACAGCGCCGGCGCGCGCACGCGGCAATTTGACACCGAAGCACCGGATTGGCACTCTTTGCGCCAGCCGAACAACCGCTGTGGGAGAGACTGCGCGGACCGGAAACAAGCCGACCGGTCCGGCGTGGCGCCGAAGGTGTATCGCCCCGGAAACTCTCAGGCAAAAGGACTGCAGCGGTTCGGCTCTCTGGAGAGAAGGCTCCGCGCCGCCGGTCGCGAGACCGCGGTGCATGCCTCGCCGAAGGAAACAGGGGTCCGCGCTGGCGCGGGCGCTGAATGTCTCAGGCAAACGGACAGAGGGGGCTTCCGATCAACCACGGGTCGCGACGCGGCCGCCTTCGGAGCCCTGCCTTGAACAACCCCGCCGATCTCCGCTACACCTCGTCGCACGAGTGGCTTCGCCTCGAAGCCGACGGCACCGCGACGGTGGGCATCACTTTTCACGCCCAGGACGCGCTCGGCGAACTGGTCTACGTCGAACTGCCCGAAGTCGGCCGCAAGCTCGCGCAAGGTGAATCCTGCGTCGTCGTCGAGTCGACCAAGGCGGCCTCCGACGTCTACGCGCCGGTGGCCGGCGAGGTGCTGGCAGTGAATCCGGCGCTCGCCGAGGCCCCGCAGACGGTCAACGAATCGCCCTACGCCGACGGCTGGCTTTTCCGGATGCGGCCGTCCGATCCGTCGCAGATCGACGCGCTGCTCGACGCCGGCGCCTACGCGGCCGGGCCCGGCGCCGGCTGAGCCCCAGGCGGCGCGCGAATGCGCGCCTCGTGATCCTTCGATGCCATTCATGCAGGCCGCGAACCCGCAGGCCGCGCCGGAGATCCTGTCCATGAGCCCTTCCGGGTACCCCAGCGCCGACATCCGCGCGCTGCTCGGCCACGACGAATTCCACGCCCGCCACATCGGGCCCACCGTGTCGCAGGAGGCGGCGATGCTCGAAGCGCTCGGCTTCGAGTCGCGCCAGGCCCTGATCCGCGCGACGGTTCCGCC
>JAHBZV010000053.1 GCA_019635275.1 Burkholderiaceae bacterium | reverse complement strand
AGACGCCGCGTAGAGCGCATAGCAGATCGTCGCCAGCCGCTTCGCGTCGGCGGTGCGTTTCTCGTCGGCAACGGTCGGTTCCATCGTCGGGCTCCTCCTCGTTCAGGACTTCGACCTCGGCACGCGCCCGAGCAGGTAGAACTCGGGGTTCGGCATCATGTTCGACAGGTTGGCCATCCGGTTCGACAGCGCGAAGAACGCGGCGATCGCGCCGATGTCCCAGGCGTCCTCGTCGCTGAAGCCGTACCGGTGCAACTCGGCGAAGTCGGCCTCGTCGATCTCGCTCGACTCGAGCGAGACCTTCATCGCGAACGCGATCATCGCACGCTGGCGCGGCGTCAGGGCGGCCTTGCGCCAGTTGGTTGCGAGCTGGTCGGCGATCAGCGGGTTCTTCTCGTAGATGCGCAGGATCGCGCCATGCGCCACCACGCAGTACAGGCAACCGTTGGCGCCGCTGGTCGCGACGACGATCATCTCCTTCTCGCCCTTCGACAGGCTGTTCTTGCGCAGCATCAGCGCGTCGTGGTAGGCGAAGAACGCACGGAACTCGTCGGGGCGGCGCGCGAGCTTCAGGAACACCGTCGGCACGAAGCCCGACTTCTCCTGCACCGCGACGATGCACTCTCGGATGTCGTGGGGCAACTCGGCCAACGTGGCCACCGGGTAGCGATCGGCGGTCTGTGCCATGCGGGGGATCTCCTTCAGGATTGGGGGCTGCCGTACTGTATCCGGTACAGGCGCGCGTACAGCGAATCGGCCGCGAGCAGCTCGGCGTGCGTGCCCTGCTCGACGATGCGGCCCTGCTCGAACACGAGGATGCGGTCGGCGCGCTCGATCGTCGACAGCCGGTGCGCGATGACCAGCGTCGTTCGGCCCCGCATCGTGCGCTCGAGCGCGAGCTGCACGTCGCGCTCGGTCTCGGAATCGAGCGCCGAAGTCGCCTCGTCGAGCAGCAGGATCGGCGCGTCCTTGACGATTGCGCGCGCGAGCGCGAGCCGCTGGCGCTGGCCGCCCGACAGGCGCGTGCCGCGCTCGCCGACCGATGCGTCGAGCCCCTCGGGCAGCGAGCGCACCGCGGCGTCGAGCATCGCCGCCTCGAGCGCCGCCCAGATGCGGGCGTCGTCGACGTCGTCCTCCGAGCCGAAGGCCACGTTGGCGCGGATGCTGTCGTTGAACAGCACCACGTCCTGGCTCACCAGCGCGAACTGGCGACGCAGGTCGGCCAGCCGCAGCTCGGGCAGCGCCACGCCGTCGATGGCGATCCGGCCGGCGGTCGGCTCGATGAAGCGCGGCAGCAGGTTCATCAGCGTCGTTTTGCCCGCGCCCGAGGCACCCACCAGCGCGACCACCTCGCCGGCGCGCACCCGCACGTCGATGTCGTGCAGCGCGTCGGCTGCGACGCCGGGATAGCGGAACGTCACGTGCTCGAAAGCGAGCTCGCCGCGCGCGCGGTCGAGCCGCTGCGTGCCACGGTCGATCTCCTCGGGCTTGTCGAGCAGCTCGAACACCGACTCGGCCGCCGCCAGCCCGCGCTGCAGCTGCGCGTTCACGTCGGCCAGGTGCTTGAGCGGCGCGAGCAGCATCAGCATCGCGGTGATGAACGAGACGAAGCCGCCGACCGTCGTCTGGTTGTCCATCGACTGCAGCAGCGCGATCGTGACGACGATCGCCACCGCGATCGCGGCGCAGAGCTGCGTGATCGGCACCGTGGCGCTGCCGGCCACGGTGATCCGCATCGCGAATCCGCGCAGCTTCTCGCTGGTTCGCTCGAACAGGCGCGCCTGCTCGCCGTAGCCGCCGAAGATCTTGATGACCTTGTAGCCGTGCACCGCCTCCTCGACGACGCGCGTGAGCTCGCCGGTGTACTCCAGGCTGTGGCGGCTCAACTGGCGCATGCGCCGGCTGTACAGCGCCACCACCACCGCGACGACCGGAATCAGCGCCAGCGCGACCAGCGTGAGCTTCCAGTTCAGGTAGAGGAGCCACCCGAGCAGCCCGACGATCACCAGCGAGTCGCGCACCAGCACGGTGAGCGCGCGCGTGACCGCGGCAGTGACGTTGGTCACCTCGAAGACGATCCGCGAGATCAGCATGCCCGAGGCCTCGCGCTCGAACTCGGCCGACGAGAGCCGCATCGTCCGCGCGAACATCTCGCGCCTGAGGTCGACCAGCACGCGGTTGGCCACCCACGACAACGCATAACTGCTGGTGAAGGTGGCCACGCCGCGCAGCACGAAGATGCCGACCAGCGCGACCGGCACGAACCACAGCGGGAAGTCCGTGCGCGCGACGAAACCCTGGTCGAGCAGCGGCTTCATCAGTGCCGGGAACATCGGCTCGGTCGCCGCGGCGACGACCATCGCCGCGAGCGCGACCGCGAAGCCCATTCGGTACGGGCGCGTGTAGGCGAACAGCCGGCGATAGATCGCCCAGCTCGACTTCGAGCCCGCGCTACCTCTCGGGGGCGGGCTCAATACTCGACCTCCGCGGCCAGCGGGTGCAGCACCGACCGGATCGCGCCGATCAGGTCGTCGTGGGGCTGCACGCGCCAGCGCGGGCCGAGTTCGATGGCGCATGCCGCGTCGCGGTTGCCGTAATCGACCACGACCGGGATCGCCGGCGTGCCCTCGCGGTCGCCGATCGCGAACGGCGCGATCGCGCCGCGCAGCGCGCCGCCGTCGGCGATGCCGTTCAGGCGGATGCGCAGCCGCTTGCCGAACTCCTGGCGGGCGCCGACCAGGTCGAGCAGCCGCTCGGCGACGATGCGCTGGCCGCCCGTGTAGTCGTCGCGGCTCACCTTGCCGAGCACCACCAGCAGCTCGTCGTCGCGGATCAGCCTTCGATGCGCTTCGTACAGTTCGTTGAACACCGACACCTCGACCGTCGCGCTGCCGTCGTCGAGCGTGACGAAGACCATCTTGCCGCGGCGGGTCATCTGCGGGCGCTGCGCGGCGACGATCCCGGCGAGCCAGACCGGCTGCGGCGCGGGCTGCAGGTCGGCCAGCCGCGCGCGCACGAAGCTTCGCACCTCGGCCTGGTGGGCGTCGAACAGGTGGCCGCTGAGGAACAGCCCGAGGGCGGCCTTCTCTTCCTGCAGTCGCTGCCGCTCGGTCCACGCCGGCGCGGCGATCCACTCGGGCGCGCTCGGCAGGCCGCCGACCTCGTCGCCGAACAGGCTCACCTGGTCGACCGCCGCGCCGGCCGCTTCGGCCGCGTCGATCGCGCGACCGACGTTGGCCAGCAGCTTCGCGCGGTCGGCATCGAGGGTGTCGAATGCGCCGGCGCGCACGAGCGCCTCGATCGCGCGCCGGTTGACGACCTTGCGATCGACGCGCGCGCAGAAGTCGAACAGGTCGGTGAACGGGCGCTCGGCGCGCGCGCGCAGGATGTCGACGACGGCCGATTCGCCGGTGCCCTTCACCGCGCCCAGGCCGTAGCGGATCGCGCGATCGGCGACCGGCTCGAAGCGGAACGCCGACGCGTTGATGTCGGGCGGCAGCACGTCGACCTTGTTGGCGCGGGCGTCGTCGACGAAGAGCTTCACCTTGTCGGTATCGTCCATGTCCGACGACAGCGTCGCAGCCATGAACTCGGCCGGGAAGCAGGCCTTGAGCCAGGCGGTGTGGTAGGTGACCACCGCGTAGGCCGCCGTGTGCGACTTGTTGAAGCCGTACTCGGCGAACATCGCCATCAGGTCGAACAGCTTGTTGGCCAGCGCGACCGGGTATCCCTTCGCCTGGGCGCCCTCGACGAAGGTGCCGCGGTGCTTGGCCATCTCCTCGGGCTTCTTCTTGCCCATCGCGCGCCGCAGCAGGTCGGCGCCGCCCAGCGTGTAGCCGCCGATGGTCTGCGCGATCTGCATCACCTGTTCCTGGTAGACGATGACGCCGTAGGTGGGCTCGAGGCAGGCCTTCAGGTCGGGATGGAAGTAGTCGATCTGCTGCTGGCCCTTCTTGCGCAGGATGAAGTCGTCGACCATTCCCGAGCCGAGCGGCCCCGGGCGGTACAGCGCGAGCACCGCGATGATGTCCTCGAAGCGATCGGGCTGGAGCTTCTTCAGCAGCTTCTTCATCCCGTCGCCTTCCAGCTGGAAGATCGCGGTGGTGTTCGCGTCCTTCAGCACCTGGTAGGCCTTGGGGTCGTCGAAGCCGAGCTTCTGCAGGTCGAGCTTCAGCTGCGGATGGCGGCGGTTGATGTAGGCGACCGCGAGGTCGATGATCGTCAGGTTGCGCAGGCCGAGGAAGTCGAACTTCACCAGCCCGACCGCCTCGACGTCGTCCTTGTCGAACTGGCTGACCACGCCCGCCTCGGCGCCCGGCTGCTTGTACAGCGGGCAGAAGTCGGTGAGCCGCCCCGGGGCAATGAGCACGCCGCCGGCGTGCATGCCGACGTTGCGGGTGAGGTCCTCGAGGCGCTCGGCCAGCGCGAGCAGCTCGCGCACCTCGTCCTCCTTCTGCTCGCGCTCGGCCAGCAGCGGCTCGGCCTCTCGCGCCTTCGCGAGCGACAGCGGCTTGTTCTGCACCACCGGGACGAGCTTGGAGAGCTGGTCGCAGAAGTTGTACCCCATGTCGAGCACGCGCCCGACATCGCGGATCACCGCCTTCGAGGCCATCGTGCCGAACGTGGCGATCTGCGACACCGCCTGTTCGCCGTAGCGCGCGCGCACGTACTCGATCACGCGATAGCGCTGGTCCTGGCAGAAGTCGATGTCGAAGTCGGGCATCGACACGCGCTCGGGGTTCAGGAAGCGCTCGAACAGCAGCGCGTACGGAATCGGGTCGAGGTCGGTGATGCCGAGCGCGAACGCGACCAGCGAGCCGGCGCCCGAGCCCCGGCCCGGGCCGACCGGCACGCCGTTGTTCTTCGCCCAGTTGATGAAGTCGGCGACGATCAGGAAGTAGCCCGGGAAGCCCATCTGCACGATCGTGTCGCACTCGAAGTCGAGGCGCTTGCTGTACTGCTCGCGGCGCGCGGCGAGCACGTCGGGCGGGGTGCCCTGCTCGGGGAAGAGCTTCTCCATCCGCTGCGCGAGCCCCTCGCGCGCGAGCTGGCGCAGGTAGTCGTCGAGCGTGATGCCCGGCGGCGTCGGGAACTGCGGCAGCTGCGGCTTGCCGAGCTCCATCGGCAGGTTGCAGCGCCGCGCGATCTCGACGCTGTTGGCGAGCGCCTCGGGCAGGTCGGAGAACGCCTCGGCCATCTCGGCCTGCGACTTGAAGTACTGTTCGTCGGTGAAGCGGCGCGCGCGCCGCGGATTCGCGAGGATCTCGCCCTCGGCGATGCACACCCTCGCCTCGTGCGCGCGGAAATCGTCGCGTGCGATGAACTGCACCGGGTGCGTGGCGACGATCGGCAGGTCGAGGCGCGCCGCGAGCTGCGCGGCCGCGCGCGTCTGCATCTCGGCTTCGTGCTGGCCGGTGCGCTGGACTTCGAGGAAGTAAGCGCCCGGAAACCGCCGCGCCCACGCCTTCGCCAGCTCCTGCGCGGCGTCGAGGTTGCCGGCGAGCAGCGCCTGGCCGACGTCGCCGTGCTGCGCGCCCGACAGCGCGATCAACCCCTCGCCCATCGGCGCGCCATCGGCCCCCGGCGTGTCGAACCACTCGGCGCGCATCTCGCCGCGCCCGCGATACTCGTTCTCGATCCACGCGCGGCTGATCAGCTCGCACAGCCGCAGGTAGCCGCTTCGGTTGCGTGCAAGCAGCAGGAATCGTAGCGGCCGGTCGCGATCGGTGTCGTTGGTAAGCCACGCGTCGACGCCGCAGATCGGCTTGAGCCCGCGGCCGCGCGCGGCCTTGTAGAACTTGACCCAGCCGAACAGATTGGCGAGGTCGGTGACCGCCACGGCGGGCTGCTCGTCGGCGACCGCGGCGCCGATCAGCGACTCGAGGCGCACGATCGAGTCGCTGACCGAATACTCGGAGTGGACCCGAAGATGGACGAAGCGGGGTGCGCTCATGGGTAGAATCTCACCGGCAAATTCTACCCATGTTCCCGACCCCACAGGCCGCGCATCGACGCGCAGCGTTCCTGCTTGCATTCTGCGCGCTGCTGTGGAGCATCGCGGGCGTCGTCACGCGCCAGCTCGAGCGCGCCGACGGCTTCGAAGTCACGTTCTGGCGCGGGCTGTTCTGCGCGATTGCCGTGCTGGCGATCCTCGGCTGGCAGCAGCGCGGCAACCCGTTTGCGCCGGTACGCGCGATGGGCTGGCCCGGCCTGTTCTCGGGTGCGATGTGGGGCGTGATGTTCACCTGCTTCATGCTCGCGCTGACGCGCACCAGCGTGGCCAACACGCTGCTGGTGATGAGCGTCTCGCCGCTGCTGGCGGCACTGCTGGGTCGCGCCGTGCTCGGCACGCGCGTGTCGGCCGTGACCGCGATCGCCATCGTGATGGCCGGCCTCGGCATCGGATGGATGGTGCACGAGGGCGTGAGCACCGAAGGTCTCGTCGGCATGGCGATTGCGCTGGCGGTGCCGGTGGCCGCGGCGATCAACATCGTCACCCTCAAGCGCATCCACGCCGAAGTCGATCTCGCCCCCGCGGTGCTGGTCGGCGCGATCCTGTGCTGCATGGCCACCGCGCCGCTGGCCTGGCCGCTCGAGGCCAGCAGCCGCGACCTCGCGCTGCTCGCGCTGCTCGGCACGGTGCAGCTCGCGATCCCGTGCTTCCTGATGATCCGCGCGGTGCGCCACCTGGCCCCGCACGAGGTCGCGCTGATCGCGCTGCTCGAGGTCGTGCTGGGTCCGATCTGGGCCTGGCTGGGCGCCGACGAGGCGATGCCCGCGGCGACCATCCAGGGAGGCCTCGTCGTGCTGGCCGCGCTGGCCGGCGATACGCTGTTCGCGCGCCGAACCCGGCCGCTCGCCGCCCCCGCCACCGATCCGGCCGGGCTACACTGAGCTCCACCCCCTGCAGCGCCCGACATGACGACGCCCGAAACCTTCACCCTCGCGCGGCCCGACGGCGTCGAACTGCACGGCCTGTGCTGGCGCCCGCCGGTCGCCGACGCTGCGGCGTCGCGCACGGTCGTGATCGTGCACGGCCTGGGCGAGCACGTCGGGCGCTACGCGACGCTGGGCGACTGGCTCGCCGCGCGCGGATGGACGCTGCGCGGCCACGACCACCGCGGCCACGGCCGCTCGCAGGGCGCGCGCGGCAAGCTGTCTTCGTCCCACGACCTGGTCGACGACCTGGCCGCGGCGATCGACGCGCTGGCGGCCCCCGCGTCCGCGCCGCCGCTGCTGATGGGCCACAGCATGGGTGGACTCGTGGCGCTCACCTACGCGCTTCGGCATCCCGAGCGCATCGGCGGCCTGGTGCTGTCGTCGCCCGCGCTCGCGCTGGGTCTGGGCGTGTTCCAGAAGGCGCTGCTGGCGGTGATGTCGCGGGTCGCGCCCGACGTCGCCGTCAACAACGGCCTCGATCCCTCCAGGCTGTCGCACGACGCGGCCGTCGTGCGTGCCTACGTCGACGACCCGCTGGTGCACGACCGGATCTCGGCGCGGCTCGCACGCTTCCTGGTCGACGGGGGTCGCGACGCGCTCGAGCGCGCGCCGGCGCTGTCGGTGCCGACCTTGCTGATCTACGCCGGCGACGACCGCCTGGTCGATCCCGAGGGCAGCCGCGAGTTCGCACGGCGCGCACCGCGATCGTTGCTGGTCGCGCGCGAATACCCGGCGCTGTGGCACGAGATCCTGAACGAGTCGCCCGAAGGGCGCAGCGCCGTGCTCGCCGATCTCGAACGGTGGCTGGCGCAGCGCAACGCCCCAGGCGCGGCCGACGCGAGCCCGTCGGGGTGAACCGACGCGAGCCCTACGTGGGCCGCTTCGCCCCGTCGCCCACCGGCCCGCTGCACGCGGGATCGCTGGTCGCGGCGATGGCGAGCTATCTCGACGCGCGCGCACACCGAGGCCGCTGGCTGTTGCGCATCGAGGACCTCGATCCGCCGCGCGAAGCGCCCGGCGCGAGCGCGGCGATCGTCGATGCGCTGGCCCGGCTCGGCTTCGGGCACGACGGCGAGATCCTCTACCAGAGCACGCGCGACGCGGCCTATCGCGCGGCCTTCGAGCGCCTGCAGGCCGCCGGCCACGTCTACCCCTGCGCCTGCACGCGCCGCGAGGTCGCGGACTCCGCGCTGCACGGCGCCCGGCGCCCGCGCAGCGGCGAGCTCGTCTATCCGGGAACGTGCCGCCACGGCATGCCGGCGGGACGCCAGGCGCGGGCCTGGCGCGTCCGCGTCGATGCCGCGCCGATCGCCTGGCGCGACCGGCACGCGGGCACGTCGACCGAGCGCCTCGACGAAACGGTCGGCGACTTCGTGCTGCGTCGCGCCGACGGCCTGTGGGCCTACCAGCTCGCGGTGGTCGTCGACGACGCGTACCAGGGCGTCACCGACGTCGTGCGCGGCGCCGACCTGCGCGACTCGACGGCGCGCCAGGTGCACCTGCAGCGGCTGCTCGGACTGCCGACGCCGCGCTACCTGCACGTGCCGGTGGTGCTCGATGCGCACGGAGAGAAGCTGTCGAAGCAGACCGGGGCCGCCGCGGTCGATCCGCGGCGAGGCGCGCAGGCGCTCGACACGGCGCTGGCCTTCCTGGGCCTGGGCCAGGTCGGCGCCGCCACGCCGAACGCCTTCTGGGCCGAGGCGACTGCTCGCTGGGCGAGCTCGCCGTGGATGAGCGAATCGAGCTGAGATAGAGCTGAGAACCGGCGCGGCGCGCCGCCGCGCGGACGCCTGGCTCTGGACGCCTAGCTCTTGCGGCTGCCGCCGCCCAGAAGGGCGGCCACGGGGCGGCTCGATTTGCGTGCCCCGCTGGCCGACGGGCGCCCAGGGGCCTCGGCGGCAACCTCCGCCGTCGCTTCGGCCGGTTCGGCGGCCTGCGGCTCGTAGGGCTTGTAGAAGAACGGGTCGGTGGAATAGGCCATCGCGCGCGGCCCCCGCGATTCGCCCTCCGGGCGACGCCGCCTCGGGGCGGCGGGCTCGCCCGCCGGTTCGCGCCGCCCGGCGCCCGGTTCGCGCCTGTCCCCGGAGGCTTCACGTCGCTCCCCGGACGGTTCGCGCCGCTCGCGACGCGGACGCTCTTCGACCGGGCCGACGTCGAGCCGCTCGACCGGCAGCTTGCGCTTGATCAGCTTCTCGATGTCGTCGAGCAGGCGCTCGTCGCCGCCGACCATCAGCGACAGCGCCACGCCGCTCGCCCCGGCGCGGCCGGTGCGGCCGATACGGTGCACGTAGTCTTCGGCGTTGTACGGCAGGTCGTAGTTGATGACAGCGGGCAACTCGGCGATGTCCAGCCCGCGCGCGGCGACGTCGGTGGCCACCAGCACGACGATCTCGCCCTTCTTGAACGCCTCGAGCGTGGCCAGGCGCTCCTGCTGCGTCTTGTCGCCGTGGATCGCCGCGGCGTTCAGGCCGTCGCGCTCGAGCAACCGCGCCAGCCGGCCGGCACCGATCTTCGTGTTGGTGAACACGATGACCTGCGAGAGCTGCCGGTCGCGGACCAGCTTCGCGACCGCGGCGCGCTTGGCATCGAGGTCGGCCACGCGAAACACCAGCTGTTCGACGTTCTCGGCCGTGGCGTTGCGCCGCGCGACCTCGATCAGGACCGGGTCGTTCAGGAAGGTTTCCGCCAGCTTGCGGATTTCCCCGGAGAACGTCGCCGAGAACATCAGGTTCTGGCGGCGCGCCGGCAGCGCGTGGATGATCCGCTGGATGTCGGGGAGGAAGCCCATGTCGAGCATCCGGTCGGCTTCGTCGAGCACCAGCAGCTCGGCCTGCGCCAGCGTGACCGTCTTCTGCCCCATGTGGTCGAGCAGGCGCCCGGGCGTGGCGATCAGCACCTCGCAGCCCTGCCGCAACGCGGCGATCTGCGGCTTGATGTCGACGCCGCCGAACACTACCGCCGACTTCAGGCCGGTGTACTTCGCGTATTCGCGGACGTTCTCGTAGATCTGGTCGGCCAGCTCGCGGGTGGGCGCGAGAATCAGCGCGCGCACCGGGTGGCGCGCCGGCGAGGCGCTGGTGTTGGCCACCGGCATCAGCCGCTGGAGGATCGGCAGCGCGAAGCCGGCGGTCTTGCCGGTGCCCGTCTGGGCGGCGCCCATGACGTCGCGCCCCTGCATGACGACAGGAATGGCCTGCGCCTGGATCGGTGTGGGTTCCCTGTAGCCGAGTTCGGTGACTGCTCGCAGGATGGGTTCGGCCAGGCCGAAGGAATCGAAGGTGGTGCTCAAATGGGTCCGTTCGGATGTGCCGCCGCGATCGGTAGGGGGCGGGGCATCTGGTAAAAAGCGTTATTGTCCGCCTTTCGGACGCAGATGCAACCGCGCGGCTGGAGCGCCCCCTCGGATGTCCCGGGAACCCCGGGGCGCCGGCGTGCCGGCCCGTTGACCCAGCGCAAGAGCGGGAGTGCCCCGCCTACCGGATACTGAGCAATGCAATCGACCCGGCCCGAGCCGCCCATCGGAGCTTCCCGCCTGAGTCCCCTGCCGAACCTGCCCCGGATACGCACCGTCGTTGCCGCGCTGGCGCTGGCCGCGCTCGCGGGCTGCCAGGCGCTGCTGCCCGATGCGAGCGACCGCACCGAGGTCGAGTGGCACACCTTCGACGAGGCGCGCGAGGCGGTCGAGGCGATCGAGCCGTTCAGTACCCACAAGTCCGACCTGATCGGCAACGGCTTCGATCCGAAGCGCAACCCCGCGGTGACGATCCTCACGTACCCCGAGATCGTCCAGCGGTTCTCGGCCGGCACCGCGCTGCGGCCCGACGAGTACGAGGCCGGCATCCGCTCGTGCCTGGCCGCCGGAAAGGCGTGTTCGGGCTACGCGATCGCCGCGAAGCGCATCAAGCGCGACCGGATCGGCAACTTCTGGCTCGATTCGTTCGCGTTCCGGCGCGAAACCAACATCACCGGCTGGACCTTCAACGCGCTGATCCTGTTCGTCGACGACCTGGTGGTCTACACGGTGTTCGGCGGGCAGCCGAACCTGCACGAGTTGCAGGTCACGCGCAACCCGCTCGGGCCGCTGCAGGGCTGGGGCGAGGCGCTTCGCCCGAGGTACTGACGCCGCCCAGGGCCACGCGCCCCGGCGACCCGCCCGGGCGCCCCGTTCGCATATACTTCGGGGCCCGCGAGCGGCCCACGATGCAAGTCCCCCCCGAGTACGCCCGGCGAAGAACCTTCGCCATCATTTCCCACCCCGACGCCGGCAAGACGACGCTGACCGAGAAGCTGCTGCTGTTCTCGGGCGCGATCCAGATCGCTGGCAGCGTCAAGGCGCGCAAGGCGAGCCGCCACGCGACCTCCGACTGGATGGAGATCGAGAAGCAGCGCGGCATCTCGGTGGCGAGTTCGGTGATGCAGTTCGTCCACCGCGACTGCGTGATCAACCTGCTCGACACGCCGGGCCACCAGGACTTCTCCGAAGACACCTACCGGGTGCTCACGGCCGTCGACGCGGCGCTGATGGTGATCGACGCGGCCAACGGCATCGAGTCGCAGACGCTGCGGCTGCTGAAGATCTGCCGCAGCCGGAACATCCCGATCGTCACCTTCGTCAACAAGCTCGACCGCGAGGTACGCGGCCCGCTCGACCTGCTCGACGAAATCGAGCGCGAGCTGGGGATGGCGCCGATTCCGTTCACCTGGCCGATCGGGATGGGCAACCGTTTCCGCGGCGTCTACGACCTGCGCATCGACCGTGTGCGGCGCTTCCGGCCCGGCATGGATCGCGACGTCGAGGAGGCCGAGCTGGTCGACGTGACCGACCCGGCCCAGGCGGCGACGCTCGGACAGGAGTGGACCGACGCCGAACCCGAGCTCGAGCTGGTGCGCGGCGCCTCGCCGGAGTTCGATCGCGCACTGTTCCTCGACGCGCGCCAGACGCCGGTCTTCTTCGGTTCGGCGATCAACAACTTCGGCGTGCGCGAGGTACTCGACTCGATCGTCGACCTGGTGCCGATGCCGGGCCCGAAGCACGCCGACGAGCGCATGGTCGCCCCCGACGAGCCGAAGTTCAGCGGCGTCGTGTTCAAGGTGCAGGCCAACATGGACCCGCAGCACCGCGACCGCGTGGCGTTCGTGCGCGTCTGCTCCGGGCGCTTCGAGCGCGGCATGGCGCTGTTCAACACGCGCACGAAGCGCCAGCTGCGCCCGCAGAACGTGGTCACTTTCCTGTCGCAGCGCCGCGACCTGGTCGACGAGGCCTACCCGGGCGACATCATCGGCATCCCGAACCACGGCACGCTGAGCCTCGGCGACACGCTGACCGAAGGCGAGGTGCTGCACTTCAGCGGGCTGCCGTTCTTCGCGCCGGAGTCGTTCCGCACGATCGAGGTGGTCGACCCGATGAAGATGAAGCAGCTGCGCGCGGCACTCGCGCAGCTCGGCGACGAGGGCGCGATCCAGGTGTTCCGGCAGGACGGCGGCAGCCGCCTGCTGCTGGGTGCGGTGGGCGAGCTGCAGTTCGAGGTCGTCGCCCACCGGCTGCGCGTCGAGTACAACGTGGAAGCCCGCATCGCGCCCGCTCCGTACGTGGCCGCCCGCTGGATCAACGGCGACGACGAGGCGATGGTGGCGCGCTTTCTCGAGCAGAACGCCGCGCGGGTGGCGCTCGACGCGGCCGACGCCCCCACCTACCTGGTGCGCACCCCGCACGAGATCACGGTGGCACAGGAGCGTTGGCCCGACCTGCGCTTCAGCGTCCTGCGCGAGCGCGGCGGCGCCCGCTTCACGCTGCACGATCACCACGCCTGAGTTCAGCTTTTGCTGAATCCGGCCCTAAGAATTCCTGACTTCAAATGAGCCGGCGCCGATCCTAGAGTCTCCGGGTAGCCCCCTGGAGACTCCCGATGAACGCCCTGCTCGCCGTCCCGACTCCGTCCGATCGCAGTGGCTATCGCCCGCTGCGCACCCGGCGCATGGCCGACTCGCTGCGCCTGCTGGCGGTCGACATCGTCGAGCGCGCCCGCAGCGGCCACCCCGGCGCCCCGATGGGAATGGCCGAAATGGCCGTGGCGCTCTGGGACGGGCACCTGAAGCACCATCCCGCGAACCCGCACTGGCCCGACCGTGACCGCTTCGTGCTGTCCAACGGCCACGCGTCGGCGCTGCTGTATTCGCTGCTGCACCTGACCGGCTACGATCTGCCGATCGCCGAGCTGCAGAACTTCCGGCAACTGCACAGCAAGACGCCGGGCCACCCGGAAGTCGGCGTCACGCCCGGCGTCGAGACGACCACCGGCCCGCTCGGCCAGGGACTCGCCAACGCGGTCGGCATGGCGCTGGCCGAGAAACTGCTGGCCGACGAGTTCAACCGCGACGGGCACGAGATCGTCGACCACCGCACCTGGGTGTTCCTCGGCGACGGCTGCCTGATGGAAGGCATCAGCCACGAGGTGTGCTCGCTGGCCGCGGCGTGGAAGCTGAACAAGCTGGTCGCGCTGTACGACGACAACGGCATCTCGATCGACGGACAGGTCGACCCCTGGTTCCCCGACGACACGCCGGCGCGTTTCCGCGCCTACGGGTGGAACGTGATCGGGCCGGTCGACGGGCACGACGTCGACGCGCTCGACGCGGCGCTTCGACGTGCGAAGGCCTGCGACGACGCGCCCAGCCTCGTCGTCTGCCGCACGCAGATCGGCAAGGGCTCGCCCAACCGGGCCGGCAGCGCGAAGGTGCACGGCGAGGCGCTCGGCGCCGAGGAAGTGCGGCTCACCCGCGAGGCACTCGAGTGGCCGCACGCGCCGTTCGAGATCCCGAAGGACGTCTACGAAGCCTGGGACGCGCGCGAGCGCGGCGAGGCCACGTATCGCGACTGGCAGCGCCGCTTCTCGGCCTACCAGGCCGAGTTTCCGGCGCTCGCTGCCGAGTTCGGCCGCCGCATGCGCGGCGACCTGCCGGCCGACTTCCAGGAGACGCTGGTCGCGGTGATGGCCGGCTTCGGCCAGTCGAAGGACACGATCGCCACGCGCAAGGCCTCGCAGAACGTGCTGGCCGCGATCGCGCCGAAGGTGCCCGAGCTGATCGGCGGATCGGCCGACCTCACCGGCTCGAACCTGACCGACTTCCCCGGGTGCGGCGCCGTGCGCGGCGGCCAGAAGGGCGGCCGGCACGTGAACTACGGGGTGCGCGAATTCGGCATGGCCGCGGCGATGAACGGGATGGCGCTGCACGGCGGGTTCATTCCGTACGGCGGCACCTTCCTCACGTTCAGCGACTACAGCCGCAACGCGATCCGCATGGCGGCGCTGATGAAGCAGCGCGTGGTGCACGTCTTCACGCACGATTCGATCGGCCTCGGCGAAGACGGCCCGACGCACCAGGCGGTCGAGCACGCCGCCAGCCTGCGGCTGATCCCGAACCTCGACGTCTGGCGCCCCTGCGACCCGGCCGAAACCGCGGTCGCCTGGCTGGGCGCGCTCGGACAGGCGACGCGACCGAGCGCGCTGCTGCTGTCGCGCCAGAACCTGCCGGCGCAACCGCGCTCGCCCGAGCAGGTGCTGGCGATCCGTCGCGGCGGCTACGTGCTCGCCGACCGAGACGACGCGGTGGCGGTGCTACTCGCCACCGGGTCGGAAGTCTCGCTGGCCGTCGAAGCGCAGAAGCTGCTCGACGCGCGCGGCGTGCCGGTGCGCGTCGTCTCGATGCCCTCGTCCACCGTGTTCGACCGGCAGGACGCACGCTGGCGCGAAGAGGTGCTGCCCGCGGGGCTGCCGCGCTTCGGCGTCGAGGCGGGCATCACGCGGTGGTGGTCGCAGTACGGCTGCGTGGCCGCGCTGGGCGTCGACGGCTTCGGCGAGTCGGCGCCTGCGGCCGCCGTCTATGCGCACTTCGGGCTCACCGCCGAAGGGCTCGCGGACCTCGTGCTGATGCACGTCGGCAGCGAGCGGATCTCCACTGCAGCAGGAGCCTGACCCCGATGGCGCTCGTTTCGCTTCGCCAGGTGCTGGATCACGCCGCCGAGCACGGCTACGGCGTGCCCGCCTTCAACGTCAACAACCTCGAGCAGATCCACGCGATCATGGAGGGCGCGCAGCAGACGCAAAGCCCGGTGATCCTGCAGGCCTCGGCCGGCGCGCGCAAGTACGCGGGCGAGCCATACCTGCGCCACATGGTGCTCGCTGCGGTCGAGGCCCACCCCGACATCCCGGTCGTGCTGCACCAGGACCACGGCGCGTCGCCGGCGGTGTGCCAGCAGGCGATCCGCTCGGGCTTCACCAGCGTGATGATGGACGGCTCGCTGCTGGAGGACGCGAAGACGCCGGCGAGCTACGACTACAACGTCGAGGTCACCCGCAAGGTCTGCGAGTTCTCGCACGCGGTCGGCGTGTCGGTCGAGGGCGAACTCGGCTGCCTGGGCTCGCTCGAGACCGGCGAGGCGGGCGAGGAAGACGGCGTCGGCGCGGCCGGCAAGCTCAGCCACGACATGCTGCTCACCGACCCCGACCAGGCGCGTGACTTCGTCGCGCGCACCGGCGTCGACGCGCTGGCGATCGCGATCGGCACGAGCCACGGCGCCTACAAGTTCACCCGCAAGCCCACCGGCGACATCCTCGCGATCGACCGGATCGCGAAGATCCACGCCGCGGTGCCGAACACGCACCTGGTCATGCACGGCAGCTCCAGCGTGCCGCAGGAGTGGCTCGAGATCATCCGCCATTACGGCGGCGACATTCGCGAGACCTACGGCGTGCCGGTCGAGGAGATCCGCCGCGGCATCGACAACGGCGTACGCAAGGTCAACATCGACACCGACATCCGGCTGGCGATGACCGGCGCGATGCGCCGCGTGTTCGCCGAGCAGCCCTCGGAGTTCGATCCGCGCAAGGCGCTCGCCGCCGCGAAGAATGCCGCGCGCGACATCGTCAAGGCGCGCTTCGAGGCGTTCGGCTGCGCCGGCCAGGCCGCGAGGATCAAGCCGGTGCCGCTGGAGGCAATGATCCAGCGCTATCGCTGAACGGCCCCGCAGTGCTGCGGGCGCTGATCTGGGACGTCGATGGAACGCTCGCCGAGACCGAGCGGGACGGCCATCGCGTCGCGTTCAACGGCGCGTTCGAGGCGCTCGGCGTCCCGTGGCGCTGGGACGTCGACGCGTACGGCCGCCTGCTGCGCGTCGCCGGCGGCTACGAGCGCATCCTGCACGACATGGCGAGCCGCGCCGAGGCGCCCGCTTCGCAGCCCGAGCGCGAAGCGCTCGCCCGCGAGTTGCACCGGCGCAAGAACGCGCTGTACGAGGCGCACGTAGCGGCGGGCGGCATCGCGCTGCGCCCCGGCGTGCGCGAGTTGATCGACGAGTGCATCGACTGGGGCGTGATGACCGCGATCGCCACGACCACCGGGCGCGGCAACGTCGACGCGCTGCTGCGCGCGAACCTGGGCGAACACTGGGAGTCGCGCTTTCGCGCCGTCGTCTGCGCCGAGGACGCACCGCGCAAGAAGCCCGACCCGCAGGCCTACCGGCTGGCGCTGCAGCGGCTGGGCATCGAAGCCGACGAAGCAATCGCGATCGAGGATTCTCCGAACGGGCTCGTGGCGGCACGCGCCGCCGGCATCGCGACGCTGGTCACGCGCAGCGCGTACTTCGCCGATTGCGCGTTCGACGGCGCGCTCGCGGAGTGCGACGATCTCGCTTCGCCGGCACCTTTGCGCTCGTCGGTCGTTCGGGGCGCACGTGGTCCTGTGTCGCTGCGTTCACTGCGCGAGTGGCTCGCGTTCGCGGCAGGCGGCGGCTGGGCGGCGTGCGGCGGCCGGGCCGAGGGTGTGGGCGCATCGCAGGGGAACCGATGACGACGGCGGCGAGCGCAGCAACGTTTCCGCCAAAGGGCCCACGCCATCGCCCGCGCCTTTGCGCGCGCAGAACTTCCGCACGCCAGGCATGGAGCGCCGCGACTCGTGCAGCGCGCTCCGGAGCCACTAAGATGTGCCTTCGATTCGCGAACGGAGGCCGTCATGCGCTGGCAGGGAGAGCGGGAGAGTTCGAACGTCGAGGATCGCCGCGGGATGGGCGGTCGCCGGGCCGGGTTCGGGCTCGGCACGATCGTGATCGCGGTGATCGCGGCCTGGCTGTTCGGCGTCGACCCGCGGATGATCATGGGGGTGCTCGAAGGCGTCGACACGATGACCGGCTCGTCGACCCAGCAGCAGGGCCCCGCGCCCGCGCCGACCGACGAGACCGGCCGCTTCGTGTCGGTGGTGCTCGCCAGCACCGAGGACGTCTGGTCGCAAGCGTTCCAGCAGGCCGGCCGCACCTACCAGCCGCCGAAGCTCGTCCTGTACAGCGGACGCATCGACACCGCCTGCGGGCTGGGCGCCGCCGCGTCGGGCCCGTTCTACTGCCCCGGCGACCAGAAGCTCTACATCGACCTGAGCTTCTTCAGGCTGATGCGCGAGCGGCTCGGCGCGCCCGGCGACTTCGCGCAGGCCTACGTCGTCGCCCACGAGGTCGGGCACCACGTGCAGAACCTGCTCGGCACGATGGACCAGATGGAGCGCGCGCGCGGACGCGCCTCCGAACAGCAGTACAACGCGCTTTCGGTTCGGCTCGAACTGCAGGCGGACTGCTACGCCGGCGTCTGGGCCAATCACTCGCAGCAGGCGCGCAACTGGCTCGAGAAGGGCGACGTCGAGGAAGGCATGGGCGCGGCGTCGGCGGTCGGCGACGATCGCATCCAGAGGCAGTCGCAGGGCGTCGTGGTTCCCGAATCGTTCACGCACGGAACGTCGGCGCAGCGCGTGCGCTGGTTCCGCGCCGGACTGGATAGCGGGCGCGCGTCGCAGTGCGACACGTTCTCCGCAAGAACGCTTTAACCACCGAAGGAGAAGTTGGATGCGTCGTACCACCCTGGCTGCCTCGCTGATCGCGATCGGCATCGCCGCGCCCGCCTGGGCCGCACCGACGATGATGTCGGCCGATTGGGGCAAGGCCGCCTGCGAGGCCTGGAACAAGGATCCCGTTCTGACCGACAAGCTGGTCGAGAGCGGCTGGATGGCCAACGACAAGTCGCGCGGCTACAAGATCATGCAGGTCTATCGCACCGACTGCGGCGACAAGCCCACCGCCGAGCTGCGCGTCGCACTGAAGGACGGCAAGGCGATGTGCGTCTACGGCGGCGCGCCGCAGGCCGACAAGCTCGACTCGGGCGCCGACTACGTGATGATGGCCGAGACCGGCCGCTGGATCGAGATGGGCCGCGGCGACTACGGCCCGATGCGGGCGATGTTCATGCAGCGACTGGGCTTCGACGGACCGAAGCTCGAGGCGATGGGCAACATGGGGCCGTTCGAGAACTTCCTGCTGCTGGTCGGCAAGGTCGCGAGCGAGACCAAGGCCTGCCCCGGCAAGTAGACTCACGCCGCGCCGCGGGGTCGCCTCCGCGGCCGGCGCCTCGCGCGGCGCCGCGACTCGTGGCGCCGCCGCCCTACCCCGCCGCGCGGCAGTGCGCGGCGATCGCCTCGACCAGCGCCGGCCACAGCGCCGGCGGCAGGTCGTGCCCCATCCCGTCGATCACCATCAGCCGCGCGCCCGGAATCGAGCGTGCCGTCTCGCGCCCCGCGTCGACCGGCACCAGCGGATCGCTTGCGCCGTGGATCACCAGCGTCGGCACGGTGAGCCGCTTCAGCTGCGGGCGACGATCGGGCGCCGCGACGATGGCCAGCAGCTGCCGCAGCGTGCCGGCCGGGTCGTAGGCGCGGCGCACGCCGCGCTCGATGCGGCTGCGCAACTCCGCGTGGTCGGCCGGGAAACCCGGGCTGCCGATCACGCCGAACAGCGACACCAGGTGCTCGACCACGGCGTCGACGTCGCCGGGGCTCGGCGCGGGACGCAGCAGCGCCTTGCGCGCGGCGGCGGTCGGCTTCGCCAGCGCGGCGTTGCCGGTGCTCGACATGATCGAGGTCAGGCTCGCGACGCGCGTCGGGTAGTGGATCGCCACGAGCTGCGCAATCATGCCGCCCATCGACGCGCCGACCACGTGTGCGCGCGCGACGCCCAGCGCGTCCATCAGGCCCACCGTATCGCGGGCCATGTCGTCCAGCGAATACGGGGCCGGCACCGGCAGGCGCAGCCACTTCGCCGCCAGCGCCATCATCAGGTTCGCCGTGCCGCCGCCCGTCATCCGCGACGACAGGCCGCTGTCGCGGTTGTCGAAGCGCACGACGCGGAAACCCTCGCGCACCAGCCCTTCGCAGAAGGGGTCGGGCCACGCGATCGACTGCATGCCCAGCCCCATGACCAGCACGATCGCCGGCGCCTGCGGGTCGCCCATCGACTCGTAGTCGAGGCGCACGCCGTTTGCGTCGACCGCCGCCATCCTCCGTGTCCTCGCGACGCGCGCGGCCCGTGGCGTCTCAGTACCAGGTCTTGCGCCGCGGATCGCGGTAGAGCAGCGCGCGCACGCCGGCCCGGTCGAACGGTTGCCAGCCCCCTTCGGGCTGCGCGAGCCGGTCGGCGACCGCATAGAGCACCATCGGGTTGAAGCCCATGCCGAGGTGGCTCGCCTCGACCTCGATGTTCTCGGCCGCCGGACCCTCCTTCTCGACGCAGCACTGCCACGACACGACGCCGTCGGTGCGGCTGAAGATCGACGTCGTCGGCACCGGCGGC
>JAHBZV010000052.1 GCA_019635275.1 Burkholderiaceae bacterium | reverse complement strand
CAACCTCTACACGGGACCAGGCTGAACGCCGGCAGGCGTCAGGTCGCGCGGCGGGGCACGCTCGCACACCGTCGAAACCATTCGTCGGTGCGGTTCTCCGCGCTCGCCACCCTCAGTCGCGCCGCAGCTTCGAGAACCAGTGCTCCATCAGCTTGCCGGCCGCCTCGCGGCCCCCTAGCCCGAACGACAGCGCGACGGCAATCGCCACCGCACCCAGCGTCAGCCCGAACGCCAGGTTGACGATCGAATCGGCCACGCCCATCGAGCGCAGCCCCATCGCCAGCACCAGGCCGATAATGAGCACTCGCACCAGGCCGCCCAGCCACGGTGCATCGCGGTGCTCGCTGCGGCCCACCGCCGAACCGAGCAGGTTGGCCAGCCACAGGCCGACCAGCAGCACCGTCGTCCCGAGCAGCACGTCGGCGCCGAACGAGACGAAGCTGCCGACCAGCTCGCTCAACTGAATGATCCGCAACCGGTTGGCCGCCTGCGCGACCGCGAACAGCATCGCGAAGAACACCAGCAGCCGGCCGATCAGCCGCGACAGCTTCAGCGCGCCGAGAACGGGCCCGAGACCGAGCGTCTCGCCGAGCCGGTCGACGCCAGCGCCTTCGAGCAGGCCCGACACCAGGCCCGCCACGAAGCGGGCCACGTACCAGGTCACGCCCACGATCAACGCCGCGGCGAGCAGGTCGGGCAGCGCGGCGACGAACTGGCTGAGCAGCAACCGGGCCGGACCCGCGATCGACTCGATCTGCAACGCGTCGAGCGCCGAGATCAGCGCCGGCACGAAGATCGCGAAGAAGACCACCCTCCCGGCGAGGGTGGGAAGGTCGGTTGCCGCGCCCACGCCGATGCTGCGCCACAGCGCGCGCACGCGCGCGGCCACCAGCAGGTGCGTGACGATGCCCTTGGCGATCTTCGCCACGTAGTAGCCGACCACCACGATGATCGCGGCGTGCATCAGGTCGGGCAGGAACGCGAGCAGCGCATCGAAGAGCCCGCGCACCGGACCGAGCAGTCCCTGCAGGCCGAGCGCGCCGAGGATCATCGGCAGGAACAGCAGCAGCACGACCCAGTACGCAACGTGGCCGATGCTGTCGCTGATCGGCGCCATGCCGGCTTCTGCGCTCAGCCGCTCGTCGATCGTGGTGCGGTCGAGCAGCCTCGTGAGCCCGTTGCGCACCAGCAGTGCCAGCAGCCAACCGAGCACCGCCAGCACCAGCGCCGCGAGCAACTGCGGCAGGTATCCGATCGCGATGCCGATCATTTCGGCGAACGGCTCCGACACCTCCCGCAGGTCGAGGACGTTGGCCGCCACGGCGAGCGCCACGGCGAGGATGAACCAGAAGACGAGCCGGGATGCGCCGGTTTCCGCGTCGAGCGCGTGGCCGAATGCGGGTGCGAGCCTGCGATTGACCTGGGCGAGCGACAAGACCCTGCGCACGCCTGCCGCTGCCACCAGTGCGAGCACCCAGCCCAGCAGCAACAACGCGACCGCGACGACGATGCCGGGCAGCTGCGCGCCGAGCGCGCTGCGCATCGCTTCCACAAAGCCCGTGTGCTGCATCTGCGTTCTCCGGTGCCGAAGCGGACAACCGGAGTCTAACCGGCCCGGAACGGGTATCCTCGGGCCAAGCGCCGCCGTTCGTCCGAACCATGGAAATCGCCACCTGGAACGTCAACTCGCTGAAGGTTCGCCTGCCCCACGTCGTCGACTGGCTGCGCGCGAACCCGGTCGACGTGCTGTGCCTGCAGGAAACCAAGCTGCGCGACGAGCACTTCCCGCACTCGCAGCTGGCCGAGCTCGGCTACGAGTGCGCGTTCGCCGGCCAGCCGACCTATAACGGCGTGGCCATCCTCGCGCGGCGCGACACGGTGGGCGACCCTTCGTCGGTCGTCGTCGGCAATCCCCTCTTTCCCGACGAGCAGAAGCGGTTGATCAGCGCCGACCTGTCGGGCGTGCGCGTCGTCTGCGCGTACTTCCCCAACGGCCAGGCCGTCGGCAGCGACAAGTACGACTACAAACTGCGCTGGATCGACGCGCTCGCCGAGTGGCTCGCGCGCCCCGCGCCGACGCCGGTCGTCCTGCTGGGCGACTTCAACATCGCGCCCGAAGACCGCGACGTGCACGACCCGAAGGCCTGGGAGGGCCAGGTGCTGTGCTCGGCAGCCGAACGCGAGCGATTCTCGAAGCTGGTTTCGCTCGGCTTCGTCGACGCGTTCCGGCTGTTCGAGCAGCCGCCGAAGACGTACAGCTGGTGGGACTACCGGCAGATGGCGTTCCGCCGCAACGCCGGACTGCGCATCGACCACATCCTGGTGCCGCAGGCGATGGCCGCGCGCGTGCGCGACTGCCGCATCGATCGCGAGCCGCGCAAGCGCGAGCAACCCTCGGACCACGCGCCGGTCATCGCCGACCTCGACCTCGACGACGGCGAGGCGGTCGCATCGGCCCCGGTCCGCGGCGCAGACGACACGGCAGCCGACGCGCAGGCCTGAGCGCGCGCCGGTGCGCTTCGCGGCGACACCCAGCGCCGGGGCCACGGCGCGCTGCGACGCCAGGCACCGCGACGCTCAGGCCGCTTCGTCGTCCTCGAGCCGCAGTTCCTGGATCTTGCGCGTGATCGTGTTGCGGCCGATGCCGAGCCGCACCGCGGCGTCGATGCGCCGTCCGCGCGTGTGTCGCAACGCGGTACGGATCACCGTACCCTCGAACTCCCGGGCGAGCCGGTCCATCAGGTCGCTGTGCATGTCCTCGCGTGCCGCCGCGGGCTGCGCAGCGAGTTGCGCCGACACCTCGCGCTCGAGCAGTTGCGACCACGAATGCGCGCCAGACGGGGTGCCCACCGAGGCGGCGGCAGCGCCCCTCGGCGATCCGGACGCTGCCACATGCATTGCCAGGCCGGGTGCCGGCCCGGCGAGTTCGTCTTGCGCAGCCGACGCGGGCACGACGCGCGCAGGCGCCTCGAGCACCGTCACGCCGACTGCCTCGCGAATCTCCGGCGGCAGGTCCTTCGCGTCGATCACCTGCCCCGGCGCCATGACCGTCAGCCAGTGGCAGGCGTTCTCGAGCTGGCGGACGTTACCCGGCCACGCGAACGCCTGCAGCACGCGCATCGCCTCGGCGCTCAGCCGTTTAGGTTCGCCGCCCAACTCGCGCGCGCTCTTCTGCATGAAGTGCCGCACCAGCAGCGGAATGTCCTCGCCGCGCTCGCGCAGTGGCGGCAGGCGCAGCCGGATCACGTTCAGGCGATGGAACAGGTCTTCGCGGAACAACCCCTGGCGCACGCGCTCCTCGAGGTTCTGGTGCGTGGCCGCGATGACCCGCACGTTCGCCTTCATCGGCTGGTGGCCGCCCACGCGATAGAACTGCCCGTCCGAGAGCACCCTGAGCAGCCGCGTCTGCAACTCGGCCGGCATGTCGCCGATCTCGTCGAGGAACAGGGTGCCGCCCTCGGCCTGCTCGAAACGGCCCCGGCGCATCTGCTGGGCGCCGGTGAAGGCGCCCCGCTCGTGTCCGAACAACTCGGACTCCAGCAGGTCGCGCGGAATCGCTGCGGTGTTCAGCGCGACGAACGCGGCCTTGGCGCGTGGGCTGTGCTCGTGCAGTGCGCGGGCGACCAGCTCCTTGCCGGTGCCCGACTCGCCGGTGATCAGCACCGTGACGTTGGACTGCGACAGCCGGCCGATCGCGCGGAACACCTCCTGCATCGCCGGCGCCTGGCCCAGCATGTCGAGGCCGCCTTCGGCGTGCTCTTCGACCGAGGCCTCGCGCTCGCTCTCCTCGACCGCGCGCCGGATCAGCTCGATCGCCGCGGGCAGGTCGAACGGCTTGGGCAGGTACTCGAACGCGCCGCCCTGGAACGCCGACACCGCGCTCTCGAGGTCGGAGTACGCGGTCATGATGATGACCGGCGTACCGGGCCTGCGCGCGCGGAACTTCTGCAGCAGGTCGATCCCGCTGGCGCCCGGCATCCGGATGTCGGACACCAGCACCTGCGGCGCGTCGTCATCGAGCGCGGCGAGGCACTCGGCCGCCGTGCCGAACGCGCGCACGGCAAAGCCCTCGCGCGCAAGGGCCTTTTCGAGCACCCACCGAATCGATTGGTCGTCGTCGACAATCCAGACCGCGTTCATCGTGTTCCCAGGTCAAGGCAGGGGCAGCAGGATCCGGAAGTCGGTGCGCCCCGGCTTGCTCTCGCATTCGATCAGTCCTCCATGCTGCTGCACGAAGGTCTGCGCGAGGGTGAGCCCGAGCCCGCTTCCGCCGTCACGACCCGAGACGAGCGGAAAGAAGATCCGCTCGCCGATCTCCTCCGGCACGCCCGGGCCGTTGTCGATCACATGCAAATCCAGTGCCAGCTTCCACCGATGCTTGGCGATCGTCACCTGCCGGGCGATCCGCGTGCGCAGCAGGATCCGCCCGCGGCCGTGCATGGCCTGCGCGGCATTGCGCACCAGGTTGAGCAGCACCTGGATCAGCTGCTCCTTGTCGGCCCGGAACTCGGGCAGGCTCGCGTCGTAGTCGCGGGCGATCTCGAGCCCCTGCGGGAACTCGGCCAGCACCACCGAGCGCACCCGCTCGCAGACCTCGTGGATGTTGACGTCGCCGACGACGCGCGGGCCGCGGTGCGGCGCGAGCAGGCGGTCGACGAGCACCTGCAGCCGGTCGGCCTCCTTGATGATGACCTGCGTGTACTCGCGCAGCGCCGGCGAATCGAGCTCCGACTCGAGCAGTTGCGCGGCGCCGCGGATGCCGCCCAGCGGGTTCTTGATCTCGTGCGCGAGGTTGCGCACCAGTTCGCGGGTGGCCTTCGCCGAATCGAGCAGCCGCTGCTCGCGATCGGCGCGCCAGCGCTGGTCGAATTCGCGGAACTCGACCAGCAGCACGCCCGGGTCGCCGCCCAGCGCTACCGCGGTCGTCGACAGGTGCTGCGGCTCGCGCCCGGGGCGCTCGAGCGTGATCTCGCTGCGCCGCTCGTCGAAGGCGCCGATGCCCGCGTCGGCGCACAACTGCAGGACGGCGCTGCCGTCGACGAACAGTCGCGCGAACGGCTGCCCGGCCACCAGTTTCTGGGAGATCTCGAAGAGCTGCTCGGCGGCCTGGTTCAGGAAGACGGTGTTGCCTGCGGCGTCGAGCACGACGACCGCACTGGCCAGAAGGTCGAGCCCGTCGAGCCTCGAGGAGGGGTCGCGCCGGCGCGGCTTCCGGGCCGGTTGCGCGGACGACGCTCGCGTGCCGATTGCGGTCAGTCCCGGATCGCGCCGAGCTCGCGGCGGATCGAGGCGATGTTGCCCTCGGAGCGGCCGATGTCGTCCTTGAGGCGTTGCACCCGGTCGAGGTACTTCTGGTAGTTGCGCTCGTCGCCGAGTCGATCGGGCTCGCCGTTCTTGTAGACCGCCTTCAGCTCGGCCAGGCGCGTCTCTTCCTTCCTGAGCTCGTCTTCGAGGATGCGGCGCCGCTCGCTGTCGCGCTCGCGCTGCGTCGACGCGTCGACCTTCGGAAAGCCGTTGGGGCTCGGGCGCGCGGCGCTGCCTGCCTGTCCGGCTCCCGCAGCGGGCCTGGCTGCCGGCAGCTTCGGCGCGGGAATCGTCGTGAGCGGCGCGAGGTCGATCTGGCGGCAGTTGCGGCCGTTGGGCGTACCCTGGTACACCGGCACCCCGCTGTCGGACTCGCAACGATAGACCTCGGCCGAGGCCGGCGCAGCCAGGCACAGGCCCGCGACGGCGAGGCCGGCCGCGCGGAGGGTCATTGCGAATCGGTGCGATTTCATGGTGCAGGCGAAAGTCCGGGGCCAGTGTAAGTCAGCATGCACGGCGATTCAAACCAGACGAACGGCCGACCGATCTGCGGAGCGCAGGACCCGACCTGCGCCCTCCGGCGCACCGCCCGTCGCCGCCCCAATGAAAACGGGGCGGTCGCCCGCCCCGTTGACGCTGTTGGCCGGACCAGCCGGTCACAGGCTGTAGTACATGTCGAACTCGACCGGGTGAGTGGTCATGCGGAAGCGCGTGACCTCTTCCATCTTCAGCTCGATGTACGCGTCGATCATGTCGTTGCTGAACACGCCGCCGCGGGTGAGGAACTCGCGATCCTTGTCGAGATAGTCGAGCGCCTGGTCGAGCGACGAGCACACGGTCGGGATCTTCGCTTCCTCTTCCGGCGGCAGGTCGTACAGGTTCTTGTCGGCCGCCTCGCCCGGATGCATCTTGTTCTGCACGCCGTCCAGCCCCGCCATCATCAGCGCGGCGAACAGCAGGTACGGGTTCGCGGTCGGGTCGGGGAAGCGCACCTCGATGCGACGGCCCTTCGGGTTGCTCACGTACGGAATGCGGATCGACGCCGAGCGGTTGCGCGCCGAGTAGGCGAGCTTGACCGGCGCCTCGAAGCCCGGCACCAGCCGCTTGTACGAGTTGGTGCCCGGGTTGGCGATCGCGTTGAGCGCGCGCGCGTGCTTGATGATGCCGCCGATGTAGTACAGCGAGAAGTCCGACAGCCCGGCGTACTTGTCGCCGGCGAACAGGTTCTGGCCGTCCTTCCAGATCGACTGGTGCACGTGCATGCCCGACCCGTTGTCGCCGACGATCGGCTTGGGCATGAAGGTGGCAGTCTTGCCGTAGCTGTGCGCGACGTTGTGGACCACGTACTTCATCGCCTGCAGCCAGTCGGCGCGCTGCACCAGCGTCGAGAACTTCGTGCCGATCTCGTTCTGGCCGGCGCCGGCCACCTCGTGGTGGTGCACCTCGACCGGGATGCCCATCTGCTCGAGGATCAGGCACATCTCGGAGCGCATGTCCTGGAACGAGTCGACCGGCGGCACCGGGAAGTAGCCGCCCTTGACCGCCGGACGGTGCGCGAGGTTGCCGCCCTCGATGTCCTTGCCGCTCGACCACGAAGCCTCCTCGGAATTCACCTTCACGAAGCAGCCCGACATGTCGACGTTCCACGTCACCGAGTCGAAGATGAAGAACTCGGGCTCGGGGCCGAAGTAGGCGGTGTCGCCGATGCCGGTCGACTTCAGGTACGCCTCGGCGCGCTTGGCGAGCGAACGCGGGTCGCGAGCGTAGCCCTTGCCGTCGGACGGCTCGACCACGTCGCAGGTCATGATCAGCGTGGCTTCCTCGCGAAACGGATCCATGTTGGCCGTGGCCGGATCCGGCACGAGCAGCATGTCCGACGCCTCGATGCCCTTCCAGCCGGCGATCGACGAACCGTCGAAGGCGTGACCCGACGTGAACTTGTCTTCGTCGAACATCTTGGTCGGCACCGAAACGTGCTGCTCCTTGCCGCGGGTGTCGGTGAAGCGCAGATCGACGAACTTCACTTCGTTGTCGGCGATCATCTTCATCACGTCTTTGACGCTGGCCATTCTGGAATTCTCCTGGTCACGAGGGTCGAGGGTGGTTGGCGACTGCGCCCTGCCCGGCTCACGGCTGTGAGGATGGCGAACGCGCGATTCTCGGCTGTTTCAGCCTCCGACTCAAACTAGCAGGTTCCGTGCCATGGCCGGAACTCGGCACACGGGTTCTGCAGGCGTCTTGCACCGCCGTGCAGCGCGGGAGCACGGGTCTGCGCACCGCCCTGGTGCGCACCACATTTGTGCGTCCACCGACCGAACACCCCACTTTGGTGCTTCGGCATTACCTGACGTCTATGTCAGTCTTTCGACCCGGGCTCGGACGCGGCCGGAGCGTCCGGCCAGCGCCAGGCCGCGAACCGCTCGCGCAGGCGCGACTTCCAGAACTTCCCGGTCGACGTCCGGGGCACGGCGTCGATGAACTCGAAGGCATCGGGCAGCTGCCAGCGCGCGAACTTCGGCGCCAGGAACGCGCGCAGTTCGGCGGCGCTCACCGCGGCGCCCGGCTTCGTCACCACGCAGGCCAGCGGCCGCTCGGTCCACTTCGGGTGCGCGATCGCAATCACTGCGGCTTCGGCGACGGCGGGGTGCGCCATGATCGCGTTCTCCAGGTCGACCGAGCTGATCCACTCCCCGCCCGACTTGATCAGGTCCTTGGTGCGATCGGCGATGCGGACGTAGCCGTTCGCGTCGATCGCGGCGACGTCGCCCGTGCGCAGCCAGCCGTCCGCGGTGAACTTGTCGGCGCCGGGCGCCTCGCCGTGATACGAGCCGGTGATGAACGGGCCGCGCACCTGCAGCTCGCCGACGTCGCGTCCGTTCCAGGCGCAGGCGCCTTCGTCGCCCATGATGCGCACCTCCACCAGCGGCCCGGGCACCCCGGCCATGGCCTTGCGCGCGAACCACTCGTCGTCGCTCAGCCGCCCGCGCAGCTCGGGCTTCTCGAAGAAGAGCGACCCCATCGGCGAGGTCTCGGTCATGCCCCAGCCCTGAGCAAGGTGGATCCCCTGTCGCGCGAACTGGCGGATCAGCGCCTCGGGGACGGCCGCGCCGCCCACCATGCTGCGCATGCCGGTCGGCAGGCGCCACCGGCCCGGGTGGGCCTCGAACGTCTGGATCAGCGCCAGCCAGATCGTCGGCACGCCCAGCGTCAGCGTCGGCGGCTCCTGCTGCATCAGGTCGAGCAGGTCCTCGGGATGCAGGTGCGGTCCCGGAAAGACCAGCTTCGACCCGAGCATCACGGCCGCGTACGGAATGCCCCACGAGTTCGCGTGGAACATCGGCGTGACCGGGATCACCACGTCGCGCGAGGACAGCGCCACGTAGTCGGGCAGCGCGCAGCTGAGCGAGTGCAGCACCGTCGAGCGGTGCGAGTAGACGACGCCCTTCGGCTTGCCGGTCGTGCCCGACGTGTAGCACATCGCCACCGGGTCATCCTCGTGGTGGTCGGCGTACTCGAAGTCGGTCGGCGCGTGGGCGAGCAGCGCCTCGTAGTCGTCGATGGCCGGCTCGCCGCCGTGCGGATCGCCGGCGCTCGCGGGCACCTGGGCTCCCGAGAACGGGAACACGATGACCCGCTCGAAGCGGTGGTGCGCGGCGAACTGCCGGTACAGCGGCAGCAGGATGTCGTCGACGACGAGGAACCGGTCGCGCGCGTCGTGCGCGATCCACCCGAGGTCGTCCGGCGACAGGCGCAGGTTCAGCGTGTGCATGACGCCGCCCGCCGCGGGTACGCCGAAGTAGCACTCCAGGTGCGCGTGATGGTTCCAGCACAGCGTGGCGACGCGATCGCCTTTGCGCAGGCCGAGTTTCTTCAGCGCGGCGGCGAGCGAGCGCGTGCGCCGGTACCAGTCGGCGTAGCGGTGCCGGCGCAGCGACTTGTCGGGCAGGCGCGAGACGATTTCCGACTCGGGGAACAGCCTTCCCGCGTGTTCCATCAGCCGGTTCAGCGAAAGCGGCACCGGCATCATCGTGCTCTTGACCGAATGCATCGATCCTCCCCCTTGTCCTCGTCGTGCCGGCCCGGCCGGCGTCAGTGCTTCAGGAACATCGCAACCAGGTCGTTCAGGAAACGCAGGCCCAGCGGCGTGGCGCGGATGCGCGTCGGATCCGCATCGAGCAGGCCGCGCTCGACCGCCCGGGCGCAATCGCGGCCGATCGCCGCCGGCGACAGGCCGGTGCGCTCGGCGAAGAACGCCGACGGTACCCCGTCGGTCAGGCGCAACGCGTTGAGCATGAACTCGAAGGGCAGTTCGTCCGCACCGGGGACGCGCTCCTCCTCGATCGCCGCGCCGCGCAGGGCCGCCTCCATGTAGCGCTCGGGGTGGCGCAGACGTGCCTCGCGCACGATCCGGTCGTGAAACGACAGCTTCCCGTGCGCGCCGGCGCCGATGCCCAGGTAGTCGCCGAACTCCCAGTAGTTCAGGTTGTGCCGGCAGCGCGCGCCCGCCCTCGCCCACGCCGACACCTCGTAGCGCTCGAACCCGGCCGCGCCGGCGGTCTCCTCGATCAGCGCCAGCATGTCCGCCGACAGGTCGTCGTCGGGCAACGGCGGCGGCCGCTTCGCGAAGAGCGTGTTCGGCTCGATCGTCAGGTGGTACAGCGACAGGTGCGGCGGGCCGAACGCCAGCGCCGCGGCCAGGTCGGCGCGCAGCGCGTCGAGCGTCTGGCCCGGCAGCGCATACATCAGGTCGAGGTTGAACCTCGCGAAGCTGCGCGCCGCCTCCTCGATCGCCGCACGCGCCTGTCGCGAATCGTGCACGCGGCCGAGCGCGCGCAGCGCGTCGTCAGAGAAGCTCTGCACGCCGATCGACAACCGGGTCACGCCGGCCTGCGCGAAGGCGGCGAAGCGCTGCGTCTCGAAGGTGCCCGGATTCGCCTCCATCGTCACCTCGGCGTCGGGCGCGAGCCGCAGCCGCGTGCGGATCATCGTCAGCAACCGGTCGATCGCGTCGGGCGAGAGCAGGCTCGGGGTGCCGCCGCCGATGAACACGGTCGAGACGCTGCGCCCCCAGACCTTCGGCAGCGACGCCTCGAGATCGGCCTGCAGCGCGTCGAGGTACCGCGCCTCGGGCACGGCATCGGGGTCGCCGCGCCACTCGTGCGAATTGAAGTCGCAGTACGGGCACTTGCGCAGGCACCACGGCACGTGCAGGTACAGCGACAGTGGCGGCGGCGCCTGCACGCCCTGCGCGACCGGGGACGCACCGGCCCCCGCGCGACTTGCGCCGCGCTCGACGCGGACCGGAACGGATGGCAGGCGGGTCATGCCGGGCGATTCATGGCGCTCCGACCAGGCGGTCGCGGCGCAGACGCTCGACGAGCAGGCGCAGCGCCTGCCCGCGATGGCCGAGCAGGTTCTTGCGCGGCGGGTCGAGTTCGGCCGCGGTGCATCCCTCGTCGGGGAGCAGGAAATGCGGATCGTAGCCGAAACCGCCGGTGCCGCGCGGCGTGTCGATCACCTCGCCGTGCCAGCTCGCGTCGGCGACGATCGGCTGCGGATCGTCGGGCGCGCGCAGCAGCACCAGCACGCAGTAGTAGTGTGCGGCGCGATCGTTGCAGCCCGCGAGGTCGGCGATCAGCCGCCGGTTGTTGGCGGCGTCGGTGTCCGGAGGGGCGGTGGCCGCACGATCGCCGGGACCGTCGGGCAGTGCCAATCCGGCCAGCCCCGGAACGGCCCGTCCGGGGCTGCGCGCGGCCCAGCGCGCCGACAGCACGCCCGGGCGCCCGCCCAGCGCGTCGACGCACAGCCCGGAATCGTCGGCCAGTGCCGGCAGGCCCGTAAGCCGGCTCGCGTGACGCGCCTTGGCGAGCGCGTTCTCGAGAAACGTCCCGAACGGCTCCTCGGCCTCGGGGACGCCGAGCGCCGACTGCGACTCGAGCTGCAGGCCCAGCGGCGCCAGCAGCGACGACAGCTCGCGCAACTTGCCCGGGTTGTTCGAAGCCAGCACGACGCGCCGCAGTCTCATCGCACGCCGCCCGGATGGTGAATCGATCCGCGCCCGCGCGCCACCGCCTGGACCCGGCTGCCGCTCAGGCGCCGAGCGCGGCTTTCTGCGCCTCGACCAGGCGGCGGATGCCGCCCGCCGCGAGGTCGACCAGCCGGTCCATCTGCTCGCGCGTGAACGGGTCGCCTTCGGCCGTGCCCTGCACCTCGACGAAGCCGCCGGCGCCCGTCATCACCACGTTCAGGTCGGTGTCGCAGGCGGAGTCCTCGGCATAGTCGAGGTCGAGCACCGCGCTGCCCTCGTACAGGCCCACCGACACCGCAGCGACGAAGTCGCGCACCGGCGTGCGTTCGAGCGCGCCGGCCGCGAGGAGCCCGCTGATCGCGTCGTGCGCGGCGACGAACGCGCCGGTGATCGCCGCCGTGCGCGTTCCGCCGTCGGCCTGCAGCACGTCGCAGTCCAGCGTGATCGTGCGCTCGCCGAGCCGCTCGAGATCGAACACGGCCCGCAGGCTGCGCCCGATGAGCCGCTGGATCTCCTGCGTGCGTCCGCTCTGCTTGCCGCGCGCCGCTTCGCGGTCGGTGCGCGTGTGCGTCGAGCGCGGCAGCATGCCGTACTCGGCGGTGAGCCAGCCCCGCCCGGCGCCGCGCAGGAACGGCGGAACCTTGTCCTCGACGCTGGCGGTGCACAGCACCCGCGTGTCGCCGAACTCGATCAGCACCGACCCCTCGGCGTGACGCGTGAAGCCGCGGGTGATGCGCACCGGGCGCAACGCGTCGGGCGCGCGCCCGCTGGGACGAATCGACATCGACGAATTTCCTCTCAACTTCCGCCCGCGCGCGAGATCGCCTCGCGGATCTCGCGGATCGTGCGCTCGATCTCGTCCTCGGTCATCGCGTCGCCCGGCGCCGTCTCGTCGATCAGCCCGACCGCGATCGTCGTGGTGATCGCGCCGTCGGGCACGTCGTCCGACGACCAACCGGCACCGTCGGCCTCGGCCTCCCAGGTCATCGCGAGCGCCGTGGCGTTATCGGCGATCGGCCCCGCGTGGCCGACCGCCTGCTGCACGAGCCGCGGAACGGCGGACATCACCGATTCGGCAGAAAGCGATTCGACCAGCTCGTCCTCGGGCAACGCCGACCATACGCCGTCGCTGCACAACATCAGCGTGTCGCCGGCCTGGAGCGCAACGTCGCCGCCGAGCTCGATCGTCGGCTCGAACGGCGAGCCGATGCAGTTGAGTACCTTGTTGCGCTCCGGGTGCGTGGCGCTGTCGCGCTCGTCGATCATGCCCAGGTCGATCAGGTTCTGCACCTTCGAGTGGTCGCGGGTGCGCAGCACCACGCGCCCGCCGCGCAGCAGGTAGAGCCGTGAGTCACCGGCGTGCGCCCACCACGCGCGCCCGTGCTGGACCACGCAGGCGACGATCGTCGTGCGCGGCGACTCCGGCAGGCCGTGCGTGTCCTGGTAGCGCAGGATCTCGCGATGCGCGCGACGCAGGGCGTGATCGAGGAAGGCCGGCGGATCGGCGAGCGTCGGGCGCGCCTGTTCCTGGAACGTGGAGGCGGCGACCTGGAGCGCCAGGTGCGCGGCGACCTCGCCGCGCATGTGTCCGCCCATGCCGTCGGCGACCAGCATCAGCAGGCTGTCGCGCGTATAGCAGTACCCCATGCGGTCCTGGTTGGACGCGCGCGCGCCGATCAGGGTGTCCTGGTAGATCGAAAAGCGCATGCTGGCTCCGCGACGCCGGCTCAGCCGGGCAGCGTGAGGCCCTCGCCGTCGCGTCGCCGGACCTTGGCGCGTGCGGCGAGCGTGTCGAACCAGCGGGCCGCCGTGCTCGGCTTGCTGGACGGTTCGGCGGGCATGCGGATGCGGCGCAGGGCGCGCTGCAGCGCGAACACGCTCTGCGGCCGCTCCAGCGGATCGAGCTTCAGGCACCAGGCGACCAGGTCGAGCAGCGGGCGCGAGTAGTGCTCGGCCAGCGCGTCGATGGCCTGCGACAGCTTGTCTTCCAGTTCGCGCTGGTCGGCCGGCTGCGGCGGCTGTCCAGACATGCAGCCGAACATGCTGGCGCCGATGCCGTAGACATCGGTCCAGGGCCCGAGCTGCTGCGTGCGCCGATACAGCTCGGGCGCGGCGAAGCCGGGCGTGTACATCGGGAACAGCTTCTGCGGCTCGGCGTCGAGCGTGCGCCGGGCCGCGCCGAAGTCGAGCAGCAACGGCGTGCCGTCGAGCCTCAGGTAGATGTTGGCCGGCTTCAGGTCGAGGTGCAGCAGGCGGTTGGCGTGCACCTCGCGCAGGCCGTTCATCACGAGGTTGAACACCTTCAGAACGTGTCGCTCGGGAAGCACCGCCTTGCCGCCCTGGCGCCCGCGGTGACGCAGCACCAGTTCCTGCAGGCTGCGCCCGCGCTCCCAGGCCATGACCATGTACACGGTCTCGTTGGCGCGGAAGAAATTGACCACCCGCACGACGTTGGGGTGGAAGATGCGCGCGAGCGCGCGCCCCTCCTCGAAGAAGCAGCGCAAGCCGTTGCGGAACGTGACCTCGTTGGCCGCGGGGATCTCGGGCACCAGTTGACCGGGGCCGCGCTTGACCAGCGCGCTGGGCAGGTACTCCTTGACGGCGAATTTCTCGCCGGCCGCGTCCTCGGCAAGGTAGACGATCGAGAATCCGCCGCTCGAGATCTTCCTTACAATACGGTATCCGCCGAGTTCGTGCCCTTCGGGCAGCGGCGCATTCGTCTGGGTGCCCATCGCGTCGGGGAATCCGTCCTGGCTGTCGGTCGTGGCTCTCCGCGCATTCTAAAGACTTCCTGCCCTCGAAGAACGATCTTGAGCCAACGATCCGCCGAGCGGCGCCCCCTGCAGAGCATGACCGGGTACGCGCAGGTGTCGCGCGAAACGCCCGCCGGGCAGGTCAGCGTCGAGATCCGCAGCGTCAACTCCCGCTTCCTCGACCTCTCTTTCCGCATCCCCGACGAGTTGCGCCAGGTCGAGCCCGCGCTGCGCGAACTGATCGCCGGCGCGATCCAGCGGGGCAAGGTCGAGTGCCGGGTCGGCTTTCGCACGCTCTCGCGCGCCGACGCCGAACCGCAGCTCGATGCGCGGGTGCTCGCTCAGCTGGCCGGGCTGGCCCGACGCGTCGCGCAGGCGGTGCCCGAAGCCGCCCCGCCGTCGGTGGGCGAGATCCTTCGATGGCCGGGGCTGCTCGGCGAGCCCGCCGGCGCCGAGGCACTCGCGCCCGACGTGCTCGTGGCGGCGCGCCAGGCGCTCGACGAATTCGTCGCGAGCCGCGCGCGCGAGGGTGACAAGCTGGCCGGCTTCCTGCGCGACCGCGCCGCCGCGATCGGCGCGATCATCGCGCCGCTTCAGCAGCGCAGCCCGGAGCTGCTGGCCGCCTGGCAGGCCCGGCTCGTCGAGCGGCTGCGCGCCGCCCTCGAGCAGACCGAGGCGCCCGTGCCGATCGAGGAGACCATGGCGCGGGTGCGCCAGGAAGTCACGGCGTACGGGCTGCGCATCGACGTTGCCGAGGAGCTGTCACGGCTGCAGGCCCACCTCGACGAACTGGCGCGCATCCTCGACGCCGGCAGCCCGGCCGGCAAGCGGCTCGACTTCCTGATGCAGGAGTTCAACCGCGAGGCGAACACGCTGGGGTCGAAGGCGGCCGCCATCGACCTGACCGGCGCGTCGATCGAGCTCAAGGTCCTGATCGAGCAGATGCGCGAGCAGGTGCAGAACATCGAATGAAGACCGGACCCGCGCCATGACCGACTCCGTCCCGCGGCCCGGCAGCCTGTTCGTCGTCGCGGCGCCCTCGGGCGCCGGCAAGACGTCGCTGGTGCGCGCGTTGCTCGCCGACGCGCCGCTGATGCAGCTGTCGGTGTCGTTCACCACGCGTACGCCGCGCCCCGGCGAAGTCGACGGGCGCGACTACTTCTTCGTCGACGCCGCCGGCTTCGAGCGCCGCCGCGAGGCCGGCGAGTTCCTCGAATGGGCCGAGGTGCACGGCAACCTGTATGCCACGTCGCGGGCCTGGATCGACGACCGGATCGCGGCCGGCGTCGACATCGTGCTGGAAATCGACTGGCAGGGCGCCGTGCAGGTGCAGCGGCTCTTTCCCGACGCGATCGGCGTCTTCATCGTGCCGCCTTCGATCGGCGTGCTGCGCGAGCGGCTGACGCAGCGCGGGCAGGACACCGCCGAAGTGATCGAGCGGCGGGTCGTCGCAGCCGAGGCCGAGCTGAAGCAGGCGCACCGCTTTCAATATGTTATTATTAATCAAGACTTTGCGAGCGCCCTCGCCGATCTGCGCACGATCGTCGACGCGGCGCGCCTGAGGTTCACGAAACAGCAAGCCCGGCACCCGGCGACGTTCGCCGCGCTGGGCATCACCAAGCGAAAACAGGTGTGACATGGCCCGCATCACCGTCGAAGATTGCCTGAAGCAGATCCCCAACCGGTTCGAGCTGACGCTCGCGGCCACCTACCGCGCGCGCATGCTCGCGCAGGGCCACGCGCCCAAGGTCGAGTCGAAAGACAAGCCCACCGTGACCGCACTGCGCGAAATCGCCGCCGGCAAGGTCGGAGTGGAAATGTTGCGGCGCGTCCCGATCTGATGAGGTAACGGCCGGTCCCGCCTCGGTCGTCGCGGACATGGCCACCCATCACACGCCCCCCGTCACACCGCCCGCCCGGCGCGGGCGCCGACAGCCTGCGCCGCCCGAGGCGCCCCCCACCGCGCTGGCCGACGGCGGTTTCGTCACGGTGGCCGACGAACGGCAGGTGGTGTCGCTCGCCGGCCTGACCCGCAAGGCCGGCGCCTACCTGTCCGAGGACGACCTCAAGCGCATCCGCGAGGCCTATCGCTTCAGCGACGAGGCGCACCTGGGCCAGTTCCGCTCCAGCGGCGAGCCCTACATCTCGCATCCGATCGCGGTCGCCGAAATCCTCTGCGGCTGGAAGCTCGACGCCGATTCGCTGATGGCCGCGCTGCTGCACGACGTGATCGAGGACACGACCGTCGCCAAGCAGATCCTCATCGAGCGCTTCGGTCCCCACGTGGCCGAACTGGTCGACGGCCTGTCCAAGCTCGAGCGCGTCGAGTTCGCCTCGAAGGAGCAGCAACAGGCCGAGAGCTTCCGCAAGATGCTGCTGGCGATGGCGCGCGACGTGCGCGTCATCCTGATCAAGCTCGCCGACCGGCTGCACAACATGCAGACGCTCGACGCGGTGCCGGTCGACAAGCAGCGGCGCATCGCCCGCGAGACGCTCGACATCTATGCGCCGATCGCCAGCCGCCTGGGCCTGCACGAGCTCTTCCGCGAGCTGGTCGACCTGTCGTTCAAGCACCTGTACCCGTGGCGACACCGCACGCTGCAGAAGGCGGTGCAGGCCGCCCGCGGCAATCGCCGCGAAGTCATCGGCAAGATCCTCGAGACCGTGCAGAAGACGCTGCCCGAAGCCGGCGTCAACGCCGAGGTATTCGGGCGCGAGAAGACGCTGTACGCGATCTACTGCAAGATGCGCGACAAGCGGCTGTCGTTCTCGCAGGTGCTCGACATCTACGGCTTTCGCGTGCTGGTCGACACGGTGCCGCAGTGTTATCTCGCGCTGGGCGCGCTGCACGCGACCTACAAGCCGGTGCCCGGGCGCTTCAAGGACTACATCGCCATCCCGAAGATCAACGGCTACCAGTCGCTGCACACGACGCTGGTCGGCCCCTTCGGCACGCCGGTCGAGTTCCAGATCCGCACCCGCGAGATGCAGCGTGTCGCCCAGGCAGGCGTGGCCGCGCACTGGCTGTACAAGGCCGAGAAGGAGAGCTTCACCGACCTGCAGAAGCGCACGCACGAATGGCTGCAGTCGCTGCTCGACATCCAGAGCCAGACCGGCGACTCGCTCGAGTTCATCGAGCACGTCAAGGTCGACCTCTTTCCCGACGCGGTCTACGTGTTCACGCCGCGCGGGCAGATCCGCGCGATGCCGCGTGGCGCCACGATCATCGACTTCGCCTACAGCGTGCACACCGACATCGGCGACCAGGCGGTGTCGGCGCGCGTGAACCAGCGGCAGGTGCCGCTGCGTACCGAACTGCAGAACGGCGACGTGGTCGAGGTGGTCACCGACCCCGCGTCGAAGGCCAACCCGAACTGGCTGAGCTTCGTACGCACCGGCAAGGCGCGAGCCGGCATCCGCCAGTGCCTGAAGACGCTGAAGTACAAGGAGTCGGTCGACCTGGGGCGGCGGCTGCTCGAGCAGGCGCTGGCCACGCTGCGCATCGAGGCCTCCGGGCTCGACGCGGCGGCGATCGACCGCGGTGCGCGCGACGCGGGCGCCAAGAGCAGCGAGGAGCTCTACGCCGACATCGGCCTGGGCAAGCGGCTCGCGCCGGTCATCGCCCGCACGATCGCGCTGCAGTTCTCGGGCAAGCCGACCGGCGCGACGCTGATCCTCCCGCGGCCGGCGCCGATGCAGATCAACGGAACCGAAGGCGCGGCCGTGACGTACTCGCCGTGCTGCCATCCGCTGCCGGGCGACGAGATCATCGGCCACCTGCGTGGCGGCCACGGCCTGTTCGTGCACCGCGCCGACTGCAAGGTCGCGCATCGCCAGCGTGAGAAGGACCTCGAGCGATGGATCGACGTCGACTGGGCCGACGACGTCGCCGGGCAGTTCCGTACCGGCATCGAGGTCCAGGTGCGCAACGATCGCGGCGTGCTCGGCAAGGTCGCGGCCGAGATCGCCGCCAGCGAGGCGAACATCGTCCACGTCGCGATGGACGAGGAGCCCTCCGAATCGGCCGTGCTGCGCTTCGCGATCCAGGTGCGCGACCGCGTCCACCTGGCGCAGGTGATGCGCAACCTGCGGCGGCTCTCCGAGGTGGCGCGGATCACGCGTAGCTGATCGACAGTACCTCGAGTTCGTCCGGCCCGCTGGGCGTACGCAGCGTCACCACGTCGCCCTCGCGCGCCTTGAGCAGCGCCCGGGCCACCGGCGAAACCCAGCTCACGCAGCCGTTGACGGGATCGACCTCGTCGATGCCGACGATGCGCACGGTCTCCTCGCGCTCGCCGTTGCGCAGGTAGGTCACCGTGGCGCCGAAGAACACCTGGTCGAGCGCCTGCTGGCGCGCGGTGTCGACGACCTCGGCGGCGTCGAGCCGCCGCGTCAGGAAGCGGATGCGGCGGTCGATTTCGCGCAAGCGCTTCTTCCCGTAGAGGTAGTCGCCGTTCTCGGAACGGTCGCCGTTGGAGGCGGCCCACGACACCACCCGCACGACCTCGGGCCGCTCGACGTCGATCAGGTTCAGCAACTCGGCCTTGAGCCGCTCGTAGCCCGCGCGCGTGATGTAGTTGCGCCCGCCCGGCGCCTGCGGCGCCGCGTCCTCGGCCGCCTCGATCTCGTCGGCCTCGTCCGCCGCGTCGTCCTTCACGAATGCCTTGCTCATCGCCTGTGTCCCGGAATCGGACTTCGTTCTCGTTGCGCGCTTCCGTCGGGCGGCGGGCCGACGCCGTCCGTGACGCAGTTCCTCGGCGCGCATCGCCGCGAATCCGACGATGCCAGCATACCCGCTACCGGGTTCCATCCGACCGAGGCGCCCTCATGACCGACCGTCGACTGCTCCGCCGCTACCTCGCCCTGGTGCGCCACGCCGACGAACTGTTCGACGAGTGCGGCGACACGGAACCCGCGACCGCGCCGGTACCGGCCGAGGCGGTGGCGCTGCTCGAAGACCTTGCCACGTCGCTCGAGCCGGTGGTTCGGGCGATGCCCGAACCCGCGTTCGATCCCGAGGAAGTCCGCCGGCAGCTGGCCGGCTGGGTGCACTGAAGCCGCCGCGCGGACACCGGGTCGCAACCCGCGGTCACGCGAACCCCGGTCAGCTTCCCGCGACCGCCATTTCGTCGATCAGCACCGAGCCGCTGCGCTTGGTGCCCCGCGTGATCTCGTCGGCGCCGATCGCCACGATGCCGCGGAACATGTCCCGCAGGTTGCCGGCGATCGTGATCTCTTCCACCGGGTAGCGGATCTGCCCGCCCTCGACCCAGAAGCCGCTCGCACCACGTGAGTAGTCGCCGGTCACGTAGTTCACGCCCTGCCCCATCAGGTCGGTGACGAGCAGGCCGGTGCCCAGCTTCGCGAGCATCTTCCCGAACGAGTCGCCGCGCCGCGTCGCACGGCTCGCGAACCACAGGTTGTGCGAGCCGCCGGCGTTGCCGGTGCTGCGCATGCCCAGCTTGCGCGCCGAGTACGTCGACAGGAAGTACCCCTTCAGCTCGCCCGCCTCGACCACGCTTCGCCGGCGGGTGGCCACGCCTTCGTTGTCGAACGGCGTGCTGCCCGATTCGCCGATCAGGTGCGGGTCCTCGACGATGTCGACGTGCTCGGGGAAGAGCGCCTGGCCGAGCGAATCGACCAGGAAGCTCGCCTTGCGGTACAGCGCACCGCCGCTCGCAGCCTGGACGAAGTGCCCGAGCAGGCCGCAGGCCAGCGGCGCCTCGAACAGCACCGGCACGCGCCGCGTCGCCAGCCTGCGCGCGCCCAGTCGGGCGAGCGCCCGCTCGGCCGCGTAGCGACCCAGCGCCTCGGGGTCGGCCAGCCGCCGCGGGTTGCAGTGCGACGAATACCAGTCGTCACGCTGCATCTCGCCGCGTCGCCGGGCGATCGGCGCGCAGGCGATCGAGTGGCGGCTGTAGCGGTAGCCACCGGCGAAGCCCAGGCTGTTGGCCGCGACGAAGTGACCGTGGCTCACCGTGACCGATGCACCCTCCGAATTCGCGATCGCCGGCGACGTGTCGAAGGCGGCGCGCTCGGCGCGCCGGGCGATCTCGACCGCGTCGTCGACCGTGATCGGCCACTCGTGGAACACCTTCAGGTCGGGCTGCGAGGTGGCCAGCGTGTCCGGATCGGGCAGCCCCGCGCACGGATCCTCGGCGGTGAAGCGCGCGATCTGCCACGCCGCGTTCACGGTTTCGCGCAGCGCCGCGGCCGAGAAGTCGGTGGAGCTCGCGTGGCCCAGCCGCTGGCCGCAATAGACGGTGACGCCGAGCCCCTTGTCGCGGTTCTGCTCGATCGTCTCGATCCGCCCCTTGCGCACGTTCACCGACAGGCCGCTGTTCTCGGAGACGTCGACCGCAGCGGCGCTGGCGCCGAACTCGCGCGCGAAGCCGAGCGCCGCCTGGGCGATCTCGCGCAATCGCGCCTGGTCGTACTCGAACATCGCCCGGTGTGTCTCTGGTGGGTGCATCGCTTCGGCCCGTGGACGGGCGGGTATCATAGCAGCGCAGTCCGTGCCCCATGCCATGAGTTCGCGCCCCCGAGATCCCGTCCGCGCCGAGGAACCCAGCAAGTCGCAGCGCAAGCGCGACATGCTCGCGCTGCAGGCGCTCGGCGA
>JAHBZV010000051.1 GCA_019635275.1 Burkholderiaceae bacterium | reverse complement strand
ACCTATGCGGCGGTCTACGACATGCGCACGCGCCACGCCGACACCCTGATGCCGCCGTTCGGCACCAACGAGATCCTGCGCGACCAGGAGATTCGCGACGTGGTCGCCTACCTGCAGGCTTCGCGATGACACGGCATCGGCGCGTCGCCTTCGCGGCGGCCGGCCTCGCGCTGGCAGCCGGCGTCGCGGCCGTCGGGGTCGCTGCGGCCGGCGAGCCGTATCGCGAGACGTACCCGCGCGCGCAGATCGATCCCGCGCGCGGCGTCGAAGGAGACGTGGGCTTCAGCGACACGATCGGATACTGGAGAACGCCGCAGGCGCTCGCGCGCCACGCCGGATGGGTCGGCGATGCGCAGCAGCAGTGGAAGCTCAACTGGAAGTTCATGGACCTCGATCGCATCGACCTGCACCCCGGTCACTTCGCGGTCGATGCGGGCGAGGCGCGCTTCAATGCGCTCGCGGCGCGCGACCGGCGCTTCGCGACCTGCCTGGGGGAGGGCACCGCGGACCTGGCCGGCCTGGCGGCCGCATATCCCAAGCACGATGCCGCGCTCGGCCGCGTGGTGACGGTCGAGGACCGCATCGAGCACTGCGCTGCCAGCGTGCTCGGGGAGCGGATCGCACAGGGCTCGGTGCCGAACAACGAGTTGTCGGTCTGGTTCAAGTCGCGATCGGCCGGCGTGCCGATCCGGGTCGACATCGGCGACGCGCGCCTGATGCAGGCGTATCGCCGCGGCGAGGAACTCTTCCATGCGAAGACCGGACAGCTCAACTTCGCCTGCGCGTCGTGCCACGTGCCCGGCAGCATCATGGGGCACAAGTTGCGCGGCGAGACGCCGACGACGCCGTTCGGCGACGCGGCGCACTACCCGACCTATCGCACGCCCTTCGGCATGCTCGAGTCGATCCAGCAGCGCTTCGCGCGCTGCCACGGACAGATGCGCACGCAGGCGCTCGCCCCCGGCGATCCGGCCTACGTGGACCTCGAAGTGTTCATGACCGTGCTGTCCAACGGGTATCCGGTGTCGGTGCCCTCGGCCCGCTAGCGCGGGTCGGTCTTTCGCAGGAGTCGAACCGAGTGGACCAGATTCGCAGATCGATACTGAAGGAATGCGGCGCCGGCGGCGCACTGGCGCTGGTCGCCGCCGCCGGCCTGCTGCATGCGCCGCGCGCAGCGGCCGCGCCGCGCAACGCGCAAGGGTTTGCCGCCAGGACGCTCGCCGAGGCCTTGGCGAGCCTCGGCGCGACCGACGCGATCCAGAGTCCCGACATCGTGATCGCCACGCCGGACATCGCGGAGAACGGCGTGCTGATTCCGATCGAGGTCAGCACCCGCATCGCGGGCGCCGAGTCGATCTCGCTGCTGGTCGAGAAGAACCCCTTTCCGCTGTTGGCCCACTTCGACCTGTCCAACGGCGCCGAGGCATACGTCAACACGCGATTCAAGGCCGGGCAGAGCTCGACCGTGAGGGCGGTCGTCAGGGCGGGCGGCAAGACCTGGTTCGCCAGCCGCGAGGTCAAGGTCACGATCGGCGGCTGCGGCGGCTGAGCGGATCCACGGCAGCAAGGAGCATTCCATGGCAGCGAGCATGAAGATCCGTGCGCGGATCGTCGACGGGTCGGCGCACGTCGCGGTGCTGATCATGCACCCGATGGAAACGGGCCAGCGAAAGGACCCGGCCACCGGCCAGGCCTATCCGGCGCACTTCATCCACAGCGTCACGGCGACGATCAACGACCGGCAGGTCGTGTCGGCGCAGTGGGGTCCCGCGATTTCGAAGAACCCGCTACTCGCGTTTCGCGTGCGCGGCGCGAAGGCCGGCGACAGGCTGGTGGTTGCGTGGGAGGACAACAAGGGCGAGAAGGATCGCGCCGAGGCGACGATCGCCTGAACCGGGGAAGGATCCACGTGAAGCATTCCGTTCGTTCGCTGCTGCTGATCGTGTTCGGCGGCCTGCTCGCCGCGGCGGTCGCTCCCGCGGCGGGGCCCGCCGACTCGTCGGCGCCCGCCTCCGGGCCCGACCGCCGCGCCGTGCTGGTGCTCACCGATCCCGAGCGCCACCTGGTCCTCGAGGAGATGCGCAACTTCCTGGCCGTGCTGCAGACGATCAGCGAGGCCTTGCCGGGCGAAGACATGAAGGCCGTGGCGGTTGCTGCGCGCAAGATGGGCAGCGGCGCGGCGAACGAGATTCCACCGGAGACGGTGGCCAAGCTGCCCGACGCGTTCAAGCAGCTGGCCGGCGCGGTCCACGGCAGCTTCGATGCGATCGCGCTGGACGCCGAATCGCTCGGTGACCCGAAGCACACGATGGGACAGGTCGGCGAGATGCTCGGCAAGTGCAACGCCTGTCACGGCATCTACCAGATCGGCGTGGTGCGCGCACCGAAGCGGGCCGTGCGCTAGCCGCCGCCTGCGGCGCCGCGATCAGCGATCGACCGTTTCGCGCTGCCGCCCTGCGGCCCTGGAGCCGCGCGTGAGGCACCAGGTCGCGAAGTCGTCGGCGGGCAGCGCCGCCGAGACGAACCAGCCCTGTGCGAGGTCGCACCCCAGCGAGCGCAGCGCGCGCTCCGTTGGCTCGTCCTCGACGCCCTCGGCGACGGCGTGCATCCCGAAGGCGTGCGCGAGGTCGACCAGCGACTGCACGATGCGCAGGTCGGCCGCCTCCGAGTTCACGCGTCGCACGAACGACTGGTCGATCTTCAGTTCGTCGAACGAAAACTGGCGCAAATAGGTGTACGGTGAGTAGCCGGTGCCGAAGTCGTCGATCGAAAGCCGGCAACCGAGCCGCTTGAGCTGCCTCATCGTCTCGCGGGCGACCTGCTGGTTGCGGATCAGTGCGCTCTCGGTCAGTTCCAGCGTGAGTCGGTCGGCCGGGAGATCCCAGGTGTCGAGCGACTGCGACACCATCAGCGGCAGGCTCGGGTCGGATAGCGTGGCCGCGGAGAGGTTGACTGCCACCGAGATGCCGAGTCCCAGCGTGTCCCACCCCGATACCTGTCGCAGCGTGGTGTTCAGCGTGAATCGGGTCAGCTGAAGGATCAGGTCGCGCTTCTCGCAGATCGCGACGATCGCTTCCGGGTTGACCGTGCGTCCATCCGGATGCCGCCAGCGGATCAGGGCTTCGGCCGATCGGCATTGACCGCTGCGCAAGTCGATCTGCGGCTGGAAGTGCACCTCGAGCTCGTTGCCTTCGAGGGCGCGCGCGAGGTCGTGCTCGACCTGCCTCTGCATCGGTACGTTGTCGCGGGTCGCGCGCACGCGGCGCAGCTGGATTCCATGTCCGCCCGGGCCGTGGCGCGCCGCGGCCGCCTCGGTGGCGACCGCGAGCACCGAAAGCGCGTCGATCTCGCCCTTTGCAGCGGTCCAGGCGATGCCGACCGAAGGCTGGAGGCGGATCGACGCGTGCGGGTCCTGCGAACGAGGCGCGGGGATCGGCTTGCGCAGCCGCTCGAGCAGCGTGCGGCCGGCAAGCTCGGCCAGCGACTCGCTCGGGAGATCGGCGAGCAGCACCCATATTTCCTCGCGCGACGCGAACGCGTAGCGATCGGTGGCACGCAGCACGGCTTCCACCCGGCGCCCCACCTCTGCGAGCACGGCGCGCTCGGCGCGACCGTGACCGATTGCCAGCAGCCGGTCCGAGGGGCTCAGTTCGATCGCCAGCAGCGCGGTGCGGGCGCCGTCTGCGCGGGCCATCCGCTCGCCGAGGCGCTGCAACAGTTCGGCTGGCTGCAGCCGCGGCGAGTCGCGCTCAGGCCGGTGCAAGGACGCCGTCCTCCGGCGAGGCGCTCTCGTCCGCATAGTATTCGCGGGGCCGAAGCCCGCGAGCCCCGGCAGGCAGCCCGCGCGCGATCCGGATCGGTCGGCCGGCGTCGTCGGCCGGCCCGTTCAGCAGATCGCGCTCGAAGGGCTTCTCCAGCAGCGCGCCGTCGGCGCCGGCCAGCACCAGCACGCGTGGCTCGAGGCGACGCACACGGTTGTGCGCCAGCACGATCGCCGCTTCACCGTTGGACAGTTCGACCAGGCTGCCTACCGGGAACACGCCGATCGCCTGGACGAACTGCTCGAGCAGCGGCTCGTGGAACGAGGTGCCGCACCATTGGTACATCTGCATCAGCGCTTCCTGCGGCGACACCGCCTTCGCGTAAGGCCGGTCGGAGATCAGCGCCGCGAAGCAGTCTGCGATCGCGGCCATCCGTCCGAAGATCGAGATGTCCTTGCCCTTGAGCCGCTGCGGATATCCGGAGCCGTCGATCCGTTCGTGGTGCTGCATGATGCCCTGCTCGACGATGCGGTCGAGCGTCATGCTCTTGCGCAGCGCCTCGATGCCGAACTGCACGTGGCGCCTGACGACCGCGTGCTCGGCGGGCGTCAGCATCCCCGGCTTCTCGAGCAGCGCGCGCGGCAGGCGGATCTTGCCGACGTCGGCGAGCATCCCGATCTGCCCGAGGCGCACCAGCTCGTGGCGTGGAAAGCCCATGTGGCGTCCGAGCGCGATCAGGTAGATCCCGACCTTCAGGCAGTGATGGTAGGTGCTGCGGTCCTGGTCGCGCAGGCGCGCGACCCACAGCATCGCGTCGGGCGTTTCGACCATGCTCTCGACGAGCCCCTCGGCGACCTTGTCGATGTCTCGCAGGTCCGAGCGGGTGTCGTCGCGCAGGTCTGCCATCAGGGCGCGCAGGGTCTCCGCGCCGCGTGACCAGGACTGCGTCGCGCGTGGCAGCTCGGCCTCGATCGGCCCGGGCTCGGAATACGGCTGCAGCGCCATCCCGGGCGGCAGCTGCAATTCGGCGGCGCTGACCGCCTTTCGATGATCCTCGTCTCGGCCACCGGTTGCACCGTCGCGTCCGCCGCGCCCGCGCAGCCACCCGAACAGGCGGCCGAGCGCGGAGGGCGCGTCGCTGTCGGAGCCCGCGGCCTCGTCGAGCGCGCGCGGGCGGCAGGCGATCGGTGCCGGCGACGTCCGGGGCTTCGCGGCGCGCTGCGCGAGCGCGTCGCGAATCGCCTCGGCTGCCGCCCCGGTCGAGCGCTCGAGGTCGACGTAGACGAACTGGCAGTACTGGCGCAACGCCTCCAGTTCGGGTTCGTTCTGCACGAGCAGGCCCTCGAGCAGGAACGGCGTATCGAGCCATGGGCGGTCGAGCTCGGCGACGAACATGCCGTAGTCGAGCTTGTCGACCGTCAGACGGACATGCGACGGCGATGGGGGTTGGGCGAACATCGATTCGGGACGGTTCGATCTCCGCCCATGGTAGGTACCGCGTTGCGCGGCGCCAAGGAATCGGACACGTTTCCGACGACGGGCCGCAACGGGCGCCGACGAGTGGCGGCGAGGGCACCCCGGGCGGCGCCCGGCGCTCAGTGCGGGCGCAAGCTGCGCCGCAGGAACGGCGTCAGCGCCAGCGGCGCGAAGTACATCGGGATCTGCGTGATTCCCACGTAGAGCGAAAAGGCCTCGCCTGCGGTGCCTGCCGTGATCACGAGCATCAGCCCCATGTTGCGGTTGCCGCTCATCAGCGCCGCGCTGTAGGCCGAGGCCACGCCCGCGCGCCGGAACAGCGCGTAGCCGGCCACGTGCAGCGCAGCGGTGGACGCGCAGGCCATGAGCAGCAGGCCCATGACGAAAGCCGGGTCGCGCAACAGGCGCGCGGTCACGCCGTCCATGACGGCAATCGCGAACACCACCAGCAGCGCCACGTTCAGGCCCCCGATCGCCTCGTCGTGGCGCGCGAGCCGCGCGGTACCGATGGCGCGCCGAAGCGCCCAGGCGAGCGCGAACGGAACCGCGACCAGCAGCGCGACGCGCGCGAAGAAGGCGACGAGATCGACCTGGACGCCGGCCTGCGGCAAGAGCATCCCCACCAGGGGCGTCAGCGTGAAGGGCAGCAGCAGCGTCGTCGAGACGGTCCCGACCACCGCCAGGATGCCGTCGAGACCCAGGATCAGCGCGAACACCGCGGCCGATCCGATCGGCGGCGCGGCCGCCTGCAGCACCAGCGCCAGTCTCGGCTCGGGAGGCAGGCCGGCGAGCGCCGTGCCGAACCAGACCAGCAGCGGCGAGGCGACGAGCTGCCAGCTGGCGATCGCGGCAGGCAGGGCCGGCCTTTGGACCCGTTCGGCGAGCCGGCTCCAGTCGAGCCGCAGCAGCGTGGCGGTCAGCGTACCGATGACCGCCGCGGTCAGCAGTGGGCGAAGTGCCGTCGCCAGCCCGGGAAGCGCGACGCCGATCAGGGCGCCGGCTGGCAGCGCCCAACGCGCCTGTCGCCCGAGCAGCCGCAGCAGTGCCGTCATGCGCCGCGCGCGCCCAAGGCCGGATCGATGCGGCGGCGGACCAGCGACTCGCACGGGAAGTGGCCGATCGGCTGGGCGTGGCGGCGGTGCATGGACGCCAACGATAGCGCATGGCGCGCGGGCGCTCCATGCACGTCGGCGCAGTCGTGCGTGAATCCGCGACGTCGCAAAGGTCAAGCTTTGCCGGCCGCCCGGCCTGCGGAGTAACCTGCCCGGAGCAGACCATCCGGGGCCGCGCATGACGCTTCGACGACTGCTCGGCATCGAGTTGCCGATCATCCAGGCCCCGATGGCGGGGGTGCAAGGCAGCGCGCTCGCAGCCGCGGTGTCGAATGCGGGCGGGCTCGGGTCGCTGCCGTGCGCGATGTTGTCGCTCGAGGCACTGCAGGCCGAGCTCGCCGCGCTCAGGGCGAACACCGACCGGCCGTTCAACGTCAACTTCTTCTGCCATCGTCCACCCACGCACAGCGCGCAGCGCGAGGCGGCGTGGCGTGCGGCGCTGCAGCCGTACTACCGCGAATTCGGGATCGACGCCGCGGCGATTCCCGTCGGCCCCGGCCGCAGTCCGTTCAGCGCCGAGGCCGCCGACGTGCTCGAGGCGTTCGAGCCGGCCGTCGTCAGCTTCCACTTCGGCCTGCCCGCGCCGGAACTGGTGGCCCGGGTCAAGCGCTGGGGCGCGAAGATCCTGTCGACGGCGACGACCGTCGACGAAGCGCGCTGGCTCGAAGCCCACGGCGCCGATGCGGTGATTGCGCAGGGTCTCGAGGCCGGCGGCCACCGCGGCCTCTTCCTCTCCGACGACCTCTCGACGCAGGTCGGCACCTTCGCGCTGCTGCCCCAGGTGGCGAAGGCGGTCAGGGTGCCGGTCATCGCGGCCGGCGGCGTCGCCGATGCGGCCGGGGTCGCGGCGGCGCTATCCCTCGGCGCGGTCGCGGCCCAGGTCGGTACTGCCTATCTGCTCTGTCCGGAGGCGACGACCAGTGCCGTCCACCGCGCGGCGCTGAAGAGCGAGGCGGCGCGCACCACGGCGATCACGAACCTGTTCACCGGTCGACCGGCGCGCGCGATCGTCAACCGGTTCGTGCGCGAGCGCGGCCCGATTGGCGCCTCGGTGCCGGAGTTCCCGCTCGCGACGGGCGCGGTCGCCCCGCTGCGCGCGTGCGCCGAGCGCCAGGGCAGCGGCGATTTCTCGCCGCTGTGGGCGGGGCAGAACGCCAGCGGTTGCCGCGAGGTGCCGGCCGCGGCGCTGACGCTCGCGCTGGCCGGGGCGCGCGGCGGGCCGGGGGCTGCGTCCGGCGGAGGATGAATCCGAGCCCGGCGCCCGCTCGCGATCGGGCGCCCTTCACCGAAGAGGAGCGCACATCATGGCGGCGATCGAACGCAGCGCATCGGCAACCTGGAAAGGCGACCTGAAGGGCGGGACCGGCCGGATGGACGCGACCAGCGGCGTCCTGAACGCGACGCCGTACACGTTCGCGACCCGGTTCGAGAATGCGAAGGGGACCAATCCCGAAGAGTTGATCGCGGCCGCGCACGCGGCCTGCTACAGCATGGCGTTCGCGAACTACCTGAGCCAGCAGGGCCACGTTCCCGAGTCGATCGAGACGCAGGCGACGATCTCGCTCGAGAACGGCACGATCAACCGGATGCACTTGCGCACCCGCGGCCGCGTGAGCGGACTGGGCGCCGCGGACTTCCGGAGGCTCGCCGACGAGGCCGAGAAGAAGTGCCCGGTGTCGAACCTGTTGCGTAGCGGGCTGGCGATCACGCTCGAAGCGGAGCTCGCCTGAGCGTCGCGCCGGCGCCTCAAACCAATATCGAGGATGGGTGTTATCGGCTCGGGGGGGCGGCCGCGGCCTAGACTCGCCGCTGGCAACGGGAGACGACATGTCCGACAAGTGGTTGAGCAGCCTGCTGACCAGCGGCCCCCAGGAAGGCTTCGAACTCGCGATCAAGCTCTCGCGGATGGGCGTGAAGTACACGCAGCCCTCCGGCGAGGTGCGTGACCGGCTGCGCGCCGACTACGCCGACAACGCCGACAGCCTCACCGCGGCGTCGCAGGTGATCGCGATCAACTTCCAGACCATCGCGGCGGCGAACGGCTACTGGCGGGGCTGAGTCGGCGGGTCGGGGCGCGGGCAGACGGCCCGGGCGCCTGGGGTAAAGTGCCGGGCACAGCTTCGGGCCGCGCCGGCATGACCGCACACTCCGACACCTGGTCCGGACGGACCGGCTTCATCCTCGCGACAGTCGGGTCGGCCGTCGGCATCGGCAGCATCTGGAAGTTCCCGTACGAGGTCGGTGCCAACGGCGGCAGCCTCTTCGTGGTGTTCTACGTTGCCGGCCTGATCCTGGTCGTCGTGCCGCTGATGCTGGCCGAATTCGCGATCGGCCGGCGCGGCCGCGCTGATCCGTCGGGCAGCATGGCCGCGGTCGCGCTGGCCGAACGTGCGAGCCGCCACTGGGCGATGGCCGGGACGATGGGAGTGCTGACCGGCTTCCTCATCCTGAGCTTCTACTCGGTCATCGGCGGCTGGACGATCGGCTACGCCGTGGAGACCGCTCGCCACGGACTGCCGGGCGCCGACGCGCAGGCGGTGAGCGCGCGCTTCGAGGCCTTTCTCGCGTCCCCGTGGCAGATGCTCGCGTGGCACGGGGTGTTCCTGTCGGCCGCGGCGGCGGTGGTGGCTCGGGGCGTGGCCCGCGGCATCGAGACGGCGTCGATGGTGCTGATGCCCCTGCTCGTCGCGCTGATGCTGGCGCTCGCCGCCTACTCGATCGTCGAGGGGGACCTCGCTGCGACGCTGCGCTTCCTGCTCGAGCCCGATCTCTCGAACCTGAGCGCGCGCACCGCGCTCGAGGCGCTCGGCCTCGGGTTCTTCTCGATCGGCGTCGGGCTCGGCCTGATGATCACCTACGCGGCCTACAGCGGCGCGGCGATCGACCTGAAGCAGGTGGCGGCGGTGTCGGTGGTCGCTGATACGCTGATCTCGTTGCTGGCCGGGCTCGCGGTGTTTCCGATCGTGTTCGCGCACGGGCTCGATCCGGCCAGCGGGCCCGGGCTGGTGTTCGTGACCTTGCCGATCGCGTTCGCGCGGATGCCGTTCGGGACCGTCGCGGCGGTCTCGTTCTTCCTGCTGCTGTTCGTCGCGGCGCTCGCGTCGGCGATCTCGCTGCTCGAACTGATGGTGGCGCTGCTGACGCGACGATTGGGCTGGCGCCGGCCCGCTGCCACCTGGGGCGCCGCGGCGAGTACCTTCGTCGCGGGGATCGCGACCGTGCTGTCGTTCAATCTCTGGGCGAACTGGCACCCGTTGGCGGGCCTGGGCATCGCGTCCTCCGCGACCGTCTTCGACCTCGTCGACCAGCTGACCTCGAACCTGCTGCTGCCGCTCGGTGGGCTGGCGATCGCGAGCTTCGCCGGGTGGGCGGTGCCCACCCGGATGCTCGCCGAAGAGCTGCACCTCGGCGCGCGCGCCGCGCGGGCGTTGCGCTTCGCGCTGCGCTACGTCGTGCCGGCCGGCATCGTCGCAGCCACGCTGTCGTCGGTGTTGTTGCGCGCCTGAAACGCGCGCGCGGCGCCGGCCGCGGCGGACGCTTGACCTTCCAATCATGGAAAGGTCGACGATCGTGGCTCCTGCAACCCTCCCGAGGAAGCGCGCCATGGACCACTCCCACCTTCGTCACCCGCCCGTCGCCCGCCCCGACGACATCGGCCGCGTCGCCCTCGCGGCCACGCTGCACTGCCTGACCGGCTGCGCGATCGGCGAGATCGCCGGCATGGTGATCGGCACAGCGCTCGGATGGGGAAACGGCGCAACGATCGCGCTGGCCCTCGTGCTGGCGTTCGTCTCGGGCTACGCGCTGACCGCGATCCCGTTGCTTCGCGCCGGTTTCGGCGTTAAAACAGCAGCGCGCCTGGCGCTCGCGGCGGACACTGCATCGATCACGATCATGGAAATCGTCGACAACCTCATCATGCTGGCGATCCCCGGCGCGATGGACGCGCCGCTCGATGCGCCGCTGTTCTGGGGCGCCTTGTTCGCTTCACTGGCCATCGCGGGCGTGGCCGCGTACCCGGCCAACGCGTGGCTGATCGCGCGCGGCCGCGGCCACGCGGTCGCGCACGCGCACCACTGAATGCAGCGAGGCGAGGACCCGATGAGCGACGCACGATCGGAGCCGCCGAAGGCCAGCCAGCCCGCCGACGAGGCCATGCGGCTGCACCCGTTCTACGGCGGCAAGATGCAGACGCTGCCCAAGTGCGCGATCCGCTCGTTCGCCGACTTCTCGGTGTGGTACACGCCGGGCGTGGCCGCGCCGTGCAAGGCGATCGAGCGCGATCCCGACCTCGTGTTCGAGCACACGAATCGCGGCAACCTGGTGGCGGTGGTGTCCGACGGAAGCCGGGTGTTGGGGCTCGGCGACATCGGCCCCGAGGCCGGGCTGCCGGTGATGGAAGGCAAGGCGCTGCTGTTCAAGTACCTGGGCGGCGTCGACGCGGTGGCGCTGTGCCTGCGAAGCCGCAGCGAGGACGACTTCATCCGCGCGGTCGAGATGCTGGAGCCCTCGTTCGGCGCGATCAATCTCGAGGACATCGCGCAGCCCAGGTGCTTCCGCATCCTCGAGGCGTTGCGTGCGCGGATGAAGATCCCGGTCTGGCACGACGACCAGCAGGGCACCGCGGTCGTGGTGCTCGCGGCGCTGCTCAACGCGCTCGAGGTGGTCGGCAAGCCGCTCGATCGGGTGCGCATCGCGATGGTCGGCGTCGGCGCGGCCAACACGGCCAGCTACCGGCTGCTCACGGCCTGCGGCGTCGACCCGGCGCGGATCGTCGCCTGCGACACGCGCGGCACGCTGCACCGCGGGCGCGGCGACATCGAGGCACAGCAGCCGGCGCTTGCCGCGAAGTGGGCGATCTGCCGAGAATCGAACGCCGACGGCATCGTGGGCGGCGTCGCCGACGCTCTGCGCGGCGCCGACGTCTGCCTCGCCTTCTCGACGCCGGGGCCGGGCACGATCGACCCCGGAGGGGTCCGCGCGATGGCGCGAGACGCGATCGTGTTCGCGTGCGCGAACCCGGTGCCGGAGATCTGGCCATCGGCGGCGCGCGAGGCCGGCGCGCGGATCGTGGCGACCGGTCGCGGCGACTTCCCGAACCAGGTGAACAACTCGCTGTGCTTTCCGGCCGTGTTCCGCGGCGTGCTCGACGTTCGCGCGACGACGATCACCGATTCGATGGCGATCGCCGCGGCGCGCGAGGTGGCGGCGGTGGCGCGCGAGCGCGGGCTGTCCGCCGAGCGCATCGTGCCGCGGATGGACGATCCCGACCTCTATCCGAGGGTGGCCGCGGCGACCGCGCTGGCGGCGCAGCAGGAGGGCGTTGCACGATTGCGCCTCGGACGCGAGCAGTTGCTCGCGCGCGCCGCGCAGTCGATCGCCGCGGCGCGCGGCGCGACCGACGCGCTGATGCGCGCCGGGTTCATCGCGCAGCCGCCTGCGGCCTGAGGGTCAGCGCATCGGCGCGCGTTCGTACCCGTCGCGGCATTCGGCTTCGCGGCCGCGCACGACGCGCCGGCCCGCGAGCGTGCCGCGCGTCTCGGTCACCACGGTGCGCTGCAGCTCCGGTTGCGCGTCGCGATGAAAGTAGATCACCACCCAGTCGAAGACGCGGCCGAGTTCGTGGGCCCGCGCGGTGTTCGAGTACAGCGCGGTCACGTGCCAGTCGTCGACCGTCGCGTGCAGCACCGGCAGCCAGGCCTTGCCTTCGGGGTTGAAGCGCTTCGGCGCGATCGTCGGCAGCTTGCCCGCGCCGGCCTCGTCGCGATACCGGCGGTCGACCTCGAGCAGCAGCGATACCGGCGGCTCGACGCCGGCCGGTGACACCGGGCCGCGCCGGCGCCTGCGCGAGCGGTCGAGCATCGCGGTCAGCGAGTCGCGGATCGCGGCGGCGCGTCGCGGGCCGACGCCCGGCACGTCGGCGAGCCGCCCTTCGTGCCCGGCGACCTCGAGCGCCTCCAGCGTGTCGGCGCCGAGGGCTTCGTGCAGGCGCTCGGCGAGTTGCGCGCCGACGCCGGGGATCGTCCGGAACAGGCGCACGGCGTCGATCGTGCCGCGCAGCCGGTCGAGCTGGCTCCAGCTGCCGCTCACCAGCATCTCGGCGATCGCGGCGGCAATGCCCGGTCCGACGTGCGCAATCGCATCGAGCCCGGGCAGCCCTTCGGCCTCGAAGATCTCGCGCAGCGCGCGCGGATGGGCGGCGATCGTATCGGCGGCCTTGCGGTACGCACCGACCCTGAACGGATTCGCGCCCTGCGCCTCGAGCAGGTCGGCACCCTCGCGCAGCCGCTGCGCGATGTCCTGGTTCTCGGCGCGCGACGGGTTCACGGCCGCCTCAGCGGGCCCGCTCCAGTGACAGCAACTCGGTGCGCATGCCCAGGTTGGTGAGCAGTTCGCCGAGCATCGCCGACGTGACGGTCTCCTCGCCGATTGCGCGGATGCCCCGGCTCTCCATGCACAGGTGGCGGCAGCGGATCACCACGCCGACCGCCGCGGGCTCCAGGTGCGTCATCAACGCATCGGCGATCTGGCGCGTCAGCCGCTCCTGCACCTGCAGGCGCTTGGCGAAGCAGTCGACCAGCCGCGTGAGCTTCGACAGCCCGACGATGGCGCCCTTGGGCACGTAGCCGACGGTGGCCGTGCCGAAGAACGGCGCGAGATGGTGCTCGCAATGGCTGTAGACCGGGATGCCGCGCACGACGATCAGCTCGCTGTATTGCTCGGCGCCGTCCTCGAAGACCTTCAGGATCTCGGCCGGATCCTGCGCGTAGCCGGAGGTCCAGTGTTCCCAGGCTCGCTCGACGCGCGCCGGGGTTTCGCGCAGCCCCGGGCGGTCGGGATCCTCGTGCAGGCTGCGCAGCAGCCGCCGCCAGTCGGAGCGGTTGAAGGGTCGATCGTCGGAGGGTTCGTCCATGCCGTTTCGCCTCGCAGGATGTCGATCCGGAAGTCTACTGGACGCTTGCGGAGGATCGGGTAGCATCCCGGCCATGGCCAAGCCCACTTCCGTCCGGGACCGTCCGGTCACCCGCGATCCCGAAGCCACCCGCGACGCCATTCTCTCCGCTGCCACCGACGAGTTCGCCCAGCACGGCCTCGCGGGCGCCCGCGTCGACCGCATCGCCGAGCGCGCCGGGATCAACAAGCGAATGCTGTACTACTACTTCGGCCAGAAGGAAGGCCTGTTCCTGGCCGTGCTCGAGGGCGCCTACCAGCGCATCCGGGAGGAAGAGCGCCAGCTGAACCTGACGCAGGTCGAGCCTACCGAGGCGATCCGCCGGCTGGTGGCGTTCACCTGGAACTACTACATCGCGCACCCCGAGTTCATCACGCTGCTGAACACCGAGAACCTGCACCGCGCGATGCACCTGAAGCAATCGGCCAAGGTGCGCACGATGCACTCGCCGTTCGTCGCGACGGTCGCCGAGGTGCTCGAGCGCGGCCGCAACGCCGGCGTGTTCCGCGCCGGCGTCGACCCGGTGCAGCTGTACATCTCGATTGCGGGGCTGTCGTACTTCTACCTGAGCAACAACTGCACGCTGTCGACGATCTTCGATCGCGACCTGATGTCGCCCAAGGCGAAGGTCGAGCGGCTGTCGCACATGACCGACCTGGTGCTGGGCTACCTGGTGCGCGACTGAGGCGAGACCGAGGGGCGCTCACTCCATGCCGAGCAGCTTGTAGATGCGCCGCGTATAGGCGCCGAAGCGCTCGCTGGTCTTCATGTCGAGCGTGCGCGGATGCGGCAGCTCGATCTCGAAGTTGTCGGCCATGCGCGCCGGCCCGGCGGTGAAGACGACCACGCGGCTGCCGAGGAACACCGCCTCCGAGATGCCGTGCGTGACGAAGATGATCGTCTTGCCCGACTCCTTCCAGATGCGCAGCAGCTCGAGGTTCATCTTCTCGCGGGTGAGCGCGTCGAGCGCGCCGAACGGCTCGTCCATCAGCACCAGCTTCGGGTCGTGGACCAGCGCTCGAGCGATCGCCGCGCGCTGCTGCATGCCGCCCGAGAGCTCGTACGGGTACTTGTTTTCGTAGCCCTTCAGGCCGACCAGCTCGAGCAGTTCGCGTCCGCGCTGTCTCGCCGCGGCCATCGGCAGCCCGAGCAACTCGGCCGGCAGCAGCACGTTGTCGAGGATGCGCCGCCACTTCAGCAGCAGCGGCGCCTGGAACACCATGCCGATGTCGCGCGCCGGATCGAAAGGATGCGTGGTCGAGCCGATGCGCACCTCGCCGCCGTCGTGCGGATGCAGGCCGGCCAGGATCTTCAGCAGCGTCGACTTGCCGCAGCCCGAGGGCCCGACCAGCGAGACCAGCTCGCCGGGCATCACGTCGAAGCTCGCGTCGGAGATCGCGAGGTGCTCCTTGCGCCCGGTGCGATAGACCTTGGTGACGCCGGCCAGGTGGATGAACGGCTCGACGCTCATGCGACGCGCGCGTCCTTCGGCACCAGCAGGCGCTCCATCGCCAGCACCAGCCCGTAGAGGATCATGCCCAGCAGCGTGATGAGGATCACCGCCATGAACATCGCCGGCGTGTCCAGCGTGACCTGCACCTGCAGCATCAGGTAGCCCAGGCCCTTGTCGGAGCCGAGGAACTCGCCGACGATCGCGCCCGCCACGGCGAGGATCGCCGCCACCTTCATGCCGGCGAAGATGTAGGGCAGCGAGCCCGGCAACTGGATCTTCGTGAACAGCTGCCAGCGCGAGCCGCGCAGCGAGCGCACCAGGTCGAGCAGGTCGGGCTCGATCTCGCGCAGGCCCCGTGCGGTGGTCAGCAGGATCGGGAACACCGCGATCGAGAACGCCATGATGGTGTTCGGGAACACCCCGTACTTGAACCAGACGATGATCAGCGGGCCGAGCGCCACCTTCGGGATCATGTTCAGCGTGACGAGGATCGGCAGGAACAGCGATTCGAGGGTCTTCGACCAGGTGAACACCAGCGCCAGCAGGACGCCGACCACCAGCGCGAGGAAATAGCCGCCGAAGATCTCGGTGGCGGTGACCGAAACGTTGGCCCACCAGTCGTAGCTCGGCGACAGCAGCGCCTCGAAGGTGGCGGCGGGCGAAGGCATCACGAACTTCGGCACGTCGCCGAGCCGGACGAACAGGTACCAGATCACCAGCAGCGCGAGGTGCGCCAGCACCGCCAGCGCATAGCGTCCGATCGAGGTATTGATGCGGTGTTCCATTGCGCAGGCCCCGGTCAGGCGAGCCACTTCGCCAGGTTGGCGGCCACGAACGCGTCGTCCGACAGGTCGGCATGCTCGCGGCAGACGCGATCGATCTCGTCGGCCTGCCCGGGCGACAGCGCCTCGTGCGGATCGAGGCACCAGGTGCCGGCCATCAGGCCCTGCCGCCGCAGCACCTCGTGGCAGCCCGGAATGCATCCGGCAAAGTCGTGCGCGACGTCGAAGAACGCGCTGTTGCAGTCGGTGACGCGCGAATCGAGTGCGAGCAACTCATCGTCGACGCGTCCGGCCGCGATCGCGGCGTGGATCCGCTCGAGCAGCGCGACCGCGCTCTTCGTCCAGACGCTCCAGTGGCCGAGCAGCCCGCCGCGGATGCGCACCGTGACCGGTTCGTCGTCGCGGCGCACCGTGAACGGCGCGAGCAGGTCGAGCACGATGTGGTCGTCGTTGCCGGTGTAGAGCGTCACCCTGTCCTCGGCGCGGGCCGCGACCACGCCGCGCACCACGTCGAGCGTGCGGTAGCGGTCGAACGGCGCCATCTTGATCGCGACGACATTGTCGATCGACGCGAAGCGGCGCCAGAACTCGGCGGGCAGCGCAATGCCGCCCACCGCAGTCTGCAGGTAGAAGCCTACCAGCGGAATGACGCGCGCCACCGCGGCGCAGTGTTCGATCAGCTCGTCGATCGTGGCCCCCTTCATCGCGGCCAGCGACAGCAGGCCCGCGTGGTAGCCGTGATCGAGTGCCACCTGCGCCTCGCGGCAGGCCTGCCCGGTTCGGCCGGCGAGCCCGGCGATCATCACCAGCGGACGGTCGGTGGCTTCGCGGGCGGTGCGAGCGGCGAGTTCGAGCACCGGCTCGTACAGGCCGACGTCGCGGATCGCGAACTGGGTCGAATGCACGCCCACCGCGAGGCCGCCCGCGCCCGCGTCGATGTAGTAGCGGGTGAGCGCGCGCTGTCGCACCGGATCGAGCTGTCGCGCGGCGTCGAGCGCGAGCGGATGCGCGGGAATCACGGTGCCGCGCCGCAGCAGCGCGAGCACCTCGGCGGGCAGGTCCGACCGGTGAAGGGGCATGACGGGAAGCGGTTCTATCGGGCCGGGGGTTCGGCTATACTTCGCGAAGATGTAACCAGGCAGTTAATTTACTCTAACGCAGCGGCCCCCGAGCGTCAATGTTTGCGGCGCGTTGACGATGCTTCGAGCACGCCGATAACATCGCCCTGACCGTGCCGCGTTCGACTCGAGGAGACACCATGTTCGCGCGAATCATTCTCGGGGCCGCTGCCGCGGCCATCGCCTTCGCCTCGGCGCCCGTCCAGGCCCAGCAGAAGCTCGACTTCATCCTGAACTGGGTGCCCGGCGGCGACCACGCCCCCTACTACTACGCGAAGAAGCTGGGCTGGTATGCCAAGGAGGGTATCGACCTGAACATCGAGCCCGGCAAGGGCTCGGCGCTGGCCACGCAGAAGGTCGGCGCAGGCGCCAACCCGATCGGCCTGGCCGACATGGGCGGCGTGCTGGTCGCGAAGGGCAAGGGCGCCGACACCGTCGCGGTGTACAACGTCTACGCGAACTCGCCGCAGGGGATGTACTGGCTCAAGAGCTCGGGCATCAAGGGCGTGAAGGACTTCGTCGGCAAGAAGATCGGCAACCCGGCGGCTGACGGCGCGCGCGTGATGTGGCCGGCGCTGGCCAAGGCCAACGGCATCGATCCGAAGTCGGTCACCTGGGTGAACATCGACGCCAACGCGAAGCTGGCGGCGCTGAAGGCGAAGTCGATCGACGTGACGACCTCCTTCTACAACATCCACCACGTCTTCCAGCGCGAGCTCGGCGACGACATGGGCTTCCTGGCCTGGCGCGACGCCGGCCTGAACCCGTACGGCAACTCGATCATCGTCAACGCGAAGTTCCTCGAGGCGAACCGCGCGACGATCGACAAGTTCGTGAAGGTGACGCAGCGCGCGTTCGCGGCCTGCGTGAAGGAGCCCGAGCCCTGCGTGCAGGCGCTGGTCGACGCCAACGGGGCGCTGAAGTTCGACAACGAGCTCACGAACTGGAAGCTTGTCGAGGTGCTGATGAGCGACAAGCATTCGCGTGAAGTGGCGCTAGGCATCCACGACGATGCGCGGATGAAGGCCGACTACGAGCTGGTGCGCGAGTACATCGGGCTGGACAAGCCGTTCGACGTGAAGACGGTGTACACGAACGAGTTCCTGGATCGTTCGATCAAGATGACCAAGTAGTCTCCGCTCGCGGGCGTTTCGAGCTTCCCGGCGGGCCGCGCCGTCGGCTTGGGCGGCTCGGGCGCCTCGGGCCCTACGCCCGCTTCGGGCCGTGCGGCCGCCCCGCTGCGCCCCGGCCGGCTCGGCGCCGGCCGGGCCGGTGCTGCGGCCCCGCTGCGCGGGGCTTCCCTCGCCTTCCTCGAAATTCCGCACCCGCTGCCGACACGCGCTGCGCGCGTGACGGCGACGGGTCCCGCGGAATTTCTTTCGGAAGCGCTCGGCTTGCACAGGCCCGGCCGGCGCCGAGCCGGCCGGAGCGCAGCGGGGCGGCCGCACGGCCCGAAGCGGGCGTAGGGCCCGAGGCGCCCGAGCCGCCCAAGCCGACGGCGCGGGCCGCCGGGAAGCTCGAAATGCACGAGGCTCCGACGCGCTGAAGGCGCGGCGCGGAATCAGCCGAGCTCGGGGCCGGCGACGAGGACGATGCGGGACGGGTCGCCCGGGGCGGCTTTCAGGCCGCGCAGCATCCGCGTGAACGGGCGCTGGTAGGCGAAGCCGCGCGATTGAAGCCACGGGACGAGTTCGACGTGGCGGTCGGCGAGGTCGAGGTAGACCGGGCCGTCGATGGTTGCCAGGGCGGCGTCGAGCAGCGCGCGGGTGGTGACGGGGTCGCCGGCGAGCAGCGGGCCGATCTGCGTCGCTTCGCGCCCGTCGCGGCCGAACACGAAGCCGACGATGCGGCCGTCGCGCTCGGCCACGTGCGCGGCGCCCGGCAGGCGCGCCGCCAGCGAGCGCAGCAGCGCCTCGCGATCGGCGCCGAAGGCGGGGCGGTCGATGCCGAGGATCGACGGCCAATCCGCGTCGCGTAGCGGCCGCACGTCGAGCCCGCGCGCGTCGGCCTCGATGCGTTCGGCCGGTGCGTGGCGCGCCGGCGCGGTCGGTGCCGCCGCTTCGCGGCGGTAGCGGCGAAATCCCCAGCTGTCGACGAAGCCCATCGGCACGTAGATCGGGTGGCCGGCGGGCGTCGCGTCGAGAATGGCTGCAATACCGCGCCAGGCCAGTTCGTTCAACGCGTGGGCGAGCAGTTGCGACGCGTAGCCGCGGCCGCGAAACTCGGGCAGCACCAGCACCATGCTGACCCAGGCGAACTCGCTGCCGTAGGGCAGCGCGACCACCGATGCCGCGAGACGCTCGCACCCCTGCGCGTCGGGGGCGCGGATTCCCCAGGCGCGTCCCAGCGTGAGCATCAGGCGCCAGTCGGCCTCGTTCTGGTTCCACGACGCCGACGCCGACAGCGCGATGGCGCCGGCCAGGTCGGCAACGCTGAGCGGCACGATCGGCGCCGCCGCGGCCGACGGCTCGCCGCGGTTGCCCGTCGCGTCGCCGTGGCCGGTTGCGCCACCATTGGCGGGCGCGCCGGAAGCGGGGCGCGCCCGGCGCTCGCGGCGATTCTCAGTACTTGCCATCGCGGGTCGAGAAGTGCGTCGGCTTGCCCAGACTCGGCTGCCCGCGCTCGATCCATTCGGCGACCCAGTCGATCATCCGGTCGAGCGGCACGCGCGGCTTGCCGAACAGGCGCTGCGATTCGCGGGTGTCCTCGAGCCACGCGGTCGGGGCTTCCTGGCCGGTGAGCACCGGCTTGCGCCCGAAGCGCTTGCCGAACTCGGCGGCGAGCCAGCGGATGCTGGTGTGCTCGGGGCCCGTGATGTTGATCGGCGACGTGGGCGTCGTGCAGTGCGCGAGCAGGCGCAGCGACTGCTCGTTCGCGTCGCCCTGCCAGATCACGTCGGCGTGGCCCATCGTCAGGTCGAGCGGCGTGCCGCCGAACACGGCGCTGGCCACGTCGTACAGCACCCCGTAGCGCATGTCGATCGCGTACGAGAGCCGCACGAGGCGACCCGGTGTGCCGTACTTGTGCGATCCGTACTCGAACATCCGCTCGCGGCCGACGCACGAGTTCGCGTAGTCGCCGGACGGCGGCGTGGCCGGCGTGCGTTCGTCCGCCCCGGGGCCGTCGACCGGCACGAACGGATAGACGCAGGCGGTCGAGAACGCCACGATTCGCATGTCGCGGAACGTCTCGGCGACCCTCATCGGCACGCCGACGTTCATCATCCACGTCAGCGATGCGTTGTCGGCGGCGCCGAACTTGTGCCCGGCCATGAAGACCAGGTTGCGCACGCCGTCGCCGACGTTGGGCAGGTGCTCGAGGGCCGCGCGGTCGAGCAGGTCGCACGCGATGCACTCGACGCCATGGCGCTCGAGCGAGGCGACCAGGCTCGGGTCGGAGAAGCGCGCGACGCCGATCACGCGGCGGCCGGGCGCGGCGCGGCGCGCCATGCGCGCCAGCGTCGGCCCCATCTTGCCGCCGACGCCCAGCACCATGATGTCGCCGTCGACCTTCTCGAGGTCGGCGACCAGCGCCGGGGAGGGCTCGCTCATGAACGATTCGAGCGCCTCGACGTCGTCGAAGCGCTTCGGCAGGGCGGACATCGAAGTCTCCTGGAAGGCTTGCCGGGGCGCCCGATGCGCCCCCTGCGGCTCAGGCGCGATTGTGCCCCGTGATGCCCTCGAACCGGTCGCGCCCGGCGCACAGCGCGCGGATCTTGGCGTCGGCAATCGAGCGCTTGAGCATCCAGAAGCCGCAATCCGGGTGAATGTAGCGCACGCGCCCGGGGCCCAGCGTCTTCTCGGCCCGCTCGATCGCGCGGGCGACGTCGTCGGCGCTCTCGACGTCGGTGACCTTGATGTCGATCACGCCCAGGCCGAAGCCGATCCGCGGGTCGAGCTCGGCGAAAGCCTTCAATTCGTCGGGCGGGCGGTGCGCGCACTCGAGCACGACGTGGTCGGCGTGCAGCGCGTTCAGGTAGCGGATCAGCTTGTCCCAGGTGCCCTTCTGCACCGACTGGCCGCCGTAGTTGCCGAAGCACAGGTGCACGGCCGGGATGCC
>JAHBZV010000050.1 GCA_019635275.1 Burkholderiaceae bacterium | reverse complement strand
CCGGTGCACTTCGCGATGGCCGGCCAGGAGCACATCGAGGGGTCGATCGACGCTGCGCGGCGGCGCCTGATGCGCGACCTGTTCGACCTGCCGGACCTGGGCGCGATGGACGACGGCATCGCCAACGGCACCTGGGTGCCGCGCGCGGGCGTGCCTCATCCGCTGGCGCTGTTCACCGCGCCGCGCGTCGACTATTCGCTGCACCGGTTGCGCCACTACACCGCGACCGAGCCGGCGCACTTCCAGAACTTCGTGCTGTTCACCAACTACCAGTTCTACGTCGACCAGTTCGTGCGGCTCGGCCACGAACTGATGGCCGAGGCCGAGCCGGCCGCGCACGGCTATTCGGCGTTCGTCGAGCCGGGCAACGTGGTGACGCGCCGCGCGATGCCGGCAGGGGGTGCCGTGCCCGGGGGGCAAGCGCCCGCGGCGTCGGGCGCATCCGCCGCCGCGGGGCAGCATCCGGCGCCGGGGAGGCTGCCGCAGATGCCGGCCTACCATCTGATCCGCGAGGACGGATCGGGCATCACGATGATCAACATCGGCGTCGGACCGGCCAACGCGAAGACGATCACCGATCACGTCGCGGTGTTGCGGCCGCACGCGTGGATCATGCTCGGTCATTGCGCCGGGCTGCGCACGACGCAGCAGCTCGGCGACTACGTCCTCGCGCACGGGTACGTGCGCGAGGACCACGTGCTCGACGAGGACCTGCCGCCGTGGGTGCCGGTGCCGGCGCTGGCCGAGGTGCAGGTCGCCCTCGAATCGGCGGTCGCCGAGGTTACGCAACTGACCGGCTACGAGCTCAAGCGCGTGATGCGCACCGGTACCGTCGCCAGCACCGACAACCGCAACTGGGAGCTGCTGCCGCACGGCACGCCGATGCGCCGCTTCAGCCAGAGCCGCGCGATCGCGCTCGACATGGAGAGCGCGACGATCGCCGCGAACGGGTTCCGCTTCCGCATCCCGTACGGCACGCTGCTGTGCGTCAGCGACAAGCCGCTGCACGGCGAGATCAAGCTGCCGGGCATGGCCGACCAGTTCTATCGCGAGCGTGTCGAGCAGCACCTGCGGATCGGCATGCGCGCGATCGACCTGCTGCGCCGCCAGCGCGCCGAGCAGCTGCACAGCCGCAAGCTGCGCAGCTTCGACGAAGTCGCGTTCCAGTAGCGGGGGCGCGCCCCCTGCCGACCTACGGCTGCTTCGGCGTCTGGTACTCGGCTTCCTTCTGGAACGGCTCCCAGATGGTCTCGAAGCCGACGAACCCCTTTTCGTTCGGCGGCAACGCGCGCGTCGTCACGAAGCGCGAATGTCCGTCAGGAACGGGGGCCTTGGGGGACTGCTGCTGCTCGCTCATGCTTCACCTCCTATCGCCGTGGAGTCAGGTCCGCATCCGCAAGCGCTTGCGCCCGGGCCGTCCTCCACCATTGAATGTTGCTGCTCAGACAGGTCTCAGCAGCCTCGGGTCGATGTCCGGGCCAGCGGCCATCGCCCCGCCGGCCTTGATCTCGTCACTGGTTGCGTCGCGCACGGTCAGGATCTCGAGCGTGAAGACGACCTCCCTGCCGCAAAGCGGGTTGTTGCCGTCGACCGTCAGGGTCTCGTCGTCCATGTGCGTCACGAGAAAGCTGCGCGTCTGTCCAGCGTCGTTTTCCATCAGGATCGATGCGCCGACTTGCCGATATTCCTCGGGGACGTTCTCGATGCGGTCGGTGAAGACCAGCGATTCGTCCCTGGGACCGAAGATCTGGTTGCCGTCGATCGCCACTTCGATGACGTCGCCGGCCGATCTGCCTTCGAGCTGCGCGTGCACCGAAGGGGCCAGGATCTCGGTGTGGCCATGGACATAGCCCAGGGGGAACTCGACCCTGGTCAGGACATGCCCCGACTTCCTGTCGACGACCTTGTAGGTCAGCTCGACGAACTTGCCGGTCTGGATGGCTTGGTTCACGTCAGATCCCGACAGAGTGGTCAGAAGATGGAGGCACCGAAGATCCTGAGTTGCCCGTCCTCGTAGCCGAGCACGAGTCGGCCGAGCCATTCGCCGGGCTTCTTCGTGCTGCGCTGCCGGAACAGGACGGTCACGTGTTCGCCGCGACGGATGATACCCAGCGTGTCGAACTGGTCGGACAGACTCCGGGCCAGCTCGCTGTGGGCGAACTGGTGCCCGGCGGCCACCTGATCCATGGCGCGCGCCAGCGAACTGGAGAAGTTCCTGGAGAACTCGCCGTACTTGCCCTCGTTCGAGTACCTGACGAGGTCGCGCCACAGGGGCGCGGCCATCGCCAGGATCTCTTCGTCCGTCTTCTCGATGATGTTCACGCGCGTCGCCGGCGACCGTGCTATTTCTCGTCGCCCACCAGGTGGTAGCAGGGCGCCTTCTCCATCGTGTACTCGCCCGTCTTCGGGTCGCGCCGCGAGACCGTCAGCACGTGCCAGTTCTGGTCGTCCACCTTCAGGTAGTCGCCCCGGTAGTAGTAGCCGGGCCAGCGCGTCTCCTTGCGGAACATCGTGTGATGCGTGACGCATTCGGCGGCGCGATGACGGTGTTTCAGCTCCCACGCCCGCAGCAGTTCGTGCAGGTCCGCGGCGGCCAGCTTCTCGAGATCCTCTTCCATGATCCTGAGCTTCTTCAGACCGATGTTCAGAAGCTTCTCGTTGGTCATGTAATTGGCCGACACTCCGCCGCAGTACTCGTCCATCAGCTTCTGCAGGCGGTCCAGCCCCTGCTGGGGGTTGATGTAGTGCGGATTGACGTCGCCCGCAACGATCGTGTTGCGGTAGATGCGATAGTGCTCGAGAGGCTTGTACACCTCCTGCTGGAGGCGATCGATCTGCGCCTGCGAGACGACGATGCCCTCCGCCTTGCCGTCGTCGATGTACTTGCAGGCAGCCTTCGCCGCCAGCCGGCCCTCGGTGAACGAGCCCGACGAGAACGCGTGCGGCGTGCCGCCGACGGCGTCGCCGGCCCCGAAAAGACCTTCGACCGTCGTCATGCGGTTGTAGCCCCAGAAGTACTCGGGGGGCGACACGTCCTCGGGGCCCGAGCACCAGGCGCCCGATCCGGTCGCGTGCGAGCCCATTACGTAGGGCTCGGAGGTGGTCAGTTCGGGGTTCTCGTTCTTCGGGTCGACGTCGGTGGCGGCCCACAGGACCGCCTGCCCGACGGTCATGCCCAGGAAGTTCTCCCAGCCGACTTCTTCGAGGTGCGGGTCCTGGAAGGCGCGCATCGTCACCATGTGGATCGGGCCGCGGCCGGCGTTGATCTCGCTGATCAATGCGTGGTTGCGCAGGCAGGTCGGGATCGGACGATGCGTCAGGTGCGAAGCTTCAGGATCGAGGTATTCCTTGCCGACCATCTTCTGCAGTTCCGGCCACCACTTGGATTCGTACTCCTCGCCCACGCCGTTCTGGGTGTACGTCTTCAGGTGCAGGAAGTAGGCGCCGACCGGGCCGTATCCGTCCTTGAAGCGGGCCAGCACGATGCGGTTTTCCATCTGCGTCATCTTGGCGCCCGCGTTGATCAGCAGGCCGTAGGCGGACGCCGACGACCACGGTGCGTACCAGGTGCGTCCCGCGCCTTCGCCCACCGAGCGCGGCTTGAAGATGTTGGACGCGCCGCCCGCGCCGCAGATCACGGTCCTGGCCTTGAAGACGTGGAAGTTGCCGGTGCGGACATTGAAGCCGACGGCGCCGGCCACCCGGTTCGGGCGGCTTTCGTCCATCAGCAGGTGCGTGACGCAGATGCGGTTGAAGACCTTGTCGGCGGACTTCTTGGCCGCCTCGGCCACGATGGGCTTGTAGGACTCACCGTGGATCATGATCTGCCACCGACCTTCGCGCAGATAGCGCCCGGTCTTCGGGTCCTTCATGATCGGCAGGCCCCACTCCTCGAACTGATGAACCGTGGAGTCGACGTGCCGGGCCATGTCGAACAGCAGGTCCTCGCGCACCATGCCCATGAGGTCGATGCGCGCGTAGCGCACATGGTCCTCCGGCTGGTTCTCACCCCAGCGCGTGCCCATGTAGCAGTTGATTGCGTACAGGCCCTGGGCGACTGCACCCGAACGATCGATGTTCGCCTTCTCGGCGATGACGATCTTCTTGTTCTGCCCCCAGAAACGCGCTTCCCAGGCTGCTCCGGTGCCGCCCAGTCCCGCACCGACCACGAGGATGTCGATGCCGTCTTCGATGATGGTTTGGTAGGCCATATCAGTAGTACACGCCTTTCTTCAGTTTGAGGCCTGCGTCCTGCAGGGTGCGCAGGCCGCCGTCGTCCAGCCGGACGTACTTCGGTTCGTTGTAGAGGAGCTGGCTCTTGCGCATCTCCTCGTTCGGCGGGGGAACCTCCGCGAGCTTCGGGATCGCCTGGCCCCAGGGCTTGGTGGTGATGGGCGAGAGGAAGTTCTTCTCGGTGCCGTTGCGGAACTTGATCCGCCAGGCGATCGTGCCTCGCCGTTCGTCCCGGTCGACGCGCACGCTGTGCCCCAACGGGGCGAAGTCGGCGTATCCGCGCACGTCGATCGCGTGCTGGGGGCAGGCCTTCACGCAGGAAAAGCACTCCCAGCACATGTTCGGCTCGATGTTGTAGGCGCGCCGATACGTCTTGTCGATGTGCATGATGTCCGAGGGGCAGATGTCGACGCAGTGTCCGCATCCGTCGCATCTCGTCATATAGACGAAGGTAGGCATTCGTTCAGCTCCTTGCTTGTCTGTTTTCAGTAGTGCCGCGGTGCTTCACGCTTGATGCCGAGCCCCATGTCCATCGGAGCGTCCAGCAACAGCTGCATCGAGTGCCTCTTCTGCTGCTCGGGGTCGTCGCGCGTTTGCGTGGGCAGGTTCTCGGCGCTGCCGTCGGCCCTGGTCAGGCGCTTTTCGAGGGCGGCCGCGGGCTTGAAGAACATGTGCGCGAACTTCGACCACGGCACCCCGGCGAACAGCACCGTCGTGGCGAGAATGTACAGGCCGAACAGCACGCCGGCGCCGCCACCCGCCGCCGCCCAGATCAGCGCGAGCGTTGCACTGGCCAGCAGCGACAGGATGAACAGGTCGGCCTTGACGATCCTGAAAGGCGAGTGGCCCTCGGCCGCGACGTCGACGCGGATGAAGAACCAGAACCAGTAGCCGCCGACGCAGATCATCAGGGCGCCGATCCACCAGAGCGCCGCCCAGAACGGACTCGCCGACGAATTGAAGACCAGCACGACGGTGGCGAGCACGTAGAACACGAAGCCGTACATGCCGAGCAGGTGCGCGACGCGCCGCCGCGGATTGCAGAACTCGCCCGAGGCCAGCACGTCCACCACGGCCGTCTGCACGGCGATCGAAGCGAATTCACCGCCGCTGACCCGGCGTGCCGCCTTCGACTTCGACCTGCGAAGGTTCTCGAAGAAGTAGGTCGCGCTTCCCTTGTGCACGACGTCGAACAGCGTCCCCGCCACGACCAGCAGGAACATGACTATGACGTACCCCTGCATGACTGCAGGCGAAAGTGAAGCCGACAGCCCGGCAAACGGATTGGTGGCAAGCATCGTGTGATCTCCTCCGCGAATGATCTTGGGTGTGGTTGCAGCCCGGCCGCTTCAGCGCGCCGAATGTCCGGTCATCTTCACCTCGACGCGCTCGTGCGCGGCGAGGCCCTGGTAGTACTCCCTGAGCACGGCCAGCACCTCGGGCCGGCTGAACTCCGCCGGCACTTCGGCGCCCTCCGAGAGCCACTTGCGAAGCTTGGTGCCCGAGACGAGGAGCCGGTCGGCGTCGTCGTGCGGGCAGGTGCGCGCGGAGGCCATTCCGCCACACTTGTAGCACCAGAACGTCCAGTCGATCTTCATCGCCTGGGTCTGCAGCGCGTCCCTGGGGATCTGGTCGAAGATGTGGTGCGCGTCGAACGGGCCGTAGTAGCTTCCCACGCCGGCGTGGTCGCGACCGACGATCTGGTGCGAACAGCCGTAATTCTGCCGGAACAGCGCGTGCAACAGTGCCTCGCGCGGGCCCGCGTATCGCATGTCGAGCGGGTAGCCGGCCTGCACGATCGTCTTCTTCTGGAAGTAGCCGTCCACCAGCACCGAGATTGCGCGCGTGCGCACGTCGGCCGGGATGTCGCCGGGCTTGAGTGCGCCGAGCAGCGAGTGCACCATCACGCCGTCGCTGACCTCGATCGCGACCTTGGCCAGGTACTCGTGCGAGCGGTGCATCGGGTTGCGCGTCTGGAACGCGGCGACCTTCGACCAGCCCAGCGATGCGAACAGTGCGCGGGTCTGTGCCGGCGTCATGAAGAGGTCGCCGTACTTCTCGGGGAACCCGCCCATCGACAGCACCTTGACCGGGCCGGCAAGGTTGACGTCGCCCTGCGCCATCACCATCTTCACGCCGGGATGCTCGGGGTCGGTCGTGCGGAAGACGGTCGCGCACTCGTGCGCCTTGTCGATCGCGTACTTCTCGGTGACCTTCATCGTCGCGAGCACCGAGCCGTCGTCCGGGTCGATGAGCGCGAGGTCGCCGCCGACGGCGATCGACTTCGCTGCCTCGGCGTCGGTCGACAGCGTGATCGGGATCGGCCAGAACAGGCCGCTGGCCGTGCGCATGCCGTCGCAGACCCCCTGCCAGTCGGCGTGGCTCATGAAGCCTTCGAGCGGCGTGAAGCCGCCGATGCCCATCATGATCAGGTCGCCCTTCTCGCGCGAGCTCACCTGCAGCCGCGGCAGCTTCTGCGCGCGCGCGCGCTCGGCGGCGAGCGCGTCGCCTTCGAGCAGCAGCGGAAGCAGCGTACCGCCTCCGTGAGGATCAACCAGCGCCATGATTCGTACCCCTCCCTGTATTTGTGTTTAACCCGTAAACATACCCGAACGCGGGCCCGATTCCTTGACGTACCGCAGGTTCATGCGACGGCCTGGTAATAGAGGTTCTGCGGGTGGTTCGCCTCGGCGAAGAAGAACCAGCGCTCGGCGACGAGGCCGGCGAACTGCACGACGAAGGCCAGGGCGAGCAGCGCCGCGCTCGACCCGAACAGCGCGGCCGCCAGCAGCAGCGCCGGGACGGCGAACGCTGCTGTCAGGAATGCCCACTTCACCCAGCGCAGCGTACCCGGGGGCCGGCCGTGGAAGAACTCGCGGGTGTTGAACGAACCCGACTGGAACCCCATGGACTTCTGCGCGATCCGCGGGTGCTTGATGCCGATCGCGGTCTGCAACGTCGACTTCGGCTTGAGCCGGCGGTTGCGGATCAGCGCGGCGCCGCGGCCGGCCAGGCCGAGCAGCGTGAACGCGAGCGCGTAGCCGGTGAACAGCCGGGTGAGTTCGGGTGCCGCGGCCGTCGAGAAGGCCGCCGCCAGCGTGAAGCCCGAGGCGCAGCCCAGCAGCAGGAAGTTGATCGGCGTGAGGGGGCTGTGCCATTCGCGCAGGAATGGCAGGCAGGCATAGATCATGCCGGTGCAGATGAACAGCGCGAACCCGAGCAGCGTCGCGACGAGGCCGAAGACGGTGGCGAGGTCGATCGCGCCGCCGCCGGGCAGTTCGGCCAGTACCGGGCGCCAGCCGGCGAGGTGCGCCAGCCCGTAGAGGAACACGGCGAACATGAACGCCGGCAGCACGATCACCTCGCGCGACAGCCACGACGTGCGCCACTGCGCGATCGCGCGCCACGCGCGCTCGGGCCGACCGAGGTGGAAGAACGAAGCGACCAGGCCCGCGCCGGTGAGCGCCAGCGCGATCACGCTGCCGACGACATCGAAGCCGCGGCTGTCGGCCGCCGGCACGAGGTCGAACAGTGCCAGCCCGTGCGCCGTGTAGATCGCGAGGAACAGCCCCTGGCCGGCGCCGATCAGCGTCGTCAGCAGGATCACGGAAGGTTCGGGGCGCATCGGGGACCGTTACCAGGACGTGACGTCGTCGAGCGCCGGGTCGCCCCTGGACGGCTTGGGCAGCAGGCCGTCGACCTTCAGCGGGTTGTCGGCGCGTTCGAGCTCGTCCGGGTGCACGCGCATCGCGGTGCGGCGGCGCGGCAGGTAGTGGTTCGACGGATGCGTGCCCCACTCGGGCATCAGCGGATAGCCGGCGTTGTCGCGGATCGCCTGCGAGACGACCGACTCCGGGTCGTGGATGTCGCCGAACAGGCGTGCGCTGGTCGGGCACGCCAGCACGCAGGCGGGCTTGCGTTCGGACTCGGGCTTCGTCGTGTCGTAGATCCGGTCGACGCACAGCGTGCACTTGGTCATGACCTTGCGCTCGGGGTCGATCTCTCGCACGCCGTACGGGCAGGCCCACGAGCAGTACTTGCATCCGATGCACTTGTCGTAGTCGACCAGCACGATGCCGTCCTCGGGCCGCTTGTAGCTGGCGCCGGTGGGGCACACCGGTACGCAGGGCGGATCCTCGCAGTGCAGGCACGACTTCGGGAAGTGCACCGTCTGCGTATCGGGAAACTCGCCGACCTCGAACGTCTGCACCCGGTTGAAGAACGCGCCGGTCGGGTCGGCGTCGTACGGATTGACGTCGGCGAGCGGCCCCGCGGCGCCCGAGGTATTCCACTGCTTGCAGCTCGTCACGCACGCGTGGCAGCCGACGCAGACGTTCAGGTCGATGACCAGCGCCAGTTGCGTCATGGCCGCTTCCCGCCGCCGGCGAACCAGGCCAGCGTCCGCGGCCGGTGCGCGGCCTTGGTACCGGGCGCCGCCGGAACCGGCTCGAACTGCGGCCAGGTCTGCGCCGGCTCGCCGTCGTCGGCGCGATAGATGCGCACGCGAACGTCGTACCAGGCCGCCTGCCCGGTGATCGGATCGGAATTCGAGACCGTGCCCTCGTCGCCGGCGCCGGGCAACTCTTCGGAGATCAGGTGGTTGAGCAGGAACCCGCGACGCGACTCGTTGGCGTCGGGCGCCAGGCCCCATGCGCCGGGCGCCTTGCCGATCGCGTTCCAGGTCCAGACGGTGCCGGGCTCGACCGCCTCGGAGTAGCTCGCCTGGCAGCGCACGCGGCCCCACTGCGACTCGACCCACATCCAGCCGCCGTCCTCGATGCCGTGGGCGCGGGCGACGCGCGGGTTCAGGTACAGCGGGTTGTGGCTGTGGATCTGGCGCAGCCAGGCGTTCTGCGAATCCCACGAGTGGTACATCGCCATCGGTCGCTGCGTGACGGCGCTGAGCGGATAGCGCACGCGGTCGGTGCGCTGCGCCTCGAGCGGCTCGTAGTAGAACGGCAGCGGATCGAAGAACTCGTCCACCCGCTTCTTCAGGTGCTCGGGGGGCTTCCTGGACGGCCCCTTGCCGCGTGCCGCCAGCCGGAACTTCTGCAGCACCTCGGAGTACAGGTGGATCAGGATCGGCTCGGCGTAGCGCGTGATGCGGTTGCGCAGCGACCACTCGAGGTAGCCCTTGTTCCAGTTGCGCATGTACTGGTACGACGGCGGCAGCTTGTAGTGGTAGACGCAGTTGTTCTGCGCGTACATCTCCCACTGCCGCGGGTTCGGCTCGCCGCGCATGAACTTCTCGCCGCCCTTGCCGCGCCAGCCGGAAAGGAACCCGATGCCCGAGCCCGGCTCGGTCTCGTAGTTGACGATGAAGTCGGGATAGTCGCGGTACTTGCGGCTGCCGTCGCGGCGAACGAAGGCGGGCAATTTCAGGCGGCTGCCCAGCTCGATCAGCACCTCCTGGAACGGCTTGCACTGGCCGGTCGGCGGCACGACCGGGATGCGCACCGAGTCGACGGGGCCGTCGAACTCGGAGATCGGCCGGTCGAGCATCGACATGACGTCGTGGCGCTCGAGATAGGTGGTGTCGGGCAGGACCAGGTCGGCGAACGCGGTCATCTCCGACTGGAACGCGTCGGCGACGACGATGAACGGAATCTTGTACTCGCCGTCCTCGGCGCGATCGTTGAGCATTTCGCGGACCTGCGACGTGTTCATCGTCGAGTTCCACGCCATGTTCGCCATGAAGATCATCAGCGTGTCGATCGGGTACGGGTCGCCCCGCCACGCATTGGTGATCACGTTGTGCATCAGCCCGTGCACCGACAGCGGGTACTCCCACGAGAACGCCTTGTCGATCCTGACCGGGCGGCCTGCGCCGTCGACGAACAGATCGTCGGGCTCGGCGGGCCAGCCGAGCGCCAGGCCGTCGAGCGGGTGGTCGGGCTTGACCGCGTGCGGCGTGTTCGGGGTCTTCGCGCACGGCGGGATCGGCCGCGGAAACGGCGCCTTGTGCCGGAAGCCGCCCGGCCGGTCGATCGTGCCGAGCAGCGACATCAGGATCGCCAGCGAACGGATCGTCTGGAAGCCGTTGGAATGCGCCGCCAGCCCGCGCATCGCGTGGAACGCCACCGGGTTGCCGGTGACGGTGTCGTGCTCCTTGCCCCAGGCGTCGGTCCAGGCGATCGGCAGCTCGATCCGGTGGTCGCGCGCGGTGATGCCCATCTCGTGCGCGAGCCGGCGGATCGTCTCGGCCGGAATGCCGGTGATGCCGGCGGCCCATTCGGGCGTGTAGCGCTCGACGCGATCGCGCAGCAGCTGGAACGCGGGCTTGACCGGCCTGCCGTCGGGCAGCCGGAACTCGCCGTGCAGGAACGGGTCGGCCCCTTCGGCGTGCGTGACGACCGGCGCGTTGGTGACGCGGTCCCACCAGAGCTTGTTCTGCGGGTCGTAGCAGCCCTCTTCTTCGGGCACGTCGGTGCGCACGAAGAGGCCCGACTCGTCGTGATCCTCGTCGACGTTGACGAGTTGCCCCGCGTTGGTGTTGCGCACCAGGAACTCGCGGTCGTACAGGCCCAGCGCGATGATCTCGTGGATCAGCGCGAGCATCAGCGCGCCGTCGGTGCCCGGCCGGATCGGCACCCACTCGTCGGCGATCGCCGAGTAGCCGGTGCGCACCGGGTTGATCGAGATGAAGCGGCCGCCGTCGCGCTTGAACTTCGAGATCGCGATCTTCAGCGGATTGGAGTGATGGTCTTCGGCGGTGCCGATCATCACGAACAGCCGCGCGCGCTCGAGGTCGGGACCGCCGAACTCCCAGAACGAGCCGCCGATCGTGTAGATCATCCCGGCGGCCATGTTCACCGAGCAGAAGCCGCCGTGCGCCGCGTAGTTGGGCGTGCCGAACTGCCGCGCGAACAGGCCCGTGAGCGCCTGCATCTGGTCGCGGCCGGTGAACAGCGCGAACTTCTTCGGGTCGGTCGAGCGGATCTTCGCGAGGCGCTCTTCGAGCAGCCCGAACGCCTCGTCCCACGAAATTTCCTCGAACTGCCCGCTGCCGCGCTCGGCGCCGGCCTTTCGCCGCAGCGGCTTCGTGAGCCGCGCCGGCGAGTACTGCTTCATGATTCCGGAGGATCCCTTGGCGCAGATCACCCCCTGGTTCAGCGGGTGATCGGGATTGCCCTCGATGTAGCGAACCTCGCCGTCGCGCAAGTGCACCCGGATGCCACAGCGGCAGGCGCACATGTAGCAGGTGGTGTTGCGGACTTCGGTGCTGGCGTCGGGCAGCGGCGCCCGCGCCGGGTCGTGGATCGGCTTAGGTGACATCTCCGCAGGGATATTAGGGGATCGGGGCAGGGGCCTCCATAAGCATTCCGGGGAGGCGTTCCATTATCCGTTTGGGGGATCGGCGTGTAATATCGTGCCGGGAGGCTCCCCGCAGAGGAGCCGCAGGAGGGTGAATGCAGGTATCGGGTTCGGGAACCTCTGTGGGCGCGCCGCCGGACGGCGCGGCGCCGGCGCGGACGGCCGGTCCGGCCGTGCGCGGCGCGGGCGAGCCCCGGGCGGTGCGGGTGCTGCCCGTCGTCGACGGGCGCGCCGAGCGTCCGGACGCGTCCGGGGTTGCAGCGGCCGTGGCGGGCGCCTCGGCTGTCGGCGGGACGCCGCAGTCGATGCTCGACGCGTTTCTCGTCACGGTCGTCAGGCTGGCCGGCGCGCGCGCCGGCGCGGTGCGTGCGCTGACCCCCGAGGGCAACCAGCTGCGCCTGGTCGCTGCCTGGGGCCTGCCCGAAGAGGTGCTCGCGCGCGAGGCGCTGATCGGCCCGTGCGGGGTCTGCGGCGATGCGCTGCAGGGCGAAGGCGTGCGGGTGGCCGAGAATGCCTCGCGTTGCGGCAAGCTCGCCGTCGACACCTTCTTCGAGCAGGTCTGCACCGGCACGGTTGCCGTGCCGCTCGAGTACAAGGGACGCTCGGTCGGCGTGTTCACGCTGTTCTTCGACGGCGTGCACAGCCTGCGCGGCGAGGTCATCCATCTGCTTCGCCCGGTCGGGCAGCTGTTCGGCCTGGCCCTCGAGAACGCGCGCCTCGAGCGCGAGAACCTTCAATCCAGCCTGGTGCACGAGCGCCAGACCATTGCCGGCGAGCTGCACGACTCGCTTGCGCAGTCGCTCACCTTCGTGCGCATGCGCATGCCGCTGCTGCAGGACGCGATCTCGCAGCAGGACACGCCGCGCGCGCTGAAGTATTGCCAGGACGTCAACGACGAACTCGGCAGCGCCAACCGGCGCATGCGCGAACTGATCACGCACTTCCGCGCCGGCATGGACGCGCAGGGGCTGCATCGCGCCCTCGAGCAGATGGCCGACACGTTCTACGAACGCACCGGCGTCGCGCTCGATTTCGATTGCCGGATCCCCGAACTGCGGCTGTCGGCCGAAGTCGAGGTGCAGACCTTCCACATCCTGCAGGAGGCGCTGGCGAACGTGCGCCGGCACTCCGGCGCGCGCAACGCCCGGCTGCGCGTCGAGCGCGAGGGGCCCGACGTGGTCTTCAGCGTGCACGACGACGGCTGCGGCTTCGCGCTGCAGGCCTGTCCCGGCCAGGGAAGCGCGCGCACCAGCTTCGGGCTCGACATCATGCGCGAGCGCGCGCAGGCGATCGGCGCGCGGGTCACGTTCGAGAATGCGCCGGGCGGCGGCGCCCGGGTCGTCGTCCGCGTGCCGGCGCGCGACTCGGCGGGCGAGGTGACGCATGACTGAGCCGCTGCGCGTCGCGCTGGTCGACGATCACGGGCTGTGCCGGCGCGGGCTCGGTGAGCTGCTCGAGCTGCGCGCCGGGATGAAGGTCGTCGCGACCACCGGCAACCCCGAGGAAGGAATCGAGCTGATCCGCACGCACAAGCCCGACCTGGCGGTGATCGACCTGCGGATGCCGCAGCTCGACGGGCTGCGGCTGCTGCGCGGCCTGCGCGACGCGGGCTCGGAAGTGCCGGTCGTCATCCTCACCATGAGCGACTCGCGCGAAGACCTCGCGGCGGCATTGCGGATGGGGGCGAAGGGCTACCTGCTCAAGGACATGGACCCGCAGGACGTCATCGACGCGATCACGCGCGCCGCGCGCGGCGAACTGGTCGTCGCGCCGGCCATGACGGCCAAGCTGGCCGGCCTGCTCGAGGAGGGCCCGCAGCGTGCGGCGCCCGGCAGCTCGCTCGACCAGCTCACGGTGCGCGAGCGCGAGATCCTCGCGCAGGTGGCGCGTGGCCTGAGCAACAAGGCGATCGCGCGCGAGCTCGGCATCAGCCACGACACCGTCAAGCTCCACGTCAGGCACATCCTGTCGAAGCTCGGCTTCTCGTCGCGGGTCGAGGCCGCGGTGTTCGCGATCGAGAACCGGGTCGGCGAGGGCGGGCGCGGCGACCGCGACGGCGCCGATGCGCCGCCGGCCCGCCTGGTGCACTCGCGCTAGGTCGATCGGCGCGGCGGCGTCCTGCCGCGCCCCGATCGCCTAGGCGGCGACCTCGCCCCGCGCCGCGGCCGGCACCTCCTGGGTGCGCTCGAACCACTTCAGCTTGTCGCGCAGGCGCACGACGTCGCCGACGATGATCAGCGTCGGCGGGGCCAGCCGCGCGCGCGCGGCCAGCTCGGGCAGCGTGCGCAGCGTGCCGGTCACGACGCGCTGGCTGCGCTGCGTGCCTTGCTGCACGATCGCCGCCGGCGTCGAGTCGGCAAGCCCGTGCTCGGCGAGCTTCGCGCACAGTTCGGCCAGGCCCTGGAAGCCCATGTAGCAGACCAGCGTCTGCCCGGGGCGCGCCAGCGCCGGCCAGTCGAGGTTCATCGTGCCGTCGCGCAGGTGCCCGGTGACCAGCACGCACGCGTGCGCGTGGTCGCGGTGCGTGAGCGGAATGCCCGCGTAGGCCGCCACGCCGGCGGCGGCCGTGATGCCGGGAACGACCTGGAAGCGCACGTCGTGCGCCGACAGCGTCTCGATCTCCTCGCCGCCACGGCCGAAGATGAACGGGTCGCCGCCCTTGAGCCTGACCACCCGGTGCCCCGCGCGCGCGAGGTCGACCATCAGGTCGTTGATCGCTTCCTGGCGCATCGTGTGGCGGTTCCGCTCCTTGCCGACGTAGATGCGCTGCGCCTCGGGCCCGACCAGGGCCATGATCTCGGGCGAGACCAGGTTGTCGTAGAGCACGACGTCGGCCTGCTGCATCAGGCGAAGCGCCTTCAGCGTGAGCAGTTCGGGATCGCCGGGGCCGGTGCCGACCAGCGCGACCTCGCCAGGGGCGAGCGCGGGTCCGGCATCGGGCAGCCTGGAATCGGCGGGCGGCGGGAAAGGAACCATGTCCATCGGACTCCTCCGGTGGGATCAGTCTTCTTGCCGCGGACCGCGGCTGAACACGAAGCGGAACTCGGCGGGCTCGACCTCGACGTAGTCGAGCACGGCGCCTTCGAGCTGGGGGCGCGAGGTCGGGGAGACGAGGACGATCACGCCTTCGCACTCGATCTCCTCGTCCTGCTCGCGGCGGTCGTCGAAGCCCATGCCGAACTCGATGTCGTCGGTCGCGTCGTCGTATTGGGCCGCGACGCGCAGCAGCGGCTCTTCCATGCCCGCCTCTTCGGCGGCGAGCAGGATCTGGCGAGCGGCAGCAGGGGTGACGGTGATCATTCGGGGCACTCGGTGAGGGCAGGCTCGGCGCGTCGGCATGGCCGCGCGACGCCGCGGACGAACTCGACGAAGCGCTGCGGCCAGCGGTTGCCGCCGACGCCGCGCAGGTGCGCGTACGAGGCCAGCACGTTGCGATGCACGATGCCGTCGCGCGTTCCGTCGATGCCGTGGCCGCGTTTCACGCGATAGGCGTAGCGAAGGTCCGGCGCCACGTTCTCGAGCGCCGAATGATGGAACTCGTGCCCGCGCACCGCCTCGACCGGCCCGCCGGGCCAGGGAAACGCGTCGGTCTCCTGCAGCGCCACGTAGCCGCGGCCGACCGCGCGGTCGCGCATCACGACGTCGGCCGGGATCGCGCCGACCATCTCGTGGCGCTCGCCGCGCCACGTGATCGAGCGCGCGAGGTACATCAGGCCTCCGCACTCGGCATAGACCGGCAGCCCCGCCTCGATGCGCTCGCGCAGCGCGCGCCTGAGCGGCACGTTCGCGGCCAGCCGCGCGGCGAGCGCTTCGGGAAAGCCGCCGCCGATGAACAACCCGTCGACTTCGGGGAGCGCCGCATCGCGCAGCGTGTCGAAGGCGACGAGTTCGGCGCCCGCTGCGCGCAGCGCATCGAGGTCGTCGGCATAGTAGAAGCCGAATGCCTCGTCCTGCGCGATGCCGATGCGCAGCGGCGCGGTGTCGCCACGCGAGGGCGTCGTCGCCGGCCGCGCGGCTTGCGGCTTCGCGTCGCGCTTCTCGGGCGCTGCAGCCGTGACGGGGGCAGGTGCCCCCGCCGTGGCGCCGAGCAGCGCATCGAGGTCGACGCCGCCGGCCACCGCGTCGGCCAGCGTCTCGACCACCTGCTGCGCCTCGCCGGCCTCGTTGCTGGGCACCAGCCCCAGGTGCCGTTCGACGATCGCGAGCCGCGGATTCTCGCCGAGGGCGCCCAGCACCGGCACGTCGGTGTAGCGCTCGAGCGCCTCGCGCAGCCGCGCCTCGTGGCGCGAGCCGCCGACGCGATTGAGGATCACCCCGGCGAGCCGCACCCGCGGATCGAAAGCCTGGTAGCCGAGCACGAGCGGAGCGATGCCCCGCGAGGTGCCGCGCGCATCGAGCACCAGCACGACCGGCAGGCCGAGCCGGCTGGCCAGCGCGGCATTGCTGTCGCTGCCGTCGGGCGCCATTCCGTCGTGCAGGCCCAGGTTGCCTTCGACGAGGCCGACGTCGGCCCCGGCCACGTGGCGCAGGAACGAGGCCTCGAGCTCGTTCCAGCCGGCGAGGTGCGGGTCGAGGTTGCGGCACGCACGCCCCGCGGCCAGCGTCAGCCACATCGGGTCGATGTAGTCCGGGCCCTTCTTGAACGGCTGCACCGACAGCCCGCGCCGGCGCAGCGCGCGGCACAGTCCGATCGAAACCGTCGTCTTGCCCGAAGACCGATGCGCTGCGGAGACCAGCCAGCGACTCATCGCGGTTCTCAGCCGCCGCCGCTGGCGGCACCCGTCGCCGGCGCCGGATCGCGCGGCAGGAAGTCGAGTACGTGCACGCCGATCGTCGTGATCAGGAACGCGGTCGCGACGCCGCCGATGCCGAGAAGCAGTTCGGGCAGCGACGGTGCGTACGGTGCGATCTGGCCGTCGTAGAAGGTCGACCGGGTGACCGCGCCGGGGAAGAGCTCCAGCGGGAACGCCTGGCCGCCGATGATGAACACGTACAGCGCGCAGAACGCGCCGGCGATGACCAGTACGCTGGCGGTCACGGCGTTGCGCGGATTCGCGGCGTCGCCGCCGAAGACGAGCAGCAGCGGCACGACGCTGCCGACGGCCACGTAGCCGACCCAGAACAGCAGCGTGTACACGCCGCCGTCGACGAGGATGAAGCGCTCGAAGTCGAACTGCCGTGCGAAATAGAGGTTGGTGAGGTGGTGCGCCGCGACCAGGTACAGCGTGGCCGCGACGAACACGCCCAGCAGCCGGGTCATGCGGCGGCTCACGTCGGCGGGCAGCGTCATGCGGTTCCAGGCGTAGACCGCTGCCTGAGCGAGCAGGAACACCGCCAGGCCCCAGGCGAACGACATCACGATGAACATCGGCGCGAGCAGCGCCGATCCGTAGGCCTGGCGCGCGACCAGGAACCCGAAGATCGAGCCGGTGCCGGTGGTCAGCACGAGCCGCCAGATGAAGGCCGCCAGCCCGGCCTTCTTCGAGTACGGGTTCATGCGCCGTTCCATCAGCGTCCAGAGGTAGACCGCGACGATGGCGGCCATGCCCGAGTACAGGAACACGTTCCACGCGAACATCGACGTGAAGTTGTAGTGCGTCGCGGCGACGATCAGCCGGTCGGGCCGGCCCAGGTCGAGCATCAGCACCATCAGGCCGCCCGCGAGCATCGCCAGGCACAGCAGCCCCGACAGCGGCGCGCGCGCCTTGTAGACGGCCTTGCCGAACACCGAGCCGATCGAGGCCACGTTGAGCACGCCCGAGGCCGCGACGATCAGGAAGATCGCGAACACGTGCGGCAGGCCCCAGACGACGTGGTTGTTCATCCCGGTGACGATGTGGCCCTCGACCTCCATGTAGTGCGCCGCGCCCAGCCCGAGCGCGACCAGCGCCGCGCCGAATGCGGCGACCAGCCAGAAGCGGCTCGCCGGCGGAGGAGGGGTCGCGATGCCTTCCTGCATGTCGTCAGATTCCGTGATAGCGGACGCCGGTGTCCAGGCGCAGGTCTTCGCGGATGCGGGTCGTGGCGATCTCGCGGATGCGCTTCGAGATCGCGCTGTCCGGGTCGTTCAGGTCGCCGAACATGATCGCCTGCTCGGGGCACGCTTCGGCGCACGCCGGCTGCTGTCCCTTGTCGACCCGGTGCACGCACATCGTGCAGCTTTCGACGCAGCCCTTGCCTCGCGGCACCTCGGGCTTCTGCGCCGTGAGCGGCTCGTGCACGAAGCTGCGAGCCTTGTACGGGCAGGCCATCACGCAGTAGCGGCAGCCGATGCAGCTGTGCCGGTCGACCAGGACGATCCCGTCGGCGCGCTTGAACGACGCGCCGGTGGGGCATACGTCGACGCAGGGCGGGTTCGCGCAGTGCTGGCACATCACCGGCGCGCTGGTCGTGCGGCCCGTGTCCTGGTGGCGGATCTCGACCTTGCGGATCCACTGCGAGTCGGTCGGCAGCGTGCCGCCCGACAGGCCGTTCTCGGTGTTGCAGGCCTTCACGCACGCGTTGCAGTCGGTTGCGCAGCGCGTCGTGTCGATGAGCATTCCCCAGCGCACCTTCGACGACGCCGGTTGGCCGGCCGGCCGCGCAGCCTGCGCGGTCGCGACCTCGATCAGCCGGATGCCCGGGGCGAGCAGCACGCCCGCGAGCGCGGCGGTGCCGGCGGCGAGCATCGCGCGCCGCGACGGCGCGGCACCGGGCCGCGTGGCCTCGCGCGCCTGCGGGACGTCGTTGCGTTCGTGCTCGCTCATGGCCGGGCTCCCGCGGCCGCGGCGCGGGCGGCCGGCGCGTCCAGGAACGCCTGCGCCGCCTGCGCGGCGCGCGCCTGCGGACTGGCGTCGGCCTGCGACCGCGCCGGTTGCGCGCCGGCAGGCTTGGCCTGGTGACATTCGAAGCAGTCGAGCTTGACCGCCGCGTAGCGGTGGCAGGTCTCGCAGAACGCCTGCGGCGAGCCGACCGCCGAGCCGGCCGCCGCGCCGGCGCCCTGGCCGGCGTGGCAGTCGATGCAGCCGTTCAGGCTGACCTTCTCGCCGCGAATGCCCAGGCGCACGGTGCGGTCGCGCTGGTGCTTGAGCATGTCCATGTGCGTGCGCCGCATCACCTCGGGGCTGTCGATGCACTGCGTCGAGCGATCGACCGAGATCGACGGCTTGGCGACGCGTCCAGCGGGCTCGGCGGCCGACGCCGCGCCCGCGAGGGCGCCCGCGCACAGCGCGAACGCGATCGCCTTCAGCCAGCGGGTCGCCACGATGCTCGACATCTGCCCGTCCTTACTCGCCCAGGCCCATCTGGATGTAGCCGGTCGGGCAGACGTCGGCGCAGATGTGGCAGCCGATGCAGCGGTCGTAGTCGGTGTAGACGTAGCGGCCCATCGTCGCTTCCTTCTTCGGCACGCGCTTGACCGCCGTCTGCGGGCAATACACCACGCAGTTGTCGCACTCGAAGCACTGGCCGCAGCTCATGCAGCGCTTGGCCTCGGCGATCGCCTCGGCCTCGCCGAGCGCCTCGATGCGCTCCTCGAAGTTGCCGAGCGCGCTCTCCTTCGTCAGCGTGATGAACTTGCGCTTGACCCGCGGCGTGTACCCGAAGTGTCCGAGGAACAATGCGTCGTGCGGGATGACGTAGCGGTCGGAGCGGTTGTCGAAGTTGTGGATCGCGCCCTTGCTCTGGTCGGTGCCCCAGGTCGGCTCGTGGATCTCGCCCAGCTCCAGCCCGCGCTCGACGTACTTGCGCATCAGGTCGAACACGTGGACGTCGATCTTCGGGCGCTTGCCGAGTTCTTCGCCCGCCAGGAACCGGTCGATCCCGTCGGCGGCGATCGCGCCGTGGCCGATCGCCGTGGTCAGCAGGTGCGGCCGGATCACGTCGCCGCCGGCGAATACCCCGGGCTGGTCCTTCACCTGGTAGCTGCGGTCGGCATTGACCGCGCCGCGGCCGTTGTCGAACGCCTCGAGGCCGGTGAAGTCGACGGCCTGGCCGATCGCCGAGACGATCAGGTCGGCGGGGATGTCCTCCTCGGTGCCCTCGATGATCTTGATGTCGAGCTTGCCGCCGGCCATCTTCGCCTCGCACTTCGCGACGCGCAGTGCGGTGGCGCGGCCGTCCGGCCCCTTGATCACGGCCAGCGGCACGAGCCCGCCGCGGATCTGGATGTCCTCGGCCTGCGCCTGCTCGATCTCGTGCTTGTTCGCCTGCATCTTCTCGACCGGGAACACCGAGGTCAGCACCACTTCGGCACCCTGCTTGGCCGACACCTCGGCCACGTCCTGCGCCATGTGGCCGGCGATCGCGGCCTCGAGGTCGGTGGGCTTCGAGTTCGCGAGATGGCCCAGACGGCGCGCGACGGTGGCCACGTCGATCGACGTGTCGCCGCCGCCGACAACGACCACGCGCTTGCCGACGTGGCGCAGGCGCCCGTCGTTGAATGCACGCAGGAACGAGGTCGCCGTGACGACGTTGGGCGCCTCGCCGTCCTTCACCGGCAGCGCGCGGCCGGCCTGCGCGCCCATGCCGAGGAACACCGCATCGAAATCGCGACGCAGTTCGTCCATCGTGACGTCGGTGCCGACGCGGCACTTCAGCCGCGTCTCGATGCCCAGTTCGAGGATGCGGTCGATCTCGGCATCGAGCACTTCGCGCGGCGTGCGGAAGCCCGGGATCCCGTAGCGCATCATGCCGCCCAGGTACTCGTGCTCGTCGAAGATCGTGACGGCGTGGCCCTTGAGCGCCAGCTGGTAGGCCACCGAAAGACCGGCGGGGCCGCCGCCGATCACCGCGACCTTCTTGCCGGTCGAGTGCTCGGGCTTGACGAACTTCAGGCCCTTGGCGTTGGCATACTCACCGAGGAAGTGCTCGACCGAGTTGATGCCGACGTGGTCTTCCAGCGCGTTGCGGTTGCAGCCGCTCTCGCAGGGCGCCGGGCAGACGCGGCCCATCACCGACGGGAACGGGTTGGCCTGCGTGAGCCTGCGCCAGGCGTATTCCTGCCACGGCATGCCCGCCGGCGGCTTCTCGATGCCGCGGACGATGTTCAGGTAGCCGCGGATGTCTTCGCCCGACGGGCAGCTGCCCTGGCACGGCGGCGTCGACTGGATGTAGGTCGGGCACTTGTGCGAGTGGTCGGCGTCGAAGATCTTCTGGCGGAAGTCCTTCCAGGTGTACTCGCCGTCCTTGAAGCGCCGGTAGTTGAGCTTCTCGACCGGTTGTTCAGCGTTCGTCGACATTGTCCGTGTTCTCCGAAGCAGTAATCGGATGGCGCGTCAGGATTTCGCGCCGAGCCGGATCGCGGTGCTCACCAGCTGGTGCACGCCGCCCACCATTCCCATCTTGAAGCCGTAGTACGGCAGCACTTTCGTGAACTGCGCCTTGCAGATCGCGCAGATCGTCGCCATGAA
>JAHBZV010000005.1 GCA_019635275.1 Burkholderiaceae bacterium | reverse complement strand
GTCGGGGTCGCGCGGCGAAACTCGCTACGCTCGCTTTGCGAGCTCCGCTCAAACAATCGCCGCGAGAATGATGGACGAAGCGCGCTTCGCGCGCCGACCCCGAGGCTGCGCTGCTCGGCGCCGCCGACACCGCCCCGCCCTCCCTGGCCCACGGCCGCCCGTGCCGCTCAGGCCTCGCCGCGGCGCCCCACCGCATGCCGCTCTGGACGCGTGTGTGGTGCTCGAGACCGACACCAGGGCGATCGTCACCAGCCTTTCGACTGCGCGTGCACCTCGACGTCTCCGGCAAAGGCGCGGGCCGCTCGCCGCGGGGGCGCTTGGTGCTTGCCCCCGCTTCGCGGGGGTTCCCTGGGATGCTCGGAGCGCCGGCGCCGCGGCGAGCGGCCCGCGCCTTGGCTCGCGCAAACGTTCATGCCTCGCGCACGGCCCCGGTAGGGGCGGAGCACTGCAGATGTACTACGAACCCGGCGTGATACCGCACGGCCTGCCGCACGACCCGTTCAAGTCGTGCGTGATTCCGCGCCCGATCGGCTGGATCTCCACGGTCGACGGGCAGGGCCGCCACAACCTCGCGCCGTTCAGCCAGTTCCAGAACGTGACCTTCAATCCGCCGATCGTGATGTTCTCGGCTAACCAGGACACCGGCGGCGTGCGCAAGGACTCGGTGCGCAACGCCGAGGAGACCGGCGAGTTCGTCTGGAACATGGCCACCTACGCGCTGCGCGAGGCGGTGAACATCACGGCCGAGGAGTTGCCGCACGGCGTCGACGAGTTCGAGCGCGCGGGGCTGGCGAAGTTGCCGTCGCGCAAGGTGAAGCCTGCGCGCGTGGCCGGCTCGCCGATCCACTTCGAGTGCGTGTACCTGAACACGCTGCGCTTTCCCGGCGTGCCGCCGATGGGCACCGCCGATGTCGTGTTCGGCCGCGTGGTCGCGGTGCACATCGACGACGCGGTGATCGACGCCAACGGGCTGGTCGACGTGCTGAAGATCCAGCCGCTCGCGCGGATGGGGTACTACGACTACACGTTCGTCGACAACAAGTTCTCGATGGTGATCCCGGGGAACAGCCGGGCGCTGCTGGCGGGGCTGGAAGGGTCGCCGGAGAAGGCGGGGAAACGCTGAGCCGGCGACAGCGTACCGACGCAGGGGCCTAAGCGGCCGCGTGCGGCGGGACGTAGCTCAGTCGCCCGTCGGCCACGCTGATCGCCCTGGCGGTGGTCAGCCGATCGACGACCACCCTGACTCTCTCGGGTGCGGGCGATTCGCCAAGTCTGGCCTGGATGGTGCGCTCGAGTGCTGCGAGTGTCCGCGGTCGGTTCGACGCTTGCAGCCCGGCCAACACGTTGCGATAGACCGAGTCGAGCGTTTTCGCGGCTGCGGATTTCTTCGCTGCGGGCTTCTTCGCTGCGGGCTTCTTCGCTGCGGGCTTCTTCGCTGCGGGCTTCTTCGCTGCGGGCTTCTTCGCTGCGCGCTTCTTCGCCGCAGGCTTCGTCGCGGGCTTGTTGGCGGCGGCCTTCGCGGACGGCTTCCTGGCCGCGGGCTTCTTCGTCGCGGGCTGCCTGGCCGCCGCCATCTTGCCTTGCGCCTTCACCACCCCCTGCCCCATTGCGCCGTCCGCCGTGCCGAGGGCGGGGATTCGCCGGACTTCGAACGACAGCAGCCGGGCATGCTCGATTGCGGGGTCATAGCCCTTGTCGCCAGTGACCACGACGAACTCCGAGCAAGGGTCGCGGGCCAGCAGGTAGCCGAGATAGAAGACGAGATGGAAATCCAGCGCGTTCGAGCCCGTGCGCGCAATCGGCACCAGCGTCACCCGTTCGCCGAGCGCCTCGTACTCGGCCAGGCGCTTGCGCTGGTGCGGTCCATGGAATATCCAGCCCTTGCCCGTTTCGCCGAGCCGGTCGCGGACCGAACTCGCGGGCGGCTGCACGTTCTCGAGGTCGACGAGCAGGTGTGTGGTCATCTCGCGGCGCGCACTCCCTTACGACCGACGTACCCACGGCGCCGAGGCTCCGGCGCCGCAGGAAGATTGCGCCAAATCTAAGTCTCCGCCAGCGAGGCGAGGCGCCCTTCACGACGGGCGGCGCCGACGGGCGGTCATTCGGGCGCCCCGTGCACCTCGACCCGGCGGGGCGTCGCCTGCTCGGGACAGGTATGCGCTACGTGCCGGGCGCGATGGACGACAACGCCTGCGCCACCAGCGGCGCGATCGAGACCACGTTGCTCGGATGCGGCACGCTGTCGGTGCTCCAGACCTCGCGCACGCCGGCCGCGCGCAGCTGCTCGAGCGCATCGCCCACCAGCAGCGCGTGCGTGACGGCCACGTCCACCGTCGCGGCTCCGCGGGCGAGCGCGCCACGCGCTGCCTCGACGAGCGTGCTGCCGGTGCTGGCCACGTCGTCGAGCAACACGACCGCGCGGCCGCGCAGGTCGACCCCATTCGGCAGCTCGACCTCGACCGCGCGATCGGCGCGCCGCTTCTTGCTGCACACCGCGTGGTCCAGTCCGTGCGCCGCGGCCGCGGCACGCACCCACTGCAGCGACTCCTGGTCGGGGCCGAGCAGCAGCGCATCGGGCAGTCGTTGCGCCACCCAGGCGCCGAGCAGCGGTGCGGCGGTGAGCGCGACGGCGCGGCGCCCGGGCACGACCTCGTCCATCGTCGCGACCCGGTGCAGGTGCGGATCGACGGTGACGACGTCGTCGAACCAGGCGGCGAGCGCGCGCCCGACGTGGCGCTGGCTTACGACCTCTCCGGGCGTGAAGGCCGTGTCCTGTCGCATGTACGCGAGATAGGGGCTCACCAGCGTCAGCCGCCGCGCGCCGAGCTCGCGCGCGCCGGCCGCGGCCAGCATCAGCTCGGTGAGCTTGTCGTTGGGCTGCTGAAGGCCGCGCAGCAGCACCACGTGCGCGGGCAGCGAGGCCGGCAGCCTCAGCCGCGTCTCGCCGTCGGGAAAGTGGTGCCGGTCGACGAACGCGTGCTGCCGGCCGATGGCCTGCGCGAGGCGCTGCGCGAGCGCCGCCTCGTCGTCGAACGCCAGCAGCAGGCTCACTTCGCGTCGGCCGGCGACGTCGCGTAGTCGCGCGGCACCTGGTCGGCCGCGCCCAGCGTGAAGCCGCAGCCGCTGGCGACCATGCGGCGCGCGAACTCGAGATCGGCGTCGAACTGCGCGTGCACGCGGTACAGCGTCTGCCCCGCGCGGACCTCGTCTGCCAGCTTCACCATCAGGTCGATGCCGGCGCCGCGCACCTGCGGCGCGCCGCTGAGCCGCGCGATGCGGGCGAGCCGGTGATTGTCGACGCCGATCACGGTGCCGTCGGCCGGCGCCGTCACGTCGAAGCCCAGCTTGCCGGCACTCAGCGGCTCGGCGCGCCGGCCCTGCGCGTCGATGATCGCGTTCATCTTCGCGAGCGCCCGGCCCGATTCGAGGATGTTGCGCGCGATCCGGTAGCCGTCGCCACCGCGCACGTCGGGATCGAACTCGATCACCCTGCCGGCCAGGCGCAGCGCCTTCTGGCGAAGGTCTTGCGGCGCCTCGGGATCGTTCGAGAGCACCTGCATCACGTCGCGCGCTTCCAGCACCGGCCCGATGCCGCGGCCGATCGGCTGGCGTCCGTCGGTGATGACCGCGTCGAGTTCCAGCCCGAGCCGCGCCGCCACGTACTCGAACAGCCGCTTCAATCGCTGCGCCGCCGGCATGTTGCGCACCTTGGCGGTCGGGCCGACGGGGATGTCGAGCACCAGGTGCGTGGCCCCGGCGCTGACCTTCTTGGACAGGATCGACGCGACCATCTGCCCCGGCGAATCGATCGCCAGCGGCCGCTCCACCGAGATCAGGATGTCGTCGGCGGGGCTGAGGTCGGCCGTTCCGCCCCAGGCGAGGCAGCCGTGCGTCGCCCGGACGATCTCCTTCAGGCGCTCGAGCGGCAGCTCGACCTCGGCCAGAACCTCCATCGTGTCGGCGGTTCCCGCGGGCGACGTGATCGCGCGCGACGAGGTCTTCGGACACAGCATGCCGTGCGCGGCGACGATGGGCACGACGACCATCGAGGTCCGGTTGCCCGGAATGCCGCCGATGCAGTGCTTGTCGACGACCGGGCCCGCGCCGACCTCGCGCTGCCAGTCGATGCGCTGGCCGCAGGCGATCATCGCCTCGGTCAGGTTGAGCACCTCGTCGCGATCGAGCTCGAACTGGTTGGTGGCGACGACGAAGGCGGCCAGCTCGATCCTGGAATAGCGCGCCGCCGCGATGTCCTGCACGATCGCGTGCAGGTCTTCGTGCCCCAGCCGCTCGCCGGCGATCTTGCGGTGAAGCGCGGCGATCGACGGCGCCGGCTCGGCCTGCTCGATCCGGGCCTGCTCGCCCTCTTCGGTGCCCAGCCGCTCGAACGCGTCTTCGCTCAGCCCGAGCTCGCGCGGCGCGCAGATGCAGTCGTCGTCGACGACGTTGAGCACGGCGATCAGCGATTTGCCGTTGGCCTGCACGCGGACCTTCGCCAGCGCCTGGAAGCCCGACGCGCGCACGACCGGGCAGTCGCGGTGCAGGAACACCACGTTCTCGCGCCAGGTGTCGATGGCGACGCGGCGAATCGGCAGCGTCGGGCCGTTGTTCATGCCTGCCGCGGCCCGCTACACGTCGATGTTGCGTGCCACCAGCGCGTTCTGCTCGATGAACGCGCGCCGAGGCTCGACCTCGTCGCCCATCAGCGTCGCGAAGATCTGGTCGGCGGCGAGCGCGTCCTCGATCTGCACGCGCAGCAGCCGGCGCGCGGCCGGGTCCATCGTGGTCTCCCACAGCTGCTCGGCGTTCATCTCGCCCAGGCCCTTGTAGCGCTGGCGCCCGACGCCGCGCTCGGCCTCGGCGAGCAGCCAGCGCATCGCGGCGCGGAAGTCGGCCACCGGCTGGCTCTTCTGCTTGTCGCCCTCGCCGCGGCGGATCTCGGCGCCGGCGCCCACCAGGCCCGCGAACGTCTGCGCGCAGTCGGCCAGCGCGCGATAGTCGGCCGAAACCAGGAAGTCGGCGTCGATCGCGCTGGCCTTCACGTTGCCGTGGTGCTTGCGCTCGATGACCAGCAGCCACTTCTCGTGCTTGTCGTCGAAGCGCGGCCGCACCGACGGCGCGTCGCCGTTGGTGAGCGGCGCGTACTTCAACATCGCCTGCGCCAGCCGGCCGGCCGAGGCCATCGTGCTCTGCTCGTTGGCGAGGTCGATCGCGCAACCGTCGAGGATCGCGCGCAGCGCGTCGGCGTCGATGATGCGTGCCAGTCGCTCGATGACCGCTTCGGCCAGCAGGTACTTGCGCGCCAGCTCGCCCAGCGCCTCGCCGCGGATCGGCTCGGCGCCCACGGCGGGCAACAGCACGGCGCCGTCGAGCGCGTGCCGCAGCATGTACTGGTTGAGCTCGTGGTCGTCCTTCAGGTAGCGCTCGTCCTTGCCGTGCTTGACCTTGTACAGCGGCGGCTGCGCGATGTAGACGTGGCCGCGCTCGACGAGGTCGGGCATCTGACGGTAGAAGAACGTGAGCAGCAGCGTGCGGATGTGGCTGCCGTCGACGTCGGCGTCGGTCATCACGATGATGCGGTGGTAGCGCAGCTTGCCGACGTCGTAGTCGGGGCCGATGTTGGTGCCCAGCGCGGTGATCAGCGTGGCGATCTGCTCGGACGAGATCAGCTTGTCGAAGCGCGCCTTCTCGACGTTGAGCACCTTGCCGCGCAGCGGCAGGATCGCCTGGAACTTGCGGTCGCGGCCCTGCTTGGCCGAGCCGCCGGCCGAGTCGCCCTCGACGATGAAGATCTCGGAGAGCGCCGGGTCCTTCTCCTGGCAATCGGCCAGCTTGCCGGGCAGCCCCACGCCGTCGAGCAGCCCCTTGCGGCGGGTCATCTCGCGCGCCTTGCGCGCGGCTTCGCGCGCGCGCGCCGCGTCGACGATCTTGCTGCAGATGATCTTCGCGTCGACCGGCTTCTCGAGCAGGAACTCGTCGAGCGCCTTCGCGACGATGTCCTCGACCGCCGGGCGCGCCTCGGACGAGACGAGCTTCTCCTTGGTCTGGCTGGAGAACTTCGGGTCGGCCATCTTGATCGACAGCACGCAGGCCAGGCCCTCGCGCATGTCGTCACCGCCGGTCTCGACCTTGGCCTTCTTCGCGAGCTCGTTCTGCTCGATGTACTTGTTGATGACGCGGGTCATCGCCGCGCGCAGGCCGGTGAGGTGCGTGCCGCCGTCCTTCTGCGGGATGTTGTTGGTGAAGCAGAGCACCTGCTCGGTGTAGCCGTCGTTCCACTGCATGGCCACCTCGACGAACACGCGCTTGTGCTCGCCGCCGACCTCGACCTCGATCTCGCCCGAGGTGTGGAAGATGTTCGGGTGGATCGTGGCCTTGGTCTTGTTGATGTACTCGACGAAGCCGCGCACGCCGCCCGAGAACGCGAAGTCTTCTTCCTTGCCCTGGCGCTGGTCGACCAGCTTGATGCGAACGCCGTTGTTCAGGAAGCTGAGCTCGCGCAGCCGCTTGCTGAGGATCTCGTAGTGGAACTCGACGTTGCCGAAGATCGACTCGTCGGCCAGGAAGTGCACCTCGGTGCCGCGCAGCTGCGTGTCGCCGGTGACACGCATCGGCGACACCTCGACACCGTCGCGCTTCTCGACGACGCGCTCGTGAACGACGCCGTGATGGAACTCGGTGAAGTGCACCTTGCCTTCGCGCCGGATGGTGAGGCGCAGCCACTTCGACAGCGCGTTCACGCAGGAGACGCCCACGCCGTGCAGGCCGCCCGACACCTTGTAGCTGTTCTGGTTGAACTTTCCCCCGGCGTGGAGTTCCGTCATCGCGATCTCGGCCGCGCTGCGCTTGGGCTCGTGCTTGTCGTCCCACTTGATGCCGGTGGGAATGCCGCGGCCGTTGTCGACCACCGAGATCGAGTTGTCGGTGTGGATCGTGACGACGATCTCGTCGCAATGCCCGGCCAGCGCCTCGTCGATCGAGTTGTCGACCACCTCGAACACCATGTGGTGCAGGCCTGTGCCGTCGGAGGTGTCCCCGATGTACATGCCTGGGCGCTTGCGAACCGCCTCCAGTCCCTCGAGGATCTGGATCGAGGAGGAGTCGTACTGCTTTTCCGCGTCGGTCATCGTGTTCCTCAGATGCGCATCGGCATCACGACGTACTTGAACTGCTCGTCGTCGGGCACCGTCAGCAACGCACTGGTGTTGGCGTCGCCGAAGTCCATCCGGATCGACTCGTTCTTCAGGTTGCCCAGCACGTCCTGCAGGTAGCCGACGTTGAAGCCGATCTCCAGGCCGTCGCCGGCGTAGTCGACCTCGATTTCCTCGACCGCCTCTTCCTGCTCGGCGTTGCTGGTCTGGATCTTCATGGCGCCCGGCGACAGGCTCAGGCGCACGCCCTTGAACTTGTCGCTGGTGAGGATGGACGCGCGAGCGAGCGACGCGGCGAGCACGTCGCGCGCGACGGTCACGCGCCGCGTGTAGCCCTGCGGGATGACGCGCTGGTAGTCGGGGAACTTGCCCTCGACCAGCTTCGAGATCATCTCGACCTCGCCGAAGCGGAAGCGCACCTGGTTGCCCGACACGTCGATCAGCACCGGCTCGTCGCTGTCGGCGAGCAGCCGCTGCAGTTCGAGCACGGTCTTGCGCGGGATGATCACTTCCTGCTTCGCGAGCTGCGCGCCCTCGATCGCGGCCTCGCAGAACGCGAGCCGGTGGCCGTCGGTGGCCACCACCTTGACCTGCGCACCATCGGTGACCAGCAGCAGGCCGTTCAGGTAGTAGCGGATGTCCTGCTGCGCCATCGCGAAGTGCACCATCTGGAACAGGTGCTTGAGCTGCTTCTGCGGCAGCGAGAACGAAGCATTGAACTGCTCGTTGACCGCGACCGTCGGGTACTCCTCGGCCGCCAGCGTCTGCAGCGCGAACCGGCTCTTGCCCGCCTGGATGGTCGCGCGCTTGTTCTCGACCTTGATCGAGACGTCGGCGCCGTCGGGCAGCGAACGCAGGATGTCGAGCAGCTTGCGCGCCGAGACGGTCGTGCCGCCGTCTTCCTTGCCGGCCCCGAGTTGCGCGGTGGTCTGGATCTGGATCTCGACGTCGGTGGCGAGGAACGAGACGTCGTCGCCGGTCTTGCGCAGCAGCACGTTGGCCAGGATCGGCAGCGTGTGCCGGCGCTCGACGATTCCGGCCACGGTCTGCAGGGGCTTCAGGATCGCATCGCGGTTGGCTTTGATGAACTGCATTGCTTTAGATTCCTGTTGCTGTTGTTGGATGTACGGGGCGCAACTCTGGGGACAACCCGCCCTGCCCTGCGCGGGCATTGGGTTTGCGGGCGTTTCGGGGGTGTGGAAGATCGGCACCCGGGCCTGTGGACCCGGTCGAACAACTTGCGCCTGCCCGGAAAAGAGGCGGGTTGTCCACATTCGATCCCGCGCTTGTCCCGCCCTTGCCCACGCTGTGCATGCCGGCCCTCATCCGCGCAGCGTCTGGTCGAGCACGTGCAACTGGCGGTTCCATTCCTGGTCGTGCTGGCGCAGTTCGGCGATGCGCTTGACCGCGTGCATGACCGTGGTGTGGTCGCGGCCGCCGAAGGCTTCGCCGATCTCGGGGAAGCTCTTCTGCGTGAGCTCCTTGGCGAAGTACATGGCGACCTGGCGCGCGCGGGCGATGTGCGCGGGCCGGCGCTTGCTGTACATGTCGGCGACCTTGATCTTGAAGAAGTCGGCCACCGTCTTCTGGATCGACTCGATCGAGATCGGCGGCCGGTTCAGCTCGAGCAGGTCTTTCAGCGCTTCCTTGGCGAGGTCGGCGGTGACGGCCTTGTTGCGGAAGCGCGCGAACGCGATGACGCGCAGCAGCGCGCCCTCGAGCTCGCGAACGTTCGAGCGCAGGTTCTTTGCGACGAAGAACGCGACCTCTTCGGGCAGCTTCTCGCCGGACTGCTCGGCCTTCTTCAGCAGGATCGCGACGCGCATCTCGAGCTCGGGCGGCTCGATCTCGACGATGAGGCCCGAGCCGAAGCGCGACACCAGCCGGTCTTCGAAGGCCGACAGCTCCTTCGGATAGGTGTCGCTGGTGATGATCAGCTGCTTGCGCGCGGTGAGCAGCGCCTCGAAGGTGTAGAAGAACTCTTCCTGCGTGCGTTCCTTGCCGCCGAGGAACTGGATGTCGTCGATCAGCAGCAGGTCGAGCGACTGGTATTTCTTCTTGAACTCGTGCAGCGACTTGCGCTGGATGCCGCGCACCATCTCGTCGAAGTAGTCCTGCGCGTGGATGTAGCGCACGCGCGCATCGGGCTTGCGCTCGAGGATGGCGTTGCCCACCGCGTGCAGCAGGTGGGTCTTGCCCAGCCCCACCCCGCCGTACAGGAAGAGCGGGTTGTAGGCGGTGCCGGGCCGCTCGACCACCTGCAGCGCCGCCGACCAGGCGATCTGGTTGGCCTTGCCGTGCACGAAGGTGTCGAAGGTGAGCTCGGGGCGCAGCCGCGTCTGCGCGTCGGGGGCGGCGTGCGCGGGCGGCGTCGCGGGGACGGCCGGCTCGACGGCGTCGAACGCGTCGATGTCGATTCCATCGAGCGCCGCAGCGTCGAGGCCGGCGCGGGCCTCGGGGGACGCGCCGCGCGTCGCGTCGGGCTGCGGCGTGTCGTTCGCGGCAGCGGCCGCGCGGTGAATCTCGAAGCTCACGCGCAGCTCGGGCTCGATGGTCTCGCGCGCGATCGTCTCGATGCGCGACTCGAACTGCGACTTCACCCAGTTCAGCTTGAAGTGGTTCGGGACGCCCAGCCGCAGCAGATGCTCGCCCTCGTCATAGCCGAGGAAGACCAGCGGCTTGATCCAGGGCTTGAACTGTTGGGCAGGGATCTCGCTTTCGAGCCGAGCCACGCAGGCGAGCCAGCGGTCCAACATGGTGTCGATCGATTCGGGCAAGCGTGGCGGGCGAACGGGGTTTGGGCGGGGCACGAAACCGCCCATTTTACCCCTTCATGGGGCCTCGACGCCAACCCGAAATTGACAGCCGGGCGTCTAATGCGTTGTAATGAAAGGCTTTTCCCTCCCCGGCCGAGGACTTTCCCGATGAAACGCACCTATCAACCCTCCGTCGTGCGGCGAAAGCGCACGCACGGCTTTCTTGCCCGCATGAAAACCCGTGGCGGTCGTGACGTCATCCGCGCGCGCCGCGCCAAAGGCCGCAAGCGTCTCGCCGTCTGAATCGGCGCGCCCGGCGGGCGCGGGGCCCGCGCGCCTGCCGCGCGGCACCGTGGCCGCGCTGCTGCGCACGCGACCCGGCGTCCGGGGCGAGCACTTCAGCCTGCACTGGCGGGTGCTCGACGGTCCACCCGGCGTATTGTTCATGGCGATTCCGAAACGTCTGCTGGCCAGGGCAGTCGATCGCAACGCGGTTCGCCGCGTCGCGCGCGAGGCTTGGCGCGCGGCGGACGTCGCGCGGGCGCCCGTGGCCGCGTTGCTGCGCATGACGGTGCTGCCGCCGGCGCGCGGCGCACGGCACCGCAAGGCGCTCGTCCGCGCCGAGCTCGACGAGGCGTTCCGGGCGATGAGCCGGCGCCTGGCCGGTCGCTGAACAGGAGAAGCAGGGGTGAAGCGGGTGCTCGCGGCGTTGATTCGATTCTATCGGGTGGCGATCAGCCCGATGACGACGCCGCGCTGCCGTTTCCTGCCCACGTGTTCCGACTACGCGCTGCAGGCCATCGAGCGGCACGGCGGGGTGGCCGGCGGCTGGCTCGCGATCAGGCGCTTCGCGCGCTGTCATCCCTTCAATCCCGGCGGCCTGGACGAAGTCCCGGACCGCCCGCCTGCGCTGTGCCGTTGCCGGTGGCCGGCGGCGCTGCGCGGCAACGAACCCACTGAACGATAGACCATGCAGACCCAACGAATGATCCTCTGGATCGTCTTCTCGATGTCGCTGTTGTTCCTGTGGGATTCGTGGCAGCGCCATCAGGGCCATCCGTCGCTGTTCGGCGGCGCGACGCCGCAGGCGACCGCCCCGGCGGCATCCGGCAACGGCAAGCCGCGCACCGACGCCAGCATTCCGCCGTCCACCAGCGCGCCGGCGGGCACCGCCACGGCCGAGGTGCCGGGCGCCGCGCCCGCCGCGCAGGCCGGTGGATCGGCCGCCGCGCAAGCGGCCGCGCCCTCGGGCGCACCGGAGGCGGCCGCCGCGACCTCGGGCCAGGTGATCCGCCTGGCCAACGACGTGCTGGCGCTCGACGTGAACCCGGTCGGCGGCCAGATCCAGCGGGCCGAGCTGCTCCACCATCGTGACCTCAACGACCGGGCGCACAACCTGGTGCTGCTGCAGAGCCTGCCCGGCAAGCTGTACGTTGCGCAGAGCGGCCTGATCGGCGCCGCCGACGGGCCCGGCTACCCGAACCACCGCACGCCGATGACGCCGGTGGATGGCAATGCGGGGCCCCACGTGCTGGCAGCGGGCGGCGACGCAGTGAAGCTGACGCTCGCCGCGGAGAGCGGCGGCGTGCGGCTGGTGCGCACCTACACGCTGGCGCGCGGCGCGTACGTCGTCGACGTGAAGGACGAGATCACCAACGTCGGCACCGCGCCGGCGCGGCCGGTGCTCTACATGCAGCTCACGCGCGACGGCAATCCGCCGCCCGGGGAGTCGAAGTTCTACAGCACCTACACGGGCCCGGTGGTGTACACCGACGCCGACAAGTTCCAGAAGGTGGCCTTCGGCGACATCGAGAAGGACAAGGCGAAGCACGCCATGAGCGCGGACAACGGCTGGGTCGGCATCATCCAGCACTACTTCGTCTCGGCGTGGATTCCGGCGCCCAAGGTCAATCGCGAGTTCTACACGCGCAAGGTCGACACGAACCTGTACTCGGTGGGCATCAAGGAGCCGCTGGCCGAACTGGCGCCGCAGGCGAGCACGACCGTCCAGTCGCGGCTGCTGGTCGGCCCGCAGGACCAGCGCATGCTCGAGAGCATCGCGCCGGGCCTGGACCTGACCGTCGACTACGGCTGGCTCACCGCGGTCGCGCAGCCGATCCACTGGCTGCTGCAGAAGCTGCACGGGCTGGTGGGCAACTGGGGCTGGGCGATCGTGCTGCTGACGATCGTCGTGAAGACCATCTTCTTCCCGCTGCAGGCGGCGAGCTACAAGTCGATGGCGCGGATGAAGGCGGTTACGCCGCGGCTCACCGCGATCCGCGAGCGCTACGGCAACGATCGCGTGAAGATGAACCAGGCGATGATGGAGCTGTACAAGACCGAGAAGATCAACCCGCTCGGCGGCTGCCTGCCGATCGTGGTGCAGATCCCGGTGTTCATCGCGCTGTACTGGGTGCTGCTCGCGTCGGTGGAGATGCGCGACGCACCGTGGATCGGGTGGATCACCGACCTGGCGGCGCCGGACCCCTACTACATCCTGCCGCTGGTGATGGCGGGAACGATGTTCATCCAGACCAAGCTGAACCCGACGCCGCCCGACCCGGTGCAGGCGAAGATGATGATGATCATGCCGCTGGTGTTCTCGGTGATGTTCTTCTTCTTCCCGGCGGGCCTGGTGCTGTACTGGCTGGTGAACAACGTCTACTCGATCGCGCAGCAGTGGGTGATCACGCGCAAGATCACGCAGGCGGCGGCGGCGGCGAAGGCGCGCGGCTGACCGGGGGCCTGCCCGGGTCATTGCGGAGCGGCGCCTGCGGGCGCCGCTTGCTTTTGGGCGGCACGGCCAACGATGATGCGACGATGATCTCCGATCTTCCGATTGCCGCGATCGCGACGGCGCCGGGCAGGGGCGGCATCGGGGTCGTCCGGGTCTCCGGACGCGACCTGTCGCCGATCGTTGCGGCGGTGCTGGGCCGGGCGCTCGCTCCGCGGCACGCGACCTACGGGCCGTTCCTGGCGGCCGACGGCGGGGCGATCGACCAGGGGATCGCGATCCACTTCCCGGCGCCGCACTCGTACACCGGCGAGGACGTCCTCGAGTTGCAGGGACACGGCGGGCCGGTCGTGCTGCAGCTGCTGCTGCGCCGGGTGCTGGAAGCCGGCCGCGAGATCGGGCTGCGGCTGGCCGAGCCCGGCGAGTTCACCCAACGCGCGTTCCTGAACGACAAGCTCGACCTGGCGCAGGCCGAGGCCGTCGCCGACCTGATCGACGCCAGTACCGAGCAGGCGGCGCGCTCGGCCACCCGCTCGCTGTCGGGCGAATTCTCGGCGGCGGTGCATGGGCTGGTCGAGCGGCTGATCGAGCTGCGCACGCTGGTCGAGGCGACGCTCGACTTCCCCGAGGAAGAGATCGACTTCCTGGAGGCGTCCGACGCGCGCGGCCGGTTGGCGCGGATTCGAGACGATCTGCATGCTTTGCTGGCCAATGCGCGTCGCGGCGCCTTGCTTCGCGACGGGCTGAACGTGGTGCTGCTCGGCGAGCCGAACGTCGGCAAGAGCTCGCTGCTCAACGCGCTGGCCGGCGCGGAGGTGGCGATCGTCACCGAGATACCGGGCACGACCCGCGACCGGATCGCGCAGGCGATCCAGATCGAGGGGGTGCCGCTAAACATCGTCGATACGGCCGGGCTGCGCGAGACGACCGATCAGGTCGAGCGGCTCGGGATCGCCCGGACCTGGGCCGAGGCGGCGCAGGCCGACGTGGTGCTGCACCTGCTGGATGCCCGCGACCGCGATGCCGCGGGCGCGGAGGCGATCGAGCGGGAGCTCGATCATCGGCTCGCCGAGCCGGTGCCGATGGTGCGGGTGTACAACAAGATCGACCTGGCGGGGATGGCGGCGCGGGTGGAGCGGGCGGACAGTGCCGGTACAGTGGTCGATCGGGTCGCGGGCGGGGGCGAGACGATCGGCGACGAAATCTGGCCGGAACGTGGTCAATCAGTGTCGTCGGTCTGGCTCTCGGCGAAGACGGGGGCCGGGATCGACCTGCTGCGGACGCTCTTGCTCGAGCTGGCGGGCTGGCAGGCGAGCGGCGAGTCGACCTTCATCGCGCGCGAGCGGCACCTGATCGCGCTTCGCGCGGCGCAGGCGCACGTCGAGGCGGCCGAGGCGCACGCGCGGCAGCGAGCGCAGCAACTGGACCTGTTCGCCGAGGAACTGCGGCTCGCGCAGGAGCGGCTGAACGAGATCACCGGGGAGTTCACGGCAGATGATCTGCTGGGGGTGATCTTCAGCAGGTTTTGTATCGGGAAGTAGCTGCCAGTCGGGCGCGTCGCTCGATCAGGCCGCTGCCCATTCCCCGGATTGCCGCCGCTGCCGGGCGTACCGGTGCTCCTGCCGCTGCGAGCGCGCGGCGGCTGTGCCCGGAGCGCTCGGGGCCGGCTAGCCTTTCGAGAGCACCGTCAACATCTCGGCCACAACGACAAACCCCTCGTCCCCGTCGCCCGCCTCGATGACGATAGGCTCGAATCCCGGCCGATCCGAGTCAGGCCGCAACGTGATCCGCCGGTGCCGCCAGCCTCCATCCTCCGCTGGATCCTTCTCGCTCGAGTAGACCTTGATCGTGTAACGACCACCCGTCTCGGGGTCGGCGATACTGCGATGCTGCACCACCACCACCTTGCCCTCGCGCGTTCCGGTCGGGTTGGCGCGGAACAGGCACCACGCGCCGTTGGGGATGCGGCGGTTCATGGACTCACCCGATACCTGCGCCACGAACAGGCCGGGCTGCGGGCGCACCCAGTCGGGCAGCGCCACCCAATCGGTGGCGCCTGTTTCGAGCGCCTGCGGGTCGGAGAACGGGCCAGCCGCGAGACGCAGGTCGATCACCGGCACTGCGGGCATGCCGGCGGCGCGCTCCGCGATCGAGACTCGGCGCAGCGGTATCACGTTCGAGTCTCGTGACTCGGCGTTCGGTGCTGCAGCAGTGCCCCGCGGTCGAGCGTCACCGCTATCGGTCGTCGCCGTCAGGCGGCCGCGGAGGTACGCAGCGAGTGGCGCATCGGTGCAGTAGACGTAGCAGCCCTTCATGCCACGCGTCATCAGTGTGCGATAGGTGTTCTTGACGATCGTGTCGGCCAGTTGCCGGGCGCGGTCGGGGTCGTCTTTCGACATGCCCTTCAGGCCCTTGACCGACTGGTCCGACCGCGCGCGCTTCGTCGCGTCGGTGACGATTCGTCCCTCCCGGTAGACGAGATCCGGGCCGACGATGACACCCACGTAATCCAGCTCGAGCCCTTGGCACGTGTGAATGCAGCCCACCTGCTCGACCGAGCCCGGCGTCACGATCCAGAGGCTGCCGTCCTTGTCCAGGTTCCATCGGCGCCGGTAGCCGAAGGCCGGCAGCTCGATGTCCCAGGCCTGCGGGTCGCGCTTGCTCGGCCACTCCCAGCAGTAGCCGGCCACGACCCGCGAGCGATTGCTGGCGCCGTTCTTCAGTGCGATGAGGTCGTGCAACTCGCTCGGGCTGTCGAAGACGCGAAAGTCGAACTCGGCCGGGTCGAGCGTGGTGTTCGCGGTAGGGCGAATGTCCAGCGTGTCATCGAGCCAAGCCAGGTAGCCGTCGGCGCCGTTGCAGCGGAATTGTGACGAGAGTTCCAGCTCGGTCACCGCGGCGTCGAACTCACGGGCGCGGGCGCGCAGCTCTTCGGTGTGGCCGATATCGTGGACCGTCACGCGCTGGTCGTCGTCGATGAAGAAGACGGTGCAACGTGCAGATCGGATCAGCTCGCGAATCTGGTTGTCGCCGAGGTTGCGGAACAGGCCGCTCTTCTCGTTCAGCCGGTGGGCCTCGTCGACGAGCAGCGTGTCGTAGGTGTCGGGCTCGTCGTTCACGAAGGCCCCGGAGCCGCTGAACAGGTTGCTGATGCGCGTCTTCGTGAATGTGCCCGCGAGCCTGGCCTCGTAGACGGCGCGAGGCGCGGCGTTCTTGGACACGTAGCGCGCATTGCGTTCGCGCGAAATGAGCGCTCCAAGCAGGTTTATCGCGACGACCGACTTGCCCGTCCCGGGCCCACCTTGAACGATCACGACCTGCTTGCGCTTCGTTGCCCTGGCGTCGGCCTGCAGGATGGTCTCGTGTACGACCTTCTGGTCGTCGATGAGCACGAACTCCGGTTTGCCTTGCAGCAGCCCCGCCACTGCTTCAGCCAGCATCTTCGACGGTCGGATGCGTCCGTGCTCGATTGTGTACAGCGCACCGCGGCGGTCGCCGTGGCGCACGTGCTCACGGATGAACGCCTGGAGCCTGGCGCGCTCCGGTGCCAGAAAGAGCGGCGCACGCTCGATGTGCTCGCGGTAATGCGGGTGGTCGATCTCGCCGTCGCGCGGGTGGTTGTGCAGGTAGGCGCAAGGCTGAAGTGCCATCGCGCCTTCCTGCACGGCGCTATTGAAGTCTTCGAGGTAGGCGGCATACGACCAGGCTTGATACGAAGGGTGCGGGCCCTCGGTCTCGCCTGCACGGCCGCCACGGCGTGCCCAAACGATTGCATCCTTCTCGCTGCGGCGCGACTCGGACCATTGCTTGAGCTCGACGATCACCACCTTCGTGCGCGCCGCAGCGTCCTCGCCGGTGATCACGAAGTCGATGCGCCTGGAGCTCTGCGGCAGCTGGTACTCGATGGCCACGCCGGCGTCGGGCGGGATCTCTTCGTCCTGCAGCACCTTGGCCATCTCCAGCAGCGAGTGCTTCCAGGCCTGGATCTCGGCAGGTGCGACCCCGTGGCCCGTCACGCTGTGAAACTGGCGCGAGACGATGTCTTCGATGTCTTGGCGCAGCGCGTGCTGAAGAAACTGACTCTTGGTGGCTTGATAGACGATCACTGTGGTTGTGCGCTCAGCGTTCGTTGTACTGCTTGCGGATGCCGCGCAGCGTGTCGTCCATCTCCAAGAGAGGGGCTTCGTAGCTCACCGCGGCGTCGCCAGCGTTGTCGCCGGGCTTCTTGTGGGTGGTTCTTGCCATTACACATCCTCTTGCGCTCGCCCGGGCGCCTCCGCGGCCCCTCCCTCGGGGCCCGCCTCATTGAACAGAGCGATATACGGCGCGTAGCGAAACCGCCGATTCCGCGCGTAGCCGGTCATCTCGCTGAGCACGCCCAGCTTCACCAGCCGGGACACCAGGCTGTTTGCCGCTGTGTAGGTGGTGCCTGTCATCTTCTGCACGTCGTTCACGGCGACGATCGGCCGGTCGAACAGCGATTCGAGGACCTTGTGGCCGTTGCCGGCCGCGCGGCCGAGTTGCGCCGTGATCGCGGCACGGTGCTGCTCTCGCAGTTGCAGGATCCGCCTTGCCGTCTCCGCGGCCTCACCGGCCACCTCGATCACGCCGCGCAGGAAGAACGCGAGCCACGCTTCCCAGGCCCCCTGGTCGCGTACCGCCTGCAAGTGCTCGTAGTAAGCCTGCCGATGCTGCTTGAAGTAGTGCGACAGATAGAGCACCGGCTTGTGCAGCACGCCGCGCTCGGTGAGCAGGAAGGTGATCAGCAGGCGCCCGACGCGCCCGTTGCCGTCGAGGAACGGGTGAATCGTCTCGAACTGCACATGCGCGAGCGCGATCTTCACCAGCGGCGGCAGATCGTCGGATGCGTGCAGGAAGGTCTCCAGGTCCCCCAGCGCCGCAGGCACCGCGTGGTGCGGCGGCGGCACGAAGGTCGCGGTGTTCAGCGTGCAGCCAGCCGGGCCGATCCAGTTCTGGCTCGTGCGCAGTTCACCCGGCTGGAGCCTGCCGCCGCGCACGCCGCGCATCAGCTCGGCGTGGATCTCGCGGATCAGGTTCACCGAAACCGGCAGCTCGGCGAGTCGCGCCAGGCCGTGGTTGATTGCGCGCACATAGTTGATCACCTCGTCCACGTCGCGCGGCAAGGTCTGTTCGAAGAGCTGCGCCTCGGCGGCGAGCAGGTCCTGCAGGGAGCTTTGCGTGCCCTCGATCTGGCTGGAGAGCACCGCCTCCTTGCGCACATACATGAAGACGAAGAGGTCCGGGTTCGGCAGGGTGAGCACTGACCCGTCGAGCCGACCCAGCGCGCGGTCGGCGGCGGAAAGCAGGCCCTGAAGCTCGCCGCCCAGTGCCAGTGCGGGCTGTGGCGGCAGGGGTGCCGCTATGAACGCCCGGTAGCCCGAGGGCTGGGTGATGTAGCGTCCCGCTCTGGTGGGGGCTTCGCCGCCGGTCGCCATCCAGATGGCTGCCTTTCGCATGGGGCCAGATTTGCTCCACATGATAGGCAGTCTTTAACAAGAACGGAAGGCGGGCGCCTTGTTTTAGTTTCCGGAGGATTCACACGTCCTTCCGCCCGACTCCGATGCTTCCCCTTGGCGGTGTCCTGGTGGGCGGGCTGTGCCTGGTCGGACCCTGAGCGCTATTCCCCGGCTCGTGACCATAGCCTCGCAAAATCGAAGCTCAGCTGCCGGTGGTGGCGGATCGACAGCAGGTACACGGTGGCGCGGCTCGCATCCTCTGTGTACAGGATCAAGTCATCGCCGCTGCCGAGTACCCGCAGGCCATCGACTGCGCCGGCGGGTAGCTGGCCGAGCAGGGCGATCGCTTCGGCAGACTGCGGCGGCTGGTCCAGGTAGCGGCGGCCCATGCGCGGAAAACGCCGCAGGTTGGGGATCACCGTATCCCGAAGCATCGTCAGCAGGGCGTCGTAGGCCAACGGCGCATCGGCTTCCCGCAGAAAGGTTTCGATGGACTCCAGCCGCTCCAGGAAGCTCGCTGTCAGCTCGACCCGGTAAGCCGGATCAGCCACGCTTGGCGGCCCGGGCGGGCGATTTCCTCGCGGCGGCGCGGCGCTTCTGCAGGGTCGCGATGACTGCGTCCGCCTCTTGTGTGCGGCCTGCCACGACGTCATCCAGGCCGCGTCGCGCGTCCTCGAGCAGCAGCAGGTGGATGCGCTCGCGCTCCAGGCGGTGGTAGTAGTCGAGTCGGTCGGAATCGATCAGCGCGACGTAGCTCTCGCCGTTCTTCGTGATGATCTTCTCGGCGCCGGCCTTGACCTGTTCCGCGAGTTCGGACAGGTTGGCGCGGGCCTGCGTGAAGGGCACGACGTCGCTGGCGGTGAATCCCATGATCGGCTTCCGGCGTAGGGTTACAGAATTCTGTGCAGTTTACGCCGAATCCGTGTCCGCAGGAAGGACTCGGCTTGTTATAGGCTCGGACTACTCCGGTTCGTGACGCTCCGCCGCGATTCGCTCGCTCCTGCATCGAAAAGAACGGCCCCGATGAGAATCCTGGAAATCCGCGAATCGACTCGCCCGATCGCGTCGAACATCCGCAACGCGTACATCGACTTCTCGAAGATGACGCTGAGCCTGGTGGCCGTCGTCACCGACCAGGTGCGCGACGGCCGGCCCGTGATCGGCTACGGCTTCAACTCGAACGGCCGCTACGGGCAGGGCGCGCTGATGCGCGAGCGCTTCATTCCGCGGGTGCTCGGCGCCGCGCCCGACAGCCTGCTCGACGAGCGCGGCCTGCTGTGCCCGCACCGGATCTGGGCCGCGATGATGACCAACGAGAAGCCCGGCGGCCACGGCGAGCGCTCGGTCGCGGTGGGCACAATCGACATGGCGGTCTGGGATGCGGTCGCGAAGATCGAGGGCAAGCCGCTCTACCAGCTGCTCGCCGATCGGTACGGCGACGGTCGCCCGAACCGGCGGGTGTTCGTCTACGCGGCAGGCGGCTACTACTGGCCTGGCAAGGGCCTCGAAGGGCTGACGCAGGAGATGCGGAGTTACCTCGGCCGCGGCTATTCGGTGGTCAAGATGAAGATCGGCGGCGCGTCGCTGGCCGAAGACTGCCGGCGCATCGAGGCGGTGCTCGCGCTGCTGGGGCCGGGCCAGCGGCTCGCGGTCGACGCCAACGGCCGCTTCGACCTGCCGACCGCGATCGACTACGCGAAGGCGTTCTCGCAGTACGACCTCTTCTGGTACGAGGAGGCGGGCGATCCGCTCGACTACGCGCTGCAGGCCGAGCTCGCGAACCACTACGACAAGCCGCTGGCGACCGGCGAGAACCTGTTCTCGATGCAGGACGCGCGCAACCTGATCCGCTATGCCGGCATGCGGCCCGACCGCGACTGGCTGCAGTTCGACTGCGCGCTGAGCTACGGCCTGGTGGAGTACCTGCGCACGCTGGCGATGCTCGGCGAACACGGCTGGTCGCGCAGCCGCTGCATCCCGCACGGCGGTCACCAGATGTCGCTGGCGATCGCGGCGGGGCTGGGCCTGGGCGGCAACGAGTCGTATCCGGACCTGTTCCAGCCCTATGGCGGCTTTCCAGATGGCGTGCGCGTCGAGGACGGCTACGTCACGCTGCCCGAACTGGTCGGGATCGGCTTCGAGGGCAAGGCGGACCTGCGCGCCGAGATGCACGCGCTGGCGCATTGAGAGCCGGCGCAGCGGCCGTGCCGCTGCGTGTACGATGCCGGGCTCGACCCGTTCCCGGAATTCCCGCCAGCGATGACCGACGATTCCGCGCTCGACGCCGACCGGCTGCTCGGGCTCTATCACACGATGTGCAGGATCCGCGCGTTCGAGGACGCCGCGGAAGAAGCGAGCCGCGGCGGCGTCGCCGCGTTCGGGCAGGCGAGCGGCGCGCGCGCACAGGTGCGCGGGCCGTTGCACCTGTCGACCGGCCAGGAGGCGGTGGCCACCGGCGTGTGCGCGCACCTGCGCGCGAGCGACTGGCTCACCTCGACCCACCGCGGCCACGGGCACACGATCGCCAAGGGCGCGAACCTCGAGCGGATGATGCACGAGCTGTTCGGCCGCGCGAGCGGCTTTTGCGGCGGCAAGGGCGGCTCGATGCACATTGCCGACTTCTCGGTCGGCATGCTGGGCGCCAACGGCGTCGTCGCCGCCGGCATTCCGATCGCGGTGGGCGCGGCGCAGTCGATGCGGGTGCAGGGGCGCGACGCGATCGCGGTGACGTTCTTCGGCGACGGCGCGCTCAATCGCGGGCCATTCGCCGAGAGCCTGAACTGGGCGGCGGCGTTCGAGCTGCCGGTGCTGTTCGTCTGCGAGGACAACCGCTGGTCGGCCACCACGCGCACCGAGGCGATGTCGGCCGGCGAGGGTGCGGCCGCGCGCGCGCGCGGCTTCGGCGTGCCGGCGCTGGAAGTCGACGGGATGGACGTCGAGGCGGTGTGGCAGGCGGCGCGCGAGCTGGTCGCGCAGGTGCGTGCCGGCGACGGCCCGCGGCTGCTGCACGCGAAGACGTACCGGTTCAAGGGGCACGTGTCGGTCGACCCCGCCGCGTATCGCGATCCGCGCGAGCTCGCGGCGGCGATGAACGACGACCCGCTGCTGCTTGCGCAGCGCAGGCTGGTCGAGCGCGGCGTCGCCCACGAGGCGATCGAGGCGCAGTTGCGTGCGGCGCGCGACGAGGTCGCCGCAGCGCTCGCCTCGGCCGACGCCGCGGCCTGGCCGGCCGAGCAGGCCGCGTTCGAGGACGTGCAGGACACCGGGAGCGGCCGATGGTTCAGCTGACCCGGACGATGAGTTACGCCGCGGCGGCGGCGGCCGCGCTCGCCGACCTGATGCGCGCCGACGAGTCGGTCGTCGCGCTCGGCGAAGACCTCGGCCGCGGCGGCATCTTCGGCCAGTATCGCGGGCTGCTCGAGGCGTTCGGCCCGGCGCGCGTGATCGACACGCCGATCTCGGAAGCGACGATCGCGGGCTCGGCAGTCGGCATGGCGCTGACCGGCCTGAAGCCGGTGGTCGAGATGCGGGTCGTCGACTTCGCGCTGTGCGCGATGGACGAGATCGTCAACCAGGCCGCGAAGAACCGCTTCATGTTCGGCGGACAGGGCCGAGTGCCGATGGTGATCCGGATGCCGATCGGCATCTGGAGCGCGTCGGCCGCGCAGCACTCGCAGTCGCTGGAGGCGTGGTTCGCGCACGTGCCCGGGCTGGCGGTCGTCTGCCCGGCCACGCCGCAGGACAACTACGCGCTGCTGAAGGCGGCGGTGGCCAGCGGCGATCCGGTGGCGTACTTCGAGCACAAGGAACTGTGGGGGCTCGAAGGCGAGGTCGACGCGTCGAAGTCGGTCGAGATCGGCCGCGCGCGCATCGCGCGGGCCGGGCGCGACCTCACGATCGTCGCGTGGAGCCGCGCGGTGCACGAGGCGCTGAAGGCCGCGGGCACGCTGGCCGGGCAGGGCATCGAGGCCGAGGTGATCGACCTGCGCACGATCTGGCCATGGGACCGCGAGACCGTCGAGGCCTCGGCGCGGCGCACCGGGCGCGTGCTGGTCGTGCACGAGGCGGTGCAGGTGGCGGGGTTCGGTGCCGAGATCGTCGCGACGCTGGCCGAGCGCGGCGTCGCGAAACTGGCGCGGTTGGGCGCGCCGCGCGCCCCGGTCGGCTACTCGCCGCCGCTCGAGGCGCAGGCGCGGGTCACCGCGGCGAAGATCGTCGAGGCGGCGACGAAGCTGGTCGGCCGGGCGCGCTGAGCGGTCACTCGTCCAGCGGCTCGAAGACGCCGAGTTCGCGGTTCTTGCGCACGTTCGACCACGGGCGCGCGATGCCGTTCATCGCGACCCAGACGCCCTGCGGCAGGCTACGTGCGAAGCCGATCGCGGCGCCGAGGTTGAAGCTCGCGTCGGAATCGGCGAGCGCATAGGGAACCATCGCGCCGGTGAGCACGATGGTCTTCGCGAGCGCCGCCTGGCCGAGCACGCGCGCCGTCTCGACCATCGTGTCGGTGCCGTGGACGACCACCAGCGCCGGCTCGGGCGCGGCGCGGCACGCCGCGAGCACGCGCTGGCGATGCGCGTCGACCATCTCGAGGCTGTCGATCATCATCACCACCTCGACCTCCAACGGGCCGGCGACGCGGGCGCGGGCGACGATCTCGTGCAGGTGCGTCTCGCCGAAGCCGAGAACGCCGGTCATCGGGTCGTAGCGCTTGTCGAAGGTGCCGCCGGTGGCGAGGATGCGCAGGTTCATGATTAGAATCGCCGGGAGCAGGCCGGCGGCCTCCATCGCGCCGCAGTGTACCGTCGGCCCGCAGGTGGTGCATCGACGATGTTCGAACAGGTGGTCTTTGCCGGCGGCGGGCATCGCTGCTGGTGGCAGGCGGGATTCTGGGAAGTGGTCGCGCCGGCGATCGAGCTGCGCCCGCGCGTGATCGCCGGCGTGTCGGCCGGCGCTGCGACGGCGTGCCTGCTGTTCGCCAACGATTCGGTCACGGCGCTCGCGTACTACCGCGAAGTGCTGAAGGGCCATCCGCGCAACGCGTACCCGATGAACCTGTTCCGGCGCGGCCGCCGCGTGTTCCCGCACAACGAGATCTACCGCAACGCGCTCAAGGCGCTGCTCGGCGGCGAGCACTTCCGGCAGCTGATGTGGAGCGCGCCGGAGATCCGCGTGCAGTTCGCGCGCATCCCGCGCTGGCTCGGGCCGCGCAGCGCGGTCGCGCTGGGCATCGTCGGCTACAACATCGAGAAGTACGTGCGACGCTCGCTGCACCCGGGGTTCGGCCGCGCGGTCGGCTTTCGCAGCGAGATCGTGCGCGTGCAGGACTGCCGCAGCGACGACGAACTGGTGTCGCTGATCATCGCGTCGAGCTGCACGCCACCCTTCACGCCGATCGAGTACCGCGACGGCAGGCCGACGATGGACGGCGGGCTGGTCGACAACGTGCCGGTCGACGCGGTCGATCCGGACGGCGGCGCGACGCTGGTGCTCACCACGCGGCGCTATCCGGAGCACGCGCCGGTGTTCATCCGCGCGGGGCGGGTCTACGTGCAGCCGTCGCGCAAGGTGGCCGCTTCGAGCTGGGACTACACGTCGCCGGATGCGTACGAGCAGACCTGGCGTCAGGGGCGAGAGGACGGCGAGGCGTTCCTGCGCGGGTTTCCGTCGCTGCGCACCGGGCTCGGGTCGCTGCCCGAGACGGCGGCCGGCCTCGCCTGAGCGGGCGCCGCGCTACTGCGGGCCGCGCTGCTGTGGTTCGCGCGGCTGCTGCGGCTGGCGCTGCGGCGACTGCTGCCGGTGCTGCGGGCCGACGTCCGACGGCGCGCGAATGCCCTGGGTCGGCGGCGCGACGGGCGCCTGCCGTTGCATCGGTGGCTGGATCTGCGACGGCTTCTGAGGAACGGGGCGCGCCGGGGGCGTCGTCGAGGGTTCGCGCTGCATCGACCGGGTCGGTTCGCGCGGCGCCGTCGGGGCGACGCGTTCGCGCTGCGGCGGCACCGGTGCCACCGGCTCGCGGCGCGGCGTCGTCGGGGTCACGCGCTCACGCTCGCGCTGCGGGGCGGGCGTGATCCGCTCGCGCTGCGGCGGGGTCGGCGCGACGCGCTGTCCGGGGGCGGGCGCGACCCTCGGCGCCGGCACCGAGGGATACCGGTCACGCACGGCCGGGGTGCGGTACCCGATGCTGCGCCGGTGCGCCGGATCGTGGTGCCAGACCTGCGGGCGTGGCGCGGTGGCGTTGGTGACGATCACGTTGGTCACCGGCACGCGGTCGATCACCATCGGCCGGGTGCGCCAGACGGGCCGCGGGTCGTTCCACAACGAGGCAAGGATCACCGTCACCGGTCCCCAGACGATGCCGACCGAGTAGACCTCGGGGAAGTAGGGCGGACGGTAGATGACCGGCGGCACCCACAGGAACGGCGGATAGGCCGGCCACCACCAGGTGCCGAACACGATCAGCGGGTTGTAGTACGGCACCCACAGCAGGCCCGGGCGCCACGGCTCGATCAGGATGATCCGCTCCTGCACGATCACCTGCTGCTGCTCGGTCGAGCGCAGCGAGCCGGCCGCGTAGGCCTTCGCGCGCAGGGCCTGCACGGTGTCCATGACCTGCTCGCGCTGCGCCAGTACGGCCTCGCCGAGGCGCTGCGTCCACTCGAGCTCCTCGTTCATCATCGCGAGCACCGACGGGAACTGCGTCAACGCCGCGACGCTCGGATCCCAGCCCATCGGTGCGACCGCGCGCTCGAGCGCGTCGCCGCCCAGGCCGGGGTTGCGCTGCACGAAGCGCGCAGCCTGCACGACCTCGAGGGGGTACGTGGCCGCCATCAGCACCTGCGCGAGCAGCGCGTCCGGATACAGCGCGATTGGCGCCAGCATCTGGTCGAGCTCCTGCTGGGTGTAGGGTGCCTGCGTCCGCCATGCGGCGGAAGCCTGGGCCTGCGCGGGAGCGATCGGGGCCATCGCGAGGGTCATCGCGGTCGCGGCGCTGGCCAGCCAGGCGATCGGTCGTGCGAACTTCATCGGGGTCGTCCTGATCCTTCGGTCGTGACAGTGAAACGCAGGCGTGCGTCGCAGGTCCATGCCTTCGCGCTCGCGCCGTTGACCGCGGTCAACGTTCGCGACGCTCGCCGGGGTGCGGCCCGCGCCCGTCGGCCCGCGGCGACGGGCGGGCCTGCGGCTGCGCCTGGGCGGGCGCGGCCATCTGCGGCCGCGGCGGCGGGGCGGCGACGGGTGCGCGCTGCGGCGCGTCCATTCGCGGTTGGCGCGGATTGGTCCACGGATGCGGCGGCGGGGCCACCGGCGCCGGCTGCAGGCGCGGCGAGGGCGGCGCGGGCCGTTCCACCCGCTGCTGCGGCCCGTTTGTCCACGGATGCGGCGGCGGCGCGACCGGCGCGGCGCGGGGGGCGGGCCGATCCACCCTGGGCGGCTGCCCGTTGGTCCAGGGATGGGGCGGCGGGGCGACTTGCGGCATCTCGCCGCGCGCGGTCGGCATCGGCTTCTGCACGCGCTGCGGGTACGACTCGCCGGGCCGTTGTGCAGGCGGTTCGCCGCGGGGACCGGGGTTGCCGGTCCAGGGGCGCCCGGCGTCGCCACGCGGCTGTCCGTAGTCGCCGCGCGGCTGGCCGTATTCGCGGCGCTGGCCGAACTCGCCGTTGGCGGGTGCCCGACCATTGCGGTAGTCGCGCGGCGCCCCGGGGGCCACGCCCTGCCAGCGGCCATCCGGCGGCGGCGGGCGGTTCCAGCGCGGGTCGGGTGCGGCGCTGTTCCACGCGTCGGGGCCATGGGGCCGCGGCCCGCGGCGGTCGGGCGCGCGCCACTCGGCGCCGCGTCCGCGCTCGGGGTCGTGCCGCCAGACGAGCGGCCGCGATGCGCCGGGTCGCGTGACGATGACGTTGTTGACGCGGTGATTGTCGACGACCACGTAACGGTCGCGCCAGACCGGCCGCGGGTCGTGCCAGAGCCGCGGGCGCAGCGGCACGTACGGGCTCCACGCGATGCCCGACGAGTAGACCCGGGAGAAGTGCGGCGGCCGGTACGCCACCGGCGGCACCCAGAAGAACGGCTGGTAGTCGGGCCACCACCAGGTGCCGAACACGACGACCGGGTTGTAGTACGGCACCCACAGGTATCCCGGCCGCACCGGCTCGATCGCGATGACCTGGTCCTGCACGATCACCTGCTGCTGGTCGTTCGAGGAGAGGTTCCCGGCGTCCCAGGCGCGCGCACGCAGCGACTGGACGGTGTCCATGACCTGGTCGCGCTGCGCGAGGAAGGCGTCGCCGAGCCGCTCGGTCCAGTCGAGCCGTTCGCTCATCATCGCCAGCACCGACGGGAACTGCGTCAGGGCGCGCACGCTCGGATCCCAGGGCATGCCCTCGACGGCGTCGGCCAGCGCCTCGCCCGTCAGGCCCGGGTTCTGCCGCACGAACCGGTCGGCCTCGACCACGTCGAGCGGGTAGGTGGCCGCCATCAGCACCTGCGCAAGCATCGCATCGGGGTACAGCGCGATCGGGGCGAGCATCTGGTCGAGCTCTTCCTGCGCGTACGCCGCCTGCGCATACGACGTGTCGTACTGCTGCTGCGCCTGCGACGGCCCAGCCGGCGCCAGCGTGATCGTCGCCGCTGCGGCTGCGCAGGCCAGCCAGGCGGCCGGGCCGCGTGCTTTCATCGTTCGCTCCGATTCGAGGGATTTCCCATGAACGAACAACGCCCCCAGCGTAGCGCGCGCCGACGCGGCGACCCGCTGCCGCGGGTAAGCAGATGTAAAGCAGCGGGCCAGACGTAACGGGGCGCGGGCGGCACCGCCCGACCCGCCCGGGCTGCCGGGCCCGGACCGGACGAACCTGCCGCCGCTCGCGGCGACCTTCAGGCCGCTAGCTGTTCAGGGCCGCCCAGACGCGCTCGGGCGTCAGCGGCATCTGCAGCGACAGTGCGCGCTCACCTTTGCCGGCCCGCCACAGCGCATCGACGACCGCGTTGACCACGCACGGGGTCGCGCCGATCGTGCCCAGCTCGCCGACGCCCTTGACCCCCAGCGGATTGGTCAGGCACGGGATCGACTCGTCCATCTCGGTGCGAAAGCGCCCCGCCAGGTCGGCGCGCGGCATTGCGTAGTCGAGGAAGCTGGCCGACAGCAGCTGGCCGCTCGCGCGGTCGTGGATCACCTGCTCGCACAGCGCCTGGCCCAGGCCCTGGACCGCGCCGCCGTCGAGCTGGCCGCGCACGATGTCGGGGTTGACGACCCGGCCGACGTCGTTGACCGACGCATACGCGAGCACGTCGATCACGCCGGTGTCGGGGTCGATCTCCACTTCGCAGAGGTGGCAGCCGTTGGGCCAGCTGGGCCCCTCGACCGAACTGGTCGAGTCCATCCAGATGCGCCGCTCGGGCTGGCGCGCGGCGAGCTCGAACAGGCCGATCGAGCGATCGGTGCCGACGATGCGGAACGCGCCGTCGACGTACTCGACGTCGGCGGGCGGGGCCTCGAGCGCCTCGGCGGCGAGGTCCTGCGCCTTGCGCACGGTGCGCTCGGAGGCGACGCGCACCGCCGAGCCGCCGGTGAACAGCGAGCGCGAGCCGGCGCTGCCGAAGCCGCTGCCGCGGTCGGTGTCGCCCTGCACGATGCGGATCCGCTCGATCGGCACCTGGAACACGTCGACCGCCAGCTGCGCATAGGTGGTCGCGATGCCCTGGCCCATCGCCTGCGTGGCCGAAAAGATCTCGATGAAGCCGTCTGCGGCGACGTCGACGGTGACGCGCTCTTCGAACACGTTGCCGCCGGTCCATTCGAGGAAGGTCGCGATGCCGCGGCCGCGCAGCCGCCCGCGCGCCTTCGAGTCGGCCAGCCGCGCGTCGAAGCCGTTCCAGTCGGCCAGCGCCAGCGCCTGGTCCATGATCGACTCGAAGCGGCCGCTGTCGTAGGTCTGGCCCATCGCGTTGCGATAGGGCATCTGCTCGGGGCGAATCATGTTGCGGCGGCGAAGCTCGGCCTGCTCGATGCCGAGCCGGCGCGCGGCGGCGTCCATCAGCCGTTCGGTGATGTAGATCGCCTCGGGCCGGCCCGCGCCGCGATAAGCGCCGGTGGTCGTCGTGTGCGTGAGGATCGCGCGGAACTCGAAGTCGATCACCGGAATGTCGTAGATGCTGGTCTGCACCCACGGCCCGATCAGCAGCTGGATCGCCACGCCGGTGGGCGTCGCGTAGGCGCCGACGTTGGCCAGCGAGCGGATGCGCATCGCGAGGATGCGGCCGTTCGCGTCGAGCGCGAGCTCGGCGTGGCTGCGTACGTCGCGGCCGTGCACGGCGCCGAGGAACTCGTCGCTGCGCTCGGCGCACCACTTGACCGGTCGCTTCAGGTGTCGTGCCGCGAAGGCGACCGCGGCGTCCTCGGGGTACAGGCCGGTCTTCATGCCGAAGCCCCCGCCGACGTCGCCGACGACGACGCGGACCTTCTCCCTGGGCATCTTCAGCAGGTCCTGCGCCACGGTGTCGCGCGCGCCCGAGGGCATCTGCGTGCTCATCCGCAGCGTGAGGCGGTCGGTGGCCTCGTCGTACGTGGCGAGCACCGCGCGCGGCTCCATCGCCGACGGCGCGAGCCGCTGGTTGACCAGGTCGAGCGACACGACGTGCGCGGCGGCGCGGAACGCGGCCTCGGCGGCGTCGGCATTGCCGTGCCGCATCGCCGCCGCAAGGTTGCCCGGCGCCTCGTCGAACAACAGCGGTGCGTCGGGTGCCGTCGCGTCGTCGAGCTCGACGACGGCGGGCAGGTCTTCGTAGTCGACGTAGATCGCGTCGCGCGCGTCGATTGCGGCCTGGCGCGACTCGGCGACGATCGCGGCGACCGCCTCGCCGACGAAGCGCACGCGCTCGTGCGCGAGGGGCCGCCGCGGCGGCGCGATGCCGGGCGAGCCGTCCGGGCGCTTGAAGCCGCCGGGCCCCGGGAACACGCCGACGCCGGCGCGCACGAGGTCGTCGCCGGTCAGGATGGCCACCACGCCGGGCAGCTCGCGTGCGGCCGACGCGTCGATCGAGACGATGCGCGCGTGCGCATGCGGCGAGCGCAGGAAGCACAGGTGCGCCTGCCCGTCGACGTCGAAGTCGTCGACGAAGGCGCCGCGGCCGCTGACCAGCGTCGAGTCCTCGATGCGCCGGACTGCCTGGCCGCTGCCGAAGCGTCCGTATCCGTGGGGGTCGGCCAAGTTTCGTTCTCCGGGAAGAAGGGGGCGGGGGCCGCAGCACTGGCGGCTCGTCGCGGCGCTGGCGGCTCGTGAATCGTACTGCAATCGCCGTCTCGCCCCGGGCGCGGCCGCAAGTCCGACCGATCCCGGTCGGGTCGACCTTGCGAAGCCGCCCGGTTCGGCCCAGCATGGCGGATCCGCAGCCACCGGAGGATCTTCATGAGCGTCATGTCCCGAACCCTCGTCGCCGGCTCGCTCGCGCTGGCGTGCGGCAGCGCGTTCGCGTTCCAGTTGAGCAGCCCCGACATCGGCTCGCGCGCGATGATCGGCAACAAGTACGTGTTCAAGGGCTTCGGCTGCGAGGGCGAGAACGTGTCGCCTGCGCTCAGCTGGAAGGTGCCGCCCGCGGGCACGAAGAGTTTCGCCGTGCTGGTGCACGACCCCGATGCGCCGACCGGCGGCGCCGGGTGGTGGCACTGGGTGGTCTACAACCTGCCAGCCGGCACGATGTCGCTGCCTCAGGGCGCGGGCTCGGCCGACGGCGGCAAGCTGCCGGCGGGCGCCGTCCAGCAGAAGACCGATTTCGGCGCGCCCGGCTGGGGCGGACCGTGTCCGCCGGTCGGCGACAAGCCGCACCGCTACGTGTTCACGGTGTACGCGCTGAAGGTGGAGAAGCTCGACATCCCGGAAGGCGCCAGCGCGTCGCTGGTCGGCTTCATGGTCAACGCCAACGCGATCGGCAAGGCGACGCTGGTCGGCAAGTACGGCCGCAAGAAGTAGGTCCATGGCGAGCGGGCCCGTGGCAGCGCCGGCGGGCCCCGCCCTCGTCTTGCTCAATCCTTGCGCGGCCGGCGGCCGGGCCTGGCGCCTGGCCGATCCGTTGCGGAAGCAGCTGAACTCGGTGGCGCCCGCGGCCGCGTTCGCGGTCGTCGATGACGTCGAGCGCGCGCGCGCGCTGCTGCTCGAGCGCCCGGAAGGCTCGCGGGCCGTGCTGATCGGCGGCGACGGCACCGTGCATCGGCTGCTGCCGGCGCTGGTCGAGCGCAAGCTGAGCCTGGGCCTGGTGCCGGTGGGCAGCGGCAACGACCTCGCGCGGGCGCTGGGCCTGCGCGGACTGGCCTGGCCGGACGCGCTCGCGCTGGCCTTGCACGGCCCGGCCTCCGGCTGCGATCTCGGCGAGCTCGTCACCGAGCATGGCGCATGGCCGTTTGCGTCGAGCGTCGAAGCCGGATTCGATGCCGCGATCGCGCGCCGCGCGGCCGAGGGCCCGCAGTGGCTTCGTGGCCTGCCGCGCTATCTGTGGGCCACGCTGGGCGAGCTCGCCGCGCTGCGGCGCCGCCGGCTGCGCGTGATCGTCGACGGCGAGCTCGTGCACGACGGCGACGCGCTGTTCGCGTCGACGCTGAACACGCCGACCTACGGCGCAGGGATGCCGGCCGTGCCGGGCGCGCGCATCGACGACGGTCGGCTCGACCTGCTGATCGCCGGACGGTTCGGGCGGCTCGGAACGCTGCTGATGCTGCCGCGCCTGCTGGCGGGCCGGCACCTTGGCCATCCCGAGGTGCGCACGGCGCCGTTCACGCAGTTGCGCGTCGAGTGCGTGGCCGAGATGCCGCTGGCCGCGGACGGCGAGCCACTCGCCGGCGCCCGCGCCGTCGCGGTGCGCGTGATGCCGGGCGCGCTGCAGGCGGTGCGAGGGCCGGGAGAGTCGGGCGGAACGGGAGAGCCTCGAAGGCCGCGGGCCGGCTGAGCGGCCACCTCGTTCAGGCTCGCGGCTTGCGGCTGCGGTGACGGTGGCGGTCGAAGTCGAACACCCGGAACAGACCCTGGCCATTCGCGCGCGGCGCCGCCGCGAGCTCGCGCAGCGAGTGCGCCATGTCGGCGTGCCCGGCGCGCCAGTGCCCCAGCATGGCCGCCCGCGAGAACTCGAAGTCCTTCGCCGAGGCGCCCGAGTCGTTGCCGCGGTAGATGAGGTGCACGAGCGTGATCGCCGTGTCGCGGGTGTCGGCGAGCATGGCCTGCACCTGCGGCTGCGCGCGACGCGACGCGGGCAGCATCGCCGCCAGTGCGCGGATCCGGCGGTGCATCTCGTGGCGTTCCCGCAGCGTGTCGGTGACCGCGCGGGTTCGACTCGAGAAGCGGATGTCCTTCTCGCGCGCGTCGACCTGCGACAAGGTCTTCGGCAGCTCTCCCCGCGCGCTGAACAGGTCCACCTGGAAGATCGTTGCGCGTGGCGCCGCGACGTTGTCGACCACGTGCCGCAGCGGCGTGTTCGAGACGATGCCGCCGTCCCAATACCAGCGCCCCTCGATCTGCACCGCCGGAAATCCCGGTGGCAGCGCCCCGCTGGCCATGACGTGTTCGGGGCCGATGCGCTGCTGGCGATTGTCGAAGTAGACGAAGTTGCCGCTCTGCACGTCGACCGCCCCGACGCTCAGCCGTACCGGCCCGTCGTTGAGACGATCGAAGTCCACCAGCGAGAGCAGCGTCTCGCGCAGCGGGGCGGTGTCGTAGTAGCTCGGGTTCGGCATCGCCCCTCGCCATGCGGCGGCGCCGAGCCGAGGCACGAAGAAACCGGGCACCCCGATCGCGGCATCGAGCTCGCCGCTCCATTCGCTGATCCACTCGCGGAGGAGCCCCGAGAACGGCGCCGCAGCGACGGCCGGAACGGCGGGAAGGTTCGCCGTGACCTGCTCCCAGAATTCGCGCAGGCGCGCGATGCGCCGCTCCGGCGGGTTGCCCGCGATCAGCGCCGCGTTGATCGCGCCGATCGAGATGCCGGCGACCCAGGTCGGGTGATCGGCGGCCGCGGTCAGCGCCTCGCAGGCGCCCGCCTGGTAGGCGCCCAGGGCGCCTCCGCCCTGCAGCACGAACACCGTTTCGGCCGCCGTTCGTTCCATGCGCGCCAGACTATCGGAGGGCGCGCGGCGACCTCGCGCTGCGACCGCGACGCGGTCATGGCCATGCCCCGAAGCGCCGGCCAGGGCTTAAGAGCCGCCTAAGACTCGGGGCCGATAGTCGCCTCATCGATCACGCAGACCCCTGCAAAGGAGCATCCATGAGCATCCGTTCGATGACGCCTTCCCGCCTCGTGGTCGCGCTGGTCGCCGCCGGAGTGATCGGCGGCGCAGGCGCGACCTTCGTCTCCGGCAGTTTCGCGCGCGCCGCAGTGCCGGCCGCGGTCGCGACGGCGCCGGCCATCGCACCGGCGGCCCCGGTCGCGACGTCGGACTTCTCGCAGATCGTGCAGCGCTACGGCCCGGCCGTCGTCAACATCAGCGTGAGCGGCATGAAGAAGGTGGCCGACGTCGAGGTGCCGGGGCTCGACCCGAACGACCCGTTCTACGAATTCTTCAAGCGCTTCCAGGGACCCAACGGCGGCGGGCCGCGCGAGATGCCGGTTCGCGGCGAGGGCTCGGGCTTCATCGTCGATCCCAACGGCGTCATCCTCACCAACGCGCACGTGGTGCGCGACGCCAAGGACGTGACCGTCAAGCTCACCGACCGTCGCGAGTTCCGCGCGAAGGTGCTCGGCTCGGATCCGAAGACCGACGTCGCGGTGCTGAAGATCGACGCGAAGAACCTGCCGGTCGTGCCGCTGGGCAGCGCGCGCGACCTGAAGGTCGGCGAATGGGTGCTTGCGATCGGCTCGCCGTTCGGCTTCGAGAACTCGGTGACCGCGGGCGTGGTGAGTGCCAAGGGCCGCTCGCTGCCCGACGACGGGTTCGTGCCGTTCATCCAGACCGACGTCGCGGTGAACCCGGGCAACTCGGGCGGGCCGCTGTTCAACACGCGCGGCGAGGTGGTCGGCATCAACTCGCAGATCTTCAGCCGCACTGGCGGCTACCAGGGGCTGTCGTTCGCGATCCCGATCGACGTGGCCACGCGCGTGCGCGACCAGATCGCCGCGACCGGCAAGGCGAGCCACGCGCGCCTCGGCGTCGCGATCCAGGAGGTGAACCAGACGCTGGCCGACTCGTTCAAGCTCGACAAGCCCGAAGGCGCGCTCGTTTCGAACGTCGAGAAGGGCGGGCCTGCCGACAAGGCCGGCCTGCAGCCGGGCGACGTGATCCGCAAGGTGAACGGCACGCCGATCGTCGCGTCGGGCGATTTGCCGGCGCTGATCGGCCAGGCGATGCCGGGCGAAAAGGTCACGCTCGAGATCTGGCGCCAGGGCAAGCCCGAGGAACTCACCGCGAAGCTCGGCGACGCGAGCGAGAAGGTCGCGGGCGCCGCGAAGGCCGAGGAGAAGGTCGCCAAGGGCCGGATCGGCCTCGCGCTGCGGCCGCTCGAGCCGCAGGAACGGCGCGAGGCCGGGGTCGACGGCGGCCTGCTGGTCGAGGGCTCGGGTGGCCCGGCGGCGATGGCCGGCGTGCAGCCCGGCGACGTGCTCGTCGCGGTGAACGGCACGCCGGTGAAGAGCGTCGAGCAGGTGCGCGCCGCGCTGGCGAAGTCCGACAAGTCGGTGGCGCTGCTGATCATGCGGGACGGCAACCGGATCTTCGTGCCGGTGCGGATCGGCTGACGCCGGCCTTCGTAGCGAGGAGCAGCGATGAACGCGATCGATGCGACGCTCGGGCCCGCCGGCGGCCCGGGCGGCCCGGACGGCGGTATGCAGCAGGCGGGCCCCGAAGGCGCCCGTCGCCAGTGGCTGATCGCCGCGACCGGCGCGGTCGGCGGCGTCGGCCTGCTGGCGACTGCCTGGCCGTTCGTCGACAGCATGGAGCTCTCGGCGCGCGCGCTGGCCGTCGGCGGGCCGGTGGTCGTCGACGTGTCGGACCTGGCGCCGGGCCAGTTGCGCACCGTGCCGTGGCGCGGCAAGCCGGTCTGGGTGATGCGCCGCACGCCCGAGATGGTGCGCGCGCTGCAGCAGCCGAACCCGGGGCTGGCCGACCCGCTGTCGAAGGCCTCCGAGCAGCCGCCGGCCTGCGCCAACGCCACCCGCTCGGAGCGGCCGGATCTCTTCGTTGCGGTGGGCGTCTGCACGCACCTGGGCTGCACGCCGGTGCTGCGGCTGGACGACCCGGCGATCAACGCCGAACTGCACGCGCCCGGCGGCTTCCTGTGCCCGTGCCACGGGTCGCGTTTCGATCTCGCCGGTCGCGTCGTGAAGAACGTGCCGGCGCCGACCAACCTCGAGATCCCCGAGTACCGGTTCCTGTCCGATACGTCGGTGCAGATCGGCTGAACGCGGCGGCCTCGGGCCGTCGCGAAGGCGTCAGCCCGTCGCGAAGGTCGCCCCCACTGTCGCGGCCATCGCGGCGGTGGCGATCCAGCCGAGCCAGCGCAGCCGCGGCCCGATCGTGTTCTCGCCCATCGTGTCGCGGCGGCTGGCGAGGATCATCATGACGGCCATGATCGGCACGGCGACCACGCCGTTGAGCACTGCGGCCCAGAACAGCGCCTTGACCGGATCGATCGGCGCGAAACACAGCGCGACGCCGCCGACGGTCGCGACCGCGATCACGCCGTAGAACCCGCGACCCTCGCCGTGCTCGAGCCGCAGGCCGAGGCTGCCGCGCCAACCGGCCGACCCGGCCACCGCGTAGGCGGCCGAGCCCGCCAGCACCGGCACCGCGAGCATCCCGGTGCCGATGATGCCCAGGCTGAACAGCAGGAACGTGAACTCGCCGGCCAGCGGGCGCAGCGCCTCGGCGGCTTGCGCCGAGGTCTGGATGTCGCGCACGCCTGCCGCGTGCAGCGTCGCGGCGGTGCTGAGGATGATGAAGAACGCGATCAGGTTCGAGAACGTCATGCCGACGATCGTGTCGACCTTGATGCGCCGCAGGTGCCGGCGCACCTGCGCGGGCGTGTGTGCAGGTCCGCCGCGCAGGTCCGCATCCTCGACCTCCTGGCTGGCCTGCCAGAAGAACAGGTAGGGGCTGATCGTCGTCCCGAACACGGCGACGATCATCAGCAATACCTCGTGCGTATGCGTGAGCCTCGGCCACGCGGTCTCGCGCGCGACCTGCCACCAGTCGATGCGGATCGAGAACGCGACCGCGACGTACGCGAGCAGCGCGAGCGTGAGCCACTTCAGCACGCGCACGTAGCGCTGGTACGGCAGGAACACCTGCAGCACGAGGCACAGCAGCCCGAAGGTGACCGCATAGACGTGCGCCGAGCCGCCGAGCAGCAGGCGCAGCGCCTCGGCCATGGCGGCGAGGTCGGCGGCGATGTTGAGCGTGTTGGCGAGCAGCAGCAGGCCGACCACCGCGAACAGCACCGGGCGCGGAAAGCGCTCGCGGATGTTGGCCGACAGCCCGCGACCGGTGACGTAGCCGATGCGCGCGCTGATGACCTGGATCGCGGCCATCAGCGGCAACGTGAACACGACGGTCCACAGCATCGAATAGCCGAACTGGGCGCCGGCCTGCGAGTAGGTGGCGATGCCGCTCGGGTCGTCGTCGGCCGCGCCGGTGATCAGGCCGGGGCCGAGCTGGCGCAGGCCGCGGCGGACGTTGCGCTGGACGTCTCGCTGGAAACGGAGCCTGGGGAGGGTGCGGATGGCGGGCTCCGGGTCGGTTTCGACGCAGCTGAGGGCGGGTGGCGCGCAGAATAGTGCAGGCGGGGTCGGCGGGGCAAATCGGGCGCGCCTGATCGCTGGCCTCGCGCATGCGCGGATCGAGCTGTCGTGGCGGCTCGGGGCGCTCGACGGGGCGCGGGAGATGCGTTAGCATCAGCGCATCAACGCACTGTCACGCCCCGCCCGCGTTCCGCCAGTCGCCGCCACCGGCATCCCGCAGACATGCGCACCACCCTCGACATCGACCCCGACGTGCTTGCAGCCGCTCGCGAACTCGCCGCGCGTCGCGGCGCCTCGATCGGCCGCGTGCTGTCGGAGCTCGCCCGCCAGGCGCTGGTGGGCAGTCCGAACGCTCTGGTCGCGCGCGAGCCGGCACCGTCGTTCCATGGCTTCCAGCCATTCCCGGCCCGGGGCCCGGTCATCGACAACGAGACGATCGATCGCCTGCGCGACCAGGAAGGCGCCTGATGCGCGCACTGCTGGACGTGAACGTGCTGATCGCCCTGCTGGATCAGGGGCACGTCCACCATGCGGCGGCGCGGGCCTGGCTCTCCGAGCACATCGCGCTGGGGTGGGCGTCGTGCCCGATCACGCAGAACGGCTGCATCCGGATCATGTCGCAGCCGGGCTACCCGGCGCCGCTGGCGCCGGCGCAGGTTGCAGATCGGCTTCGCATGGCCACCGGCACCGCGCACCATGCGTTCTGGCCCGACGACCTCGACCTGGTCGGCTCCGACGACTTGCGCTGGACGGCCATCCTGGGTTCGCGCCAGATCACCGACGCGTACCTGCTGGCGCTGGCGGTGCGCAACGGCGGGAGATTCGTCACGTTCGATCGGGCGGCGCCATTGGCGGCCGTTGCGGGCGCCGCCGCCGCGCACCTGGTCGTGCTGTAGCTACGCCGCCTCGATCGGCACCGCGCTCGCGATCAACGACTCCCAGGCGGCCGCGTCGGCCGGCCAGTCGCGCTCGCTGCGCTCGCCGAGCCGGCGCAGGATCTGCGCCAGCTGCCAGGTCGGCGGCTGGCCGAGCGCCGCGGGCTTGTCGCGCCACACGCGTCGCACGACGTTGTCGTCCACCGCGAAGCGCTGCGCGATCGCCTCGATGACCGCGCGGTCCTGGCCGGCGTCGATCGCGCGCTTGAGCACGCCCCCCCAGCGCAGGCTGTGCGCGCTGTCCTGTCGCGCGGCCAGCGGCCGCAGGTCGAAGGTCGGGGCCCGGCGCCGTTGCGCGCGCCGGCGCGTCGCGTCGGCCTGCGTGTCGAGCGCCTCGGCGTCGAACCCCGCATCGTCGTCGTCTTCGTCGCCATCGCGCGGCGTCGCCCAGGCGTCGAGCGGCACCAGCGTCTCGGCGAAGAAGGTCGCGAACGCCGGCAGCCGCGCCAGCACATGTGCGCGCGGCGCCGCGTGGCGCGGGTCGAGCCGCAGCCAGTTGTAGCAGCCCAGGTGCTTGCCGGCGCCGCTGCGCGCGAGCTTGGCGACGGTCACCGGGTCGAGGCTCGATTCGACGATCGCCGCGATGCGCGCGTCGATCGCGTCTTCGCGCAGGTCGATCGAGCGCAGCGCGCGCCCGTAGAAGCCGACGTCGATGATCTCGTCGCGCAGTGCGGCACGCAGCTGCGCGAGAAAGTCCGGGCAGCGTCCGGCGCGATCGAACAGCGACGCCGGTGCGCACGGCTCGAGACGGTGCTCGCGGTCGAGGTGCCGGCCCCAGTCGCCGCGGCGGCGGTCGAGCACGGTGAGCATCTCGTCGGCGAGCGAATCGAACAGCAGGTCGAGCGTTTCGTCGGCGCCCTCGCTGCGCGCGAGCAGGTCGACCAGCAGCTTCAGCGTGCGGTCCGACAGCAGCGCGCGAAAATCGTAGACGAGCTGATCGCGATCGACGCCCACGAAGCGGACGTTCAGTCCCCAGGCGCGCGTGAGCTGCGCGAAGATCGGGTTCGTCATCAGCGACAGCCGCGACGCGAGCGGCAGCAGCACCACGAACAGGCGCCAGTCGGACGACGGATTGCGGAAGACGAGCGCGCGCGGGCTGTGCCGGTAGCTGCGCGCCAGATAGGCGAGTTCGGGGCCGACCGTTCCGGCGTCCTGCAGTTCTTCGTCGATCGGGACGCCGTCGACGGCGAGGAACTCGACGTCCTTCAATCGGCCCGCTTGGCGAGGAACAGCAGCCCGCCGCCGAACACCATCAGCGCGGCGGCCATCAGCGTGCGCGCGACCGAACCGCGCCACAGCGCCTCGGCAGCAAAGAGGATGCCGGCGGTGAGCACGATGCGCGCGGTACCGGCGGTGCGCTGCGCTGGGCTGAGTTCGGCCATGGCACTAATCTACCCCAGAAAGGATCGGGATGCCGTCCCACGGCTCTTCAGTCGATGGGCTTGTTCGATGCTAACCGCACGCTCGCCGGCGACGACATCGATTTGGTCACCGGCGGCGAGCTTCCCGGGACGAACGACGGCGCAGTAGAAGCCGGTGTAGCCGGACTGCACCATCATTTTCGCCGCCCAGGCGAAGCCGAAGTGGGCATTGAACTTGTAGCAGGGCGAGCGCGGCTGGGTCACGACCAGCTCGACGTCTCCGACGCGAAGCCGGTCGCCGACCCAGACCTGCGGCTCGAGCAGGCCGGACACCGTCAGGTTCTCGCCGAGCGCGCCGTGCGCCAGGGCGCCGCCGACGCCGGCCTGGCCTCGCACCGTCTCCCAGAACGCGTAGTGCTCGACCGGATAGACGTAGACCGCCTTGTCCTGCCCGCCGTGCACCGTCAGGTCGGCCTGCTCGTCGCCGTCCAGCCCGAGGACGCCGACGGCGACCGCACCGCCCAGCGGCGACTTGCGGATCGCGCTCGCCACGCGCCGCGTGCCGCCGTCGCCGGCTTGCGCGAGCAGCGGTGCGGCGCGCCCGACGCTGACGGTCAGAAGCTTCGGCATCGCTGGCTCCTCAGTGGCTCGCGCCGGGCAGGCGCGCCAGCGCCTGGGCGACCAGCTCGGCGCCCGATGTGACGACGCGTCGCTCCCAGTCGCGGCTGTCGGGGCGGAACGCTTCGAGCATTTCGGCTTCGATCGCTCGCCCCGTCGCGTCGTGCCGGTCGCCGTAATGGGCGAGCCAGTTGTCCAGGCGCATCGCGCGGATCACCCGCATCGGTTCCCAGGTGCCGTACTCCGGATAGGCGAACGCGAAGCGCGCGCGGCCGGGCAGCGCGGCCGCCAGCCCGCGGTCGAGCAGTCCGTTGAGCGGCGTCGACACCGACTCGCCGCCCGCTGCGGACTTCACGCCGGCCGGCCAGACCTGCTGCGAGAACGCGTAGCCGGCGTCGGCAACCGGCGCGCCGGTGATCAGCTCGCAGGCGGCGAAGTCGCCGAGCCCGGTGTGGAAATCGAGCCAGATCACGGTTTGCGTGTCGCACAGGTGCTCGCGCACCAGCGCCAGCAGGTGGCGGGTGCCCTCGGCCTGCGCGTGCCCGCCGAACTGCAGGCCCTCGGGGTAGCGGTACTGGCCTTCGACCGCTGCCTGCTGGAAGCGGCGCAGCCCGTGCGCGGCGATGAACGCGTCGATGCGCGCCCAGCGTTCGGCCTCGCGCGCCGGGTCGAGGTCGGTGGGGTTCAGGCAATCGTACAGCGCTTCGTAGTCGGCCGAGCACTGCGTCGGGTCGAAGCGGTCGCGGAAGTTGCGGTTGAAGTCGACGTTGTCTTCGTTGACGCGCCGGTGCCAGGCGAAGCCGTACGGGTTGTTCGCGTGCTGGATCACCAGCGCGGCGTCGGGGGCGAGCCGAAGCCGGGGAAGGACGGTGGCGAGCGCGTGGTGCTGGATCGCGCTGCCGGTGTAGCCCTCGACGCCGTGGGTGCCGCTGGACAGCACCAGCGCGTGGCGCGGGCGGCGCGCGCCGAACGAGACCCAGTCGAGCGCCAGCGTCTCGCCGTCTGGGCCGCGCGGCGCGATCGAGCGCGAGTCGACCAGCACCGGCAGGCGCGTCGACAGCGCGTGCGCGGCCTCGAGCAGGCGCTCGCGCGAGACGCGGTACGACGGCTGGAAGAACGCCGCCGGATCGTCGGCGGACGCGTCGAAGGGCGTCATGGTCGGTGGCCAAGCGGTGGACAACCCGGGAACAACCGTGGGGTCAGCCTTGGGGACAACCTTGGGGACATCCGCGGGGACAGGCGCTGGAAATCCGGTGCGCAGGCGGTGAGGCAATGGGGGACAAGTGCGGGAAATCGGGCGCGCAGGCCGCGGATAACCGTGGGACGATCGGCGGACATCGCGCTCAGCGGACGTCGAGCGCCAGCCCCGGCAGATCCAGGCCGCGCAGTCGGGTCTCCCAGCGCTGGCCGGGGCCGATCGGCTGGGCGTCGGTCAGCGTGCCCGTGCTGACCAGCGAACCCGGCTCGATCGAGCGGCCACGCCGGCGCAGCTCGCGGGACAAGTGAGCGACCGCATGCATTGGCCCGTCGAGCGCATTCGCGCCGCGGCCGCGCTCGACCAGTCGGCCGTCGCACAGCAGCTCGACCTCGAGTGCGCCGAGCCGCGCGAGCGCCTGGGCGGCGGGCGCTCCGAGCATCGATACCGGCTGCGCAGGGCCGAGCACCAGCGCCCCGTGCAGCGCCTGCGCGGCGAAGGCCTCGGCGGCACTGAAGCGCCAGCCGGGGAACGGGCTCTGGACGATCTCCAGGCCGTGAGCGATCCAGTCGGCGGCCGCGAGCACGGCCTCCGGCGTGTCGGCGGCCGGCGCCTCGCGCAGCGCGACGACGATTTCGGGCTCGATCCGCGGCTCGACGAAGCGTGCGGCGGCGAGCGTGACGGGCGCCGGCGCCGCCCCGCCGGCCAGCGGCTCACCGGCACCGGGGTCCGCGGTCGGCAGGCCGCCCGCAGCGCGAATCAGCGTGGCATTCCACACCGGCGCCCAGATCGGGTGGAAGACTCCGTACAACGGCCAGATCGAGCGGTTCGTGAACCCGATCTTGTAGCCCACGGGTCGCTCGCCGCGTGCCAATCGGGCAATCGCGATGCTGGCCTGCAACGCTTCGGCGCGGGCCAGGTCGTCCAGCGCTTCATAGCGCGAGCGGTCGAGGCTGCGGGCGTGGTCGCAGGCGTCGAGGATCGTCGCGGAGGTCAGCGGCACGGGCATGCCCGCGATTATCCCGCAGCGCGCGACGACGGGTGGCGACGGTGCGATGATGTCGCATGCCGCAAGTCCCGAACGCCGCGCTGTGGAAGCAGCTGTTCCAGCGTTCCGCGCGCGAGAACATGAACCTGCAGGGCCAGATCCGCGAGATGCTGGTCTCGGCGATCCTCGACGGCCAGCTGCCTCCGGGCGCGCCGGTGCCGTCGAGCCGCGATATGGCCGACCAACTCGGCGTGGCGCGCAACACCGTCGTGCTGGCGTACCAGCAACTGGCCGACGAAGGTTACCTCGTCTCGCGCCAGCGCAGCGGCCACTTCGTCAACGGCGACAACCTGTCGGGTCGAGTCAACAGCGCGGCGCTCGAGGGCGCAGCCAGGACGGGGCGCGCCCAGCCTGACTGGCAGCGACGATTCCGCGAGCGCTTCACCACGCAGCGCTCGATCGTGAAACCGGCCGACTGGCAGTCTTATCCGTACCCGTTCCTGTACGGCCAGTTCGACCCGACGCTGTTCCCGACCGCGGCCTGGCGCGAGTGCTGCATCAAGACGCTGAGCGTGCTCGACACCCGCGATTGGGCGCCGGACCAGATCGCGCGCGACGACGAGGCGCTGGTCCAGCAGATCCGCACCCGCGTGCTGCCGCGGCGCGGCGTCTGGGCCTCGGCCGACGAGCTGATCGTGACCGTCGGCGCGCAGCACGCGCTATACCTCGTGGCCGACCTGCTGATGCGCGAGGGCACGCGGGTCGCGATGGAGGAACCGGGCTATCCGGACGCACGCAACATCTTCGCCAGCCGCACATCGCGGCTCGAGCCGATCCCGGTCGACCTGGACGGCCTGCCGGTCGACGAACGGCTCGACGGCGTCGACTACGTCTACGCTACGCCGAGTCACCAGTGCCCGACCGGCGTCACGATGCCGCTGGCGCGCCGCGAGGCCTTGCTGCGCATGGCCGACGAGCACGACTTCATCGTCATCGAGGACGACTTCGAGAGCGAGAACCGCTTCGACGGCGAGCCGACGCCGGCGCTCAAGAGCCTCGACCGCAGTGGCCGCGTGATCTACGTGGGCAGCCTGTCGAAGAGCCTCGCGCCGGGCCTTCGCATCGGGTACGTGGTCGCCGCGCCGGGGCTGATTGCCGAGTTGCGCGCGCTGCGCCGACTGATGCTGCGCCACCCGTCGGCGTTCATCCAGCGCGCGTTCGCGCTGTTCCTGTCGCTCGGCCACTACGACGCGCAGCTGCGCCGCCTCGCGCAGGCGCAGAGCGAGCGCTGCGCGATCGTGCTCGACGCGATCGCCCGCTACGCGCCGCAGTGCGGGGCCGTGCCGGTCGACGGCGGCGGGTCGTGCTGGGTGCAGCTGCCGCCGGGCGTCGACGCGAACGAGCTCGCCCGGCGCGCCGCGGAGCGGGGCGTGCTGATCGAGCCGGGCGACGTGTTCTTCGTGGCGCAACCGCCGCCGCACTCGTGCTTCCGGCTCGGCTACCAGTCGATTCCGGCCCGGTCGATCGAGGCCGGCATCCGCGAACTGGCGGGCGTCGTCGCGCAGATGCAGACGCCGCGCTGAGCGCGACGCTGGCCTCATCGAAAGCGCGCATCTGGTGCTACGACGCGGCGGCGCCGGCGCATAGTCTGCGCCCAACGCCCCTCGTTCAGCCAGGAGATCCGCCCGCATGTCCGCCTCGTCCCGCCCGATCGATGTCCGCTTTCTGCAGGAGTTCGCCGATGCGTGGAATCGCCACGACCTCGACGCCCTGATGTCGTTCATGACCGACGACTGCGTGTTCGAGGCCGTGGCCGGCCCCGACGTCTGTGGCGCGCGTCACGTCGGCCGCGAGGCGGTGAGCAAGGCCTTCGAGTCGGCGTGGATCAACTTTCCCGACGCGCAGTGGGCCGACGGCAGCCACTTCGTCTGCGGCGACCGCGGCGTCTCCGAATGGACCTTCAAAGGCACGAAGCCCGACGGCACGCGGATCGAGGCGCGCGGCTGCGACGTGTTCACGTTCCGCGACGGCCGCATCGCCGTGAAGAACGCGTTCCGCAAGGACCGCCCGCCGGTCAAGGCGGGTTGAGCCAGACCCGGAGCCGCCACCGATGGACATGACTGCCGGGCGCCCGGCGCCCTCCTCGCCCTACGATCCGCGCTACGACCCGCTGGTCGCGCCGAATCCCGGGCACGGCACCGATTACGCGCCGACCTACTGGGTGGCCAGCGCCGGCGCGCCGCCGGCCGACGACGGGCCGATCGCCGGCGACGTCGACGCCGACGTGGTGATCGTCGGCTCGGGTTTCACCGGCCTGGCGACCGCGCTGTTCCTCGCGCGCGAGCACGGCATCCGCGCCACCGTGCTCGAAGCCAACCGCACGGTCTGGGGCTGCACCAGCCGCAACGGCGGCCAGGGCCAGAACGCCAGCGGGCGGCTGTACCGCTCGCAGTGGATCGAGCGCTGGGGCAAGGACATTGCGCTCAAGCTCGATGCCGAGATCCGCGAGGGGTTCGAGACATTCAAGTCGCTGGTGTCCGAAATCGATTGCGATCCGCAGCCGGGCGGCCACCTGTACATCGCGCATCGCGACAAGAAGATGGCCTTCCTGCGCAACGAAGCGAAGGTGATGCGCGAGGTGTTCGGCTACGACGCGCGCATCCTCGACGCCGACGAGGTGCACCGCGACTACGTGAAGGACGCCGAGACCTTCGGCGCGCTGCACGAGCCCGACGGCATCGGTGTGCACCCGCTCAAGCTCGCCTACGGCTACCTGCGCAAGGCGCGCGCGCTGGGCGTGAAGGTGCACCCCGCGAGCCCGGTCGTCGGCTTCGAGACGCGCAACGGCGTGCACCTGCTCAGGACGCCCGGCGGCACGGTACGGGCCCGCGCGGTCGGCTTCGCGACGGGCGGCTACACGAGCAACGGCCTGCACCCCAGCCTCGACTCGAAGATCATGCCGATCCTGTCGAACTCGCTGGTCACGCGCCCGCTGACCGAGGCCGAGATCGAGGCGACCAACTTCGTGACGACCGAGGTCATCACCGACACGCGCACGCTGCGCTTCTACTACCGCAGGCTGCCCGACAACCGGGTGCAGATCGGCAGCCGCAGCTCGATCACCGGCGCCGACGCGCCGAACCCGCGCCACATGGCGGTGCTGGTCGAGGGCCTGCACCGCAAGTTTCCGGCGCTCGAGGGCATCCGGATCGACTATTCGTGGTGGGGTTGGGTCGACGTGAGCCACGACATGATGCCGCGGGTGATGCAGCCCGACCCGCGGGAGACGGTGTTCTACGCGCTCGGCTACGGCGGCAACGGCGTGTCGTTCTCGGCGCACGCCGGGCGGCGGATGGCCGAGCGCATTGCCGGCAAGGGAGGCCGCACGTTCGACCTGCCGATCTACGACTCGCCACTTCGGTATCCGATGGCGTTCGGCGCGCTCGAGTCGCGCGCGTTCGCGCCGTTCCGGCGCTTCGGGCAGCGCGCCCTCTATCGCTGGTACTGGCTGCGCGACGAGATGCTCTGAGCGGGCGGCGCGTCGCCGGGCGCGGTGCGCGTGGCCGTTCAGCGGGACGCGCGGCAGGTCAGCGGCGTGCGTGCCCGCCGATCAGCGCGACGATCTCGCGAAACACGGAGTTGCCCGGTGGAGCCGACAGGTCGAGCGCCTGGCTGCGGCCGTAGAACGGGCTGAGGTCGAGCCCGACACCGACGCCGAGGATCGCGACGTCGCCGGCCTGCTCGTGCCGCTGCACGACCTCGCGCAGGTGATGATCGAGATAGTGCGGATCGTTGGCGAGATTCGTCGCCGTGTCCATCGGACAGCCGTCGGAGATCACCAGCAGCAGGCGGCGCTCTTCGGGCCGGCTGCGCAGCCGCGAACAGGCCCAGTCGACCGCCTCGCCGTCGATGCCCTCGCGAAACAGCACCGGCTCGAGCAGGGCGGCGATTGTCGGGCGCGCGCGTCGCCATGCCGTGTCGGCGTCCTTGAAGACGATGTGGCAGGCCTCGTTGAGCCGCCCCGGGTGCGGCGGCTGCCCGGTGCGCCGCCAGTCGCGCAGCGCGCGCCCACCGTTCCAGGCGCCGGTGGTGAAGCCGAGCACCTCGGTGGCGGCGCCCGCCATCTCGAGCGCGCGCGCGAGCACGTCGACCAGCATCGCCACCGATTCGACGTGCTGCTTCATCGAGCCCGAGCAATCGACCAGGAAGCCGACCGCGCACTGCGCGGCCGGCTCGAGCCGTTCGGTGCGGAACAGGCGGCGCTCGGCCGGCGACGCCACCAGCTGCGCCAGCCGGCGGCCATCGACGTACCCCTCCTCCTGCCCGGCGTTCCAGTCGTCGCGCACCGGCACCGCGAGCAGCGCCTTCAGTTCGCGCGCCAGCCGCGCCAGGTTCACGCCCTGGGCCGCGATGCGCCGATCGAGCCGCTCGCGGTACTCGGCCAGCCGCGGACGGCCGACCAGTTCCGTCGCGGCGACTTCGCGGTCGTACGCGCGGGTAAAGACTCGATAGCCGTCATCGGATGCTTCCAGCACGCGACTGCGGCCCGGCGCCGCGAGCGCGATCTCGCCGTCGCCCGCGGCATCGTCGGGCTCCATGAACCGCGCGAGCGCAGTGCGGTCGTCGGGGTCGTCGCCCTGCTGGCCGTCGCCGCGCTCGTCGTCGGCGCTCTGGATCATCTCGCCGACGATGCGGGCGATCGACAGCGCGTGCCGCGCATAGGCGGCCTGGTCGTCGCGGTGCCGGCGCAGCGCGGCGAGGTCGTGGCCGAGCACCGGCACGATCGAGCCACGCGTCGTCTCGAGCAGGTCTTCGGTCTCCTCGAGCACCGGCTCGCCGGTGACGCGCGCGCGGCAGATCTGCGCGACGGTGTACAGCAGGATGCCGCGCGAGGTTTCGGTGAGACCCGAACGGTGGAATGCCCGCGACCACTGCTCGAAGCGATGGCGCAGGTTGCGCGCGACGCCGGGCATGCCGGCGGGCGGCCGCGCCTCGACGCGGATCTGCTCGAGCAGGTCGAACACCAATCGCTCGACCGGATCGGCCGGCGCGAGCCGCCGGTGCAGCGCTTCATCCGAGCGCGCCACGCGCAGCGCCAGCCCGTCGGCGGCGCCGCGAAACGACGCGAAGTCGTCGGCCTCGAGCGACGGGTGCAGGTGCGGCGCGAAGAGCGGCAGCGCGCGCCGGCCCCGATGCAGCCGCCGGCCGCGAAAGTGCAGGTCGGCCTCGCCGGCGAGGGCGCGGATGGCCGCCGCGCAGAGCTCCTCGATCCTCTGCTGGTGGCGGGCCAGCGCCTGCGCTTCACCCACGAGCCGACTCGTCGAGCTCGCGGTCGAAGCAGCGCTGGAAATACTCGGCGACGACCGACCGCTCGGCCTCGTCGCACTTGTTCACGAACGACAGGCGAAACGCCAGCGCGGGGTCGCCGAAGATGCCGATGTTCTCGGCCCAGGTGATGACCGTGCGCGGCGACATCAGCGTGGACAGGTCGCCGGCGGCGAAGCCGTTGCGCGTGAGCTCGGCCACCGCGACCATCGAGTCGAGCAGCGCCCGGCTCGACGCGCCCGCCAGCTGCGGCACGCGCGCCTGCACGATCGCGATCTCCTCGTCTCGCGGCAGGTAGTTCAGCGTCGCGACGATGTTCCAGCGGTCGATCTGCGCGTGGTTGAGCCGTTGCGCGCCGTGGTAGAGCCCGTTCAGGTTGCCCAGCCCCACCGTGTTGGTCGTCGCGAACAGCCGGAAATACGGGTGCGGTCGAAGCACGCGGTTCTGGTCGAGCAGCGTGAACTTTCCGTCGCGCTCGAGGATGCGCTGGATCACGAACATCACGTCGGGCCGCCCGGCGTCGTACTCGTCGAAGATCAGCGCGACCGGCCGCTGCAGCGCCCACGGCACGATGCCCTCCTGGAACTCGGTCACCTGCTGGCCGTCGCGCAGCACGACCGCGTCGCGGCCGACGAGGTCGAGCCGGCTGATGTGGCCGTCGAGGTTGATGCGTACGCACGGCCAGTTCAGCCGCGCGGCGACCTGCTCGACGTGGGTCGACTTGCCGGTGCCGTGCAGCCCCTGCACCATCACGCGCCGGTTGTGCGCGAATCCGGCCAGCAGCGCCAGCGTGACGTCGCGGTTGAAGCGGTAGGCCTCGTCGATCTCGGGGACGTGATCGTCGCGCTCGGCAAACGCCGGGACGCGCAGGTCGGTGTCGATGCCGAAGACCTCGCGCACGTCGACCGTGCGGTCGGGCTGGATCGTGGAGATGTCGGTCAAGGCGATGTCCTTCGGGCGGGGCTTCGTTCGGGCGTCGCTCGCGGGCGAGTGCGCGGCAACGACTGTCAGGCGCGCGCCTTCGCCGCGGCCGGCGGCGTGGCGTCGTCGATGTCGGCAATCGCGCTGGCCGCGCGCCGCAACGCGGGCAACAGGCCGAGCGCCTTCTTCGGCGTCAGGCGAATGCTGGGCGCCTGAACCGCCACGCACAGGTTCGAGCGGCCCGACGGCGCCGGCACCAGCACGGCCAGGCACAGCAGCCCGGGGAGGAACTCCTCGTTGTCGATCGCGTAGCCGTCGCGGCGCACGCGCTCGAGCTCGCGGTCGATGCGGGCCGGGTCGGTCAGCGTGGCCGGCGTGAAGCGCTCGAGCGGCGCGTGGGCCAACAGCCGCCGGCGCTGCGCCGCGGTCAGCTGCGACAGGATCATCTTGCCGCTGGCCGAGCAATGCACCGGCACCCGCGAACCGGGGTGCAGGTAGAAGCGCAGCGGGGCCGGCGTCTCGACCCGATCGAGGTAGACCACCTCGCTGCCCGACAGCGCCGTGAGGTTGCAGCTCTCGCCGATCTCGTCGACCAGCGCGCGCAGCACGACGTGGCGTGCGCCGTGCCAGGTATTGTTCAACAACAGGTTCTCGGCCAGGCGGCGCAGCCGCACGCCGGTGCTGTAGTGGCGGCCGTCGCCCTCGCGTTGCAGCAGGCCGCCCGCCTCGAGTTGCTGCAGCATCCGGTGCAGCGTGGGCTTCGGCAGCCCGGTCTCCTCGACGAGCCCCTGCAGCGAAACCAGCTGGTCTCGCTCGGCGATTACCTCGAGCAGCGCGAACAGCCGCATCGCCGGCGTGTCGCCATTGACTTCGACGGGCTGGGGCCTGGGCGCGGCGACGAGCTTCATGGGCCCCATGATAGCCGGTGTTCCGATTATTGGTATATCGCGTACCGGATTCCGGAACCTTCGGCTACGATTCGGCCATACCCCATCCACCCCGGGAGACCGATGCCATGAGCAAGCAACCCCCCATCGCCGCCCGCACCGTCGTGAGCGGTGTCCAGAAGATGACCCCCTCCGAGGCCTTCGTCGAGACCCTGGTCGCCAACGGTGTGACCGACATCTTCGGCATCATGGGCTCGGCCTTCATGGACGCGATGGACATCTTCGCGCCCGCCGGCATCCGGCTGATTCCGGTCGTGCACGAGCAGGGCGCCGCGCACATGGCCGACGGCTACGCGCGCGTGTCCGGCCGCCACGGCGTCGTGATCGGCCAGAACGGCCCCGGCATCAGCAACTGCGTGACCGCGATCGCGGCCGCGTACTGGGCGCACAGCCCGGTGGTCATCGTCACGCCGGAGACCGGCACGATGGGCATGGGGCTGGGCGGCTTCCAGGAGTGCAACCAGCTGCCGATGTTCCAGGAGTTCACCAAGTACCAGGGTCACGTGAACAACCCGAAGCGGATGGCCGAATACACGGCGCGCTGCTTCGACCGCGCGATGTCCGAGATCGGCCCGACGCAGCTGAACATCCCGCGTGACTACTTCTACGGCGAGATCCAGTGCGAGATCCCGAAGCCGCAGCGCCTCGATCGCGGCCCCGGCGGCGAGCAGAGCCTGAACGAGGCGGCCGAGCTGCTGGCGAAGGCGAAGTTCCCCGTCATCATCTCGGGCGGCGGCGTGGTGATGGCCGACGGCGTCGAGCAGTGCAAGGCGCTGGCCGAGCGGCTCGGCGCCCCCGTGGTCAACAGCTACCTGCACAACGATTCGTTCCCGGCCAGCCACCCGCTGTGGTGCGGCCCGCTGGGCTACCAGGGCTCGAAGGCGGCGATGAAGCTGATGTCGCGCGCCGACGTGGTGGTGGCGCTCGGCTCGCGGCTCGGGCCGTTCGGCACGCTGCCGCAGCACGGGATGGACTACTGGCCGAAGGACGCGAAGATCATCCAGATCGACGCCGATCACAAGATGCTCGGCCTGGTGAAGAAGATCTCGGTCGGCATCTGCGGCGACGCGAAGGCCGCTGCCGCGGCGCTGGTGCAGCGGCTGGCAGGCAAGACGCTCGCCTGCGACGCGAACAAGGCCGAGCGCGCAAAGCAGGTCGCCGACGAGAAGGCGGCCTGGGAGAAGGAGCTCACCGAGTGGACGCACGAGCGTGACCCGTTCAGCCTCGAGATGATCGAGGAGGCCAAGCGCGAGGGCGGCAAGTGGCTGCATCCGCGCCAGGTGCTGCGCGAGCTCGAGAAGGCGATGCCGGCGCACGTGATGGTGTCGACCGACATCGGCAACATCAACTCGGTGGCCAACAGCTACCTGCGCTTCGAGGAGCCGCGCAGCATGTTCGCGGCGATGAGCTTCGGCAATTGCGGCTACGCGTTCCCGACGATCGTCGGTGCGAAGGTCGCCGCGCCGCACCGTCCGGCGATCTCGTACGCCGGCGACGGGGCCTGGGCGATGAGCATGGGCGAGATCCTCACCTGCGTTCGCCACGACATCCCGGTGACTGCGGTGGTGTTCCATAACCGCCAGTGGGGCGCCGAGAAGAAGAACCAGGTCGACTTCTACAACCGTCGCTTCGTTGCCGGCGAGCTCGAGAGCCCGAGCTTCGCGGGTATCGCGAAGGCGATGGGCGCCGAGGGCATCGTCGTCGACCGGCTCGAGGACGTGGGCCCGTCGCTGAAGAAGGCGGTCGACCTGCAGATGAACGGACGCAAGACCTGCGTGCTCGAGATCATGTGCACCCGCGAGCTCGGCGACCCGTTCCGGCGCGACGCGCTGTCCAAGCCGGTGCGCTTCCTGGACAAGTACAAGGACTACGTCTGAGCCGGCACGCCGACCTGCGGATCGACGGCGAGCGCCTGTGGCGCTCGCTGATGGACCTGGCCGAGGTCGGCGCGATCGCCGGCGGAGGCGTTCGGCGGCTCGCGCTCACCGACGAGGACCGCCGCGGGCGCGATCTTTTCGCGCGCTGGTGCCGCGAGGCCGGCTGCACGGTGCGCTATGACGCGGTCGGCAACGTCTTCGCGCGGCGAGCCGGCCGCGACGGGGCGCTGCCGCCGGTCGTCACCGGCAGCCACCTCGACACCCAGCCCAACGGCGGGCGCTTCGACGGAGCCTACGGCGTGATGGCGGGGCTCGAGGTCGTGCGTGCGCTGAACGACGCCGGCATCGAGACCGAGGCGCCGATCGAGGTCGTCGCCTGGACCAACGAGGAAGGCACGCGTTTCGCCCCGTCGATGATGGGTTCGATGGCGTTCGCCGGCCTGATGTCGCTCGATGCGGTGCTGGGCAGCCGCGACGCGCAGGGCCTTGCGTTCGGCGACGAACTCGCGCGCATCGGCTATCGCGGCGAAGGGCTCGGCGGCCGGCCGATCGGCGCGTACTTCGAGGCACACATCGAGCAGGGGCCGGTGCTCGAAGAGACGAACCACACGATCGGCGTGGTCACCGGCGGGCAGGGCCAGTGCTGGTACGACCTCGAGCTCGCCGGCCAGGCGGCGCACGCCGGCAGCACGCCGATGGACCGGCGGCGCGACGCGCTGCTGGGTGCTGCGCGCGTGGTCGAGGCGGTGAACCGGATCGGCACCGCTTTTCCGCCCGGCGGCGTGGCCACCGTGGGGCACCTGTCGGTGTCGCCGGACAGCCGCAACGTGATCCCCGGCCGCGTGTCGATGAGCATCGAGATTCGCCATCCCGACGATGGGCGGCGCGCGGCGATGGACGCGGCGGTGCGCGAGGCGGTCGCCGACGCGGCGGCGCGCGGCAGCCTCGAGGCGACGCTGCACGAGGTGCTCGATCAGCCGGCCGCGCCCTTCGATGCGGACTGCGTGGCGGCGGTGCGCGAGGGTGCGCGCGCCGAGGGCCTCGCGTACCTCGAGATGGTGAGCGGGGCCGCGCACGACGCGATTGCGATCTCGCGCATCGCGCCGACGGCGATGGTCTTCGTGCCCTGCGCCGGCGGCGTCAGCCACAACGAGGCGGAGAGCGCGACGCCGGCGGACCTCGCCGCGGGATGCCGCGTGCTCGCGCGCGCGATGCTGGCGCGGGCCGGCAGCGCCGTGCGCAGCGGCGCGGCGCGCTGAGCCGGCTTCGCGCTTCGTCGCCCGGCGCGCTCCTCCTTCCGTCGTCGGCCTGCGCGCGTTCCCCCCCGGGCATTCCCTGAGACGCTGGCTCTATTCATGCTGCCGGACTGGTTCTATGGCCGGTCGGTGATCTTCCTTATCGTGCATCCAACGCGCGCCACGCGCGGCTTACCCGATCCGGAGACCACCATGACCGACTTCTCTGTCGCCCGACGCCGCCTGATGGCCGGCGCCTGCTTCGCAGCCTGCTCGTCGCTGGCGCTTCCCGTCGTCGCCCAGGAGCAGCCCAAGCGGGGCGGCACGCTGGTGGTGGGCACCACGCAGACGCCGCGCCACCTGAACGGCGCGGTGCAGTCCGGGATCGCGACCGCGGTGCCGTCGACGCAGCTGTTCGCGAGCCCGCTTCGCTTCGACGACAAGTGGAACCCGCAGCCCTACCTGGCCGAGTCCTGGAAGCTCGCCGAAGACGGGATGTCGCTGACGCTGAACCTGCGCAAGAACGCCGTGTTCCACGATGGCAAGCCGGTGACGAGCGCCGACGTCGCGTTCTCGATCATGGCGATCAAGGCGAACCATCCGTTCCAGACGATGCTCGGGCCGGTCGAGAAGGTCGACACGCCCGACGCGTACACGGCGATCATCCGGATGAACAAGCCGCACCCGGCCATCGTGCTGGCGATGTCGCCCGCACTGTGCCCGATCCTGCCGAAGCACGTCTACGGAGACGGCCAGGACCTGAAGACGCACCCGCGCAACAGCGCCGACGTCGTGGGTTCGGGACCGTTCCGGCTGGTCGAGTTCAAGGCCGGCCAGCGGATCGTGATGGAGCGCTTCGACAAGTTCTTCCTGCCGGGCAAGCCCTACCTCGACAAGGTGGTCGTCAACCTGAGCCCGGACGCGTCGAGCCTGATGCTCGGCCTCGAGCGCGGCGATATCCAGATGCTGCCGTTCGTCTCGGTGCCCACCGACTTGCGCCGGCTCAAGGACAACGCCAAGCTCACGCTGACGCCGAAAGGCTACGAGGGGATCGGCCCGCTCAACTGGCTGGCGTTCAACCTCGAGCGCAAGCCGCTGAGCGACGTCAAGGTGCGCAAGGCCATTGCGCACGCGGTCGACAAGAACTTCATCACCAGGGCGCTGATGGGGGGCTTCGCGGTCCCCGCCGACGGCCCGATCGTGCCCACGAGTCCGTTCGCGGTCACCGACGTGGTCCGGTATCCGCTCGACCTGAAGAAGGCGGCGGCGCTGCTCGACGAGGCCGGCTACAAGCCGGGCGCCAACGGCGAGCGATTCAAGCTGACGATCGACTACCTGCCCGGCGCCGACGACCAGCAGAAGACCGTCGCCGAGTACGTCCGGGGGCAGCTGAAGAAGATCGGCATCGCGGTCGACGTGCGCGCGTCGGCCGACTTCCCGGCCTGGGCCAAGCGGATCGCCGCCCACGACTTCGACATGACGATGGACCTCGTCTTCAACTGGGGCGACCCGATCATCGGCGTGCATCGCACCTACCTGTCGAGCAACATCCGCCCGATCATCTGGACGAACACGCAGTCGTACCGCAATCCGCAGGTCGACGAACTCCTGAACACCGCGGGCGGCGTGCTCGACCCGACCAAGCGCAAGGCCTACTACGCGACGTTCCAGAAGATCGTCACCGACGAGCTGCCGATCGATTTCATCAATGTCGTCCCGTATCACACGGCGGCCCTCAGGACGGTGGGCAACGTGCCGACCTCGATCTGGGGCCCGATGTCGCCGTACGACGAGGTGTACCTGAAGTAGTGCGGCCGGGCAGACCGTTCGGGCACGAATGCACGGGGAAATGGCGTCCATGAGCAGCAGCGGGCTTGCACTGGTCGTGACGGCTGTCGCGGTCGGCGCCGCCGTGCCGGTCCAGTCGGCCATCAACGCGCAGATGGCTGCCGGCCAGGGCCATCCGCTCTATGGCGCGCTCACCAACACCGCTGTGGCATCGCTGGCACTGCTTGTTCTGGTCATGGCCTTGCGCCTGCCGGCGCCGAACCTGCGCGCCGCCCTCGCGCTTCCGTGGTGGACATGGGCCGGCGGATTCATCGGTGCGGCGTTCGTCTTCGGCGCCTTGTTCGTTGCCCCGAAGATCGGCGCAGCGGCGTTCGCGGCCGCGACCATCTTCGGGTCGGTGGCGGCGTCGCTGTTCATCGATCACTTCGGCCTGTTCGACTTTCCGATGCAGGCCGTATCGATCCCTCGCTTGTGCGGCGTCGGCTGCGTACTGCTCGGCGTGGCCCTCTTGCAGATGGGGCGGCCATGAGCGCGACGACGCTGATTCGCGGCGCGGCCTGGGCTGCGGTCTGGAACGCTGGCGAGAGGCGCCACGAGTACCGGCGCGACGTCGACGTGGCCTTCCGCGGTGACCGCCTCGTGCACGTGGGCCCGGACTACCGCGGCGCCGCGGACGAGGTCGTGGACGGGCGTGCGCGGTTCGTGATGCCCGGCTTGGTGAACGTCCACGCGCACTCGGGCTCGGAGCCGGCCGGCAAGGGGCTGCGGGAAGAGCACGGCGTGCCGGAAATGTACATGACCGGCCTGTACGAACGGCTGGCGGCGTTCCGGATCGACGGCGAGGGACAGCTCGCCGCTTCCGAGTACGGCTATTGCGAACTGCTGCGGTCGGGCGTGACGACCGTCGTCGACCTGAATGCCGCAACGCCCGGCTGGCTCGACCTGGCAGCCCGCAGCGGGCTGCGCGTGTACCTGGGGCCTGCCTATGCCTCGGCGCGCTGGCTGGTGACGAATCGCCATGCGCTCGGCTACGACTGGGACGAGGCGGCGGGGCGCCGCGGCTTCGACCAGGCGTTGTCGCTGATCGAGGCGGCACAGTGCCACCCCTGCGGGCGCCTGGGCGGCGTGGTGGCGCCCGGCCAGATCGATACCTGTTCGGAGTCCTTGCTGCGCGACAGCCTGGCAGCGGCCGTCGAACGCGGTTTGACTTTCACGACGCACGCATCCCAGAGCGTCGTCGAGTTCCATGAGATGGTGCGCCGGCACGGCGCGACGCCGGTGCAATGGGCCGGTTCGATCGGCCTTCTCGGCCCGCACACGCTTCTGGCGCACGCGATCTTCATCGACACCCACTCGTGGTTGCGCTGGCACACGCGCAGGGATCTCGACCTGCTGGCCGACAGCGGCACCCGCGTCGCGCACTGTCCGCTGCCGTTCGCCCGCTACGGGGCGATGCTCGAGGACCTGGGCAGCTACCTGCGGCGCGGCGTAGGAATTGGCCTGGGCACCGATACGCTGCCGCTGAACATGCTCGAAGAGATGCGGACGGCGCTGATGGTCGCGCACATCGCCGCTCGCGACGTGCACGCGGTCGGCACCGGCGACGTGTTCCACGCGGCGACCGTGGGCGGCGCGGATGCGCTCGGGCGCGACGACCTCGGCCGCCTGGCGACGGGCGCCAAGGCCGATCTGGTGCTCGTGGACCTGGATCATCCGGCGATGCATCCGGTGCGCGATCCGCTGCGCAGCCTCGTCTACGTCGCGGCTGATCGTGCGGTGCGCGACGTCTACGTCGATGGGCGCAAGGTCGTCGCCGATCGCAAGGTGCTGACGCTCGACCAGGAGGCCGCGTCGGCTCGCCTGGACGAGGCGCAGAGCCGCGCGGCGCGTGACATTCCGCGGCGCGACTGGGCCGGCCGGACTGCCGACCAGTTCGCCCCGCGCAGTCTTTCGCTGGGCAATCCATGAGCACCAGCCGATACCTGATTTCGCGCCTGTTGCAGGGGATCGCGCTCGTCGCGGCCGTCGTCGTGCTGAACTTCGTGCTGGTTCACGCGGCGCCGGGCGACCCGGTCGAGACGATCGCCGGCGCCAGCGGCGGGATGTCCGAGGAGCTGAAGGCCCAGCTTCGCGCGCAGTACGGGCTCGACCGCCCGATGCCGGTGCAGCTCGCGGTGTACCTGGGCAAGGTCGTGCGCGGGGACCTCGGGCACTCGTACTACTTCAATCTGCCGGTCTCCGGACTGATCGCCGAGCGGGTGCCGGCCACGCTGCTGCTGGTGCTGGCTTCGGTGCTGGTCGCGTTCCTCGCCGGCACGGCGCTGGGCGTGCTGTCCTCGCGCAAGCCCAACGGGCCGCTGTCGCAGACGATCACGGTGCTCTCCCTGGTCGGTTTCGCGGCGCCGGTGTTCTGGACCGGCATCATGCTGGTGATCCTGTTTGCGTCGGTCATTCCGCTGTTCCCGGTCTCCGGGATGCGCGACGTCGAGTCGCTTGCCAGCGCGGAAAGCCTCGCGGGCTTCGTCGACGTGCTGCACCACCTGGTCCTGCCGACGCTGACGCTCGCGCTGGTCTACCTCGCGCAATACAGCCGGCTCGCGCGCGCCAGCATGCTCGACGTGCTGGGCAGCGACTTCATCCGCACCGCTCGCGCCAAGGGGCTGGCCGAAGGCGTGGTGCTGTACAAGCACGCGCTGCGCAATGCCGTGCTGCCGGTGATCACGATCCTCGGCCTGCAGTTCGGCAACGTGATGGCCGGCGCGATCCTGGTCGAGACGGTGTTCAACTGGCCGGGGCTCGGCCGGCTCGCCTTCGAGTCGGTGCTGCGGCGCGACTATCCGACCATCCTCGGCGTGCTGCTCTTCTCGTCGATCGTGGTGGTGATCATGAACCAGCTGACCGATCTCGCCTACCGGCTGGTCGACCCGAGGATCAAGGTGTCATGAGCGCGGCGACTCCCACGGCCGCGGCGGCGAAGCTGCCCCGCGTCGAGCATCCGACCGTCGAGGCGCTGCGCATGTTCCTGCGCAACCCGTCGGCGATCGCGGGGATGCTGATCCTCGGCTTCGTGCTGCTGGTGGCGATCTTCGGCCCGCTGGTGCACGTGGCCGACCCGTTCGAGATCCGCGCCGCGCCGATGACGCCGCCGTTCAGCGAGGAGGCGTGGCTCGGCACCGACTACCTCGGCCGCGACGTGCTGACCACGCTGGTCTACGGCGGCCGCGCGACGCTGCTGGTCGGCGCGGTGGCCGCGTTGCTGTCGGTGATCATCGGCATCACGATCGGCGCGATGGCCGGCTACTACGGCGGGCGGATCGACGCGGCGCTGATGCGCGTCACCGAGTTCTTCCAGGTGCTGCCGGCGCTGCTGTTCGCGATGGTGGTGGTCACGCTGTTCTCGCCGACGCTGGTGACGGTGACGATCGCGATCGGCATCGTGATCTGGCCGGGCACGGCACGCCTGACGCGCGCGGAGTTCCTCAAGGTGCGCAGCCTCGAGTTCGTGCGCGCCGAGCGCGCGATCGGCGCCGGCGACGGCCGGATCATCTGGAAGGTCATCTTGCCCAACGCGTTTCCGCCGTTGGTCGTGTCGGCGACGCTCGCGGTCGGCTCGGCGATCCTCTTCGAGGCCGGGCTGTCGTTCCTGGGGCTCGGCGACCCGAACCAGATGAGCTGGGGGCTGATGATCGGCTCGAGCCGCCAGTACGTGCTGACCAGCTGGTGGGCGGTGACGTTTCCCGGTGCGGCGATCTTCGTCACCGTGCTCGCGGTCAGCCTGATCGGCGACGGCCTGAACGACGCGCTGAACCCGAAGCTGAGGGAGCGCTGATGGGTGAGCCGCTGTTGCAGGTCGAAGACCTGCGGGTCGAGTTCCGCACGCGCCGCGGTGCCGCGATGGTGTTGAACGGCGTCGACTTCCACGTCGATCCGGGCGAGACGCTGTGCGTGGTCGGCGAGTCGGGCTGCGGCAAGAGCATGACGGCGTTGGCGCTGCTGCGGCTGATCCCGTCGCCGCCGGGCCGCATCAGCGGCGGCCGCGTGCGGTTCCACGGCGAGGATCTGCTGCGGGCCACCGAGGCGCGGATGCGTGACGTGCGCGGCAACCGCATCTCCATGATCTTCCAGGAGCCGATGACCTCGCTCAACCCGGTGTTCACCGTGGGCGACCAGATCGGCGAGTCGCTGCGACTGCACGCCGGCCTGGGCGCGGCGCAGGCGCGCGCGCGATCGATCGAGATGCTCAGGCAGGTCGGCATCCCGGCGCCCGAGCGGCGCGTCGACGAGTACCCGCACCAGCTGTCCGGCGGCATGCGCCAGCGCGTGATGATCGCGATGGCGCTCGCCTGCCGGCCCGACATCCTGATCGCCGACGAGCCGACCACTGCGCTCGACGTCACCGTGCAGGCGCAGATCTTCGACCTGCTGCGCGACCTGCAGCGCGAGAACAACACCGCGATCATGCTGATCACCCACGACATGGGCGCGGTCGCCGAGATGGCAGACCGGGTCATCGTGATGTACGCGGGACGCGTGATCGAGCAGGGCACGACCGCGCAGGTGCTCGGCGCGCCGCGCCACCCTTACACGCAGGGGCTCATCGAGTGCCTGCCCGAACTTGGCAGCAGCCGCGAGGGCGGCCGGCCCGAACTGGCCGAGATTCCCGGGGTCGTGCCGTCGATCTGGGAGCTGGGCAGCGGCTGCGCGTTTCGCGAACGTTGCGCGCGCGCGTTGCCGCGGTGTGCGCACGAAGTGCCGCCGCTCTTCGAGGCCGGTGGCGGGCACGGCGCGGCCTGCTGGCTGCTGCGCCAGGAGGCCACCGTATGAGCGCGAGCGCCACGTTGGGCACCGCGGGCCGCGCGCCCGCGCTGCTGTCGGTCAGCGACCTGAAGGTGCACTTCCCGCGCCCGAAGCAGGGCTGGTTCAAGCCGCCCGAAGTCGTCAGGGCGGTCGACGGCGTCTCGCTCGAGATCGCGCGCGGCACGACGCTGGCCGTGGTCGGCGAATCCGGCTCGGGCAAGACGACGACCGCGCTGGCCGTGATGCGTCTCGCGCCGGTCACCGCGGGATCGATCCGGCTCGGCGAGCTCGACCTCGGCACGCTCGAAGGCGAGGCGCTGCGCCAGGCGCGCCGGCGGCTGCAGATCATCTTCCAGGACCCGTTTTCGTCGCTCAATCCGCGGCAGCGCGCCGGCGACGCGGTGCGCGCGCCGCTCGACCTGATGGGCATCGGCACCCCCGCGCAGCGCACCGAGCGGGTCGCCGAGCTGTTCACGCAGGTGGGCTTGCGCCCCGAGCAGCAGCGGCTGTTTCCGCACCAGTTCTCGGGCGGCCAGCGCCAGCGCATCAACATCGCGCGGGCGCTGGCGACCCAGCCCGATCTCGTCGTCTGCGACGAGCCGGTGTCCGCGCTCGACGTCGCGATCCGCGCGCAGATCCTGAACCTGCTGGCGCGACTGCAGCGCGAGCTCGGCCTGACCTACCTGTTCATCTCGCACGACATGGCCGTGGTCGAGCACCTCTGCGACGAGATCGCCGTGATGTACCTCGGGCAGATCGTCGAGCGCGCGCCGCGCGCGGCGTTCTTCGCCGAGCCGCTGCATCCGTACAGCGTCGCGCTGATGTCGGCAGTGCCGACCGTGAAGGGCGGACGCGCGCGCGCTGCGAAGCGCATCCGGCTGAGCGGCGACCCGCCGAGCCCGATCTCTCCGCCGCCGGGCTGCCGGTTCGCGGGTCGCTGCCCCGTGGCCGAGCCGGCCTGCGGCATCGGGTTGCCGCCACTGCGTGAAGTGGCGCCGGGGCACTGGGTGCGCTGCCGGCGCGTCGAGGTGATCGACGGGCGGGCGCGGCCGATCCTCGATCCGCAGTCGGCCTGAACATGCCGCCGAAGCGGCGCGCGCGTGGCTGATCCACCTTTCCTCGAGCCCCCGGAGCGACACCGATGACCCATTCCGCCGATCCCGCGCGCACCATCGTCTTCCAGGCGCGCAAGATCATCACGATGAACCCGATGCAGCCCGAGGCGACGCACGTGGCGGTGCGCGACGGTCGCGTTCTCGCGGTCGGGTCGCTCGAGCGGATGCGCGAGTGGGGCTCGTTCGACCTCGACGCGCGTTTCGCCGGCAAGGTGCTGATGCCGGGCCTGGTCGAAGGGCATTCGCACCTGATGGCGGGCGGCCTCTGGCAGTTCCCGTTCGTGGGTTTCCACGCGCGGACCGCGCCCGACGGCGCCGTCTGGCAGGGTTGCCGCAGTTTCGGCGAAGTCGTCGAGCGGCTGATTGCGGTCGAAGCGAAGATGACCGACCCGCAGCAGCCGTTGCTGGCCTGGGGTTTCGACCCGATCTTCTTCGGCGCCGAGCGGATGACGATCGAGCACCTCGACCGGGTCTCGGCTGCGCGGCCGGTGGTGATCCTCCACGCCAGCCAGCACCTGATGAACGTGAACTCGGCGGCGCTCGCGCGCGCCGGCATCGATCGCGACACCCAGGCCGAGGGCGTGGTGAAGTTCGACTCGGGCCCGCAGCGCGGTGCGCCGACCGGCGAACTGCAGGAGTTCGCGGCGATGTTTCCGATCATGCGCTTCACCGGCAACGTGTTCCGGATCGCCGGCACGAGCGAGGCGGGCCTGCGCAACTTCGGCCGCATCGCGCAGTTCGCCGGCGTGACGACCGCGACCGACCTGGTCAACGACCTCTCCGACGACGCCGTGGCGACGCTGCACCGGCTGACCGCCGAGCCCGACTTCCCCGTGCGCATCGTGCCGGCCTACGTGTCGCTGGACGGATCGATCCCGCGCGAGGCAGGCGCCGAGCGAGTACGCACCCGGATGGCCGGCAACACGACCAGGCTGCACTTCGGCGCGATCAAGCTGGTGGTCGACGGCTCGATCCAGGGCTTCTCGGCGCGATTGCGCTGGCCGGGCTACTTCAACGGCCACGACAACGGGATCTGGATCCTGCCGCCGGACGAGATGCGTGCGACGATCGAGTTCTTCCACCGCGAAGGCTTCCAGCTGCACATCCACACCAACGGCGACGAAGCGACCGAGCTGGCCATCGACTCGATCGAGGCGGCGTTGGCGAAGTGGCCGCGGCCCGATCACCGCCACACGCTGCAGCACTGCCAGATGGCCGACGCCGCCCAGTTCCGGCGCATGGCGCGGCTGGGCATCTGCGCGAACCTGTTCGCCAATCACCTGTACTACTGGGGCGACGCGCACTACACGCTGACGATGGGGCCCGACCGCGCGTGCCGGATGGACGCCTGCGGCAGCGCGCTCGACCACGGCGTGCCGTTGGCGATCCACTCCGACGCGCCGATCACCCCGCTCGGGCCGCTGTTCACCGCGTGGTGCGCGGTCAACCGGACGACGTCGTCGGGACGGGTGCTCGGCGAGAACGAGCGGATCGGCGTGCCGCAGGCGCTTCACGCGATCACGATGGGCGCGGCTTACACGCTGCGGATGGACGACCGGATCGGCTCGATCGAGGTCGGCAAGTTCGCCGATTTCTGCGTGCTGCACGACGACCCGCTGGCGGTCGCGCCCGAGGCGCTGAAGGACGTGCGGATCGCCGGCACCGTCCTGGGCGGGCGCGTGCTGCCGATGCCGGGCACCGCGTGAGCGCGCAGCGCGCCCCGCTGCCGCTGACCGTCATCGGCGGCTTTCTCGGCGCCGGCAAGACCACGCTGCTCGCGCGGATGCTGCGCGAATCGCGGGGGCGACGCCTCGCGGTGCTGGTCAACGATTTCGGAGCGCTGAACATCGACGCCGAGCTGATCGCGGCCAACGACGGCGACGCGATCGCGCTGACCAACGGGTGCGCGTGCTGCTCGATCGGCGACGACCTGACCGACGCGCTGATCGGGGTGCTGTCGGCGGCGGTCCCGTTCGATGCGGTCGTGATCGAGGCGAGCGGGGTCTCGGATCCGTGGCGGATCGCGCAGGTGGGGCTCGCCGATCCGGGGCTGACGCTCGACGGCGTCATCGTGCTGGTCGACGCGGCGGCGGTGCTCGAACAGGCGGCCGACCCGCTGCTGGCCGATTCGCTGCGGCGCCAGCTGAAGGCGGCCGACCTGATCGTGGTCAACAAGGTCGACCTGGTCGACGGCGCCCGGCTTGGGCGGGTGCGCGACTGGGTGGCAGCCGTGGCGCCGGACACGCCGACGTTCGAGGCCACGCAGGCCGTGGTACCGCTGGCGCTGGTCACGAGCGCCGCGATGCCGGCGCCGTTGCGCGCGGCGGCGGCCGGCGCGCTGCCCACCGATGTGCCGGCCGGCAACGGGGCCGACCTCGACCGGGACGGCCGCGGCCATCCGGGGCACGGCCATCCGGGGCACGGCCATCCGGGCAGCGACGATCCGGTCGATGGCGATCCGGGACACCTCTGGCTGTTCGAGACCTGGTCGTGCCGCCCGAACCGCGTCCTGCCCGCGGAGGCATTGCGCGACTGGCTACGATCGCGCCCCGCCGGCGTACTGCGGCTGAAGGGGCTGGTCCGAACCGACGAGCACGGCTGGGCGGAGATCCAGTTCGCCGGACGGCAGGGCGCGCTGCGGCGGGCGCGGGTCGAGCCCAGGGCGGGCGCAGCGGTCGTCGCGATCGGCTTGCGGGGGCGCCTGCCCGCCGCGGCGCTCGCGCGCCTCTTCGACGATCCGCGCGCCGGCTGAACACGCCCTTTGTCACGTCCGGCCCTCCCGGGCTGGGTGTACACTCGGTCCCCCGCCGTGGACGCGACCCGCGCCGGCCGGCCGCCTGGCTGGCGACAGGCCCCCGTCGCGCGAACCGACACAGGACCGGCGGGGGAGACATGCCGAAGCAGTCGCACGAATTCGCACAGCAGCCCGGATGCCGCAGGCAACGGGCGCGCGCGCGGCCGGGTCCGCGCCGATGCAGCCGGTTCCCAATCACGGAGGTTTTTCCATGTCCCACGCTCGTGCCGAGGCGGCCATGACCGCAACCGGGGGCCAGGGTGCTGCGTCGCGCGCTGCCGGCTTCGGCGCCGCGCCGCTGCAGGCGCCCGAATGGGTCCAGCACCCGCGACTGATCGAGTGGGTCGGCTCGATCGCCGCGCTGGTCAAGCCCGACCGGATCCACTGGTGCGACGGCTCGCAGGAGGAATACGACCGGCTGTGCGAGCAGATGGTCGCCGCGGGCACGCTGCGAAAGCTCAACCCGGCCAAGCGTCCCGGGTCGTTCCTGGCGCTGTCCGATCCGACCGACGTCGCGCGCGTCGAAGACCGCACCTTCATCTGCTCGGAGCACCGCGACGACGCCGGACCGACCAACAACTGGGTCAATCCCGACGAGATGCGCGTGACGCTGGGCCAGCTGTTCGACGGCGCGATGCGCGGGCGCACGATGTACGTCGTGCCGTTCTCGATGGGCCCGATCGGCAGCCACATCTCGCACATCGGCATCGAGATCACCGACAGCCCGTACGTGGTCGCGAGCATGCGCATCATGACGCGCATGGGCCGCGCGGTGTACGACATCCTCGGCGAGGACGGCGGCTTCGTCCCCTGCGTGCATTCGGTGGGCAAGCCGCTGGCGCCGGGCGAGGCCGACGTGGCCTGGCCGTGCAACCCCACCAAGTACATCGTCCACTATCCCGAGACGCGCGAGATCTGGTCGTTCGGCTCGGGCTACGGCGGCAACGCGCTGCTCGGCAAGAAGTGCTTCGCGCTGCGCATCGCGTCGAACATGGGGCGGCAGGACGTGCAGGCCGGCGGCATCGGCTGGCTCGCCGAGCACATGCTGATCCTCGGCGTGACCTCGCCCGAGGGCCGCAAGTACCACGTCGCGGCGGCATTCCCGTCGGCCTGCGGCAAGACCAACTTCGCGATGCTGATCCCGCCGAAGGGCTTCGAGGGCTGGAAGGTCACGACGATCGGCGACGACATCGCCTGGATCAAGCCCCACTCCGACGGCCGCCTGTACGCGATCAACCCCGAGGCGGGCTTCTTCGGCGTCGCGCCCGGCACCAGCCAGAAGACCAACCCGAACTGCCTGGCGTCGCTGCGCGAGAACACGATCTTTACCAACGTCGCGCTGACCGACGACGGCGACGTCTGGTGGGAGGGGCTGTCCGAGCCGCCGGCGCACCTGATCGACTGGCAGGGTCGCGACTGGACGCCGGCCGACGGCAAGGCCGGGCGCAAGGCCGCGCACCCGAACTCGCGGTTCACGGTGTCGGCGGCCCAGTGCCCGTCGATCGACCCGCACTGGGACAGCGTGGACGGCGTGCCGATCGACGCCTTCATCTTCGGGGGCCGGCGCTCGACGACGGTGCCGCTGGTGACCGAGGCGCGCGACTGGGTCGAGGGCGTCTACATGGCGGCGACGATGGGCTCGGAGACGACCGCCGCTGCCGCCGGCCAGCAGGGTGTCGTGCGGCGCGACCCGTTCGCGATGCTGCCGTTCTGCGGCTACAACATGGCCGACTACTTCGCGCACTGGCTCGACCTCGGCCATCGGTTGGAGGCCGGCGGAGCGAAGCTGCCCAGGATCTACTGCGTCAACTGGTTCCGCACCGACGAGAACGGCAAGTTCGTCTGGCCGGGCTTCGGCGAGAACATGCGCGTGCTCAAGTGGATGATCGACCGGATCGAAGGCCGCGCGGGCGGCGTCGAGCACGTGTTCGGCACGACGCCGCGCTACCAGGACCTCAACTGGAACGGCCTCGAGTTCAGCGCCGGCGACTACGCGAAGATCACGTCGATCGACCGGGCTACGTGGGAGAAGGAGTTCGCGCTGCACGCCGAACTGTTCGACAAGCTGGCGGCGCGACTTCCGAAGGCGCTGAAGCTCGCGAAGACCGAACTCGAGAAGCGGCTGGCGGCCTGAGGGCGTCGCCGCGTCATCGACGCCTCAGGTAGTGGCGCTCGTCGAAGAGTCGCACGCTGCCTGGGGCGAAGACGACCAGCAGCGTCGTCAGCATCCCCTCGAGCCAGGCTTCGCCGCTGGCGAGCAGCAGCGCGTAGGGAAGCATCATCGCCCAGTAGTCGGTGAGCGCTTGCGTTCGTAGCGGCGGGCCCGAGGCCCCGGCCAGTGCCCAGGCGCCGAGCCCGGCGGCCGCCAGCAGCGGCAGCGCGTAGGCGGCGAACAGCCCCAGGAACCCGGCGCCCAGCAGGAACACGAACAGGTTCGGCGGCAGCCAGCGCCGCAGCCCGCGCGTGATCAGCCAGATCAGCCAGGCGGGAGCGACGCCCAGCACCAGCAGCGGCAGCGCCTGATCGGCGACCGGCAGGTCGAACTGCACCGCGCGCGCGACAGCGATCAGCGACATCGATAGCACGGCCCGCGGGTAGCCGAGCAACAGCGCCAGCCAGGCCGAACCGATGTACTGCAGCGACAGGCCGCCCGGCATCGTGACGGTCATCTGCCGGGCGAGGAAGATGCCAGCGGTAGCGAGCGCCCACATTGCGTGCTCGCGGGTCGGGGCGGCCCAGTCGGCGCGGCGGGCGGCGTCGAGGACGAGCACCGCGGTGAGCAGGATCGCCAGCCAGCCAATGCCCGCAGGCAGGCCTTCCACGGGCATGTGAGCGCCTGCTTCCCTAGAGGCCGCGAGGGGCGGCGGCGCTGAGCGCGTCGGCTTCGCGGATCGCCGCGAGCAGGCTATGCGCGCTGGCGAGCCCGCGGCCATCGGGCCCCGGCCGACCCGCGATGTCGAAGGCCGTGCCGTGGTCGGGGCTCGTGCGCACGAACGGCAGGCCCAGCGTGACGTTGACCCCGTCGTCGATCCCCAGGTACTTCACCGGGATCAGGCCTTGGTCGTGGTACATCGCGACCACGACGTCGAAGTCGCGCAGCCCGCGAGCCCGCATGAACACGGTGTCCGGCGGGAAGGGGCCACTCGCTTCGATTCCCCGGGCGCGCGCTGCCGCGACGGCGGGGGCGATCGTGTCGATCTCCTCGCGGCCGAACATGCCGGCCTCGCCGGCATGTGGATTGAGGCCCGCCACCGCGATCCGCGGGCGCCCGATCCCGGCGCGCCGAAGTGCGGTGTCAGTAATCACTATCGTCTGGAGCACGTTATCGAAGGTGACCTTGCCGAGGGCGTCGCGCAGCGACAGGTGGATCGAGACCAGCACCGTGCGCAACTCGGGGTTGGCCAGCATCATCCGCACGTCGACGCCACCGGCGAGTTCGGCCAGCAACTCGGTGTGGCCGGGGAAGTCGTGCCCGGCCGCGTGCATCGCCTCCTTGGCGATGGGGGCGGTGACGATCGCGCGCACTTCGCCGCGCAGCGCCAGGTGCGCGGCGTGGACGATAAAGCGCCAGGCGGCGTCGCCCGCGCGCGGGTCGATGCGGCCGACGGGCAGGTCGGCGCCGAGCTCGACGATCGAGTCGACCTGTGCCGGCATCGGCAGCCCGAGGCGCGCGGCTTCGCGCCGCAGCAGGCCGGTGTCGCCGATCACCCGCAGTGGCAGCGCGAGCGAGGGGTCGGCGCAGGCCTTGAGCACGATCTCCGGGCCGATCCCGCAGGGGTCGCCGAGCGTGACCGCGATCGGTCGCGGATCGCGGGCTGCGGCGTCGGTGCCGGCTCCGGCACGGTGAGGCGAGTGGGCGGCCATGGGGTCTCGTGCGCTGTCGCGGCCGCCCTCGATGGCGACCGATACCGATTCTAGTGCTCCGCCGCGCGGGCGCCCCGCCTTCGACACGGCGCGACGGGCGATCCGGGTCGGACTCGGGGGATCTCAGGCCCCCAGGCGTTGCGACACGCGCGCGGCCAGCTCGCGGATCGCCGCCACCACTTCGTCGCGGCGCCTCGCGCTGGTGGAGGCCTTGATCAGGCTGACCGCGACGGCGGCCACCGCTTCGCTGCGGCCGGCGGCGAACACCGGCGCGCCGAAACAGTGCATGCCCTCGGCGGTCTCCTCGTCGTCGATCGCGTAACCCTGCGCGCGGAACTGCTCGAGCTGCCGCAGCAGCGATGCGACGCTGCCGATGCTGTGTCGCGTGAGCCGAGGCAGCGGGCGGCTGCCGAGCAACTCACGGACGCGCGCCGGCGGCAGCGTGGCCAGCAGCGCCTTGCCCGACGAGGTGCAGCTGGCCGGGAATCGGCCGCCGACGCGGAAGTTCACCGCCAGCGCGCGCGTGCCCGGCCGGCAGGCGAGGTAGAGGACCTCGGCGCCGTCGAGCACCGCCAGCATGATCGCCTCCTCGCGCAGCGTGGGCAGCTGCTCGGCGACCGCGTCGAATGCGTCGACCACCCCCGATTGCTGGCCGAATGCGCCGGCCCACTGCACCGGCTTCGCGCCGAGCGCGTAGTCGCCGCGCTCGCTGCGCGTGGCCAGCCCCAGTGCGACCAGCGTGTGCAGCAGCGCGTGCAGGCTGCTCTTGGGCATCCCGAGCGCTTTCGACAGCTCGGCCAGCGGTTGCGGCCTGCGCAGCCCGGCGAGATGATCGAGCAGCCGCACCGCCCGCTCGACCGCCGGCACCAGCGCGGGCGTCGCCTCGCGCGCGACGGCGGCGGCGGGATTCGTAGCTTGTGGCGATCGGGTTGACATTGCTGCGTCGTGGGCTACACTCGTGTTCTTCGCGCTGAACAACTGTTCAGCCGGCTGAACAAACCGATTGTCCGTCAGATATGCAGGAGGCGCAAGTGGGCAGCTTCGACACGACCCTGGCCGAGGGAGCCGATCCGGCCGCCGTCGCCGGCGAACCGACCGAGATCGGGCACTGGATCGGTGGGCAGGTGGCCGCGCCGTCTGCCGGCGCCCGCCACTCGCCGGTGTTCAACCCCGCCACGGGGGCCGTGAGCGGCCGCGTGGCGCTGGCCTCGGCGGGCGAGGTCGACGCTGCGGTGAGCGCCGCGGCGAAGGCGTTCCCGGGCTGGGCGGCCACGCCGCCGCTGCGCCGCGCACGCGTGATGTTCCGCTTCCGCGATCTGGTCGAGCAGCACGCCGACGAACTGGCCGCGTGCATCGTCGCCGAGCACGGCAAGGTGTTCAGCGACGCGATGGGCGAGGTCACGCGCGGGCTGGAAGTGGTCGAGTTCGCCTGCGGCATCCCGCAGCTGCTGAAGGGCGAGTTCAGCGAGCAGGTCGGCACCGGGATCGACATGTACTCGATCCGCCAGCCGCTCGGTGTGTGCGTCGGCATCACGCCGTTCAATTTTCCGGTGATGGTGCCGATGTGGATGTTCCCGGTCGCGCTGGCCTGCGGCAACAGCTTCGTGCTCAAGCCCTCGGAGCGCGACCCTTCCGCGTCGCTGCTGATCGCGCGACTGCTGCGCGAGGCGGGCCTGCCCGACGGCGTGTTCAACGTCGTGCAGGGCGACAAGGTCGCGGTCGACGCGCTGCTCACGCATCCGTCGGTCGCGGCGGTCAGCTTCGTCGGCTCCACGCCGATCGCGAAATACATCCACGAGACCGCGTCGCGCCACGGCAAGCGGGTGCAGGCGCTGGGCGGCGCGAAGAACCACATGGTGGTGATGCCCGATGCGGACCTCGACCAGACGGTCGACGCGCTGATCGGCGCCGCCTACGGCTCGGCCGGCGAACGCTGCATGGCGATCTCGGTGGCCGTCGCGGTCGGCGACGTTGCCGACCGGCTCGTCGCGCGCCTGGCCGAGCGCGTGCCGAAGATCCGCGTCACGCAGGGCATGGACCGCACGGCCGAGATGGGCCCGCTGGTCACGCGCGCACACCTCGACAAGGTGCGCGGCTACGTCGACGCCGGAGTGGCCGAGGGCGCGAAGCTGGTCGTCGACGGCCGCGGCCTGAAGGTCGAGGGCCATGAGCAGGGCTTCTTCCTGGGCGGCTGCCTGTTCGACGACGTGAAGCCGGGCATGCGGATCTACAGCGAGGAGATCTTCGGGCCGGTGCTGTCGATCGTGCGCGCCGACTCGTTCGAGACCGCGCTTCGGCTGGTCAACGAGCACGAGTACGGCAACGGCTGCGCGATTTTCACGCGCGACGGCGACGCGGCACGCGAGTTCGCCAATCGCGTGCAGGTCGGCATGGTCGGCGTGAACGTGCCGATCCCGGTGCCGATGGCGTTCCACTCGTTTGGCGGCTGGAAGTCGTCGCTGTTCGGCGACCACCACATGCACGGGCCCGAAGGGGTGCGGTTCTATACGCGGCTGAAGGCGGTGACGCAACGGTGGCCGGCGGGCATCAGGGCGGGCGCCGAGTTCGTGATGCCCACGATGAAGTGAGCTCCGCGAACGTGCGAAGCGCGGGGCCGCCGAGGGCGCGGGCAGGCAGGCGGCGGCGCGGGCAGGGCGGCATGCGAGCGAGTCGCTCCCCGATACTCGCTTGGTCGCTCGCATGCCGCCCTGCCTGCCCCGCCCGCGCCCTCGGCGGCCCCGCGCTTCGCACGCTCGCTACGCTGAGATGAAAGAAGACGACAGTGACTGGGACGACTCGGGGCTCCGCCGATGTCCTGGCGGACTGCCGACCGGACCCAGCGATCGGACGGCGGCGCGGTCGGCAGGGGCGCGCCAGGTTCAGGGGCGCATCGGTGAGTCGCGGGGTCGCGGGCGCCGTTCGGGCGCCGCCTTCGGGGACGAGGAGCGGGTGATGAACTTGTCGGTGGGCCAGGCGTGGGCGGTGCTGGTGGTGGCGGGGCTGTTCGAGATCGCCTGGGCGCTGGGGCTGAAGTACAGCGACGGGTTCTCGAAACTGTGGCCGTCGGTCGTGGTCGTGGTCGCGGCGGCGGCCAGCTTCTGGCTGCTGGCGCTCGCGATGCGGGTGCTGCCGGCCGGGACCGCCTATGCGGTCTGGACCGGCATCGGCGCGGCGGGAACGGCGTTGCTGGGGATTGCACTGCTCGGTGAATCGGCGAGCGCGATGCGGCTGGCCTGCATCGCGCTGATCGTGCTGGGCGTGCTGGGATTGAAGTTCGCCGGCGACGCTGCCTGAGCCGGCCTTCGCGAATCGATCGAGGACAACACGATGACGCTGCAATTGAAGGACATGCGACTGCTCAAGCGCAAGGGCTACATCGACGGCAAGTGGGTCGACGCCGATGCGGGCGGCAGCTTCGCGGTGACCAATCCGGCCACCGGCGAGAAGATCGTCGAGGTGACCGACATGGGCGCGGCCGAGACGCGGCGCGCGATCGACGCCGCGCAGCGCGCGCTGCCGGCCTGGCGCGCGAAGCCGGCGAAGGAGCGCGCCGCGGTGCTGCGCAGGTGGTACGACCTCATCCTCGAGCACGCCGACGATCTCGCGCTGCTGATGACCACCGAGCAGGGCAAGCCGCTGGCCGAGGCGCGCGGCGAGGTCGTCTACGGCGCATCGTTCGTCGAGTGGTTCGCCGAGGAGGGCCGGCGCGCATACGGCGACGTGATCCCGACCATCGCACCCGATCGCCGGCTGCTGGCGATCAAGCAGCCCATCGGCGTGTGCGCGGCGATCACGCCGTGGAACTTCCCGATCGCGATGATCACGCGCAAGGTGGCGCCGGCGTTCGCTGCCGGCTGCACCGTCGTCGCCAAGCCCGCCGAGGCGACGCCGCTGTCGGCGCTGGCGCTGATGGAGCTCGCCGAGCAGGCGGGCTTCCCGCCGGGCGTGTTCAACGTCATTGTGGGCAACGGCGACAAGTCGCCCGAGATCGGCCTCGAGATGTGCACCAACCCGGTGGTGCGCAAGGTGTCGTTCACCGGTTCCACCGAGGTCGGGCGCATCCTGCTGCGCCAGTGCGCCGACACCGTGAAGAAGCTGTCGCTCGAGCTGGGCGGCAACGCGCCGTTCATCGTGTTCGATGACGCCGACCTCGACGCGGCGGTCGAGGGGGCGCTCGCGTCGAAGTACCGCAACGCGGGCCAGACCTGCGTCTGCGCGAACCGGCTCTACGTGCAGGACGGCGTCTACGACGCGTTCGCGAACAAGCTCGCGGCGCGCGTCGCCCAGTTCAAGGTCGGCGCGGGCACCGAAGAGGGCGTGACGATCGGCCCGCTGATCGAGCCGGCGGCGATCGCCAAGGTCGAAGAGCACGTGGCCGACGCGCTCGCGAAGGGCGCGAAGCTCGCGCTCGGCGGCAAGCGTCACGCGCGCGGCGGACTCTTCTTCGAGCCGACGATCCTCACCGACGTGACGCCGCAGATGCGGGTCGCGCGCGAGGAGACCTTCGGTCCGGTGGCGCCGCTGTTCCGCTTCAGGACCGACGACGAGGCGATCGCGATGGCCAACGACACCGAGTTCGGATTGGCCGCGTATTTCTATTCGCGCGACATCGGCCGCATCTTCCGCGCCGCGGAGGGCATCGAGTCGGGCATGATCGGGGTGAACACCGGCCTGATCTCGACGGCCGAGGCGCCGTTCGGCGGCGTCAAGCAATCGGGCCTCGGGCGCGAAGGGTCGAAGTACGGGATCGACGAGTACCTGGAAGTGAAGTACCTGTGCCTCGCGGGCCTCTGACGCGCGCGGGCGCGCAGGCCGGAAGGGGGAGACGATGACGAGAACGATGCGCGCGGCGGTGCTGCGCGAGATCGGGCTGCCGGCGCCGTATGCGCAGAGCCGGCCGCTGTCGATCGAGCAGGTGGCGCTCGAGTCGCCGGGCCGCGGCGAGATCATGGTGAAGATCCGCGCCGCGGGCCTGTGTCATTCCGACCTGTCGGCGATCAACGGCGACCGGCCGTGGCCGATGCCGATCGTGGTCGGCCACGAGGCGGCGGCCGAGGTGATCGAGCTGGGCGAAGGCGTCGACGACCTGGCCGTCGGCGATCACGTCGCGCTGATCTTCCGTCCGAATTGCGGCACCTGCCCGAGCTGCGCGGTGGGGCGGCCGGCCCTGTGCGAACCGGGTGGCGCGTCGAACGCGAGCGGCTCGCTGCTCGGCGGCTACAAGCGGCTGCGCTCGGTCGCCGGGCCCGGCATCGACGGCAAGCCGGGGTCGCCGCTGCACCATCACCTCGGTTGCGCGGCGTTTGCCGAGTACGCGACCGTGTCGCGTCGCTCGGCGGTGAGAATCGATCCGGCGCTGCCCTGGGACGAGGCGGCGCTGTTCGGATGCGCGGTGATCACCGGCGCGGGCGCGGTGCTCAATACCGCGAAGGCCGAGGCGGGGTCGAAGGTCGCGGTGGTGGGGCTCGGCGGCGTCGGCTTCTCGTCGCTGCTCGCCGCACACGCGATCGGCGCGCGCGAAATCGTCGCGGTGGACATGCTCGAGTCGAAGCTCGCCAAGGCGCGCGAACTCGGCGCGACGCAGTGCTTCAACGCGGCAGACCCCGACGTGATCGCGAAGGTGAAGGACGCCACCGGCGGCGGCGTCGACTATGCGTTCGAGATGGCCGGCAACGTCAACGCGCTCGAGCTCGCCTACCGCATCACTGCGCGCGGAGGCACGACGGTGACGGCGGGGTTGCCGAACCCGAACGCGAAGTGGGCGTTGCAGGCGGTGTCGCTGATCGCCGAGGAGCGCACGATCAAGGGCAGCTACGTCGGCTCGTGCGTGCCTTCGCGCGACATTCCGCGCTTCATCGCGATGTATCGCGGCGGGGCGTTGCCGGTGAACAAGCTGCTGTCGGAGCGGATCACGCTCGACGAGATCAACCCTGCGCTCGACCGGCTCGCGCGCGGCGAGTCGATCCGGCAAGTCATCCTGATGAACTGAGCGGCGGGCCGACGACACCCACGAGGGCCGGCCCGCACGCCGGCCGCACGAGGCAGCGGATGAGCGAGGAACGCTTCGATTACATCGTCGTGGGGGCGGGCACCGCGGGCTGCCTGCTCGCCAACCGGCTGTCGGCCGACCCGTCCACCCGCGTGCTGCTGCTCGAGGCGGGCGGGGAAGACCGGTACCTGTGGATCCACATCCCGGTGGGCTACCTGTACTGCATCGGCAACCCACGGACCGACTGGCTGTTCCGGACGGTCGAGGAGCCCGGCCTGGGCGGGCGCTCGATCGGCTATCCGCGCGGCAAGGTGTTCGGCGGATCGTCGTCGATCAACGGGATGATCTACATGCGTGGCCAGCGGGGCGACTACGATCGCTGGGCCGCCGACGGAAACCCCGGCTGGAGTTGGGACGAGGTGCTGCCGTACTTCGTGCGCCACGAGGACCACCACACACTCGACGCCGGCGGGAGCGACCCCCTGCACGGCCACGGCGGCGAGTGGCGGGTGGAGCGCGCGCGCGTGACCTGGGAGATCCTCGACGCGTTCCGCGACGCGGCCGCACAGGCCGGCATTCCGCCCAGCGACGACTTCAATCGCGGCGACAATTTCGGCTGCGGCTACTTCGAGGTGAACCAGAGGCGGGGGGTGCGCTGGAATGCGTCGAAGGCTTTCCTGCGCCCGGTGCTGAATCGGCCCAACTTGAAAGTGGTCACTCACGCGCAAATCACCGGACTGGCCCGGCGTACGGACGGGTCAGGCCGGGTCGTGGGGGTCGAATATCGCATAGGCGGGGCTCTTGGAGAAAGCAAGCGCACACTGTGCGATGGCGAGGTGGTCCTGTCGGCGGGTGCGATCGGGTCGCCGCAGATCCTGCAGTGCGCGGGTATCGGCGCCGGCACGAAGCTGCGCGAAGCGGGCGTGACGCCGATCACCGAGCTGCCTGGGGTCGGCGCGAACCTGCAGGACCACCTGCAGCTGAGGATGATCTACAAGGTCCGCAACGTGCGGACGTTGAACCAGCAGGCCCACAGCCTGATCGGCAAGGCGGGCATCGGGCTCGAGTACCTGCTGTTCCGCAGCGGGCCGATGTCGATGTCGCCGAGCCAGCTCGGGGCCTTCGCGCGGTCGAGCGACGGCGAGACGAGCTCGGATCTGGAGTACCACGTGCAGCCGCTGTCGCTCGACCGTTTCGGCGAGCCGCTGCACGAGTTTCCCGCCTTTACCGCGTCGGTCTGCCACCTGCGCCCCTCGTCGCGGGGCGAGGTGCGGATCACGTCGCCCGATCCGTTCGCCGCGCCGCGGATCGCACCGAACTATCTGTCGACCGAACAGGATCGGCGGGTGGCGGCTCGCGCACTGCAGCTCACCCGCCGCATCGTCGGCGCCGACGCGATGCGCCGCTTCGAGCCGGAGGAGATCAAGCCCGGCCCGGCGTACCGGACCGAGGAAGAGCTTGCGCGGGCGGCCGGCGAAGTCGGCACGACGATCTTCCACCCGGTCGGCACCTGCAAGATGGGGCCGTCCAGCGACCCGATGGCGGTCGTCGATGCCCGGCTGCGCTGCCACCGGGTGCCGGGGCTGAGGATCGTCGATGCCTCGGTCATGCCGACGATCACCTCGGGCAACACGAATTCCCCGACGCTGACGATCGCCGAGAAGGCGGCCGAGATGATGCTCGCCGACCGGCGGCAGCCCTGAGGCGGCGCCGATGGAGACCGTGCAGACAGTGGTGATCGGCGCCGGCGTGGTCGGGCTGGCGATCGCGCGCGAACTCGCGCTGTCCGGGCGCGAGGTGGTCGTTCTGGAGCGCGAGAGCGCGTTCGGCACCGTGACCAGCGCGCGCAACAGCGAGGTCATCCACGCCGGCATCTACTACGAGCCGGCGTCGCTGAAGGCGCGGCTGTGTGTCGAGGGGCGGCGGAAGCTGGTCGAGTTCTGCCGCAGCCACGGCGTGGACCATCGCCTCTGCGGGAAGCTGATCGTGGCGGCCAGCGACGCCGAGCGCGCCGGGCTCGAGAAGATCGAGCGCCGGGCGAGGGCTGCGGGCGTCGACACGCTGCGCTGGCTGCGCGGCGACGAGGCCCGCGCGCTGGAGCCGGCGTTGCGGTGCAGCCACGCGCTGATCTCGCCCGAAACGGGCGTCATCGACAGCCATGGCCTGATGCTGGCGCTGCTGGGCGAGGCCGAGGATCATGGCGCGATGCTGGGCCTGCTCAGCGAGTTGACGCGCGCCGAGGTGCGCGGTGACGGGTTCGAGCTCGAGGTGGCGGGCGCAGACGGGTCGATGCGGCTCGGCTGCCGCGAGCTGGTCAACGCCGCGGGGCTCGGTGCGCAGCGCGTCGCCTTGGCCATCGACGGACTGGCGCACGATTGCGTGCCGCCGCTGCACCTGGCCAAAGGCAACTACTTTTCGCTGGCGGGGCGATGCCCGTTCTCGCGGTTGATCTATCCGATCCCGAACGAGGCGGGGCTGGGCGTGCACCTGACGCTCGACCTGGGCGGGCAGGGGCGGTTCGGGCCGGACGTCGAGTGGGTATCGGAGATCGGCTACGACGTCGATCCGCGGCGCGGTGACAGCTTCTACGCCGAGATTCGTACCTATTGGCCGGACCTTCCCGACGGCGCGCTGCAGCCGGCGTATGCCGGCATGCGCCCGAAGCTGGTCGGCGCGGGCGAGCCGGCCGCGGACTTCCGGATCGACGGCGCGTCGGTGCACGGCATTCCCGGGCTGGTCAACCTGTTCGGGATCGAGTCGCCGGGGCTGACCGGCTGCCTGGCGATTGCCGCGCAGGTTCGGGACGAGCTCGAGTCGGTGCGCTGAGGCGGTGCGCTGAGGGGTAGGCGCGCTGGCGCTCGCGTTGCAGCGGGGGCCGGCGCCGGGGGTGCGGAGGCAGTGGGGGCAGGGTGATTGAGCCGGCGACTCGGCGAACGACCTCGCGTTCGCCGAGTCGGTGTTTCACGTGAAACAGGACTCCGGCCGCATCTGCTGGTCCGTGATCCCGCGCCTGCCGACTCGGCGCGTCCCCTGAAGCCGGTCGGCTCTGTGCCCGAGCCGTGAATCGGGTTCCGCTGCCACCCCGGCGGCCGTTCGGGTCCCAGGCGCGGCGATCGAAGCGCCGCTGCGCGCGGACCCGAAGTCGGTACGGGTCAGGTGGTCTTCCTGTTCATCGGGCACGTGCTGAACCCGAAGATCGAGTAGAGCGGGCAGGTCTTGAAGAGGCCCGTCGCCAGCGGCACGACCCCGATCCAGCCCCAGACGCCGATCGTGTGGTTCAGCGTCAGCCCGATCAGAACGAGGCCGACAATGATGCGCAGTGCGCGATCCAGACCCCCGACGTTCACTTTCATCCTGGCTCTCCGGTTGAATGGGCATGCGTGCCCGAATGCGTTCGTGCGCTATTCGAACGCGACGACCCGGCCGCGGTCTGTGACCGCGGTTACAGACCGCCGGCCAGTCGGCGCAGCGCGGCCAGGTCCACGATCTCGATCCGTTCGCGTCCCAGACGCACGATCCCCTGATCCTCGAATCGGCCCAGCAGCCGGGACACGATCTCGCGCGCGGTCCCGAGTTCGTCCGCCAGCTTCTGATGAGTCGTCTGAACCGCCGGGCCATGACCGAGCAGGCTGCGGGCCAGCCGCTGGTCCAGGCGCTGGAAGGCGACCGCCTCGACGAGGGTCGTGAGCTCCGCCAGGCGCTCGGCCATCAGGCCGAGCAGGAACAGCCGCCACGGCCGCGCGTCGCTCCATTCGAGCAGCGTGTCGCGGTCGACCAGCACGAGGCGCGTCGGCATCGACGCGTGGCCGTGTGCGGTCAACGCCGACCCGCCGAACAGGCACCCGGCCGAGACCACGCAGACCTCGCCCGGGCCGACGCGGTAGAGCTCGAGCTCGCGGCCATCGACCGAGCCACGCGCCACGCGAACCTGCCCTGACAACACGCACGGAAAGCCCTGGCAGGCCTGTCCCTCGGCGAACAATTCGGTGCCGGCGTCGACGCTGATCACCGGCAGGCGAGCCGCAGTCTCCGCAAAGCGCGCCGCCGGGATGCTGGCCAGGGAAGGATAGGCGGCGAGGAGTTGCTCGGCGGCGTCGGTCATTCGCGCATCGTAGGGCAAAGTGGCGGGCGTGTCGTCGGCCAGGCCTCTGGCGCCCCCGCGCCGTGTTTCACGTGAAACATCGGGCGGCCGTCGCGCTTCAGTTCAGGCGCGGCAGGGCCTATAATCCGCCGTCCCGCGCAGCACCGCTTTCGCGCCTGCGCTGCGCCTGAACCCGCATGCCGAATTCGGCGCCGCACCCGCGCGCCGGGGCCGAACGCCCCATTTCCGACTGGATCACGCATACCATGGCGAGCATGGACTTCACGCAGCAGTTCGACGTCATCGTCGTCGGCGGTGGCCATGCCGGCACCGAGGCGGCGCTGGCGGCCGCGCGCATGGGCAGTCGCACCCTGCTGCTGACGCACAGCATCGAGACGCTCGGCCAGATGTCGTGCAACCCGTCGATCGGCGGGATCGGCAAGGGCCACCTCGTCAAGGAAGTCGACGCGCTCGGCGGGGCCATGGCAGCGGCCACCGACGAGGCGGGCATCCAGTTCCGGATCCTGAACTCCAGCAAGGGTCCTGCCGTGCGCGCCACCCGCGCACAGGCCGACCGCGTGCTCTATCGGCTAGCAATCCGCACGCGCCTCGAGAACCAGCCGAACCTCTGGCTCTTCCAGCAGGCGGTCGATGACCTGATCCTGGATGGCGACCGCGTGGTCGGCGCGGTGACCCAGCTCGGCCTGCGCTTCCGGTCGCGCACCGTCGTGCTGACCGCGGGGACCTTCCTGAACGGCTTGATCCACGTCGGCCTGTCCCACTATCCGGCCGGCCGTGCCGGCGACCCGCCGTCGATCTCGCTGGCCCAACGGTTGCGCGAGATGAAGCTGCCGCAGGGTCGGTTGAAGACCGGCACGCCGCCACGCATCGACGGGCGCACCATCGACTTCGCGCGGTGCGAGGAACAGCCCGGCGACCTCGACCCGGTGCCGGTGTTCTCGTTCCTCGGCCGCGCCGACCAGCACCCGCGACAGCTGCCGTGCTGGATCACCCATACACAACCCCGCACGCACGAAATCATCCGCGCCGGACTCGATCGGAGCCCCCTGTACACGGGCGTAATCGAAGGAGTGGGTCCTCGCTACTGTCCGTCGATCGAAGACAAGATCCACCGTTTCGCCCACAGGGCTTCGCACCAGATTTTCCTCGAGCCCGAGGGTCTGGGCACGCACGAGTTCTATCCGAACGGCATCTCGACCAGCCTGCCGTTCGACGTCCAGCTCGACCTGATCCATTCGATCCCCGGCCTCGAACACGCGCACGTGCTGCGCCCCGGTTATGCGATCGAGTACGACTACTTCGACCCGCGAGGCTTGAAGCGCTCGCTCGAGACGCGGGCCATCGCCGGACTCTTCTTTGCGGGACAGATCAACGGCACCACCGGTTACGAGGAGGCGGCCGCCCAAGGCTTGCTGGCCGGGATCAATGCCGCCTTGCAGGTGCAGGACCGCGAACCCTGGTGCCCGCGTCGCGACGAGGCCTACCTCGGCGTGCTGGTCGACGACCTCGTCACGCGCGGCGTCTCCGAGCCGTACCGGATGTTCACCAGCCGGGCCGAATACCGGTTGAGTCTTCGCGAAGACAACGCCGACCTGCGGCTCACGCCGATCGGGCGCGAGCTTGGCTGCGTGGACGATCTGCGTTGGGACGCCTTCTCCCGCAAACGCGATGCGATCGAGCGCGAAATGCAGCGATTGCGAGACAACTGGGTCAATCCTCGGACATTGCCCCCCGAGCGTGCCGTCGCATTGATCGGCCAGCCGATCGAGCGCGAACATTCGCTCGCCGATCTGCTGCGCCGCCCCGACGTCGATTACCCGGCCATCATCGAGATCGGTGGCCCGGCCCCGGACGATCCGCAGGTGCGCGAGCAGGTCGCGATCCAGTTGAAGTACGCCGGCTACATCGCCCGGCAGCAGGCCGAAATCGCACGGCACGAGCACAACGAGTCGCTCGCGATTCCGGCGGACTTCGACTACGCGCAGGTGCGGGGCCTGTCGGTCGAGGTTCGCCAGCGGCTGGCGCAGCTTCGGCCCGAGACGGTGGGCCAGGCCGCGCGCGTGTCGGGCGTGACGCCGGCGGCGATCTCGCTGCTGCTCGTGTACCTGAAGAAGCGGCGCAGCACTTCGCCGCCCAACGGGGGCGACGGCCAGCGTGCTGCCTGATCCGCCCGTGAGCCGTCGTCTGCCACGCAGCGCCACCACGCCGACGAGCCCGAGCGGCCAATCAGCTCAGGCCCGCGGGGCGAAGCGTGCGCTCGCCTCGCCAGCCGGTGCGCGCGCCGCGCGGTTCGACCGCGCGCCGCTGCGCGAGCGGCTGGTCGCCGGTCTGGCCGAGCTCGGCCTGGATGCGTCGCTCGCGGACCGCCTCCTCGATTATCTTGCGCTGCTGGTCAAGTGGAACGGCGTCTACAACCTCACCGCCGTGCGCGAGCCGGACGCGATGCTTCGCCAGCATCTGCTCGACAGCCTGTCGGTCGTCGCGCCGCTGGCTGCGCGCCTGCCGCAGCGCGACGGCGCGCCTGCCGGGCACATCATCGACGTCGGCAGCGGCGCAGGCTTGCCCGGTATCGTGCTCGCGCTCGCCTGGCCACGGGCCCACGTCGTGCTGGTCGAGCCGGTCGGCAAGAAGGCCGCCTTCCTCCGCCAGTGCCAGGGAGAGCTTGCGCTCACCAACCTTCGTGTGGAAGCCACCCGCGTCGAATCGCTGGACGCGCCCGAAGCGGGCCAGGCGCCGGATCTCGTCGTCTGCCGGGCGTTCGCGTCGCTGGCCGACTTCGCCACCGCGATCGACCGGCTCGTCGGCCCGCACACGGTGATCGCGGCGATGAAGGGTGCGGCGCCCGACGACGAGATCGCAGCGCTGCCCGCCCAATGGACCGTCACCGAGGTGCTGCCGCTGCGGGTGCCGGAACTCGACGCGGCGCGCCACCTGGTGCTCATGCGGCGCCGCCCCTGACCGACCGACTGCCCACGACCCCGAGCCCATCCCCATGGCCAAGATCTTCGTCGTAGCCAACCAGAAAGGCGGAGTCGGCAAGACCACCACCACGGTGAATCTCGCCGCCGCGCTGGCGCGCCACGGCCAGCGCACGCTGCTGGTCGACCTCGACCCGCAGGGCAACGCGACGATGGGCAGCGGCATCGACAAGCGCAGCCTGAAGCGCTCGATCTACCAGGTGCTGATCGGCCTGTCCGACGTCGTCGAGGCGACCCAGTGGTCGGAAGGCGGGCGCTATTCGGTCCTGCCGGCCAACCGCGAGCTGGCCGGCGCAGAGGTCGAACTGGTCGACTTCGAGGAACGCGAGACGCGCCTGAAGGACGCGCTGAAGCTGGTCGACGCGCAGTACGACTTCATCCTGATCGACTGCCCGCCGTCGCTGTCGCTGTTGACCCTGAACGGCTTCTGTGCCGCGCACGGCGTGATCATCCCGATGCAGTGCGAATACTTCGCGCTCGAAGGCCTGTCGGACCTGGTCAACACGATCAAGAAAGTGCATGCCAACTTCAATACCGACCTGCAGATCATCGGGCTGCTGCGCGTGATGTTCGATCCGCGCGTCACGCTCGGCCAGCAGGTCTCGGCGCAACTCGAGCAGCACTTCGGCGACAAGGTGTTCCGCACGGTGATCCCGCGCAACGTGCGCCTGGCCGAGGCGCCCAGCTACGGCTTGCCCGGGCTGGTGTTCGACCCGCAGGCCAAGGGCGCCCGCGCCTATCTCGAATTCGGCGCCGAGCTGATCGAACGCGTCCGCGCGATTGACGAGGCCCGTCGCGCCGCCCCCCGACCGATTCCCCAGGACGACCGACCCCGATGAGCAAGCCCCGCCCCAAAGGACTCGGCCGCGGCCTCGAGGCGCTGCTCGGCGGCGGCGACGAGCGCGCGGCGCGTGATCGCGACGCCCTCACCGCGCTGCCGCTGGCCGACCTGCAGCCCGGCCGCTACCAGCCGCGCACCCGGATGGACGAATCGTCGCTGCGCGACCTCGCTGCGTCGATCCGCACCTACGGCGTGATGCAGCCGCTGGTCGTCCGCCCGGTGGGCCCGGGTCGCTGGGAGATCATCGCAGGCGAGCGACGCTTCCGCGCGGCGCAGATCGCAGGCCTCGCGGAGGTGCCGGTCGTCGTGCGCGAAGTGCCCGACGAGCAGGCGCTCGCGCTCGCCCTGATCGAGAACATCCAGCGCGAGGACCTCAATCCGCTCGAGCAGGCGCAGGCGATCCGGCGGCTGATCGACGAGTTCGGCTATTCGCACGAGCAGGCGGCCGACGCGATCGGCCGCTCGCGCAGCGCCACGTCGAACCTGCTGCGCCTGCTCAACCTGGCCGCGCCGGTTCAGACCATGTTGCTGGCCGGCGACCTCGACATGGGGCACGCGCGCGCCCTGTTGCCGCTGGACCGCGCCGAGCAGATCATGCTGGCGCACCGGGTGGCCGAGAAGCGGCTGACGGTGCGCGAAACGGAGAAGCTGGTGCAGCGGGCGACCGCCGACGCGACGACGCCGCCGGCCCGGCGCCACGCCGCGCCGCACCGCGACCTGTTGCGTCTGCAGGAGCGCGTCGCCGATGCCCTCGCGGCGCCGGTCTCGATCCGGGCCAACGCCAAGGGACGCGGCAAGCTCGTCATTTCGTTCTCGAGCCACGAGCAGTTCCAGGGCTTGCTCGACCGGCTGGGCGTCGCCGCCGAAGACTGAGCCGTGGTCGCGTCCGACGCGACCCCCGAGCGGCGCGCCGCGTCAGATGCCGCGCGGCTTGTGCAGCATCTGCGCGCGATCGATCGAGCGCACCGGCACGTCGCGCACCTCGGTGCCCTTGAGCACCTGCAACGGCACCGTGACGCCGGCGGGCCCGAGCTTCCAGACCCGTCGGTAGAAATCGGCCTGGTCGGATACCGCCTCTCCGGCCACGCCGACGATGATGTCGCCCGGCGCGAGCCCCGCCTGATCGGCGGGCCCGTCGCGCGTGACGCGTTCCACGATCAGGTGGCCCCGAACCGGTTCGGTTGCCACGCCCAGCCATGGTTGCGCCGGGCCGCTGCGCCGGCCCTGCGAAAGCAACTCGGCGAGGATCGGCTTGAGGAGGTTCACCGGCACGAACAGGTTCCCCGGCACGCCGCGACGCTCGCTGGCGGCGTCGTTGACGATCAGCGAGCCGATGCCGACCAGCTTTCCGTCCTGGTCGATCAGCGCCGCGCCGCTCCAGTTGTCGACCGGCGGGAACGTGAAGATCGGGCGCTCGAGCAGGTACTCCCAGCTGCCGGCGAACGGCTTGCGCGAGAGCACCAGCAACTCGGTCGCCTCGGTCTCCCCCTGGCCGAGCGTCAGCACCTTCTGCCGAACCTGCACCGCGTCGGAGTCGCCCAGCTCCAGCGCGCGCCCGCCGATCGGCACCAGCGTGCGCAACAGCCCGAAGCCGCTCGCGTGGTCGTAGCCGGCGACGTTGGCCGGCGCACGCCGCCCGTCGGGCGTGATCACCGACACCTGCTCGGCCTCCAGCACGAGGTAGCCGATCGTCAGCACGGTGCGTTCGTCGAGGATGACGCCGGAGCCGCTGCGCTTGCGCCCCAGCGACTGCGCCGTCTGGCCGTCGGGCACGATCTCCGCCTCGACGCGCACCACGGTGCCGTTGAAGCGCGCCGGGTCGGGATCCGGCGCCGCATGTGCGCCCGCAGCAACCAGAATTGCCGCCAGCAGCGTCCCGACCACGGCGAACGCGCGGGAAGTCAGGAGGCCGATCGCGAGACGGGACATGTCGCTCACTCGGTCGTCTTGACGCAGATCATGCTTTCACCACGGATGGCGCGAATCCGGGCGCGCGGCCGGCGGTCGCGATGTTGCGTTGCAACGGATCGTTTGACCCACCTTTGACCGGACGCTAGAATCCTGCGTCTTTGCCCATTGCGGGCCGATGGCACCGCCGATACGCTCGAAACATGTTGGCCGCCGTCGGACTGCAGATCGCCGCCGTCGCCCTCCTGGCACTCGTTGCCGGGTTGACGACAGGCATGGAAAGCGCCCGGTTCCTGTTGCTGGGCGGCGCCGTGGCGATCGTCCCGAATGCGTTGTTCGCGCTGCGCTTGTCGCTGCACCGGAAGCGTCCCCCGGAATCCTACCCGGTGGTCTTCTTCCTGGGCGAGTTCGCCAAGCTCGGCCTCACGGTCGGCCTGCTGGCCTGGATCGTGAAGTCGGTGCCGGACATCCGGTGGCTGCCGCTGCTGATCGGGCTGATCGTCGCACTGAAGGCGCCGCTGTTCGCACTGGCCTTCGTGCGCTCCGTGACCGTGGCGAAGGGCGAGGCCAACGGCAACACGCTTTGAAGCCGCACTGACACGAACCGCCAACGCGACAGAATCGGGAAACCATGGCCGCCGGCTCGCACGCTCCGACCGCTTCCGAATACATCGTTCACCATCTGGCGCACCTGAATTCCTCCGGCGCGCAGCAGAAGAACATCGTCGATTTCTCGATCGTCAACTGGGACACGGTCTTCTATTCCGTGCTCACGGCGGCGCTCACAGCCTGGTTGATGTACCGCGCGGCGCGCATGATCCACGCCGGCGTGCCGAACCGCTTCGTCGGCGCGATCGAGTCGCTGGTCGAGTTCGTCCACGAGCAGGCGCGCTCGATCGTCAAGGGCGACCTCAGCTACATCGCGCCGCTGGCGCTGGCGACGTTCATCTGGATCTTCCTGATGAACGCGATCGACCTGATCCCGGTCGACCTGTTCCCGCGCATCGGCCAGCTGTTCGGCCTGCACTACATGCGCGCCGTGCCCACCGCCGACCTGAACGGCACGCTGTCGCTGTCGATCGTCGTGCTGTTCGCGTCGATCTACTACGGCATCAAGATCAAGGGCGGAGGCGGCTTCGTCCACGAGCTGTTCACCGCGCCGTTCGGCGCGCAGTGGTTCCTCGCGCCGTTCAACCTGCTGCTGCAGATCATCGAGTACGCAGCCAAGACCGTCTCGCTCGGCATGCGGTTGTTCGGAAACATGTTCGCCGGCGAACTGGTGTTCCTGCTGATCGCGCTGCTCGGCGGCACGGCCATGTGGTGGGGCATCGGCCTGCACTTCCTCACCGGCCTGGGCTGGGCGATCTTCCACATCCTGATCATCACGTTGCAGGCCTTCATCTTCATGATGCTCACGCTGGTCTATATCGGCCAGGCGCACGAGCACCACTGAACGCGTCCTCTTTCAACCAGCTCTTCACAACTCGCTTCGAGCACTTTTCACCAGGAGTCGAACAATCATGACCAACGTTGCTCTCGTCGCCATTGCCTGCGGTTTGATCATCGGCCTGGGCGCCCTCGGTGCCTGCGTCGGCATCGGCATGATGGGTGGCAAGTACATCGAAGGCGCGGCGCGCCAGCCCGAGCTGATGGACAAGCTGCAGACCAAGATGTTCCTGCTGGCCGGCCTGATCGACGCGGCGTTCCTGATCGGCGTCGGCATCGCGATGATGTTCGCGTTCGCCAACCCGTTCCAGGGCTGAGCCACGCCGACGTCCGCGCGGCCGCGGTGGCGCCATCGGGGCCAGCGGGCCGTTCCAGTCAGTTGACACTCCGTTAGAAGGGGGCAAAGCGTGTATCTCAACGCGACGCTCATCGTCCAGATCATCGTCTTCCTGGCGCTCTGGTGGTTCACCGCCCGGTTCGTCTGGCCGCCGATCACGAAGGCGCTCGACGAGCGCTCGAAGAAGATCGCCGACGGGCTGGCCGCCGCCGACAAGGCGCGCTCCGACCTCGCCGCCGCCGAGCGCCGCGTCGAGCAGGAGCTGCAGCAGGCCCGCGCAGGCGCCGCCGAAGTGCGCTCCGGCGCCGAGAAGCAGGCTGCCGGCATCGTCGAGAAGGCCCGCGCCGAGGCGGCAGCGATCATCGCCGCAGCGCGCAAGTCGGCCGAGGACGAGGCCGTGCTCGCCGCGCAGAAGGCGCGCGACCAGCTGCGCGACCAGGTCGCCCAGCTGGCCGTGGCCGGCGCCGAGCGCATCCTGCGCAAGGAAGTCGACGCGGCGAAGCACGCCGACCTGCTGGCCAACCTGAAGAACGAGCTGAAGTAAGACCATGGCCGAGTCGCTGACGATCGCCCGGCCGTACGCCGAAGCCGCGTTCAAGCTCGCGCTCGAGCAGAACGCGCTGCCGTCGTGGTCCGACGCGCTGTCGCGGCTGGCCGTCGTGGCCGGCACCGACGTCGCGCACGACCTGATCGGCAATCCGCAACTGTCGAGCACGCAGGTCGCCGCCGTCGTCGCAGACGCCGCCGGGCAGCTCGCCGCCGAGCAGAAGAACTTCGTGCAGGTGCTGGCCGACAACGAGCGCCTGTCGGTGCTGCCCGAGATCTCGGCGCTGTTCGACGAGCTGCGCAACGGCCACGAGGGCGTGCTCGACGCGCAGATCGATTCGGCGTACCCGCTCGACGAGCGGCAGGTCGCCGACATCGTCGCGACGCTGAAGCAGAAGTACGGCAAGCAGGTCAAGGCCACGGTCCACGTCGACGCCGACCTCATCGGCGGCGTGTCGATCCGGATCGGCGACGAGGTGATCGACGCCTCGGTGCGCGGCAAGCTGGCCCAGATGGCCGGCGCGTTGAAGCTTTAAGGAATACGGGGAACCCCATGCAACTGAATCCGGCTGAGATCAGCGAACTCCTCAAGAGCAAGATCCAGAACCTGAACGTCGCGGCCGACACCCGCAACCAGGGGACGGTCGTCACGGTCACCGACGGCATCTGCCGCATCCACGGCCTGTCCGACGTGATGCAGGGCGAGATGATCGAGTTCCCCGGCGACACCTTCGGGCTGGCGCTGAACCTCGAGCGCGACTCGGTCGGCGCCGTCGTGCTGGGCTCGTACGAGCACATCTCCGAGGGCATGACGGTCAAGGCCACCGGCCGCATCCTGGAAGTGCCGGTCGGCCCCGAGCTGATCGGTCGCGTCGTCGACGCGCTGGGCACGCCGATCGACGGCAAGGGCCCGATCAACGCGAAGATGACCGACATCATCGAGAAGGTCGCCCCCGGCGTCATCGCGCGCAAGTCGGTGTCGCAGCCGGTGCAGACCGGCCTGAAGTCGGTCGACGCGATGGTGCCGATCGGCCGCGGCCAGCGCGAGCTGATCATCGGCGACCGCCAGACCGGCAAGACCGCGGTGGCCGTCGACACGATCATCAACCAGAAGGGCAAGGACCTGATCTGCGTCTACGTCGCGATCGGCCAGAAGGCTTCGACGATCGCCAACGTCGTGCGCAAGCTGCAGGAAACCGGCGCGATGGACTACACCATCGTCGTCGCCGCCGCCGCTTCCGATTCTGCGGCGATGCAGTACCTCGCGGCCTACTCGGGCTGCACGATGGGCGAGTACTTCCGCGACCGCGGCCAGGACGCGCTCATCATCTACGACGACCTCACCAAGCAGGCGTGGGCGTATCGCCAGATCTCGCTGCTGCTGCGCCGCCCGCCGGGCCGCGAAGCGTATCCCGGCGACGTCTTCTACCTGCACAGCCGCCTGCTCGAGCGCGCCGCGCGGGTCAACGAGGAATACGTCGAGAAGTTCACGAAGGGCGCAGTCAAGGGCAAGACCGGCTCGCTGACCGCGCTGCCGATCATCGAGACGCAGGCCGGCGACGTGTCGGCGTTCGTGCCGACCAACGTGATCTCGATCACCGACGGCCAGATCTTCCTGGAGACCGACCTCTTCAACGCCGGCATCCGTCCCGCGATCAACGCGGGCATCTCGGTGTCGCGAGTGGGCGGCGCCGCGCAGACCGACATCATCAAGAAGCTGGGCGGCGGCGTGCGCCTCGCGCTCGCGCAGTACCGCGAGCTGGCGGCATTCGCGCAGTTCGCGTCCGACCTCGACGAAGCCACCCGCAAGCAGCTCGAGCGCGGCCGCCTGGTCACCGAGCTGATGAAGCAGCCGCAGTACCAGCCGCTGCAGGTCTGGGAGATGGCGCTGACGCTGTTCGGCGTGAACAACGGCTACTTCGACGACATCGACGTCGCCAAGGTGCTCGACGCCGAGCGCGCGCTGCGCGAGTTCGTCAAGACGAAGTACGCGTCGCTGGTCGACACGATCGCCCGCGACGCCAAGTTCAGCAAGGAAGTCGAGGCGCAGCTGCACGAAGCGCTGAAGGACTTCAAGAAGACCGGCGCGTACTGACCGTTCGCCGGCGGCCGGGCTCACACGGGAAACGACATGGCGGGCAGCAAAGAGATCCGCACCAAGATCAAGAGCGTGCAGAACACGCGCAAGATCACCAAGGCGATGGAGATGGTCGCGGCATCCAAGATGCGCAAGGCGCAAGACCGGATGCGGCACGCCCGTCCGTACGCAGACAAGGTGCGCAATATCGCCGCGCACCTGGCCGACGCGAACCCCGAGTACCGTCACCCGTACCTGGTGCCGCGCGAGACGGTGAAGAACGCCGGCGTGATCGTCGTCACCACCGACAAGGGCCTGTGCGGTGGCCTGAACACCAACGTGCTGCGCGCGGTCACCAACAAGCTGCGCGAGCTCGAGCGCGGCGGCGTCGGCGTGCAGGCCACGGCCATCGGGAACAAGGGCTTCGGCTTCCTGCAGCGGATCGGCGCGAAGATCGTCTCGCACGTCGTGCAGCTCGGCGACACGCCGCACCTCGAGAAGCTGATCGGCCCGGTCAAGATCCAGCTCGACGCGTACGCCAACGGCGAGATCGACGCGGTCTACATGGCCTACACGCGCTTCATCAACACGATGAAGCAGGAGCCGGTCCTCGAGCAGCTGCTGCCGCTGTCGGCCGAGCGGCTTCAGGAAGACTCGCGCGAGTACTCGTGGGACTACCTCTACGAACCCGACGCGCAGAGCGTGCTCGATGAGCTGCTGCTGCGCTACATCGAGTCGCTGGTGTACCAGGCGGTGGCCGAGAACATGGCGAGCGAGCAGAGCGCGCGGATGGTCGCAATGAAGGCCGCCTCCGACAACGCCAAGAAGGTCATCGACGAGCTCCAGCTGTCGTACAACAAGGCGCGCCAGGCCGCGATCACCAAGGAGCTGTCCGAGATCGTCGGCGGCGCCGCGGCCGTCTGAGCAGCGAAGCGGAACACATCAGGCAAACAGGGATACGAGCAATGGCACAAGGTCAAATCGTTCAGTGCATCGGCGCCGTCGTCGACATCCAGTTTCCGCGCGAATCGATGCCGCGGATCTACGACGCGCTGGTGCTCGAAGACACCGGCACCAGCCTGGCCGAGAAAGGACTCACGTTCGAAGTGCAGCAGCAGCTCGGCGACGGCGTCGTGCGCACCATCGCGCTGGGCTCGTCCGACGGCCTGCGTCGCGGCATGAAGGTGGGCAACACCGGCGCGCCGATCTCGGTGCCCGTCGGCACCGCCACGCTGGGCCGCATCATGGACGTGCTGGGCCGCCCGATCGACGAAGCCGGCCCGATCGCCACCGAAGAGCGACGCGCGATCCACCAGAAGGCGCCGACCTTCGAAGAGCTGAAGCCCTCGGTCGAGCTGCTGCCCACCGGCATCAAGGTCATCGACCTGATCTGCCCGTTCGCCAAGGGCGGCAAGATCGGCCTGTTCGGCGGCGCCGGCGTCGGCAAGACCGTCAACATGATGGAGCTGATCAACAACATCGCGAAGAGCTACGGCGGCTACTCGGTGTTCGCCGGCGTGGGCGAGCGCACCCGCGAGGGCAACGACTTCTACCACGAGATGGAAGAGTCGAAGGTGCTCGACAAGGTCGCGATGGTGTTCGGGCAGATGAACGAACCCCCGGGCAACCGCCTGCGCGTCGCGCTGACCGGCCTGACGATGGCCGAGAAGTTCCGCGACGAGGGCCGCGACATCCTGCTGTTCATCGACAACATCTACCGCTACACGCTGGCCGGTACCGAGGTTTCCGCGCTGCTCGGCCGGATGCCTTCCGCGGTGGGCTACCAGCCGACGCTGGCCGAAGAGATGGGCCGCCTGCAGGAGCGCATCACGTCGACCAAGACCGGCTCGATCACGTCGATCCAGGCCGTCTACGTGCCCGCGGACGACCTGACCGACCCGTCGCCGGCCACCACGTTCGGCCACCTCGACGCCACCGTCGTGCTCTCGCGCGACATCGCCGCGCTGGGGATCTACCCGGCGGTCGACCCGCTCGACTCCACGTCTCGCCAGCTCGACCCGCACGTGATCGGCGAGGAGCACTACAACACGACGCGCAAGGTGCAGGCGACGCTGCAGCGCTACAAGGAACTGCGCGACATCATCGCCATCCTGGGCATGGACGAGCTGTCGCCGGAAGACAAGCTGGCGGTGGCGCGCGCGCGCAAGATCCAGCGCTTCCTGTCGCAGCCGTTCAACGTGGCCGAGGTGTTCACCGGCTCGCCCGGCAAGATCGTCGCGCTGAAGGACACGATCCGCGGCTTCCAGATGATCGTCAACGGCGAATGCGACCACCTGCCCGAGCAGGCGTTCTACATGGTCGGCACGATCGAGGAAGCGTTCGAGAAGGCGAAGACGCTCCAGTAAGGCGGCCATCATGCACACGATTCACGTCGACGTGGTGAGTGCGGAGCGCTCGATCTTCGAAGGGCAGGCCGAGTTCGTCGCGCTGCCCGGCGAAGCGGGCGAGCTGGGCATCTACCCCCAGCACACGCCGCTGATCACCCGCATCAAGCCGGGCGCGGTGCGCATCAAGGTCGCCGGCCAGGCCGAGGAAGAGTTCGTGTTCGTGGCCGGCGGCATCCTCGAGGTGCAGCCGAACCGCGTGACCGTGCTGGCCGACACGGCGATCCGCGGCCACGACCTCGACGAGGCGAAGGCGGAGGAGGCCAAGCGCGCGGCCGAGGAGGCGCTCGTCAATCGCACCGGGGCGATCGACTACGCGAAGGCGCAGGCCGAGCTGGCCGCGGCGATCGCGCAGATCGCGGCGTTGAGGAAGTTCAGGCAGCGCAAGTAGCGGCGGCCGAGCGCGCCCCGGGCCGGGCGCCGCAAGCAGACGGACACCCGCCTTGTGCGGGTGTTTCGTTTTCGGGCCCGCAGCGACGCGGCCGCCGGGTCGGGGCGCCTGTCGTGTGGTCGCGCCGTTCCGGAGCATGCGTCCGAAGAACTCGGGCATCGGGCTCACGCGCTAGACTCGTCTGGATCGTCTCTCGCCCCGGCCTTCCCCGTCGAATGGACACGAACGGCGCCCTGCTGCTGGTTCCCGATTTTGCGATGATCCTGCTCGGCCTGTTGCTGCGCAGCCGCTTCGGTTTCGAGGACCGTTTCTGGGTCGGTCTCGAGCGACTCGTCTACTACGTGCTGTTCCCCGCGCTCCTCTTCCACGCGCTGACCCGTGCGCCGATCGACGTCGGCGCGGCCGCCCCCCTCGTTGCGACGGGTGTCATCGCGATCAGCGCGGGTATCGCGCTCGGCCTGCTCGCGCGGCCGCTGTTCGGCCAGCCCGCACGGGTCTTCGCCTCGCAGTTCCAGTGTGCGTTTCGCTTCAATTCGTACATCGGTCTTGCAGCGATCGGGAAGCTGTATGGCCAGCCTGGTATCGCGACCATGGGCATCGTGATGGGCGCGGTCATTCCCTACGCAAACCTGGCGTCCGTGTGGATGCTCGCCCGCCACGGCAACCTCGGCGTATTGCGTGAGCTGCTGCGCAATCCGCTGGTCCTGTCGACGGTGGCGGGACTCGCCTTCAACCTCGCTGGCCTGACGCTACCCGCACTGCCGCAGCAGGTGCTCGGCAGGCTGAGCGAGGCATCGATCCCCCTCGGGTTGCTCGCAGTCGGCGCCGCCCTCGAGCTGCGCGGCGCCTCCGGAGGCCGCGCCGTCGCCGCCGCCTGGTTTCTTGCGGTGAAGCTGCTCGCCGTGCCAGCGGTGGCGTGGATCACGGCGACGGCGCTCGGGCTGCATGGCGTCTACTTTGCGGCGGCGCTGCTCGTCGCAGCGCTGCCGATCGCGCCGTCGGCCTACATTCTCGCAGTGCGGATGGGCGGCGATGGCCCGACCACTGCCCGGTTGATCTCGGCCAGCACGCTGCTCGCGATGGTTACGCTGCCTCTATGGATCGCCGCTGCGGGCTGAGCCCGGCGGCGCGCCACTAGAGCCTGCGGCACAACTCGTAGATCGAATTGCGCAGCCACTGGTGGGCCGGGTCGCGGTCCATCGACTTGCTCCACACCATGTAGAGCGGCAGCGAAGGCAGGTCGAGGGGCGTCTTCAGCGTTTTCAGGCGCAACTGGTGTGCATACGCTTGCGCCATACGCCGCGGCAGCGTGCAAACGAAGTCGGTGTTCTGCACGATGATCGGCATCGACTGGAATCCAGGAACCTGCAACGCGATGTGCCTCGTCAGCCCGAGTCGCCTGAGTTCGCGGTCGACGATCGAGTTCCGGATTCCCTGTCGGCCCAGGCGCCCGAATACGACATGAGGCAGCGCGAGGTACTGCGCAAGGCTCAGGCTGTCGCCGATCACCGGATGGTCCTGCCTGACCATCGAGACGAATTCCTCCTCGATGAGCATCTTCGCCTGCAGTTCGCCGTCGCGTTGCCGGAAGTATCGGATCGCCAGGTCGACGCTGCCGTCGCTCAGCTTCTTGGATAGCGCTGCGCCGAGCGGATCGCGCCGGATCCGCACGCGAACGCCCGGCGCAGTCTGCATCAGCCAGTTCATGAAGCGCGGCATGATGACGGTATCGCCGTAATCGTCGACGACGACCACCGCTGGCCGCGTAGACGACCGGTAGTCGAAGTCGTCGTCGCGCCTGCTGCGTTCGAGCCCGGTCTGCACCAGATCCAGGGCCTGTCGGACTGGCTCGGCCAGCGCGCGCCCTCGGGGGGTTGGAGTCATCCCCTGCGCGGTGCGGACGAACAGGGGGTCGTCGAGCGCGGCGCGCAGGCGGGCCAGGGCGTTGCTCATCGCAGGTTGGCTCATGCCGAGCCGGTGAGCCGCGCGCGACTGGTTCCCCTCGGCCATGATCGCGTCGAACACCGTCAGCAAGTTGAGGTCGATGCTGCGAAGATTCATGCCGTCAATAAAGGTGTTCACCATAATCCATTGGATCGAAAAGCATACGGCATCTACGATCGCCTCACCACAAGAAACGAGTGGGAGACACATGCCCGGCGTCGACTACCGCTGCATCTCGTTCGTGCAGGATGGCCCGAAGGCGACCCTGACCTTCGCCCGTCCCGATGTCCTCAACGCGCTGAATCGGCAGCTGATCGACGAGGCGCTCGACGCGTTCGACCGGCTTTCCGCCGACACCCGGGTGCTGGTGCTGCGCGGCGCGGGTGAGAAGGCGTTCGCGGCCGGCGCCGACATTGCCGAGATGCGCGAGCGCACGCTGTGGACCGACCTCGACTTCGGCCCGCGCCGTGAACTCGCGCGACGAATCGAGAGTGCGCCGTTTCCGACCGTCGCCGCGATCAACGGCTTCGCGCTGGGTGGGGGCTTCGAGCTCGCCCTGGCATGTCATCTTCGCATCGCGAGCGACACCGCGAAGGTCGGGCTGCCCGAGACACGGCTCGGCATCATTCCCGGCAACGGCGGGACGGCCCGGCTGGCGCGACTCGTCGGCCGGGCGCGCGCCCTGCAGTTGATTCTCCTCGGCGAGCAGGTCGACGCCGCGCAGGCCGAGCGGCTCGGCCTCGTCAACTGGGTGGTGCCCGCTGCCGGGTTCGACCAGCGCGTCGACGCCCTGACCGATCGGCTTGCGCAACTTCCGCCGGTGGCGACCCGTGCCGTCATCGACTGCGTGACGCGCGGCGAGGACATGACGGTCGACCAGGCGATCGAGAACGAGCACCGCTGGTTCCAGATCTGCCTCGCCAGTCCCGACAAGCAGGAGGGCGTGGCCGCCTTTCTCGAGAAGCGGCGTCCGAAATTCACGGGCGTCCAGGCGATTCCAACCTAGGGAGGTGCACGCATGCGCGGTGAAGTCGCGATCGTCGGCTACGGCCGAACCCCATACAGCCGGGCCAAGCCCGGCGAGCCCGTGGTGACGGTCGACGAGTACCTGGCCTGGGCCGCAGACCTCGCGCTGCAGCGGGCCGGCATGACGAAGAACGATTTCGACGGCCAGGGCCTTGCCGTCTCGCATGCCGAGGTGGCGCACACGGTCAACTGGAGCGCCGCGGTCGCCGAGAACCTCGGCATCTCGCCGAAGGTCCTGCTGCGGGGCGACCAGGGCGGTGCCTCCGCAGGCTCGCTACTGATCCGTGCCGCCGCGATGATTCACGCCGGGATCGTCGACCGGGTGCTGGTCATCGGCGCCGACACGCCGCTGAACATTCCTTCGGTCGCACCCGGCCTGCCGCTTTCTCCGGAGCGGTCGCGCGGCGTCTTCTGGGATTTCCAGGGTCCGTTCGGCGTGATGGGAGCGACCGGCCAGTTCGGGCTGATCCAGACCCGCTACCGCCACGAGCACGAACTCACCGACGAGCAGCTCGCGAAAGTCGCCGTCACCACGCGGTTCCACGCGTCGCTGCACCCCGGTGCGATCTACCGTACCCCGATCACGGTCGATGACTACCTGAACTCGCGCGTGCTGTCGTCGCCGCTGCGCCTGCTCGACTGTGTGCCGATCGTCAACGGCGGAATGGCCTATGTCGTGACCTCGGCGGCAACCGCCCGGAAGGTGACGGACCGCCCTGTCTATCTGCTCGGATTCGGCGAGGTCAACAATTACTACCGCGGTTCGCGCTCGCGGCCCGACGTGACCTATACCGGGTTCGCGCAGTGCGCGCCGGAAGCGTTCCGGATGGCCGGCGTTCGGCACGACGACGTCGACCTGTTCCAGCCGTACGACGACTACCCGTTCGTGGTCGTGATGCAGCTCGAGGATTGCGGCTTCTGCAAGAAGGGTCAGGGCGGCAAGTTCGTCGAAGAGCGGAACCTGAGGTTCGACGGCGATTTCCCGCTCTCGGTCGACGGCGGACAACTCTCGGGTGGACAGCCGGGGGGCGCGATCGGCGGATTCGCGCCGATCGTCGAGGCGACCACGCAGCTGCGCGGTGAAGCCGGCGAAAGGCAGGTCAGGGACGCGACGACGGCGGTGGCGCTGGGCTTCGGGGGCATTCCCTATGGCCGTCCCGGCAGAAGTTGCGTCACGATGATCTTCGGCACGGAGGTGTAACCAGCATGCGTCAATCGGCACAGGGCAAGCCGCTGCCCGAGATTACCGACCTCACCCGTCCGTTCTGGGCGGCCGCGCGCGACTCGAAGCTGGTCATGCAGAAATGCGCCGGCTGCGGGACGATGAACTTCCATCCGAAACCATGGTGCATCGAGTGCGGCGACCGTCGACTCGACTGGACCGAGGTGCGGCCGACCGGCACAGTCTATTCGCACACCACGGCCACCACGGTCATGATGAACCTGCCGGGCTGGAAGGACGACCTGCCGGTCACCTTGTGCCTGGTCGATCTCGACGATGGACCACGGATGTACGCGCACCTGACCCACTGCAAGCCCGAAGAGGTGAAGATCGGTATGCGCGTGCAGGCGTATTTCGAGAGCATCAGCGACGAAGCGGGCGTTCCGGTATTCCGGCCCGCCTGACGGATGCGCGCGTTCACACCGGAAAATCAGAAGGGGCGATCCGCCCAACGACAGGAGGACGACACCATGAAGCACAGCATCTCGCACTCGCGCCGCACGGCGACGATCGGCCTTGCCTTCGCCGCGGCGCTCGCCGCCGGAAGCGCGGGCAACGCGGTCGCCGCCGATCACCCGCCGGTCACGGTGAGCCTGATCAGCGCGCCGTTCGGCACCGGCTCGTACGTCCTCGGATCGGCGCTCGAGGAGATCTCGAAGAAACACCATCCGTGGCTGCGCGTGAGCCATGCGGAGAGCCCGGGCTTCGTCTTCAACATCAAGAAGCTCGATCGCGAGCCCGAGTTGAAGAAGACCATGATCGTCGGTTCCGGCGCCGGCGTCGCCGGCCTGGCCGCCGCCGGGGAAAAGCCATTCGACAAGAAGTATCCGCCGCTGAAGCTGCTGGCGAACTACAACCTCACCGCCGTCTGGCTCGCGACGCTCAACCCCGACATCAAGTCGATCAAGGACCTCGCGGGCAAGAAGATCGCGCTCGGACGCGCGCCGCAGATCAACTGGGCGGTGCAGCCGGAATGGACGATCCGCTATGGCTGGGGGATTCCGGCCGACCAGGTGAAGGTGCAATACGTCGGCACGAAGGAGGCTGTCGACGCGCTGCTCGACGGCACGGTGGATGCGGCGGTCGTCGGCGGCTACTTCGATCCGTTGACGAACAAGCTCGAGCTCAGCCCGCAGACGGTCGAATTCCTGGCGTCGGGGCGCAAGGTGTACCACCTTGCCTGGGGCGCCGACGCGGTCAAGAAGACCATTGCCAAGGGGATGAACATGGTGCCCGTGACCATTCCGGCGAACACGCTTCCAGGCGTCAGCGCCCCGATGGAGATCTTCGCCGACACCGCGGCATGGATGGTCGCGCCCGAGTTCCCCGACGACCTCGCCTACGAGACGACCAAGCTGATCATCAAAAACATCAAGGCCTTCGCCGAGGTACACGCGCTCGGCAAGCTGATGTCGACCGCCGCGATGCCGTACGGAGCCGACCCGAAGGACATTCACCCGGGCGCGCTGCGCGCGTATCGCGAAGCCGGAATCATCAAGTAAGCGAGGCGTGCAGGCCGCAGCCGGCCCGGAGCCGGCTGCGGTCGGCGATGTCGGTACGACAGACGCCCCGGTCAGGCGGGCGAAATCGATCGCGGCCCTTGCCTGCGAAGTGTCCGGTGCCCCGGCGCATCGAGCTTCGTTCCAGCCAGGGCGGGATGCCGGAACAATGGCGGCACGAGCCCCGGTGGGCCGTAGCGGCAGGCGGGCAACGTGAGGAGACGCGTTGATGAACGAGCGGTATGACAAGAGCGTCGAATGGATGCTGCTGGTCCTCGGCCTCGGCATGCTGGCCTACCACCTGGTGTCGACGCAGTACCTCTTCTTCGGGGCATACGAGCACCAGAACGTGCACCTGGCGTTCACGTTGGTCCTGCTGTTCCTGAACGGCATGAGGACCGCAAAGACGAGATGGAGTGCAGCGGTGCAGGGGGGGCTCGTCGTGCTCAGCCTGATCGGGACGGCCTACGTCTACCTGAACATCGGTCACCTCGAGGAGGTCATCGGGTATCCCGAGCGCACCGATCTGCTCGTAGGGATTCTTCTGATCGTGTTGGTCGTCGAGGCGACCCGCCAGGCCTGGGGGATCACGCTCCCGATCGTCGCTGCCCTCTTCGTCGCGTACTTCGTGTTCGGGCATCTGTTGCCCGGGCAGTTGTACCACAAGCCATTCACGATCGAGTACATCGTCTCGTACCTCAGCATCGGGCTCTCCGGAATCTACGGCACCTTCCTGTCGATCTCGGCGAACCAGGTGTTCCTGTTCGTAGTGTTCGGGGCGCTCCTCGGTGTCATCAGGGTCAACGACTTCTTCTTCGAGGCGGGCAAGATCCCCGGGCGTGTCATGCAGGGCGGCCCCGGCCAGACCGCCGTCGTCTCGAGCGCGCTGGTCGGCATGGTCTCCGGCGCTGCGGTCGCCAACGTCGCCATCACCGGCTCGTTCACGATCCCATTCATGAAGAAGGTCGGGTTCAAGCCCGAGCATGCGGGCGCGATCGAGGCCACCGCTTCCACCGGCGGACAGCTGATGCCACCGGTCATGGGTGCCGCCGCATTCATGATGGCCTCGTTCCTCGGCGTTCCGTACGCCGAGGTCATGGTCGCCGGGATCATTCCGGCGATCCTCTACTTCTGGGGCGTGATGCTCGGCGTCCAGTTTCTCGCCGTCAGGCAGGGTATCCGCCCGCCTTCCGAGTCGATCGACTACGGGCTGATCGCAAGGCGCCTGCCGCTGTTCGTGCTGCCGCTCGGCGTGCTGGTGGCCATGCTGCTGATGCAATACAGCCCCGCCAATGCGGCGTTCTGGGCGATCCTGCTGTCGATCGCGTTGAGCTACGTCGGGCGCGAGACCCGGCCCAAGTTGATGGACCTGCTGAGGTGCCTGGCCGGCGGGGCGCTGGTCGGCGCGCAGATCGGCGTCTCGCTGGCCATCGTCGGCCTGATCGCGCAGACGCTGATCACCACCGGCCTCGGCAACAAGATCGCCGGCCTGGTCGAACTGCTGAGCGCCGGCAACCTGGTCATCGCGTTGGTCGTCACGATGCTCGTCTCGATCGTGCTCGGTTGCGGTGTCCCGACCACTGCTGCGTACAGCCTCGTCGCGATCGTCGTGGTGCCGATCATCATCAAGATGGGCGTCGACCCGCTGTCGGCCCACTTCTTCGCGTTCTACTTTGCGGTGATCTCGGCGCTGACGCCGCCGGTCGCGCTCGCCGCACTGGCAGGGGCGGGGATCGCGGGCGCGAACTACTTCAAGACGTCGATGAGCGCGTTCAAGCTCGCGATCTCCGGTTTCATCATCCCGTTCGTCATCATCTTCAACCCGGTCGTGGTGCTGCGCCCGAACGACTGGCTGTGGGCAGTCGGATCGATGATCGCGGTCCCGTTGGGCATGACCGCTTTCACGGCGGCCCTCTACGGCTGCGGGCTCACCGTGTTCACCCGCCTCGAGCGCTCGCTCGCGTACTTCACGGCGGCGATGATGTTCGGATACTCGATGTTCCGCCACATCGACCACCTTCCGCTGGAGTACCCGATGCTCGCCCTGGGCTGCGCATCGTTCGTGGTCCTGCTCAGGATGCAGCTGCGCGCCAGGCGCGCCGGGGCCGCTGCGGCCGGTTCGGCCGCCGGCCCGGTCGGCGCGGGCCGCTCGTCGCTGACCGCCTAGCACCGGCAGGCGGCAGCCCGGGAAATCATCGCAATCGAATCGGGAGAATCTCGCATGAACGGTCCGGCCACGGACGCCTCTTCGCAAGCACGACCTTCGCGCCTCGTCTCGGGGCGCTTCGACTGGGCGGACCCGCTGCTCCTCGAGGACCAGCTCACCGACGACGAGCGGATGATCCGGGACGCCGCGCGCCGCTATGCGCAGGAGCGGCTGATGCCGCGGATCCTGATGCAGAACCGCCACGAGGGATTCGATCGCGCGGTGCTGAACGAGATGGGCGAGCTCGGCTTTCTCGGCGCCTTCATCGATGGCTACGGCTGCCCCGGCATCGGTTTCGTGGCGAGTGGCCTGATCATGCGCGAGTTCGAGCGCGTGGATACCGCCTACCGTTCGTCGGCCAACATCCAGACCATGGTCATGGATGTCATCTACAACTTCGGCAGCGACGAGCATCGCGCGCGATACCTGCCCCGAATGGCCACCGGCGAGTGGATCGGCGCCTTCGGCCTTACCGAGCCCGACCACGGCTCGGATCCGGCCAGCATGGGCAGCCGCGCCCGCAAGACTGCCGGGGGCTATCTGATCAGCGGCACCAAGACCTGGATCACGCACGCGCCGGTTGCCGACGTGTTCGTCGTCTGGGCCAGGAACGAGGAGGGCGCGGTGCGCGGGCACATCCTCGAGCGCGGTGCCAAGGGTCTGTCGACCCCGAAGATCGAGGGGAAGTTCGCGATGCGCGCGTCGCCGACCGGACAGATCGTCATGGACGAGGTGTTCGTGCCGGAGGATCAGGTTCTGCCCGGCGCGGTAGGGCTCAAGGGTCCGTTTGCCGGGCTGAACAACGCGCGCTTCAGCATCTGCTGGGGCGTCTGGGGCGCGGCCGAGTTCTGCTGGCACACGGCGCGCCAGTACGTGCTCGAGCGCAAGCAGTTCGGTCGGCCGCTCGCCGCGAGCCAGCTGATCCAGAAGAAGCTCGCCGACATGCAGACCGAGATCGCGGTCGGCCTGCAGGCTGCCCTGCGAATCAGCCGCCTGCGCGAGGAGGGCAGGGCGGCGCCCGAGATGATCTCGCTGGTGAAGCGCCACTCGGCCGCGAGGGCGCTCGAAATTGCGCGCGAGGCGCGCGACATGCTCGGCGGCAACGGGATCTCGGACGAGTTCCACGTCGTCCGCCACATGATGAACCTCGAGGTGGTCAACACACTCGAGGGAACCCGTGACATCCACGCGCTGGTCCTCGGTCGCGCCCAGACCGGGATCCAGGCGTTCACCGCCTGAGATCGCGGGCCCACGCACCGACCTTCGAAACGTGACTGGAATGGACGACCTGACCTCGGGCACCCGCAAGGGGCCCATCCTGCTCGATGCCGGGACCGTGGCGGTCGTCGGCGCATCGCCCGACGACAACAAGATCGGCGGCAAGCCGATGCGCTTCCTGCGCGAGTTCGGCTTCGGCGGCCGAATCTACCCTGTCAACCCGCGCTACGAGGAGATCGGCGGACACCGCTGTTACCGCGACCTCGAGTCGATCGAGGGCCCTGTCGACGTCGCGATCGTCGCCGTCCCGTACCAGCATGCGCAGCCGGTCGTCGAGCAGTGCGTGCGCAAGGGTGTTCGCCAGGTCGTGATGTTCAGCTCGGGATATGCCGAAACCGGAGCCGACGGCGCGGTCCGCCAGCAGACGCTGATGCGCTCGATCGAAGGCAGCGGTACGCGTCTGCTCGGCCCCAACTCGCTGGGCATCGCCAACCTCGCGTCGGGGTTCATCGCCAACTTCGGCCAGGCGTTCGAATTGCCGCGCGGCGTGTTGCGCTCGGGGCGCGCCGGGTTCGTGTCGCAGAGCGGGGCCTTCGGCACGTTCATCTTCACGCTGAGCGCCGAGCAGGGGCTGGGTTTCAAGTATTTCGCCGTCACCGGCAACGAGGCCGACATCACGGTGAGCGAGCTGATCGCCGCGATGGTCGACGACGACGAGATCGACCTGGTCGCCGGCTACGTCGAGGGCGTACGCGACGGCAGGCGGTTCCTCGACGCCTGCGAGAAGGCACGCGCCGCCGGCAAGCCCGTCCTGTTGATCAAGACTGGCCGCACGCCGGGGGGCAGCGCCGCGGCGATGTCGCACACGGCGGCGATCGCGGGCGCCGACGAGGTCTATCAGGCCGTGTTCCGCCAGACCGGCGCGATCCGCGTCGATGACGAGGAGGAGATGCTCGACATCGTCGGCCTGATGCGCTCGCACAAGACGATGGGCGGGCGCCGCGTCGGCGTTCTGACGATGTCGGGCGGCGCCGGCGTGCTGATCGCCGACGCGCTCGATCGAAACGGTCTCGAACTCGCGCGGCTGGATCCGGCGACCGAGGCCGAGCTCGCGCGGATCGTCCCCGAGTTCGGCTCGACGCGCAATCCCGTGGATCTGACGGGCCAGTTCCTGAGCGAGCCGGGGATGCTCAGGGCTGCGCTCGGCTGCCTGCTGGGCGATGCCAACGTCGACGCGGTCGTGTTCTTTCTCGGCCTGGGCCGACGCTATGGCGAACAGATTGCGCAGACGTTGCGCGAGGTCGCCGCGGCGGCGAGCAAGCCGCTGCTGGTGGCGTGGATCGCGGGACCTGCGCCGATCATCGCGCAGCTGCGCAGCGAGGGCGTTCCCGTGCTGCCGAGCGCGACGCGCACCGTCCGCGCGCTCGGCGCGCTGGCTCGCTTCGGCGAGGCGTGCGCGAGGCCGACGCGCTCGTTCTCCCTGGCCGCGCCGGCGGCGACCCCGATCGTTGCCTCGGGCGGCGCCGGGCGGTGTTCCGAGGCCCAGACCAAGACCCTGCTGCAACGCTACGGAATGCGGCGGCTCGACGAGGCGCTGGTTGGTTCCGAGGACGAGGCGGTCGAGCGAGCCCGCGCGATCGGCTTCCCGGTCGTCCTGAAGGTCTGCGCAGCCGACCTGATGCACAAGACCGAGGCGGGAGCGGTGGCGCTGAACCTGCGCGACGATGCGGCGGTTCGCGTCGCCTACCGCCGCATCCTGGAAGGCGCACTCGGGTACTCGCCGGGCCTGGCCGTCGAAGGCGTCCTCGTCTCGCCGATGGCGGGGGACGGAATCGAGGTGATCGTCGGCGCGCGCCGCGACCCGGTCTTCGGGCCGGTCGTCATGGTCGGTTCGGGCGGCATCTACACCGAGCTGCTGCACGACGCGGCAATCGGCGTGCTGCCGCTCGCGCCCGGCGAGGCGCACGCGCTGATTCGCTCGCTGCGGATCCATCCGCTGCTGGCCGGTGCGCGCGGCAAGCCGCCGGCCGACATCGACGCGCTGGCCGATTGCGTCGAGGCGGTCGCGACCCTGATGCTCGAGCATCCGGAAGTCTCGGAAATCGAGATCAACCCGCTGCGCGTGTTCGAGCGCGGCCGCGGTGCGATTCCGCTCGACGCGCTGATGGTCGTCCGCGAAAGCTAGCCGGCGCCCGTGTTCACCTGACCGAGGAGGATCCGATGGCGAAACCGCCGGCGGTGCCCGCACAGACTCGAGCCGGGCTCGGGCGACGACTGTTCCAGTTCGCGCTCGTGGCCGACACGCACGTCAACGAGCGTGACGGGCACTCGTCGTCACCCTACGAAGCCAACGCGCGCGCCAATGCCCGCGCGCGCCACGTCTTCGCGTCGATCGCGCAGCTCGAGCCGCAGCCGGCCTTCGTGATGCACCTGGGCGACATCGTCCATCCTGTGCCCGAGCTGCCCGGCTTCGTGCCCGCGGTCGAGCAGTTCAAGGCGTTGTCGGCCGTCACCCGATGTCCGCTGCACGTGCTGCCCGGCAACCACGACGTCGGGGACAAGCGGGTCGACTGGATGCCCGCCGGAACAGTCACCAGCGAGCACGTCGCGCAGTACCGGGAGCACTTCGGCCCCGACTACTACGCGTTCGAGTCGCACGGCTGCCGGTTCTTCGCGCTCGACGCGCAGCTGATCAACTCGGGTTTGCCGGCCGAGCGCGAGCAGCGTGAATGGTTCGAGCGCGAACTGTCCTCCTGCGCCGGGCAGCGCACCTTCGTGTGTCTTCATTACCCGCCGTACGTCACCGACCGCAACGAGCGCGGCACCTACGACAATATCGACGAACCCGGGCGGTCATGGCTGCTGGACCTGGTCGCGAAGCACCGCCCCGAGGCGCTCTTCGCCGGCCACGTCCACAACTTCTGGTACGACGCGATCGGCGACACGTCGATGTACCTGCTGCCCGCCACGTCATTCCTGCGGCACGACTACACCGAGTTCTACCGGGTCGCGCCGGCGCGCGAGTACGGGCGGGGAGACGCCGGAAAGTTCGGCTACTTCCTGGTCGACGTGCACGAGAACGGCCACGTCGCGCATTGCGTGCGCACCCAGGGGGCCGAACTCGCCCCTGGCGAGACGCTCGGGGCGCCGCGCGAGCGCTTGCCCGCGGTGCACACGCGGACCAACCTGCGGGCGACGGCCGGCGTCGACCTGCGCCATCCCTGGGCCGAACTGGTCGAGATCGCCGCCACCGGGGGCGTGCAGGAGTTCGAGCGCAAGCTGGCCCGCAACGACTATCCGCTGCTCGCACTCTGGGAGATGGGCGTGCGCCGGTTGCGCGTGCCGATCCAGGACTGGCTCGACGACCGGGTGCGCGCGCGCATGCGGCTGTTGCGAGACATGGGACACGAGTTCCTCGTCTACAGCTACGGACTTCCGACTGCCGAAGCGTTGCGACTGCTCGACGCGGCAACCGACCTCGTCAGCGCCTTCGAGATCGTGCTGGCGCGCGCCCACATGCCGGCGGCGGCAGCGGGTCTCGCGCGACTGCGCGAGCGATCGGGTGCGCAGGTGTACCTGTCGAAGCTGCGGATGCACGAGGACGCGAAGTTCGACGGCTCGAAGTTCAGTCACTTCATCAACCATGGCTTCGTCGCCGCCGAGCGCGAGCAGATGGCCGAGCTGCTCGACGCGAAGGGACTGCGCGGCGCCGTCGACGGCCTCGCGTTCCGCGTGGCGCGTCGCGAGAGCCCTGCGCAGGCGCTGCCGGCGCTCGCAAGGCTGGGCGCCGAACTCGATGCGGGCGTCCTCGCGCACGTGCGCCTCGCCGGCGAGAGCCCGGCCGACGCCTACACCGACGATCACGCCAACGCCTGCCGCGTGGCCGACACCGTCCTGGCGAACCTGCTCGAGCCGGCGGTCAGCGTGTTCTTCGACACGTTCATGGACGTCGACCGAGGCTACTTTCCGCGAAGCGGCTTCATCGACCGGCGCTACGACCCGCGCCCGGCGAGCCGCGTCTACGCGCACCTGCACGCGGCGTTGGCCGGGCGTCGGATCGAGGCACTCGCCGGTCATGGTGCGGCGATCCCGTCGCTGCGGCTGGCGCGTGTCGACGGCGAGCCGGTCGCGCTCGTGCTGCCCGAGGATCCGCAGGCCGCCGGGGCGGTCACCGGCCTGCCGGCGGGGCTCGTGCGGCCCGGCGCCGGCGTGCTCGTCACGGATCTGCAGACCGGCGTCGTTTCGCGAGCCTCGCTCGGCGAGGGCCACGCGCTGCAGATGACCGGCGACGCACCGCTTCCTCGGGGCCTGTATCTGATCCGTCCCGGAGACGGGGGGCGCGGATGACGCAGGCCCCGAAGAGGCGGGAGAAGCTCGCCTCGGTGGCACAGGCCGCCGACCTCGTGCGCGACGGCATGACGATCGCGCTCGGCGGCTTCATCAACAGCGGCCACCCGATGCCGCTGGTGCGGGAGCTGATCCGGCGCAAGCGCCGGAACCTCACCGTCATCGGCCCCGCGTCGGGCGGACTCGACCTCGACCTGCTGGTCGCCGGCGGCTGCGTGTGCAAGCTCGTGAGCTGCTACTTCGGTGCCGAGACGCTCGCGCCGATCTCGCCGATGATCAAGCGGGCGGCCGAACGCGGCGAGCTCGAGATCTTCGAATGCGACGAGGGGATGTACTACGCGGCCCTGCACGCCGGGGCGCAGCGCCTGCCGTTCCTGCCGACCCGCGCCGGCGTCGGCACGAGCTTTCCCGCCGTCAATCCCGCGCTGAAGGAATTCCGCGATCCGATCGCTGGCGAGCCGCTGCTCGCGATTCCGGCGATTCGCCCCGACGTGGCGTTCCTCCATGCGGGCTTCTCCGACGTCTTCGGAAACGTCCAGCACGTCGGAACCAGCTACGGCGACCGCGCCCTGTACCGGGCTTCCGAGCGGACGGTGGTCTTCGTCGAAAAGATCGTCTCGAACGAAGAGATCCGGCGCGACCCCGCGCGCACCTCGATTCCCGGCGCCGACGCCGTGGTGCGCGCGCCGTTCGGCTCTCACCCGTTCGCGAGCCCCGGCTTTTACCTCAGCGACGACGCGCACCTGCGCGAGTACCTCGCGGCCTGCAATGTGCTCGTCCGGACGGACGACGACGGCCCGCTGCAGGCGTACCTCGAGCGCTATGTCCACCGACCGGAGGATCACGTCGACTACCTCGAGGTGGTCGGGCTGCGGCGCCTGCTGTCGCTCTCCGAGTATTGACTTTCACGCCTGCGCGAACGCGATGAACGCCACCGAGCGCCCCTGCACGATCGACGAGCTGAACGCGGTCTTCCTTTCCCGGCAGATCGCCGACGGCGAGCGCGCACTCGTCGGCGCCAACGTACCGGTGCCGCGCGCCGGTGTCCTGCTGGCGCACCTGCACCACGGTCCGAACATGATCGTGATGCTCGCGCACACGCGCACGAATCTCTACGACGAACCGGTCATGCCCGACTTCGCCTCACTGACGGACTGGCGACAGTCGCGTTGGGCGGAGTCGCAGTACATTCACTACGAGGTATTCGACGCGTTCGACAAGATCACCGACCTGTTCGCGGTCGGCGCGCTGCAGATCGATCCGTACGGAAACGCCAACCTGATCGGTGTCGGCGACGACTACCGGCGGCTGAAGTTCCGCGGCCCGGGCGCGGTGGGCACGCCGAGCGCGGCGACCTCGATCGGCCGCTACTACCTCTACGTCGCGTCGCACGACCGGCGCATCTTCGTCGAGCGATGCGACTTCGTTTCGACCTTCGGCTGGGGCGAGGGCGGCGACCACCGCGAGCGGCTTGGTTTCCCCGGCGGCGGACCGCGCTTCTGCATCACCCCGCTGTGCATCTTCGACTTCGAGGAGCAGAGCAAGCGGATGCGCCTGCACTCGCTGCACCCCGGCGTCAGCGTCGACGACGTGCTGCGCAACACCGGGTTCGAGCCGATCGTTCCCGCGCACGTCCCGCAGACCGAACCGCCCACCGAGGAGGAATTGCGGCTGCTGCGCGGCCGGGTCGATCCCGGCGGCATCCTGCGGCGACGGGAACGCGCGGGCTAGAGGAATCGGGGGCCGGGCGGGTCCGGCCCGAACACCAGGGAGCGCTTTGCCGATGGATTTTTCGTTGACGGCCGAACAGGAGATGCTGCGCGATTCGGTCGCGCGATTCGCGCGCGCCGAATGCACCGAAGAACTGTTCCGGCGCATGGACGAAGAGGCGTATTACCCGCACGACCTCTATCGCAGGATGGGCGAGCTCGGGTTCATCGGAATCCCGCTCCCGGAGCGCTATGGCGGCGCCGGGCTCGGCTGCGTCGAATCGGCGCTCTTCCAGGAGGAGCTGAGCAAGCGGCTGCTGCCACTGCAGATGAGCTTCCAGGTCTCGATCCTCGCTGCGGGCGTGGCGATTCTCGACCTCGGATCGGAGGCGCAGAAACAGGAATTCCTGCCACCGCTCGCGCGCGGCGAGACGCGGTTCTCGATCGCATACACCGAGCCGGAGGCGGGCAGCGACGCCGCGTCGATCCGCACGACCGCGACGCGTGTCGGCGACGGCTTCCGGATCGACGGGCAGAAGATCTTCATCACCGGCGCCGACATCGCCGACCACATGCTCGTGTCGACGCGCAGCAACCGCGACGTGCCGGACCGCGAGGGCATCACCGCGTTCATCGTGGATACGAAGGCGAAGGGTGTCGAGGTGCGGCCGATCCCGAAGCTCGGCGTCAAGGCGAGCTCCTACTGCGCGGTCTTCTTCGACGACGTGCGCGTGCCGATGGAACGCGTCGTCGGCGAGGTCGACCGGGGCTGGGGTGTCGTGAGCCACAGCCTCGAGCTCGATCGCATCGGCGCTGCTGCCCGCTGGGTCGGCGTCGGGCAGGAGGCGCTCGACTACGGGCTCGCCTACGCGAGCGATCGCAAGCAGTTCGGCAGGTCGATCGGCCGGTTCGCCGAGATCCGCGAAATCTTCGCCCAGATGCAGACCGAGCTGGACGCGGCCAGGCTGCTGACCTATCGCGCCGCCCAGATGTTCGACGCCGGCAAGGAGTGCCGCAAGGAGGCCTCGATGGCCAAGCTGTTCGCCTCGGAGCTGGTGGTGCGCCTCACCCGGAACATGATGCAGGTGCTGGGCGGCTACTCGTACGCGATGGAATACCACGCGCAGCGCTTCCTGCGCGACTGCCAGTTCGCGACGATCGGCGCGGGCACCTCGCAGATCCAGCGGCAGATCATCGGCAAGGCGATGGGCCTCTGAGGCGGCGCCGGGGCCGGGCGCGGCGCGCCGCGATGGCGCGCCTTATCTGTCGTGCCTGGCCAGGTAGTCGCCGAAGATTTCGTCGACACTCGGCTCGCGCGGGGCGATTCGCCGCGCGATCCGGGTGATGTTCAGGTAGTGGCGGTAGTCGAGGTTCTCGGAGAAGCTGTTGCCGCCCCAGGTGCCGCAGCCCATCGACAGCGAGAACGGCAAGCCGTTGTCGAAGCTGCCACCGGTCGCGAAACAGTGGGCCTGGTTGACGATCACCCGGCACACCGGCAGCTCGAGGCCGAGCCGAAGGATGTTCTCGTCACTTGCCGAGTGAATACCCACCGAGTGGCCCGCGCCCTGGTATGAGTAGATCTCGCCGACGATGCGGCACGCGTCGTCGAAATCACGCGCACGGTAGACCGCCAGCACCGGCGACAGCTTTTCGCCGGAGAACGGGCAGTCCGGCCCCATGCCGGACTCTTCGACCATCAGAAAGCGCGCGCCCGAGAGTTGCGGGCGCGACAGCTGCGCGAGTTCGGCGATGCGCGGTGCGGACTGAGCGATAATCGTCGAGGACAGCTTGCCCTGCGGCCACATGGTCGTCTGCAGGCGGCGCTTCTCGTCGGCGTCGAGCATCACGCCGCCAGCCGCCTCGAGCGCGGCCAGCGCCTGCTCGTAGACCGCGTCCAGGACGACGACGCTGTTCTCCGACGAGCAGCTGGTCGCGTTGTCGAAGCACTTCGATGCGGCGATGGCCTGCGCCGCGTCGCGAAGGTTCGCCGAGACGTCGATGATCGAGGCAGCATTGCCCGCGCCAACGCCGAAGGCCGGCGTGCCGCTCGAATAGGCCGCCCGGACGTTGCTCTGCGAGCCGGTGGCGACGATCAGGTCGGCCTGGCGCATCAGTTCGTGGGTCGTCGCCTTCGTCACCGGGGCCGGCAGATGTTGCACCAGGTCGGGCGGCAGCCCGAGCTGCTCCAGCGCGGACCGGACGTAGCCCACGAGCGCCGTGCAGGTGCCCAGCCCTTTCGGCGATGGCGCGAGGATGATCGCGTTACGGCCCTTCAGAGCGTTGATGATCTTGTTCGCAGGCGTGGCGGCCGGATTCGTCGATGGCGTGATCGCCGCCACCACCCCGGCCGGCCGCGCGATCTCGAGCAGCCCCCGCGCCGGATCCTCGGAGATCACTCCGACGGTCCGGACGCCCTGCAGGTCGCGCAGCAGTCCCAGCGTCTTGCGGTGGTTCTTGACGAACTTGTCTTCGACGTTCCCGAGCCCCGTCTCCCGGACTGCCATCTCGGCAAGTTCCCGGTTGCGCGAGGGCTCGATGATCGCCCATCCGGCGGCCAGCGTTGCCTCGTCGACCTGCTGCTGGTTGCATCGCTCGTACTCGCGCTGGGCGGTGCGCGCCCTGGCGATCAATGCTGCGACCACCGTGCTCGCCTCCGCGGCGCGGAGGTCCTGGACAGGGTTTGCCGACATGGGTTGCGTCTCGCAGAGGGGTTCAGCGGGGGGCCGTTTGACTTGCCGTCAGTGGATTGCGGCCACGGGCGCAAGGCCGAGCAGCTGGCGCGCCTCCGCGGGGCTCGCGACGTGTCGACCGTACTGCTCGCAGACGTCGGCGATCTTCTTGACGAGCTCCGCATTGCTGGCAGCCAGCCTCGTCGGATCGAACTTGACGTTGTCCTCGAGCCCGGTGCGGCAGTGGCCACCGGTTTCCAGGCACCACTGGTTGACCTCCCACTGGAAACGGCCGGTTCCCGCGGCGACCCACGTCGCGTCGGGCATCAGCTCGCGAAGCTCGCTGCGAAGGAAATCGAAGACGGATCGACGGGCCGGGAGCGCGTTCTGGATGCCGAGAACGAACTGGACGTGGAGCGGCGTCCTGAGCAGCCCCTTCTTTGCCAGCTGGACCGCGTTGTAGAGCATCGCGACGTCGAAAACCTCGATCTCGGGCTTGATGTCGAGCTCGAGCATCGTCTTCGCCAGACCCTCGACGAAGTCGGGCGGGTTCTCGTAGATGCTGGCGGGGAAGTTGACCGAACCCGTCGCCAGCGATGCCATGTCCGGTCGAAGCGCCAGCATCGCGCCGCGCGCCGACTGCTCGCGGCCGCGGCCGCCGGTGGAGAACTGGATGATCATCCCGGGGCAATGCTTCCTCACGCCCTCCTGGACGCGGGCGAAGAGCTCCGGGTCCGAGCTGGGCGACTCGTCGGGCGCGCGCACGTGAACGTGCACCAGCGAGGCGCCCGCCTCGAAGGCTTCGTGCGTCGATTCGATCTGCTCCGCCGGGGTCACCGGCACGGCGGGGTTGTCCTTCTTGCGCGGCAACGCGCCGGTGATTGCCACGGTGATGATGGTGGGTGTCGTCATGGTCTCCTCTCTCGGCGCGCGTCTCGGGCAGGAATTTCGATGATCGAAATGTCAAATTTCATTATTGCCATTCTAGCGCGGCCGTGCAATCATTTCTAGCGATGAAACGATTTGTCTCGTTCAAAGAAACGGGATTTCGAAAGGAGACACCGTGGGCATGCAGGGCCTGAGCTACCAGGAATTGCTGCAGCTGGTCGAGCTGATCAAGTCGTCGTCCCAGTTCCGCGAGTTCCGCTTGCGCTCGGGCGACCTCGAGCTCGAGCTGCGTCGTGGCGGTCCCGATGCGCCGGTCGCGCCCGCTTCGCGTGCGGATGCGCCGCTCAACGGCCATTCGGCGCCGCCCGCGCCCGCCCCGACTGCGAACCCCGCGCCGGCGGCCAGCCAGCCCGCCCCCGTCGCGGCGCGCCCCTCGGCGCCTGCGCCAGCGAAGGGGGTCCGTGAACTTCCCGAAGGCGCGACCGTGATCAAGTCCCCGATGGTCGGCACCTTCTACCGCGCGCCCGAGCCTGGCGCCAAGCCATTCGTCGAGGTGGGCGCCGCCGTCTCGCCCGACACCACGGTCTGCATCATCGAGGTCATGAAGCTGATGAACTCGATTCCGGCGCAGTGCCGCGGAACGGTCGCCGAGATCCTGGTTGGGGACGGCGAGGCGGTCGAATACGGCCAGCCCCTGATCGTCATCACCCCGGTCTGAGCGCATGAACCGCGAGCACCCGGCGGCCCGGCACCGATGAGACACGACGATCACGCAGTCCGGCCCTTCAGGCGGGTGTTGATCGCCAATCGCGGCGAGATCGCTGTGCGGATCCATCGCGCGTGCCACGAATTGGGTCTCGAGACCGTCCAGGTCTATTCCGAGGCCGACCGCGACAGCCTCCCGGTACGCCTCGCGGATCACGCCGTCTGCATCGGCCCCGCACGTTCGGCACAGAGTTACCTGAACGGCCAGTTCATCCTGTCCGCTGCGTCGATGTTCAAGGCCGAAGCGATACACCCCGGCTACGGCTTTCTCTCCGAGAACGCCGGCTTCGCGAGGGCCTGCGAGCAGGAGGGCATCGCGTTCATCGGACCATCGGCCGACGTCATCGCGATGATGGGAGACAAGGCGCGCGCGCGCGCGGTGGCCGAGGAAGCCGACGTTCCGACGACGCCCGGCTCGCGCGGCACGGTCGGCGACCCGATCCAGGCGCGGGCGATCGCCGACTCGCTTGGCTACCCGGTGATCCTGAAGGCCGCGGCGGGCGGCGGCGGCCGCGGGATGAGGGAGGTCCACCGCAGCGAAGACCTGGCCTTGCAATACGAGAACGCCGCCCGCGAGGCCAAGGCGGCGTTCGGCGACGACGCGATCTACGTCGAGAAGTTCCTCACGCGGATCCGGCACATCGAAATCCAGATCCTTTCGGACGGCGAGAACGTCCTTCACCTCGGCGAGCGCGATTGCTCGGTGCAGCGGCGCAACCAGAAGTTGCTCGAGGAGGGGCCTTCGCCGGTGCTCGATCCCGGCCTGCGCGAACGGATCGTCGAGGCAGCGGTGCGCCTGTGCCGGCACGCCGGATATCGAAGCGCCGGCACGATCGAGTGCATCCTCGACCCGCAGACCGGCGAGTTCTACTTCATGGAGATGAACACGCGGATCCAGGTCGAGCATCCGGTGACCGAGATGATCACGGGGGTCGACATCGTCAAGGAGCAGATCCGAATCGCCCAGGGCGACAAGCTCGGCATCGGCCAGGCGGACGTCCGGCTGGCCGGCCACGCGATCGAGTGCCGGATCAACGCCGAGGATGCCGACGCCGGCTTCGCGCCGGCGCCCGGGGTGATCTCCGACGTGCACTGGCCGGGCGGACCGGGCATCCGGGTCGACTCGCACGTCTACCCCGGCTATCGGGTTCCGCCCTACTACGACTCGCTCCTCGCCAAGCTCGTCGCCTGGGGGAAGGATCGCACCGAGGCCATGGCGCGGATGGCGCGGGCGCTGGCCGAGCTACGCGTCGACGGGGTCAAGACGACCGCGCCGTTCCATCAGCGGCTGTTGCGATCCGAAGACTTTCGACGCGGCGACGTCCACACGCGCTTCGTCGAGCAATTCCTGAGGGAGGCACGATGAGCAGGAAGAAGCCGGGGGCAGCGGCGCCGCGGCCGTTCGGCCTGATCGACGTCACGCTGCGCGACGGACACCAGTGCCTGTGGTCGACCCGGATGACCACCGCCATGATGACGCCGATCCTGGAGGCGATCGATCGCGTCGGGTACTCGTACATCAACATCCTCGGCGGCGCCGTCTTCGACGTCTGCGTGCGCTACCTGCACGAGAACCCTTGGGAACGCGTGGCGCTGCTCTGCGAGCGGCTGAAGACGCCGTGCGACGGGCTTACGCGCGGGCAGAGCCTGTACACGTTCGAGCTGTTTCCGGACGACGTGGTGGCGCTGAACTCGTACGTGCTGGCACGGCTCGGCGTGAAGGTGCTGACCGTCTACGACGCGCTCAACGACAACCGGAACATCGCGTCGTCGGTCGTCTCGGCGCACGAGGCCGGAATGCAGGTCAACGCGATGATGACCTACACGCTCTCGCCCGTACACACGGACGCGTACTACGTGGAGCGCGCGAAGGAACTGGTCGCGCTGAAGGCCGACTTCATCTCGATCAAGGATCCGACCGGGCTCCTGACGCCCGAGCGGGCGCGTACCCTCTTCCCGGCCGTCGTCCAGGCGGCCGCCGGCACGCCGGTGCAGCTGCACTCGCATTGCCAGTCCGGCCTGGCGCCGCAGGTCTACGGCATCGCGGTCGAATCCGGCTTCCGGTACGGCTATACCGCGTCGGAGCCGCTCGCGAACGGCGCCTCGCTGCCTTCGACCGAGGAGATCGACGAGCGCGCGCGCGCGCTCGGGGCCACTACGGGAATCGACAGGTCGGCCCTGGCGGAGGTGTCGGGCTACTTCGCCTGCCTGGCGGAACGCGAGGGCAAGCCGAGGGGTCGGGTCGCGGAATACGACCCGGCGCTCTACGAGCACCAGGTACCCGGCGGCATGATCTCGAACCTGCGCTCGCAGCTCGCGACGATGGGCATGGAGCACCGGCTTCCGGAGATCCTCGAGGAGGCCGCCAGGGTGCGGCGCGACCTGGGCTATCCGATCCTCGTGAGCCCGTTCGCGCAATACATCATCACGCAGTCCGTGCTCAACGTCGTCCAGGGCGAGCGCTACAAGACGATCCCCGACGAGGTGCGCAAGTACGCGATGGGACACTACGGCAGGCTGGCTGCGGCGCCTTCGGACGAGTTCCTGGAGCGGGCCGGAATCCGGCCGGATCAGATCTCCGACGAGCCGCCGGCTGCACATCTCGCGCCGGCGCTGCCGGCGCTTCGGGCGCAGCTCGGCTCCGGAGCTTCCGACGAGGAGCTGCTGCTCGCCGCGTTCTACGCGCCGGAGCTGCTGGCTCCGCTGCGCAAGCCGCAGCCGGCGTACCAGTTCAGGACGACGCCGCTGATGGAGCTGATCCGGTACGTCGGATCGTTGAAGGACCTGCGAATGACCCGAATTCGTTTTGGAGAAACCGAGATCAACCTGTCGACTTGACGCCAAACACCCTGCGTTGGCACGAATTCGGACAAGAGCAAGAGCTACAACTTTGAACGCGCGGAGGCCCGGCTAGAGAACTGGTTATGCGTGACGCGGCGCGGCCGAGTATCTTCCTCGCCCGACACACGGTCGAGGGGGCAGCCCATCCGCAGCAAGGAGCGGGGCGGAAAGGACGTGCTCTCTCGACAAGATCGCCTTGAAGTTTGACCGGTTCACGATTAATCAAAATCTTCCAACGACTCTGAGTCAAGAACCAACCAGCTGCGCGGACCTTCCCTAGCGGCAACGTGTAATCGCTGGCGGGGCACTCACGACTACAGCGAGGACATCGATGAGCAAGGTATAC
>JAHBZV010000049.1 GCA_019635275.1 Burkholderiaceae bacterium | reverse complement strand
CGTCGAACAGACACTGACAATCGGATGGACCGACTCGGCGCCGTCGGGCGCCGCGCTCGGCCTGGCGTCGCTGAAGGCCACCGGAATCTCGGCATCGATCTCGTACGGCTCATACGGAACCGCGTCGTGGTCCGGCAGCGGATGGGACAGCCCGTTCCTGTCGCCCGTCTCGGGGCCCGAAATGTCTTCGTGGGTCTACCGGCAGCCGATCGGCGCCGACCAGCATCTCGTCGCGTGGATGGAGGTGCGCCTGTATCGCAGCGGCGCCGTCGAGATCGTGCCCTGGATCGAGAACGGCTACCTGTTGCGCGCTTCGCCCGGCGAACGCTCCGGAACCGCCACCTTCGCGATCAACGGAGCCACGCGCTTCAGCGGCAGCCTGACCTTGTACAACCATACGCGTGCCGTGTTGTCGAGCGGGCAGGCGCTGTCGCACTGGCTCGGTGGCGACCCCGGCATCACGTTCAGACACGACATGGGGTATCTGCAACTGACGGGCTTGGTGCCCGCGTATCGTGCCGTCACGTCGGCGACAGGCCCGATCTGGGGCCGGATCTCCACCAGCTATACGCCGCTGGCGCAGCACGACTATCCGAACGGGATGGGCGCGGCCGGGTATCACCCGTCGATCGGGCCGCTGCCCGAGTGGGACGTCGCCTACATGACCAGCAACGGAGATTCGCGCGCGTGGCGAGCCGTGCAGGTCAACGGCTACGCCGCCGGCAGGTACGGTTACCACTATCGCGACGAGACGACGAACCGCGCGCCGCGCTTGTCGTCGTACCCGAATCTCGTGCTGAATTCGGGCTCGGGCATTTCGGGCACTGGTTCGTCTTCGACGAACCAGTACACCCCCGCACCCGGCGGTGGCAGCCCGCCAAGCTTCACCAACTCGCACATGCCCGCGATCGGATTCATGGCGTACCTCGTCACCGGGAGGTGGTACTTCCTGGACGAGATGCAGCTGCTGTCGTCGGCGATGTACCTGAAGCAGACGGATGCCAACCGCAGCTACGGGCAAGGTGTGATCCAGGCGTGGGTCGGAGCGAACACGACGCGCGGTGCGGCGTGGACGCTGCGTGCGCTGGCGGACACTGCAGCGATGACGCCCGATGACGACGAACCGATGCGCTCGGAGTACGTCGCCAGTGTGCAGAGCAACATCAATTTCTACCATGCCCGATACGTCGCCCAGCCGAACAATCCACTCGGCGTCGTTCAACCCTACAGCGACTACACCTCGGGCGACGGCAAGATCGATTCCGCGGCCTGGATGGAGGACTTCCTGACCTGGTCGTTCGGCAACATCAAGTCGCTACAACCCTACGGGCCAACCTACGACTCGAAGGTCGACCAGTTCATCGCCTGGAAATACCGTTCGATAGTCGGCCGGCTTGGCCTGAACCAGGCTGGAAGCTGGTCCTACCGCAACGCCGCCGTCTACACGATGCCGTACGCGCCGTCGGAGTCGCCGGACTGGACGGGCGGATCGGGGCCGTGGTACTCGAACTGGGGCGAAGCGTACGTCGCAGGCGGCCTCACCTACGCGACGGGCAATACGCTGCTCGGTGCCTACATCGACGGCGACGGTCTAGCGACCAGCTACTGGGGCAACCTGCAGCCCGCAATCGCCTACGCGGTCGAACACGGCGCGGCGGGGGCGCTCGATGCCTACAACCGGATGGTCGGGGCGCCCAACTGGCTGTCGGCGGCAGCCTACTTCGACAGCGACAGCCCGGTCTGGAGCGTTCGGCCGCGAAACGTGGCCTACTGAAAAAGTTCACTGCACGGCCGACACGGCCGGCTCATCATGCGGCAAACTGCCTGGCTCGATCCCCGAGCCAGGCTCGATGACAGTTCGCCGACCGATGCACACTCCCCGGCCGAGCCCGCCCGAAGGGCTGCAGCTCCCGACCAACCGGTCCTTCGGGCTGGTTTTCTGCGGATTCTTCGCGCTGCTTGCCCTGTTTCCGCTGCTGTCCGGCGGATCGGTGCGCCTGTGGTCGGCAGTTGCCTCTGCCGCGTTCGGCGCTACCGCGCTGTTCTTCCCATCGGTGCTCACGCCGCTGAACCGCCTGTGGATGCGCTTCGGCGCGTTGCTGCATCGAATCGTCAGTCCGATCGTCCTCGCGCTGCTGTTCTTCGTCGTGATCACGCCCTTCGGGCTGGTGATGCGACTGCTGGGCAAGGACCCGCTGAAGCTTCGCTCCGAGCCGGTCCAGACCTACTGGATCGACCGTGAGCCACCGGGTCCACAGCCCGAATCCTTGAACAACCAGTTCTGAGGCCACGATGATCGACCTCGTCAGGGAACTGTTCGCCTTCATGGCGGCGCGCAAGAAATTCTGGCTGCTGCCGATCCTGCTTGCGATGCTGGCGCTCGGCGGCCTGCTCGTGCTCGCGCAAGGCTCGGCGATCGCGCCGTTCATCTACACGCTGTTCTAGGCTGGAAGATGTACGTCCTCGGCATCTCGGCGTACTACCACGACAGCGCCGAGGCCCTGGTCAAGGACGGCGAGATCGTCGCCGCTGCCCAGGAGGAGCGGTTCACGCGCCGGAAGCACGACGCCCGGTTTCCGGTCAATGCGGTCGACTCATGCCTGCGGCAGGCCGGAATCGGACTGTCCGAAGTGGACCGAGTCGCGTTCTACGACAAGCCGTTCCTGAAGTTCGAGCGTTTGCTGGAGACGTACCTGGCTTTCGCGCCGCGCGGGTTCAAGTCGTTCTCGACCGCCATTCCCGTCTGGCTGCGCGAAAAGCTTTTCCTGAAAGATCTGCTCTGCCGCGAGCTGAAGAAACTCGATTCGAAATTCCCTGCCCGCGAACGACTGCGCTTTTCGGAACATCACCTGAGCCATGCCGCCAGCGCGTACTTCCCTTCGCCTTTCGACGATGCGGTCGTACTGACCATGGATGGCGTCGGCGAGTGGGCGACGACGTCGCTGGCAGTGGGCCGGGGCGCCAAGCTCGAGATTCATCGCGAGATCCATTTTCCCCATTCGCTCGGATTACTCTATTCGGCATTCACCTACTACACCGGTTTCAAGGTCAATTCCGGCGAATACAAAGTGATGGGCTTGGCCCCCTACGGCGAACCGCGCTATGCGGCAGCAATCCTCGAGCACCTGATCGACGTGAAGCCGGATGGCAGCTTCCGTCTGAACCTCGACTACTTCGATTACTGCACCGGGCTCACGATGACGAACGAGCGCTTCGATGCCTTGTTCGGCGGCCCTCCCCGACACCCGGATCGCGACCGTCTCGCTCAGCGGCACATGGACCTGGCCGCGTCGATCCAGGCGATCACCGAGGAAGTCGTCCTGCGGCTCACGAGGGCGATCGCGTCCGAAGGCAGGAGCCGCAACCTGTGCCTGGCCGGGGGCGTCGCGCTGAACTGCGTCGCCAACGGCAAGATCCTCAGGGATGGCCAGTTCGACCACCTCTGGATCCAGCCGGCCGCCGGAGACGCGGGCGGGGCGCTCGGAGCCGCACTGATGACTTTCCATGGCCCGGAACACGGGCCACGCTCTGTTCCCGCCGGACGCGACGCGATGAAGGGTGCCTACCTCGGCCCCGAGTTCCCGCAGTCCGAGATCGAGGCGCGATTGACGACCGCTGGAGCGCATTTCAGGGTCCTGGGAGAGCAGGACGTGATCGAAGTCTGCGCGCGCCACCTTTCCGAGGGACGCGCGCTGGGCTGGTTCCAGGGTCGCATGGAATTCGGCCCGCGCGCCCTCGGTGGGCGCTCGATTCTCGGCGACCCGCGCTCGCCGACCATGCAGAAGACGCTCAATTTGAAGGTGAAGTTCCGCGAATCATTCAGGCCCTTCGCACCCTCGGTGCTACGCGAGCACGTTCATGAGTGGTTCGAGCTGGAGGGCGACAGTCCCTACATGCTGCTGGTCGCCGACGTGGTCGCGGGACGCCGCAAGGGGATGACTGCCGAAGAGCAGGCCCTCTTCGGCATCGACAAGCTGAACGTGCCGCGCTCGGACATCCCCGCCGTGACGCACGTCGACTACTCGGCGCGCATCCAGACCGTACATGCGGATACGAACCCGCGCTACCACGCGTTGATCTCCGCATTCCACCGCCTGACGGGTTGCCCGGTCGTCGTCAACACGAGCTTCAACGTGCGTGGTGAACCGATCGTCTGCACGCCCGAGGACGCCTTCCACTGCTTCATGGGCACGGAGATCGAGACCCTGGCGGTCGGAAACTGCCTGCTGGTCAAGGAAGACCAGGATCCCGCGCTGAAGCAGAACTACACCGAGAAGTTCGAACTCGACTGAAGCGACTCTCGATGGACACCGGGCCTCGTCTTTCCAACCGCACCAAGGCCTGGCTGTCGGTCGGCGTCGTCGCGACTCTCCTCGTGGTTCTGGTCGGCGCGGCCGAGGTCGCGGTGCGAATCCGCCAGTCGATCAAGTACGGCTACTCGGGCAGTCTGGACCAGGTCTACGAAGTCGATGCCCGCTCTGGCCTGCGGGTGCCGAAGGCGGGGGCCAGATTCGGCCCGATCAAGATCAACAGCCTCGGTTTTCGCGGTCCGGAGATATCGGTGTCGAAGCCGGCCGGCACCGTACGGATCGGGTTCCTCGGCGCGTCGACCACCTTCTGCGCCGAGGCCAGTTCGAACGCCGCCGTGTGGCCGAATCTCGTCGTCGAGGCGTTGCGCGGGCGTTTCCCCGATTCGCACTTCGACTACGTGAACGGCGCGGTTCCCGGCTACACGGTGGCGAGTTCGACGAGGAACCTGGAGCTGCGGGGCGCGCCGCTGCAGCCGGACGTGATCGTGATCTACCACGCGACCAATGACCTGTCGGGTGAGTTGCGCGGCATCGCAGCGAAGCAATCGGGATCCACGTCGATCGCGCCGCCGGAAAGCTCCTGGCTCGCGCGCCATTCCCTGCTCTGGAACCTGGTCGCCAAGAACCTGAGACTGATGCTTGCCCGGTCCGCGGCGGAGTCGGGGGCGGGCGGTTCGGTCAGGATCGATCCCGAGTCGCTCGGGGCGGAGTTCCGCAAGGACCTGACGACCCTGGTACGCGCCGCCAAGGCGACCGGGGCGATGGTGGCGGTCGTCACGTTCTCGACGCAGCTTCGGGCCGATCAGGACGAGGCGGCGCGACGCACGGCCATGCAGTCCGCCGTGTTGTACATGCCAGGCATCGACTTCGAGCAGCTGTTGGCTGCATACCGGAGGTACAACGCCATCATCGGCGAAGTCGCAACGATCGAGAACGTCCTCCTCGTCGGGGGAGAGGACCGCATTCCGGGTGACCCGATGCACTTCACCGACAGCGTCCACTTCACGGACGCCGGCAACCGGGAACAGGCGAGCCGCGTCTCCGAAATACTCCTGGCGTCACCGGACTTGTCGGCGCGCGTCACCAGACGATAAACCCCACGGCCTGCGAAGCCGAGCGGTCAGAGGCGTGCCAGCGCGTCCCTCGCATCCGCGATCGCCGCTTCCCAGTGCAGCGGATCCGAGAAGGTGTGATCGGCATCGTTGATCCGAAGGCCGCCTTCAGTCCGGTCCCGGGGCAGTCCGCATCGATCCATCGCGATCTCGAACTCGGCAGCCGTGAGATCGCGGCCGCTCAGCTGCAAGCGCAGCCGCCCGCCCCACGTCGCGATCACGCCTGCGAGCCGCGCCGGCAGGTCCTCGGGTTGGCCCGCCTCGCTCGCCGGGTCGTGACGCCCACGCGACTGCAGGAGGTGGCCCAATGCCTCGCGGACGGCGGCCAGCACGTCCACCTTGCCGGCGAAAAGCTTCTTCCAGAAATCGGCCGACCTCAGCCGCGACCCGTAGTGCCCGGATACCAACGCGGCCGAACGGGTCGCGTCGCTGCGCGCCCACGGATTGGCGGCAATCACCGCCGCGACGCGCTTGTCATCGGGCGCGTAGAACAGTGCCGCACTCGCCCCATCGCACAGCCCCCAGAGCGCCAGCTTCCTGCATACCGGCACGGCGGCCACCATGGCATCGCACGCCCTGCGGATGTCCAGGCCCGCGCGCTCGAAGTCAGGCCGCGGCCCGGGGCTGTCACCCATCCCGGTGTAGTCGAAGCGCAGGCACGCGTAACCGGCGCGCGCCAGCGCGCGCGCCATCAACACGAACTGGCGGTGCGAGCCGACGCGCGTCTGCGGTCCGCCCACGACGATGACCACGCCCACGTCCTTCGTACGGGCAGCCTCCGCAGGCTGCGTGAGCACGCCAACCAGTTCGGAGCCCGGCTCGCCGATCACGAGGACCGCCTCGTCGAATTCCGGCGATGTTCCGTGTGCCCTCACGAAGCCACACCCTTCGACGCCGTTCCGACCGCCTGAACGACTGCGTCCGCGGTCGCGTCGACGAGTTCCGTAACGTCGACCAGGTCGGCAACGTTCCAGAAGGCGGGACCCGCCACCGCGCGCACCTCGGTCGGCACGCCCCGCTCGCTCCAGGCGCCCGCGCGCCTGGCCACGGCCTCGGACGGCGCCATCGCCTCGCCGTCGACGGGCGCGCGCAAGTCGAAGAGCACGGCGCATCGCGCCGCCGGCGCTCCGGTGGCGTCCAGTTCTTCGAGTTGCTCGGCAAGCGCGCCCGAGAACGGATAGCCGGCGAGCGTCGCGACCTGCCCCTGCGCCCACAGGACCTTCGGGTCCGCCCCTGCTGCGTCGGGCCGCTGCATCCGTGCAATGCTCGCTGCACGCAGCATCGCCGAGAGCTGCTGCTTGCCCTGCAATACCGGCGCCCAGGCGACGAGCGCGTCCGGCCTGCGCTCGAGCGCATGCGACGCCCGCACGGCCAAGGCCGCGCCCAGCCGGCAACCGATCAGCACCAGCGGAATCGCACCCGACGCATCGAGCCGTCCGGCCATCGCGCGGATGTCCGCCAGCCAGCGTTCCACCGTCGCATCGGAGAAGTCCGCACTGCTGTCCCCCGTCCCGTACAGGTCGAAGAGGCAGCTCGCGATGCCCCGCTCGGCCAGCGCCTCGGCCGCCAGCCTGACCATGCGCCGCATCTGGTTCATCTCGTCGCCGAAGGCCGGGACGAACAGAGCCCAGGCCCGCGGCGGCTCCGCCGGATGCCAGCGCACGACCACGCTGCGGTGGCCTTCGAATTCCTCGAACCGGGCCTCGAGCCGGCGCGCGCTCACGGTTTCAGCTCCCGCGATACCAGTTCCACCGACATCGCGCGCGCCAGCGCCGCGTCGTCGGGGAGCCGCGCCAGGTCGAGCACACCGTCGAGTCGCCACTCGCCGGGCAACAGCGAGCGGTAGCGCGCGATCAGCGGCTCCGACGCGCGAACATCGCGCAGCTTGCGGCGCGCGGCGTTGATCAGCGGACGCGCGAAGACCGGACGCACTCCGGTGCTCCACTCCACCCACCGCGCGTGCAGGTTCGGGCCGTCGCTGAAACGGAACCCGTAGGCCGAGGGCCGGCTCGCGATGCCCCGGTGCAACGAGGTGATCAACCGGCTCTCGAACAGGCCGGCGTTCTTCCACGCGAGCGGCAGCATGCACGCCGACCGCACCGTCTGCAGGTCGACCAGCGGTGTCGAGAACTGCCCCCGCCGCAGCGCGATGCTGTTGTTCAGGCCCATCCAGTGGTGACAGCGGAACAGCGGGTAGACCAGCTCGGTCTGCTCGCGCGCGAGCAGGCTGCCGATTTCTCCGGCACCGAGCCCGACTGACCGGCCGATCGACGCGGTCATCTCGGCTTCGTACGCCGCCAGGCCGTCGCGACGGCGAAACACGGTGGGGTCGAAGCCGCGATAGAACGCCTTCACGATGTCGCGTGCGCGGAAGCGCCGGTCGGGCAGGTGAAAGAAGTTGCGGAAGATCTCACCGCCGCCGCCGTTGAGCGCGAGCATTCCGCCCGCGCTCTGGGCGATCCGCGTCTCGCGGTCGGCGCCGCGATCGTCGATGCCGTCGTTCGACAGCCCGTCGAAAAACAGCGCGCAGCGCACGAGCTCTTCGAGGCCCGCCTCGGGCAACTCGCGGTTGACCGCATCCTTGTCGACCGTCCTGATCGGGATGCCCTCGGCGCGGGCCACCTCGACGGCGATCGGCACGTCCTCGGAGTCGGGCTTGCCGTAGACGAACAGCGTCGGGCGTTCGCCCTGCGCGAGCAGGCCGGCGACGATCAGCCGTGAGTCGAATCCACCGGACAACGCCGCGCTCGTGCGCCCCGGGAAAGCGGAGACGATCTCCGCGAACACGGTCCGCAGGTGCGCCTCCAGCGCCGAGACCGCCGCGTCGAATGAACCGAAGGCCGGCGCCCCGCTCCAGATCCCCACGGGGAAGCGGGAGATCGCCCTGCGCTCGCCCAGGTCGATGGAATGTCCGATCGCCAGCTTCGTGACTGAACGCGCCACCGTCCGCTCCGAGTGCGGCGCCCCGAGCAACACGTATTCGATCGCGGCCGCCTCGTCGACATCCGCATCGCCGCCGTAGGCGCGCGTGGCGAGCCAGCTCGTGCCGTGGAAGCACCCGTCGCCGCTGCCGTAGAGGCGCGCAAAGCCCAGCGCATCGTTCAGCAGCCACGCGCGGGCGCCCTTCTGGAGGAACAGCGCGAAATTGCCGCGAAGCTTCGTCTCGTCGATGCCCGGCAGCGGGCCGCCGTCACCCGCCTCGTCGAGCAGTCGCCGCAGCGCGTCGACCCCGAACGCCCCGCGATACCAGATCGGGCCGACGCAACAGGCCGCGCCGTCGGGCGTGCGCACGAAGCAGTCGGCCGTGTCGCCCTGCGCGGGCTGAGACCACGCCTGCAGCTCGCCGCCGCTCCACGCGTGGCGCACGGCGGGCGCCATGCCCTGCAGCTCCATCGACCGCGCCGCGCGCAGCACGCCTGCGGCGTCGCCGCCCAGCGAGACCGATAGCGCGTTCAGCATCGCGCCACCATCCGGCGGGCGCTGCGCCTCATCGCTGGAAGGCGCCGACAAAGAGCGGGCCGCGGGCCAGGCGCGCCACACGCCGCTCGTGCACGTACTGGAACCCCGGCGTCAGCGCGGCCGGCAACCGCGCCGCCTCGGGGCGCAGCGGGCCGGAGGCGGCCGGACGGTAGTCGTAGCGCGGCGCGTCGCGGAAGGCGTGGATCGTCACGGCGAGATTGCCGTCCTCCTTGGTCGCCACCGGCAGGTCGAGCGCGCCGCCGCCTACCCAGAGGTTGTTACGGATCACGGTGCTCGCCGCGCCGGGCGCAGCCCTGACCATCGTGGCCGACCCGTGCGCGCGATTGACGACCGTGTTGTGGGCCATCGACAACTCGTTCACCGGCCACCGGTAGCCCTCGGCGCCGAACGATACGATCGTGCGGTTCTGTGTCGTGCCTCCCTGCTCGATCAGGTTGCCCACCACGCGCGCGTTGCCTCCATTGGGCAGCTCGAGCTCGTAGCTCGCCGTGCCGCCCTCGTCGGTCAGGCGGTTGTAGAGGATGTGGCTCTCGCGCGCACGCGACTTCAGCAGGTGCCCGCCGCGCGCGTGGTGCGACCAGCTGCCGGTGACCGTCACCTTGTCGATCTGCCCGACGTAGAGGTTGTGGTACCAGTGCGTGCCGTCCTTCGGCCCGGCGAACTCGCAGCGCTCGACGACCAGTTCGGACGACGCGTCGTTGTTGGTCAGCAGCCCCATCTGGTTGTCGATGAATTTCGCGTCGCGTACCGTGAGCCGGCCGCGCTCGAAGCGGATCCCGGCACCGTTGCCGGCCTCCACGCGCGTGCCGACGAAGTCGAACCCTTCGACGACGAACTCGCCGTTGCGGAACACCCAGATGCCCTTGCCCTCGGCCGCCTTGCCGTCGGCGAGCAGCCGGGCCCGCCCGCCGACCGCGCGGATCGTCAGGCGCCGCTGCTCCCAGACGGCCACGTCGCCGACGTAGTCGCCGGCCTGCACTTCGACCGTGTCGCCGTCGCCGGCGAGCGCGGCCGCCTCGGCAATCGTCGCAACCTGCCCGCCCGGCCCGACCCGGATCACCGCAGGTGCCTGCGCCACGGCCGGGCCGACGGCGGCCATCCACAGCGCGAGCGCCGCCGCGCAGCGCGCGATGCGCCGTGCTTGCAGATGAGCGCCCTTCGCCAGCGCAGGCTGCATGGGCATCACGCCCCCTGCGCCGCCAATTCGCGGAACGCCGCCACCAGGCGCCCGACCCGGTCGTCCCAGGTGTTCGAGCGCGCGTAGGCGACGATGCGCCCGCGGTCCCAGTCGTGCGTGAGCGCGCGGTCCACCGCGTCGCGGAACGCGTCCGGATCCCACCAGTCGACCAGCTCGCCGAGCGACGGATCGGTCACGACCTCGGCATTGCCGCCTACCCGGGTCGTCACCACCGGCAGGCCGCAGGCCATGGCTTCCAGAAGCACGTTCGACCAGCCTTCGAACTCGGTCGCCTGCGCGAAGACGTCGGCGGCGCCGTAGTGCCACTTCAGCGCCTCTTGCGGCTGGCGGCCGCAGAACCGCACGATGTCGGCCACGCCGTACTGGCGCGCCAGCGCCTCGAGTTCCCCGCGCTGGTCGCCCTGCGAAGCGCCGCCGCCAACGATCAGGTAGACGAGCCCCGGGTGGCGCCGCCTCAGTGCCGGCAACAGCGGAATCACTCGGTGGAAGCCCTTGGTGGGGATCAGGTTGCCCACGCCGATGATGACCTTCGCGTCGGGCGCGATCCCCAGCCGGCGGCGCGCCTCGGCGCGATCGACCGGCGCGAACTTCTCGAGATCGACGCCATTCCCGATCACCGTGACCTTGGCCGCGTCGATGCCCAGGCGCTGCGCGACGTTGCGGGCCAGCGCCTGCGACACGGCGAACAGCCGGGTGGCCGAGCGCATCGCCTCGATCAGGAACGGCTCGCGGTCGGTGCCGATCAGCCACTCGTCCTTGCTGCCACGGATCGTGATCGTCACCGGCAGGCCGAGCCGGGCGGCGATGCGGGTCGCGGCCCAGCCGTCCGGATAGAGGAAGTGCGCGTCGATGACCGGGGCGCCGAAGCGCCGGGCGAGCCGGCGCACCGTGGGCAGCGTCGCCATCGCCATGAAGCGCCCGTCGAGCCGCTTGAGCACGCCCGGCAGGCAGAAGAAGCGCGGCCGGTAGACCTCGACGTCGTCCATCGTCTCGTGCGCCGGCGCCTGCGGGCGAAAGCTCGGCCGGAAGCGGCGCACCAGCCAGTCGAACGGCGACCAAGGCTGCGGCGCGACGACGACGATCGGCAATTGCCGGGCCACCCGGAACATCCGCTCGCGGATGAAGGTTCCCGCGGCCGGCGCGGCGGCGCTGGGGAAGAGGCTGCTGTAGACGATCAGGTGCGGCTCGCTCATCGCGTCTCAGGCCTGCAGCATCCGGTCGAGTCTCTGCAGGTGCGCGTCCCAACTGTAATTCGCCAACACGTAGTCGCGGGCGGCCGGCCGTTCAGCGGGACGCTTCAGCGCCTCGACGGCCAGATCGGCAAACTGCTGCGGGTCGTCGACGACCTGGCTGGCCAGCCAGCCGACCGGCCGCAGCCCCTCGGCGGCGCCGCTGGTCATCAGCACCGGCTTGGCCATCGAGAACGCCTCGAGCACCTTGTTCTGCGTGCCGCGGGCAATGCGCATCGGCGCCACCGACAGCGCTGCGTGGCGCAGGTAGGGCCGCACGTCGGGCACGCGGCCCGTCACCGTCACGCCGGGGCGGCTCGCGAGCGCCTGCACGTCGGCGCCGGCGCGGCTGCCGACGATCGCGAAGCGCGCGTCGGCCATTCGTGCCTGCACGCGCGGCAGCACCTCGGTGGCGAACCAGGTCACCGCGTCGACGTTGGCCCAGTAGTCCATCACGCCGGTGAAGACGATCACCGGGCCGCCCGGTGGGTACGGCGTCTCGAACGGCAGCGACGGATCGAAGTAGGCGGTGTCGACGCCGTTCTCGATCACGCCCACCCGGTCGGCGACCTGCGGGGCGAGCTTGCGGAACAGCTCGGCGTCGGCGTCGGTGACGAAGGCTGTGGCCTCGACCGCGCCGGCCATTTCCGCTTCGAACGCGAGCAACCGGTCGGCCTCGCGGCGATAGACCCAGCCGACCGGGCCACGGTGCGCCGCGCCGTACTGGCGCCACTTCTCGGAATCCACGTCGGAGAAGTGCGCGACGCGCCGCATCCACTGGCCCGCCTCGCCAGTCACGTACTGCACGACCGGCGACGAATAGAGCACCGCGTGGCGGATGCCCTGCTCGCGCACCGTCCGGTCGACCCACTGGCGCATGGCCCGGTCGCGGTAATAGACCGCAGAGATCGATTCGCCGGTCAGAAATGCGGTCAGGCTGCGCAGCCGGCGCAGCTTCGGGTGGATGGGCCGCAGCAGCACGTCGGCGCAAACGCTGCGCATCTTGGCCTCGTACTGCCAGTCCTCGGGATCATCGACGAATGACCCCAGGAACACCTCATGGCGATCAGCAAGATGACGCAGGATGTGCCATGTAGCAATCTTGTCACCCTTGTCGGGCGGATACGGGATGCGGTGCGTCAGGTAAAGGAGCTTCGCCACAGGGGAATTCAGTCGAAAAGCCGGACACAATGTCGGCCCGATTCAAGTGCCTCGCTGGCGAGATTGCCGCAGGCCGGCTGCCGGCGCCCGGAACTTCGTCAATTTAACATCCGACCAACGGCGATGCGGCCGCATTTCGGCGTGGCTAGAATGAAGCAGTCAGTCGAACCCCGGATACCCGTCAGCCCGTCAATGACCATCGTCAGCGCGAACGAGCGCGATGCGCCCGTTCGCATCGAGGCCCTGCAACTCGAAGGGTTCGACCGCGGCCCGCGTTTCGCCGTCTGGTGGCTGCCTGCAAGGACCCAGCCGCGGGGCTCGGTGCTGTGCGTGCAGCCGCTCGGCGACGAGCAGCTCGCGGCGCGGCATTCGCTGGCCCTGCAGGCGAGACGTCTGGCCGCGCTCGGCTGGGCGGTGCTGATGATCGATCTGTTCGGCACCGGCGACTCGCCGGGCGAACTCGCGCAGGCGAGCCTCGAGGTCTGGCGTACCGACCTGCTCCGGGGATCGATGCTGGCGCGTCAACGCGCAAGCGGTCCCACGGTGTTGTGGGGCGTGCGCGGCGGCGCGCTGCTCGTCGGCGACATCGCCGTTGCACTCGACCAGCTGGTCGATGCGTTCGTGTTCTGGGATGCCCCCGATTCCGGGCATTCGGTTGCCGATGGCGCGGTGTCGGGCCGGCAACGTCCGCCGACGCCCGAGGTCTCGTCGGGGCCCTTGCCCGGCGAACTGCGCGACCTGCGGCTGCGGCCGCCTCCGGCCGCAGAGCACGGCGCGCCGCCGAAAGTGCTGTTCGTCGAGATCGGCGACCGGCCCGCCGTTTCGCTCGAGCTGTCGCCAGCCACCTGCGCGCTCACGGAAGCATGGCTCGAGGCGGGCTACCTCGCCACGCCGCGCGCCGCGCATGCCGGCGGGGCATGGCCCGGACCCGCGGTGCCTGTGCCGCTCGCGGCGTGCATGGCCACCGAGGCCCTGCTGGAGGAACTGCGGTGACGACGGCGGCCGAGCCGTACCTGGACGACGATGCGCTCCCGATCGTGTCGGAGTCGCCCCAGGTCATTGTCGGGGCGTCCGGACCGCTGATCGGCGTCGCCACGCGAGTGGTCAGCGTGGCCGACGTGGCCGTGTTGATCGTTCCCGCCCCGGGCGGGTCGCGCACCGGAGCGCATCGGCTGCACGTCCGACTGGCGCGCGAGCTCGCGCGCCGCGGCATACCGTCGATGCGGTTCGATGCCGCGGACGGCGGCGACTCGGTCGCCGGCGCGGGCAGCAGTGCGTTCCATGACGACGACGTGGTGGCCGCAGCGCGTCACCTGTTGACGCTGCAACCGGACGCCTTCGTTGCGCTGCTCGCGGCGGGCGACGCGGCAGTGAGCGCGGCGCGGTCGTGGAATGCGTTGATTCGCGCGGCAGTTCCACTGTCGGCCTTGTGCCTGGTCGACCCGGTCATGGCGATCCCCGCACCGGCGCGGCGCCAGGGATGGTTTCGACGGATCTTTGGCGGCACCCCGCCGGGGGCGGAGGAAGCCGGCTCGCCGCCCCCCCACGGCGAGAGCGCCGAGACGGCCGCGACGCTGCGGGTCTGGCGCGGGTTGCCGGCCGCAGTGCGAACGGGACGCTCCAGGTTGCTGGTTGCCGCGAGGGGCGACGATCGCTCGAACGCCGCGCTGGTCGGACTCGCTCGAGGGACCCGCGCCTGGCGCAGGGCACTGCGTCGATCCGACGGCTGGCTGCAGATCGGGGAAGCCGACCCTGGCTTCGGCCTCAGCGCACACCGACGGGTGCTCGCCGACTGGCTGGCCGCGCGCCTCATCGCTTGAGCCGCCGATCGTCAGCCCGCGTCGAGGCACGCCCCCGGCACCGAGAACGTCCGCTCGCCTCCCAAACTGAGCCACCCGCTGGACGATCGCAAGCGGCTGCCGTCACTGGCGGGGGTTGCGGCGATCGCGCCGGGATGACTGGACGCTGGAGGCGGCGTCGACGGCTCGTCCGGATGCCCGGCGACGAGCGATGCCGCGTCGCTCGAGGCCGGTGCGCCGGTCGACGGCACGCCCGAGTTCGACGGCGATTCGGGAGTCGACTGCGCTTCCGGCGCCGATTGCAGGTGTGATGTCGACTGCGCGGATGTTGCCAATGGCGGTGGAAGCGACGGCCCCTGCACCGCCGACTGCGTCCTCACCGGCGTCATCGCGCTGCGCCGCGCCGGGCTCTGCATGCGAATCGTCGCGCTGGCGCGCACCGGCCAGCGCGGCACCGGCGTGCCCGACGCATCCGGCGCCAGGTACATCGCGCAGGCCCAGGCGCGCGGGGCGGCCGCCGGCGTCGGCGTGCCGAGGTCGACGGCGCCGAGTCGCCGCGCCGACGGCGCCGCGCAGCCATCGACGATGCGCATCACCCAGACCGCCATGCGGCCGATCAGCGGCACCGTCATCGGCACGCCGTAGCGCAGTTCGAGCTTGAGCAGGTTGGCGTCGTTCAGCGTCTGCTGCGAGCGCGCGCCGATCGGCTCGTCGCCGCGCAGGCCTGCGACACCGCCGGCCGGCTGGCGCAACGCGCTCCACTGCAGGCTGTCGTTGGGGATCTCGACGAGGCCCGGCACCGGATATCCGGCCGCGTCGCGCGCCGGCTCGCCCCAGTCGCCGAAGCTCTCGACGGTCGGGGCGAGCTGGCGCCACGCGACCCAGCCCGCCGCGAGCCCCTGGCGCAGCTGGACGCCGGACGCGCCCACCGCAACCAGCCACGGGCGCGTCGCATCGACGCCGAACCAGAACGGCATCAGCCCGCGCGCCAGCCCGGCCTCGATCGCGTCGGGCCGCGCCTGTGCGACGCTGCCGGCGCGCGCTCCCTCGAGCAGCGCGTACTCGAGTGCGGTGCGCGCGTGAAACAGCAGCGCCCACTGAAGCGCGCCCAGCCCGAGCAGCAGCACGATCGGCATCGCGAGCAACGTCTCGACGAAGGCGGTGCCTCGCTGCGGGGTGTGCTCCGGCAAGCGTGCCCGTGCACGAACCAACCGGCACGCGGTCGGCCGCCGCCGCGATGGACGCCGCCCGCTCATGGACGCGGCGCTCCGCGGATGTAGTCGATCCGCGGCAGCTCGGGCTCGGAGGCATTGACCGAGGCCGCCGCGCGCGAAGGCCCCATGCGTGAAGGCGTGGCGCGCGAGGCCGGCTGCGGCGCGGGCGCGGCTGCCGGAGCCGACCTCGCGGCGGCCGTCGTCGGTTGCCGCGAGGACTCTCCCGGCGGTGCGAAAGCCTCGAGGCGACGACGCGCGGCCGCCACCGCCGCCGACAGCGGCTCCCGCGGCCCCGCAGCCGTCGCGACCGGGCCCATGCGCTCGAGCGTGCGCAGCGTCTGCTGCGCCAGCTCGAGGTTGATCATCGCGAGGTTGTGCAACGCCTTGGCGCGCAACGCCGGATCGATGCCCTCGCCCGACGATCGCGCCGCCACCCGGCGATACGCCGCGAGTGCCTTGAACCAGTCGCGTCGCTGCTGGTGGAGGTTGCCGATTCGCAGCCAGGCCAGCGCATGCCCCGGGTCGAGCGCCACCACGCGCTGGAAAGCGGCGAGCGCCTCGTCGGCGCGCCGGGCACGGTATGCGGCCTCGCCGTCAGCCATCAGGCGCGGCAGGTCGGCGCGGGTCGCAGCGTCCATGTCGGGCAGCGGTGCGCCATCGGGCACGTCGAAGGCGTCGACGATCTCGTCCGGCAGGGTCGGCGGCTCGACCGGCGCAGCCTGCGCGGCGCACGCGCCCATCGACGCGGTGGCGGCGGTGGTCGCGGCCCAGAGCACACCCTGGGCAATCCACAAACGGGCCCGGAACGCACAGGTTGGCGAGTTCATCGTTTCCCTCCCGTGGATGGTCGAAGCGGATACACGTACACCCGCGACGTGCGCTCCCACTCGAGGCGCGTGCCGACGCGCAGGCCGATTCGCCGGGCCTCGCCGGCGCGCAGCTCGAGCACGGCGCGTGCCCCCGGCGCGATGCGCACGCGCCGCGGCGGCACGGCCGCGTCGATGCCTTGCACGACCATGCAGGCGGACACGAACACGAGATCGAGCGCGGCGCGCACGCCGAAGGTGTGAACGGCCGCGCACGGCTCGATCCAGAGTCCCTCGCCGGGCTGCGGCACGGGTCGGCCGATCAGTCCGCGCAGGCGCGCGACGAAGCCGCGCGCCGAAGTCACCCGGAGCCGGCCGCATCCGCCATCGGCGCCGGCGAAGCGCAGTTCGCGTCCGCCGGCGTACGCGCTGTCCGCCGCACTAGCGCCGGCCGCGCGCCCGGTGGCGCGAACTGCAAACAGGCGATGTGGATTCGGCTTGCCTCTCACAGCACGCCCTCGCGCAGCAACTGGTGAACGACCGGAAACAGCAGGACCGCAAAGGTGCCCGGAAAGATGCACAGCACCAGCGGAAAGAGCATCTTCACCGGCGCCTCCATCGCGAGGCGCTCGGCGCGCAGGAAGCGCTCGTTGCGTCGCTGCTCGGCCTGCGCACGCAGGATCGGCGCGAGGCTCGCGCCCTGCCGCTCGGCCGCGATCAGCGCCGCCACCAGCGTGGACACCGCGGGCAGCGCCAGCCGTGCGGCCAGCGCATGCAGGGCTTCGTGACGAGGCTGGCCCGCATGCACGTCGCGCAGCACGCGCTGCCATTCGTCACGCAGCGGCCCCGGCGGTCCGTGCCGAGCCGCCTGGCCCAGCGCCGCCCCGAGGTTCAGCCCCGCCTCGATCGACAGCGTGATCAGGTCGAGGTCGTGCGGAAGGCGGCGCAGAACGGCGTCGCGTCGCCGAGCCGCCCGATCGCGCAGGGCGATGCGCGGCAGCAGCGCCCCGAGCGCCGCAGCCGGCACCGCGGTCCACGCCGAGATCGCATCGATGCCCCACGCACCCAGCGCGACCGCGCACCCGGCCAGCGTCGCCGCCACGGCCTGCGCCGCCACGACGTGCTCGGCGGACATCACGCGATCGAGCCCCGCACGACCGAGCAGCTGGCGAAGACGGTCGCGCTGCTGCGCGCTCAACCACGGACCGATCGCGTGAGCGAAACGGCGAACGAGCGGCCACGCGGCCCGCCAGGCCCAGGGCACGGGCGCTGGCCGCGCGAGCTCGGCAGGCAGCGCCGCCCCCCACGCTCCGGACGCCGCGGCGACCAGCGCCACCGCAGCGACGAACATCGCCCCCAGCGACATCACGAGCCATGCGCTCACGCGAGCGTCCTCCTCATACGTCGATCGAGACGATCCGGCGAATCAGCGCGACGCCGATTGCCTGCAGCACGACCACCGCGGCGGAGACGATCCATCCCTGCCAGGTGTCGACGAGCGCGCGCATCGCGGTCGGCTCGACCAGGAACAGCAACGCGGCGAGCACGGCGGGAAGCGCGCCCATGACCCACGCCTGCAGGCGCCCCTGCGCGGTGAGCGCGCGAATCTTGCCCTCGATGGCCAGCTTGCGACGCGTAGCATCGGCCAGCGACTCGAGCGTCGCCGCCATGCTGCCGCCGGCTTCGGCGCCGATGCGCAGCGCCGACGCGAACAACGTCGCCTCCTCGATCGGCAAGCGACGCACGAGCCCGGCCAGCGCGTCGTCGAGCCCGACGCCGAGGCGCTGCTCGCGCAGCAGCAGGCCGAGCTCCTGGCGCGCGGGCAGTCCGATCTCGGCGGCGGCCTGCGCGAGCGCCTGCCCCAGGCCGCTGCCGGCGCGCAGTCCGCCGGCCACCAGCATCAGCAGGTCGGGCATCTGCTGGCGAAACGCCTCGAGGCGGCGCCGCCGCAGCCGCCGCAGGGCCAGCGCGGGCATCGCGCCGGCCGCCACCGCGACCAGCAGCGCGACCTGCCAGCGGCCACTGAGCAGCCAGGCGGCGAAAGTGGCCAGCGCAGCGAGCAGGTGCTGGAGCGCGAACAGCCGCGACGGGTCGACGAACAGGAACGACTCGCGCATCCGTGCCCCGACGGCACGCTCGAAGCGTTCGCGATGGCGCCGCGCGTATCGCTGCCCCAACAGCGTGCCCAGCGCGAGCAGTGCCGCCGCGCCGGCGAACACCGCGGCCAGCACTGTCCACAGCGGAAACGACGGTGCCGCGCTCACGTCGGCCCCCGGAAGATCGACAGGTCGGGGTCCAGGCCTTCGTCGCGCAGTGCCTCGTAGAACTGCGGCACGTTGTTGCAGCCGACGAAGCGCCCTCCGGTCCCGTCCGCGGATGCGCGCCGGTCGAAGCGGAACAGCGGCTGCATCAGCACGCGCTGCCCTTCGAGCCCGGTGAACTCGACGATCTCGACCACCCGCCGGCGCCCGTCGGCCATGCGCGCCTGGTGCACGACGACGTCGATGGCGGCCGCGATCTGCTCGCGAATCGCCAGCACCGGCATCTCGACGTCGGCCATCAGGACCATCGTCTCGAGCCGCGACACGACGTCGCGCGGACTGTTGGCGTGCACGGTGGTGAGCGACCCGTCGTGGCCGGTGTTCATCGCCTGCAGCATGTCGATCGCTTCGCCGCCGCGACATTCGCCGACCACGATTCGATCGGGGCGCATGCGTAACGAGTTGCGCACCAGGTCGCGGATCGTGACCTGGCCGCGACCCTCGGCGTTGGCGGGCCGCCCTTCGAGGCTCACGCGGTGCGCGTGCGCCAGGCGCAGCTCGGCGGCGTCCTCGATCGTGACGACGCGCTCGCCCGGAGGGATGAGGTTCGACAGCAGGTTCAGCAGCGTCGTCTTGCCCGACCCGGTGCCACCGGAGACGACGATGTTTCGGCGCGCCCGAACGCAGACCGCGAGGAAGTCGAGCATCGCCTGCGACAGCGAGCCGATGCTGACCAGGTCTTGCGGCCCGTACAGCCGATGGTTGAAGCGGCGGATCGTGATCGCCGGACCGCGGATCGCCAGCGGGCCGATGACGGCATTGACACGAGAGCCGTCGGGCAGTCGCGCATCGACCATCGGCGAGCCTTCGTCGACGCGCCGTCCCACCGGCGTGACGATGCGGTCGATCGTCGCGCGCACCGCGTCCTCGCCGGTGAAGGCGGCCTGCGCGCGCTCGAGGCGCCCGTCGCGCTCGACGTAGATCTCGTCGGGGGCGTTGACCATGATCTCGGTGATCGTGTCGTCGCGCAGCAGCGGCTCCAGTGGGCCGAGCCCGATCGCCTCGTCGAGCACCTGGCCCACGAGGCGATCCCGGTCGAGCTCGGGCGGCAGTGCCCGCTCGTCGGCGAGCAACTCGCGCAGCACGAACTCGACCTGCTGCTGCAATTGCGCGGCGCTCAGCTGGCGAATGTCCTGCCGACGCAGGTCGATGGCGGCGAGCAGCCGCCGGTGCAACAGGCGCCGCCACTCGAGGTCGGCGTGGGCCGGATGGTCGGTCTCGTCGGGGTCGTCAGGTTGCTGCACGGCCCCGGGCGCCTCCACGCCCGCCAGCGCGTCGTTCGCCGGCTGCCCCGGTGACGACGAGCGCACGCCGCCCGTGGGGAGCGCGATGTGCGGACGCCCCGCCGCTTCTTCAGCGCGCGGGTGAACCCGCAGCCGATAGCCGGCGATTGCGATCTCGTCGTCGTCGCCCAGTGGCGCGTACTCGACGACGCGCTCGCCGTTGACCCAGGTGCCGCCCAGGCTGCCGCGGTCGACGAGCTTGAAGCCGCGCTCGATCCGGTGAATTTCCGCGTGCAGCCGGGCCACGCGCCAACCGGCCAGGCGCACGTCGCTGTCGGCCTGTCGGCCGATGCGACTCGGAAACCGGGCCAGCCGCAGCGCGCGGGGCGCCTCGCCGTCGGCCTCGACGATGAGCATCAGCATTTCAGTCGGCCATCCGGACCTGTTCGCGCGCCTGCTCGAGGCGCTGCCCGCTGCGGTCGATCGCCTCGCGTTGCGTCGGGCTGGCCGGCCCGACGAAGCGCGGCGTGATGAAGACGACGAGATCGGTCTTGCGATCGCGGAACTCGCGCGAGCGAAACAGCTTGCCGAGGATCGGGATCTCCCCCAGCCCGGGCACGCGATCGATCGCCTTCGACGACTCCTCGGTGAGCAGGCCCGCGATGACGAGCGTCTCGTTCTCGCGCAGGTTCACCTCGGTCTCGGCGCGTCGCTTGAGCAGGCCGGGAACGTCCTGGACCTGGATCTCGAAGTTGATCGCCGAGATCTCGGTGGCGATCTTCGCGGCGATGACGCCGGACTCGCTGGCCACCGGGCTCACGTCGAACTTGACGCCGTACTCCTTGAAGCCGACCGATACGGTGCCCAGGCCGCTCGCGAACGGCACCGGCAGTTCGCCGCCGGCGATGAAGCGCGCCGAACCGCCGCTGCGGCACGACAGCCGCGGCTCGGCCAGCACGACGGCGTCGCCGTTCTGCACCAGCAGGTTGATGACCGACGTGATCGAACTGGCCAGGCCCAGCACGGTGGCGAACGGCGCCACGCGCGTGCGCGTCTCGAGGCCGGCCTCGGCGGCCGCGCCGCCGGGCTGAAACGTGCGGCTGCGCTGCAGGTCGCCCAGGATGCCGAAGCTCGGTCCCTGCATGCTGCCGTTCCAGCGCACGCCGATGTCCTCGAGCAGGTCGCGGCGGATCTCGAGCATGCGCACGTCCATCTCGATCATCCGCTCGAGGCCGACGCGGCTGATCAGGTTGACCACCTGCGGATAGCGCCGCGCGATCTCGGTCATCCGCGCGGCCTCTTCCTCGGAGAGCTCGCTGCCCTCGAGCACCACCTTGTCGCCGACGATGCGCGCGCGCACGCGGCTCGATTCGCCGAGCATCGCGCGGATCTCGTCGAGCAGGCGATTGGCGTCGGCCGGCACGACGCTGATCGCGAAGCTGGTCTCGGTGCCGTCCTTGCCCCACAGGTGCAGCGTGCTCTGGCCCGCCGCCTCGGGGATGACCAGCACCTGCCCGCCGTCGAGCGCGGTGGCCTGGATGACCTTTCCGTTGCCGACGGCTACCCGCTTGAGCTCGCCGGCGCGGATGAGGTGCACCTGCCCGACATAGAGTTCGATGGGGATGGGGGGCAGCATCGACTCGGTCGATGCCGTCGCGTCGCCGGGCCCGAATGCGAGGCACGACAGCGTCGTCGCCAGCGCGGCCATGCGCTGCCTGGGGGTGCAGGGTTTCATTCGGGCTTCACCTGTCTGGCGGCCCCGCTCGGGGCGAATCGATGCAGCGACCACTCGGGGGCCGACACCTGGCCGGCCGCCGGCGCCGGGCCGGGGGGCGCCGCGGCACCGCGGGGTTCGGGCACGGCGCGATCCTCCGAAGGCTCCGGCGCCGGTGCGCGCATCGCGACCAGCGTGCCGCGCCCGCCGACGATGATCTCGGGCCCCCGAGCCGGCGGTCGCGCCAGCGGCGGCAGTTCGGGCCTCGCGATGCCCAGCAGCGCGTTCAGGTCGAGCGCGCGTGCGCCCAACGGCTGCCGGTCGTCCGGGTGCCTGAGCATGGCGGTGAGCTTGCCGGTGCGCTGCGCAACGATCAGCTGCTGCGCCTGCTCGGGCGAGACCTCGACCGTGATCGCGGTGAAGTGGCGCGGCCCGCTGCCGTCGTCGGCGCCGGCGCGCACTTGCCGTCCGGTGGCCAGCACGGCGAGGTCCTGCATCAACGTGGCCGTGACCTCCTGCGCGGGCGGCTGCCCGGGTGCCACCGGCGGACGCACGGAGAACAACAGGTCGATGCGGTCTCCGGGCTGCAGCATGCCCGACACCGAGTTGACCTCGTCGACCAGGATCGACATGGCCCGGATTCCCTGGCGAATGCGGCTGGAAAAGCTGCCGGCGTCGGCGCCGACGATGGCGCCGGCGAGCAGCGGTTCGCCGCTGCGCATCGGCTGGTCGAGGCGCGCGCCGACGAGGTGCTCGAAGCGCTCCGGACGCACCGCGGTGCCGGGCAGGTAGTCCGCCGGCACCTCGCGCACCGCCATGTTCTCGGGCGCGACCAGCTCGCCACGGCCGAGGTCGCGCCGCGCCACGACGACCTCGACCATCGCCTGCTTCGGCGCGAGCCGCGCCTTTTCGACCTCGAGCCGCTCGGCGATGTACCCCCGAGCGCCGAACACTGCGAGCGCGCCGAACGACAGCGCAATCGCGAAGAGCAGCAGGCTGCGGTGGCCAAGCGCCCAGGACCCGGCGCGGCGCAGCGGAGCGATCGGCATCTTCATGGCATCGACATTGCGTGAGTGAAGCGTTCGTATCGGTCGCCGAACGCCTCGAACAGGCGCTCGAGCGGGCTGCGCGGGCCGGCGGTGAGCGCCAGCACGAAGAGCATCAGCACGATCAGGTACTCGACCATCGACTGGCCTCGCTGGACGGAAGACTTCATGTCGCCTCCTTCATCGCGTCGCGCGAACGTGGTAGACGACGACGCCGGTGCCCTGCGGTTGTGCGTGAAGCGTGACCAGCACCTCCACGCCTGCGGCGCGGAAGAAGCGCGCGCGATCGTTGCGCCAGGCGATGTCGCGCGGCGCACCGGGCGCCGACACGGGGACGAAGCCCTTGCGCCCCAGGTGCCACTCGATGCGTGACTCGGCCTCGTCGATCGAATGCGCGAGCCGGCCGATCAGCGTATCGGCCGTCCGCGAGCCGCCCTCGGCGCCGTCGCGCGACGTGAGCTGGCGCACCGCCTGCGCATCGTCGGGCAGAAGGCCCAGCAGGCCCGCCGGCAGCGCCGCGCCCCCGATGCGTTCGCGCCACCGCGTGAGCAGGCCCTCGGCGCCGCCGCGCGCCGCGGCCCGCAGTTGCAGCGTGTCGTAGCCGCGGGCCATGCGCCGCGACAGCACCGACCAACCGCCACTGTCTGCGCGCAGCACGACGGCGGCATCACCTTCGCGCCAGTGACGCTCGACGCGGGCCAACGCCTCGGACGGATCGAGTCGACTGGATACTTCGCTGACCTCCACCTCATGGCCGGCCAGTTCGCCGCCGGGCACGACGACGCGACGCGCGTCCAGGCCGGGGATCGGGGCCGGCGCCTCCGTGACCATCTCGCGCGCGCCCGCGCCGAGCGAGGCCGAACCGCTCGCGGCGAGCGGCAGCGCCAGCATCCACGCGACGCCTGAAGGCACTGCGCGACCGCGTCGACCCGCCTGCCTCATGGCGCGATCCGGTCGGCCGGCACGCGGTCGACGTCGACGTGCTGCGGCGTGAACGCATCGGCGCTCGGCTCCAGGCCGGCCAGGTGCATCAGGTCGAGCGTGAAGCGCGTGAGCCCGTAGCCCACGGCGATCTGCGCTTCGTGAACCGGGTCGAGGCGACTGCCCTGCTCCACCCGTTGTTCGACGCGTCCCGCGGCGTGTCCGTACGGGCCCGATGCGTTCCAGGCGTCGGTCAGCACCGCCGTTCTCGCCAGCATCGCGAGCGGCAACGAATCGAGTCGCGCGAGCCGCTCGTTGCCCGCTTCGCCGGGCGAGACGAGCGCCTGCACCCGCGCGTCCGCGAGTCCGCCCGTCATCGACAAGCCGAACCGCGCAGGCCCGGCCAGCCGGTCGAGCAGGCTCGCGGCCCCGCTCGCGGCGCGCCCGATCGCGGTCGAGCGTCCGGCGTCGAAGCGCGGCATGGCCAGCGCGACGCCGACGTCGGCGAAGCGCTCTAGCAGCGGTTGGCCGCGCCGATCCACCCACAGCGGGTTGCGCTCGGACGCCGGCGCCGGGTCTGCCACGACGTCGTTGCTCAGGATTTCGCGATCGATGCGGCCGAAGTGCCGACGCCGGACCTCATCGGCCAGCAGCGCGTGCGAGCCGGCGTCGGCGCACGCGCCCGGCCGCACGGTGCACTCGAAGGCCAGCGTGCGCGACGCGGCGATCGTCGCCTGCTGTATCGACTGGACCTTGCCGAGCAGCACGGCGAGCAACGCCAGCGGCACCAACACCAGCGCCGCGACCAGGGTTTCGACCAGCGCCTGCCCGCGCTGGCTGCGGCGCTCAATGCACATAGGCCACCGCTGCCGCGCGCTGCGCG
>JAHBZV010000048.1 GCA_019635275.1 Burkholderiaceae bacterium | reverse complement strand
CTCGGCAATGCGGTCGCCGCCGTGGCGCGCCGGTGTCACCGTGGCGCTCATCGTGTCAGGCCCATTGCACCTTCTGTCCGCCGGCGTACCAGCGCTCGACCTGCTCCTGCACGGCCGCCTCGATGCGGGTGCGCCGCACCTTCATAGTCGGCGTCAGGAACCCGTTCTCGATCGCCCAGGGCTCGCGCGTGACGACGATCATTCGCAACTGCTCGTATTCGGCCACCTCGCGGTTCACCTCGTCGAGCAGGCGCTCGAGCTCCTGCTGCACCTGCACGCGCACGGCCGCGTCGCCCAGCCGGGGACGCAGGTCCTCTGCGAGTTGCACGATCGCGTAAGCCGCCGGCTGGCCCACGCCCGACACCAGCGACAGCTCGACCATCGGGTGCGCGTTCAGCCGGTTCTCGATCGGCGCCGGCGCCACGTACTTGCCCTTGGCGGTCTTGAACAGCTCCTTCGCGCGACCGGTGAGTCTGAGCATTCCGTCTTCGCGCAGTTCGCCGAGGTCGCCGGTGCGGAAGAACCCGTCCTCGGTGAACGACTGCGCGTCGAGCTCGGGCTGCTTGTAGTAGCCGACCAGTCGCGCCGGCGACTTGATCTCGATCTCGCCTTCCAGGCTGATCCGCACCTGCACGCCGGGCAGCGCCACGCCGACGTAGCCCGGCGCGTTGAAGTCCGCGTTCGAGCTGTGCGAATACGAGTTGTCCTCGGTCATCCCGTATCCCTCGTACAGCGCAAGGCCGATCCGCCTGTACCAGGCGATCAGGTCGGGGGGGATCGGCGCCGATCCGCTGCCTGCGACGATGACCTGGTCGAGCCCCAGGCCCTTGCGGACCTTGCGTGCGACGAGCTTGCCGACGATCGGTATCTTCAGCAGGCGGTCGAGCTTCGCCGGCGGCATCTTCGCGAAGACGCCCTGCTGGAACTTCAGCCACAGCCGCGGCACCGAGATGAATAGCGTGGGCCGCGCGCGGCGCAGGTCCTGCAGGAAGGTGTCGAGCGACTCGGCGAAGAACAGGTGCGTGCGCCCGTCGACCAGCGACGACGCCTCGACCCAGGAGCGCTCGAAGCTGTGCGCGAGCGGCAGGTACGAGAGCATCCGGTTGTCGGTGTCCTCGCCGACGCGCGACCGGCTGTCGCGGGAGATGCCTTCGCCGGCGCGCGTGATCCCCTCGAAGCTGGTCATCACGCCCTTCGGCGTGCCGGTGGAGCCCGACGTGTAGAGGATCATCGCCAGGTCGTCGGGGCGGCGCTGCGGCCGGCCCGGAATCGGCGGGGTCCGCGCCACGATGGCATCCCAGGTCTCGAAATCGGTCTTCGGCGCGAGCGGGAACGCGATGCAGGGCAGCCCCTGCGGCACGCCGCGCTGCTGCTGCGGCCAGGTGTCGAGCTTGCCCACGAACAGCAAGCTCGCCTCGCTGTGGTCGAGCACGTAGCGGACGGTATCGGCGGTCTCGGTCGGGAAGATCGCCACCGTCGTGTAGCCGGCCATCCAGATCGCCAGCTCGGCCATGATGAAGTGTGCGCAATTCTTCGACAGCATCGCGATGCGCGCGCCCGGCTCGAAGCCGCGGCTTCGAAGGTGCGCGGCCATGCGCCGCGACTGGTCGACCACCTGCGCCCAGGTGTAGTCGACGACCTGGCCGTTGCCGATCGGCTGGGTGAGGTAGACGCGGCCTGGCGTCGTCTCGGCGTGCTCGAATACGTAATCGAGGATGAGTTTGCCTGGTGAGGCCATGAGTCCCGCTCCGGTCGCGCTGCAAAAGCGCAGCCTACCGGGGCCGGCGGGGCGTCGTCTACGTGCCGGAGGCACCGAGGGACACGAATCCCGGATCCGGTGATACGCTGTCCGCCTGCCCCTGATCGACCCCGGCGCAGTCCGGACTCCGCACCATGAGCGACGCGAACGGCGCGACGACCCCGAACGGGACGAAAGCCACCGCCGCGTCCGCTTTCCGGTGGCGCTACCTGCTCGTATTCCTGCTCGTGGCCGGCCCGATCGCGTCGTGGATGCTCGACCCGACGGGCTTCCTCGCCGGCGGCAGCTGGATGGGGCTCGTGATGATCCACTTGCTGGTGCCGGCGCTCGACGCGCTGGCCGGCGAGGACGACGAGGTGCCGTTGAACGGCCGCACGCCGCTGATGAATCGGCTGCTGCCACTGCTGTGCCTGCCGGCCTGGTACCTGCTGCTCTTCTGGGCCATGGCGCTCGAATCCCGGGCGAGCGCGTGGGGCTGGTGGGGCCTCGCGCTTTCGCTGGGCGCCAGCGGGGGCATTCTGGCGATCAACGCGGCGCACGAATTGATCCACCGTCCCGGCCGCATCGAGCGAACGGCCGGGGCGATGCTGCTCGTCGGCGTGTGCTACGGCGCCTTCAAGATCGAGCACGTGCGCGGCCATCACCTGCGCGTCGCGACGCCACTCGACAGCGCGAGCGCCCGCCGCGGCGAATCGGTCTACGCGTTCATCCCCCGATCCGTTCTCGGCACGCTGCGTCACGCCTGGACGCTCGAGCGTAACCGCCTGGTCGCCGCCGGCGAGCAAGTCTGGGGACCGCGCAACGAGTGGCTGCGGCTCGCAGCCGCGTCGGCCGGGCTGGCGCTCCTGATCGGCGGCGTCTTCGGCGCGACGGCGCTCGCACTGTTCCTGGCCGCGAGCGTCGTGGCGGTCGTCGAACTCGAGATCATCAACTACGTCGAACACTACGGGCTGCAGCGACTGCAGCTGCCGGACGGCCGATTCGAGCCCGTGACGCCAGCCCATTCATGGAACGCCAATACCGGCGTCGTCAATGCGTTCCTGTTCAATCTGCAGCGCCACGCCGACCACCACGCGCACGCCGGGCGCGACTACCTGCACCTGCGCAGCCTGCCGCAGGCGCCGACTCTCCCCCTGGGCTACGGCGCGATGGTGCTGGTCGCCCTGCTGCCGCCGCTGTGGCGGCGGCTGATGGACGCGCGGCTAGCGCGAACCGGCTGAGGCGGCCGCTCTCGCCGTTCTTGCGGCGCGCCCGCCGGCGGCCGCGCCGCGCCGGAACAGCCGAAGCACCCGCTCCCTGAGCCAGATCTGCGCCGCGTCGCCATCGGTCGCCGCATGCCAGACCATCCCGACCTCGTAGAGTGGCATCGCCAGCGGCACCGGCCACATCGCCAGCCGCAGCCGCGCACAGGCAATCTGCGCGAACATCTCCGGCACGATCGCCACCAGTTGCCCGCCGGCGACGAGGTCGGGGATCGCCGCGAAGTGCCGCGCGCGCACGACGATCCGGTGCCCCAACCGATGTCGCTCGAGGCTCTCGGCAATGCCCTGGTGATAGGTCGCCGTCGGCGCCGCCACCACCAGCGCCGCATCGGTGAAGCCCGCGCGGGTGCGCCAGCCATCCGGGCAATCGCTGCGGCTCAGCGCGACGTAGCGCTCGCGGAACAGCAGCGTCGAGCGGATACCACGCTGCTTCGGATCCATGATGCCAATGGCCAGATCGATCTCGCGGCGCCCGAGCGAATCGGCGACCCGCTCGGCCGGCACCGCCACGTTGGTCAGGCGCGTGCGCGGGGCCTCGCGCAGAACCGCGTCGGCGATCGGCGGCAGGAAGACCATTTCCCCGAGGTCCGACAGCGACAGGCGCCACTCGGCGGCGCTGCGCAGCGGATCGAACGCCTCGGGCTCGGTCAGCGCGGCCTCCAGCGACTCCAGGTGCTGCGCAGCGACCGGCACGATCCGCTCGGCCAACGGGGTGGGCATCAGCCCGCCGGCCGACCGAACGAACAAGGGGTCGTCGAACGCCTGGCGCAGGCGCGCCAGCGCGTTGCTGGTGGCCGGCTGGCTCAGCGCGAGCCGCCGCCCGGCTTCAGTGACCGATCGGCAGCGATCGATCTCGAGCAGCACGCGCAACAGGTTGAGGTCGAGCCGGTGGAATTGGGTCAGCATTGATGAAATGAATATTTATGATTTGCCATATCCATTTGACGAATTCCGAGCCTACGATTAACTTGGCCGCCTGGCAATAGGCGGGTCGCGCAGCGACGACGGCTTCGCCCGGCCCCCGCCCTCCCGGAGCCCCATCGGTGGAACGTTCCTTCAGCGCGGAAATCCGCTCGCTCTCGCTCGGCGCCGGCGAGACCTTTCACGGCGAGGGCATCCTCGCGGTCACGAAGGCGCTGCTGCAGTCGGGCGTCAGTTACGTCGGCGGCTACCAGGGCGCGCCGGTCTCGCACTTGCTCGACGTGATGGTGCAGGCGCGCGACTACATGGACGAGCTCGGCGTGCACGTCGAGGCCTGCACCAACGAGGCGTCGGCAGCCGCGATGCTGGGCGCGTCGATCATGTACCCGGTGCGCGGCGCGGTCACCTGGAAGTCGGTGGTCGGCACCAACGTCGCCTCCGATGCGCTGTCCAACCTCGCCTCGCCCGGCGTGATGGGCGGCGCGATGATCGTGGTCGGCGAAGACTACGGCGAGGGCGCGAGCGTCATCCAGGAACGCACGCACGCGTTCGCGATGAAGTCCGGGATGTGGCTTCTCGATCCGCGACCCAACCTGCCGACGATCGTGCGCATGGTCGAGCACGGCTTCGAGCTGTCGGAGGCCTCGAACGCGCCGGTGATCCTCGAACTGCGCATCCGCGCCTGCCACGTCCGTGGCAGCTTCGTCGCCCGCGACAACGTCAAGCCCAGGATCTCCACCCGCGAACTGCAGATGGAGCCGGCGCCGTTCGACTACGCGCGGCTGGCGCACCCCCCGGTCACGTTCCAGCACGAGAAGCTGAAGTACGAGGTGCGGATGCCGGCCGCGCGCAAGTACATCGTCGACGCAGGATTGAACGAGCTGTTCGACGGCGACCGCACCGAGCTGGGCATCATCGTGCAGGGCGGCCTCTACAACAATCTCGTCCGCGCGCTGCAGGCGCTCGGGCTGGCCGACGCGTACGGACGCTCGCGCATCCCGATCCTGAACCTGAACGTCGTCTACCCGCTGGTGCCCGAGCAGATCACCGGGTTCTGCGCCGGCAAGCGCGCCGTGCTGGTCGCCGAGGAGGGCCAGCCCGACTTCATCGAGCAGGAGATCAACACGATCCTGCGCCGGGCCGACCTGCAGACGAAGCTGCACGGCAAGGACCTGCTCGCGATGGGCGGCGAGTACACCGCCGAACTTCTCCTCGCGGGCCTCGTCCGCTACCTGGCCGCGCACGCGCCCGACCTGCCGCGCGGCGCCGCCGAAGGCCTCCTCGCCGACATCGCCGGCCTGAAGGCACAGGCGACCGAGGCGTTCAGCGGGCCCGTCCCGGCGCGCCCGCCGAACTTCTGCACCGGCTGTCCCGAGCGTCCGGTCTTCGCCGCGCTCAAGCTGGTCGAGCAGGACATCGGCAAGCTGCACGTGTCGGCCGACATCGGTTGCCACTCTTTTGCGACCTTCGCGCCGTTCTCGTTCGGCAATTCGATCCTCGGCTACGGAATGAGCCTGGCGAGCAGCGCGGGCGTGCGCAATTTCTCCGCGAGGCGCCCGGTCGCCGTGATGGGCGACGGCGGGTTCTGGCACAACGGACTGCTGTCGGGCGTCTCCTCCGCGCTGCTGAACAAGGGCGACGGGGTGCTGATCATCATGAAGAACGGCTACACGTCGGCCACCGGCACGCAGGAGACGATCTCGACGCCCACTTCGGAGTCGCGTCGCGTCGCCGAGGGCACCAGCGCGACCGGCAGCGAGGTCACGATCGAAAACACGCTGAAGGGCATGGGCGTGAAGTGGTTGCGCACCGTCGACAACTACAAGGTCGGCGACGTGCGCAAGACGCTCGAGGAGGCACTGACCTCGCCGTTCGAGGGCCTGAAGGTCGTCATCGCCGACGGCGAATGCCAGCTCGAGCGCCAGCGCCGCATCAAGCCGCTGCGCGCGAAGATGCTGAAGGAAGGCAAGCGCGTCGTGCGCACCCGCTTCGGCGTCGACGAGGACACCTGCACGGGCGATCACTCGTGCATCCGCCTCTCGGGCTGCCCGACGCTGACGGTGAAGACGCCGACGGACCCGCTGAAGGTCGACCCGGTCGCGCACGTGACCAACGACTGCGTCGGGTGCGGGCTGTGCGGCGAAGTCGCTCATGCGGCGGTGCTGTGCCCGTCGTTCTGGCGCGCAGAGATCATCAGCAACCCCTCGCGCTGGGACCGCTTCAAGGCCCGCGTGCGCGAGGCCTTCATCCACGCGATCCGGCCGGCCTGACATGAGCGACTCGAAACCCTTCACGCTGCTGATCGCCGCACTGGGCGGCGAAGGCGGCGGCGTTCTCAACGACTGGATCGTCGAGTGCGCGCTCGGGCAGGGCCTGCCGGTGCAGGCCACTTCGGTGCCAGGCGTCGCGCAGCGCACCGGGTCGACCAGCTACTACATCGAGATGATGCGCACGCCCGCGCCCGACGGCGCGCAGCCCGTGTTCGCGCTGAACCCGATGCCGGGCGGCGTCGACGTCGTGCTGGCCAGCGAACTGGTCGAAGCGGGCCGGATGATCGAGCGCGGTTTCGTGCACCCGAAGCGCACGACGCTGATCGCCGCGTCGCACCGCGTCTACACGACGCAGGAAAAGATGCAGATGGGCGACGGCCGCTTCGACGACGAGCGCATCCACGCCGGCGCGCGCGCGCTCGCGGCACGGTATCTCAGCGTCGACATGGCCGGGCTCGCAGCGGCGCACGGCACCGTGATCAGCGCCGTCATGTTCGGCGCACTGGCCGGCGCCGGCGTGCTGCCGTGGCCGCGCGAAGCCTGCGAGCGGGTGATCCGCGAAGGTGGGCTCGGCGTGCAGGCAAGCCTCGCCGGATTCGGCGCCGCTTTCGACGCCGTGGCCGACGGGTCGGCGCGCGAGGCGCTGGCCGGCGCGGGCGCGGGCCTTGCCGCAAAGACGAGCCCCGAGGTCTGGGCGCCGCTGCTCGCGACCTTGCCCGCGCCGATGCGCGAGAACGCGGCGCACGGCGTGGTCCGCGTGCTCGATTACCAGGACTCGGCCTACGCGCGGCTCTACGTCGAGCGGCTGCAGCGGATCGCCGCCGCGGCCGGCAACTCTTCGACGCAGCCTCTCGTGGCGCGTGCGCTCGCCGAGGCCGCGCGCCTGCTGGCGCTGTGGATGACGTACGAGGACGTGATTCGCGTGGCCGACCTGAAGTCGCGGCGCAGCCGGGTCGCGCGCATCCGCGACGAGGCGCGCGTGCGCGAGGGGGAGATTCTCGAGATCGTCGAATACCTGAAACCGGGCGTCGACGAAGTGGCGGCCACGCTGCCGCGCGCCCTGGGCGCGCGGTTGCGCGACTGGGCCACGCACAACGGCAAGCTCGAATCGCTCAACCGCGGCATGCACCTGCCCAGCACCCGCATCCACGGCTACCTGATGCTGAGGCTGCTCGCCCGGCTGCGGCCGATGCGCCGGCGATCGCTGCGCTTTCACGAGGAGCAGCAGTCGATCGAGCGCTGGCTCGCCGCACTCGAACGGATGCTCGCTGCGTCGCCCGCCTTCGCCGCCGCGCTGGCCGAACTGCCGAGGGTGCTCAAGGGCTACGGCGACACCCAGCGCCGTGGCCGCGCCAGCTTCGAGCGGATCTTCGACACGCTGGTCGAGCGCGCGCTCGGCTCGACGAGTGGCCCGGCAGCCGGCGCTGCGCAGGAGCTGCACGCAGCGATCGCGGCGGCGCTGGCCGAGCCCGAAGGCCGCGAGCTCGAGCGCTCGCTCGAGAAGGCGGGCATCGAGCCGCGAGCACCGGCCGCAAAGCCGATCGTATGGATGAAAAAGCCGCGCGGAGCCGCTTCAACTGTAGTAACTTCGCGCTGACCCGGGCGCCCGACCCGACGACTGAACGACACGCAAGAGGAGACACCCCGTGAAAACCCTGAGGATTCCGCTCGCGGCTGCTGCGGCCGCCCTGGTGCTCGCTTCGGCGCCTGCCACCGCGCAGGACAAGCCGGTGGAGCTGCGCTTCGCGCACTGGTTGCCGCCGACGCATCCGCTGGCCAAGCTCGGCTTCGAGCCGTGGGCAAAGTCGGTCGAAGCGGCATCCAAGGGCTCGATCAAGGTCGCACTGTTCCCCGCGCAGCAGCTGGGCAAGGCGCCCGATCACTACGACATGGCGCGCGACGGCATCGCCGACCTCACCTGGGTGAACCCGGGTTACCAGGCCGGACGCTTCCCGATGTTTGCCGCCGGCGAGCTGCCGATGCTGATGAGCAACGCGGGCCGTGGATCGGTGGCGCTCGACGCCTGGTACCGCAAGTACGCGGCGACCGAGATGAAGGACGTGAAGTTCTGCTTCGCGCACGTGCACACCGGCACGCTGCATTCGAAGCAGGCGATGCCCGATCCGGCGCAGATCAAGGGCATGAAGATTCGTCCGTCGAACGGAACGATGGCGGCCTTCATGTCGCTGCTCGGTGCGACCAACGTGCAGGTCTCGGCGCCCGAGGCGCGCGATGCGCTCGAGAAGGGCGTCGCCGACGCGATCGTGTTCCCGTGGCACTCGATCATCACGTTCGGTATCGACAAGGTCGTCAAGTTCCACAACGACCACAAGCTCTACGCGTCGACGTTCGCGTGGACGATGAACAAGGGTTGGTACGACAAGCTCTCGGCGGCCCAGAAGAAGGTCATCGACGACCACTGCAACAACGAGTGGGCGGGCAAGGTCGGCAAGGCCTGGGGCGACGACGAGGACTCCGGCCAGGCCAAGATGGAGAAGCTTCCGGGCCACACGATCGTCAAGCTCACGCCCGAGCAGCGCAAGGCCTGGCGCGACGCCGCCGAGCCGCTGTACACGCAGTGGACCGACGCGGCAGCCAAGGCCGGGCAGGACGGCAAGGGCGCCCTCGAGGCGTTGCGCGGCGAACTGAAGAAGCAAGACGCGCTCTATTGAACGCCGGCCGAGCGGCCCGCTCCGCGGCGCCGGGCTTCTCGCCCGGCGCCGCGTCGTTTGGGCGCCGGCCCGACGCGCCCGTGCCTGCCGATAACGGGGATCCCCGATGAAACGCCTGCTGGCGACCACCGAGAACGTCGCCGCCCTGTTCCTGCTCGCGATCGCGCTGCTCACCGCCGGCAACGTCGCACTGCGCGACCTCTTCAGCATGCAGGTGCCCGACTGGTTCGACGGCTCGCGGCTGTTGCAGAGCATCGCGCTGTTCTGGGGCATCGCGATCGCCACCTATCGCGGCGGCCACATCTGCGTCGACATCGTCTGGGAGCATCTCGGCCCGCGCGGACGGCGCTGGCTCGACGTGTTCGCGACGCTGGTGACGTTCGCCTTCCTCGCGCCGCTCGCATGGATGGTCTGGGTCAAGGTCGGCAGCACCGGCACGCAGGCGACCAGCGACCTGCGCCTTCCGCTGGTCTGGTTCTATCCGCTCGGCGCGCTCGGCGCGACCGTCGCCGCGTTGCTCGGCGCGCTGCGCGCGATCGAACTCGTGCGCGGCAAGGAACCCGAAACGCAGGCTGCCACGCCGGCAGCGGAGAGCGCCGATGGATCGTGACCTGGTGGCCCTGCTGGGCTTCGTCGGCATGTTCGTGCTGATGGCGTTGCGCGTGCCGATCGGCCTGTCGATGGGGATCGCCGGCGTCGTCGGCTTCGCCGCGCTGACCAGCATGCAGACCGGCCTGAACCTGCTGTCGAACGTCCCGCTGTCGGTGCTGACCGACTACAACCTCAGTGTCATCCCGATGTTCATCCTGATGGGCGCGTTTGCGTCGCACTCCGGGATGAGCCGCGAGCTGTTCGGCGCCGGCCGCGCGTGGCTGGGCCACCGGCGCGGCGGCCTCGCGCTCGCGACGGTCGCCGCCTGTGGCGGCTTCTCGGCGATCAACGGCTCGTCGGTGGCGACCGCCGCGACGATGACGCAGGTGGCGCTGCCCGAGATGCGCCGGGCCGGTTACGCACCAGGCTTCTCGGCCGGCGTGATCGCCGCCGGCGGCACGCTCGGCATCATGATTCCGCCGTCGGTGATCTTCGTGCTCTACGGGATCATGACCGAGACCGACATCACGAAGCTGTTCGCGGCCGGGGTGCTGCCCGGGCTGCTGGCGGTCGGCTTCTACTTCCTCGTCATCCAGTTCATGGGCTGGCGCTCGCCGGAGAGCATGCCGCGCGGGGAGGTCCACACCTGGGCCGAGCGCTTCGCGAGCCTGAAGGAGCTCTGGGCGGTGATGCTGCTGTTCCTGTTCGTGCTGGGCGGCATTTACGGCGGCATCTTCACGGTGCAGGAGGCTGCCGGGATCGGCGCGACCGGCACGCTGCTCATCGGCGTGCTTCGCGGCCGCCTGCGGGTTCCGCAGATTCGTGCCGCGCTGGTCGACGCGCTGCGCGTGTCCTCGGCGATCATGATGATCGTGCTCGGGGCGTACCTGTTCGGCTACTTCCTGACCATCACGCAGTTCACGCAGAAGGCCGTCGAGTTCCTCGTCGACCTGCCGGTCGGCCCCTACGGGGTGCTCGCGCTGGTCATGGTCGGCTACTTCATCCTCGGCGCGGTCATGGACGAGCTGGCGATGATCCTGCTGACGGTGCCGATCGTGTTTCCCGCGATGATGCACCTGGGCTTCGACCCGATCTGGTTCGGCGTGATCATCGTGATGGCGGTCACCTTCGGGATGATCTGCCCGCCGGTCGGCATCAACGTGTTCGTGATCAACTCGATCGCGCGCGACGTGCCGCTCGGCACGATCTACCGCGGCACGATGCCGTTCATCGCGATCGACGTCGTGCGGCTGGTGGTCCTGGCGGCGTTCCCGTCGATCTCCCTGTGGCTTCCCTCCACGATGGGATGACGGGTCCGATCGTCAGCGAGGCACGTGAACCACGGCCGCGATGCCGAACAGCACCAGCAGCACCCCCAGCAGCCAGCGGCTCCCGCGATCGCGCAGCGCGTAGACGAGCGGGTCGTCGTGCATGCGGCCGCGCGCGGTGTCGAGCCAGAGCCTGCCGAGCCAGACCAGCAGGCCGAACAGCATGAGCCACAGGATCTGCGGCGACGCGTAGCGCCGCGTCACGTCGGGATCCTGAACGTACAACGCGAGCACCACCAGGGCCGCGCACGAGGTCGCGATCCCCAGCGACTGCAGCACCGACAGGTCGCTCACGCCGTATCCGCGCCCCTTCGCGGTGTCCTCTTCGCGCTCGATCTGCGCGACGAGTTCGCCGCAGCGCTTGAGCAGCGCCAGGCTGAAGAACAGGAACACCGAGAACGCCAGCAGCCAGAACGAGACCTCGATCGCGGTGGCCGCGCCGCCCGCCAGGACCCGCACCGTATAGAGCCCGGCCAGCATCGCGACGTCGAACAGCGCGATGCGCTTGGCGAGCCCGGAGTAGATCGCGGTCATCGCGAGGTACAGGAGCACTGCCGCGACGAAGCGCTCGCCGACCACCCACGCGATCGCCAGCGAGGCGACCAGCAGCGCGGCAGATCCTGCAAAGCCGCTGCGCACCGACAGTCGCCCGGCGGCGAACGCGCGCTCGCGCTTGCGCGGATGGCGGCGGTCGGCGGACAGGTCCAGCAGGTCGTTGAGCAGGTAACCGCTGGACGCGGCCAGGCTGAACGACACGAACGCGAGAAAGGCGTCGCGCACCAGCAGCGCGTCGTCGATCCGGAACGACGCCAACAGAGGGAGCAACACCAGCAGGTTCTTCAGCCACTGGTGCGGACGCAGCGCACCGACCCAGGCGCGCAGCCGCTGCGCGCGGGTCGCCTTCGGCTCGAACACCTGCGCCACCTCGGCCTGCCGCTGCGCGTCGCGAAGCACGCGCTGCGGCGCGCCGACGACGATCGCGCGTCGCGCGGCCGCGAAGATCGCGACGTCCTCGGGCCCGTTGCCGCAATAGTCGAATGGCGCGCCCGCCGCGTCGCTGCGGATGGCCGCCAGCTTGTGCCGGCCCTTCAGGTTGTGGTGGCCATCGCTGGCGAGCACCTGGTCGAACACCCCCACGCGGTCGGCCACCGATTCGGCCAACACGCGATCGGCGGCCGTCGCGAGCACGATACGCCGGCCCATCGAGCGCTGCTCGCGCAGCCAGGCAACGAAGGAATCGCGCAGCGGCAGCGATTCGACGTCGGGCGCACCGAGCTCGGCCAGGCGCCGCTTCAGCGCCGCCCTGCCCGACGCCAGCGCGAACAGCGCGGCGAAGGTTCGCACCGGATACCGGCGCAGCGCGCTCGCGAACGACTCCCACAGCGTGTCGGTGCGGACCACGCTGCCGTCCAGGTCGACATACAGCGGAACCTCGCGATCGGCGGACATGCGGTCGATTATAGTGGCGCGATGACGGCGCCGATCGCATCGAATGCACGCCCGACGCTTCCCCAGCCGGGCCCGCGCGTGCCGCGGCGTCACTACGGCGTGCTGCGCAATGCCGGGCTCGCATGGTTGCGCGTGAGCGGTTGGCGCATCGAGGGCGAGATCCCCGACCTCGCGCGTGCGGTCGTGGCGGTCGCGCCGCATTCGTCGAACTGGGATTTCGTCCACGCGGTCGCGGCGGTGTTCGCGCTGGGCCTGCGCGTCTCGTTCATCGGCAAGCACACGCTGTTCCGCGGGCCGTTCGGCCGCTTCATGGCCTGGCTGGGCGGCATTCCGGTCGATCGCGCGCGCCCCGACGGTGTCGTCGAGGCGGTGCTCGCGCGCTTCGCCGCGGGCGGCCCGCTGTGGTTCGGCGTCGCACCCGAGGGAACGCGACGCGAAGGCGCGCCGTTCAAGTCGGGCTTCTACCGCGTGGCGCAGGCTGCGTCGGTGCCGATCGTGCCCGTGTACCTCGACTACCGCCGGCGGGTGATCGGCATCCTCGCCCCCTGCGCGCCCACCCTTCCGGTCGAGGAAGGCGTGGCAGCGATCCGCGAGCGCCTGCTCGCGCACGGCGCGCGGCGCTGACGCCGATCAGCCGCCGAGCCGCTGCTCGAGCCGGGTGACCCGACGCGCGAGTCCGCTCAGTTCGTCCCGGGCCGCCGGTTGCGCCCACCCCGACAGGAACAGGTCGACCATCGTCGCTGCCAGCCGGTTCGGGTCGAGCCTGCGCTGGCGCCCCAAGCCATGCCAGACGTGATGCTCGAGCCCGCCGAACACCAGGTCGCGCGCCAGCGACGGGTCGAGGTCCGCGCGCAACTCGCCGCGCTCCACCCCGTCGCGCAGCGTGCTCTGCAGGAATTGCGCGTAGCGACGATTCAGCGCATGCAGCTTCGAGCCGAAGTAGAGGCTCTGGCCGCGCGACTCGCGAACGATCAGGCGTGCGAACGCGGGATCGTCCACGGCAATCTGCAGGTGCCGGGCGATGAGGTAGGTGAGCCGGTCACGGGTGCCCGAAATCGCCGCCAGCCGCGGTTCGATGTCGGCGATCAGCCGGTCGTAGAACTCGGCGAGCACGGCGTCGAAGAGATCGCGCTTGCCGCGGAAGTAGGTATAGATGGTGCCCTCGACGCACCCGGCGCGCGCCGCGATCTCGCTGATCGACGCCTCGTCGAAGGCACGCTCGAGGAACACCTGCCTCGCCGCTGCCAGGATCTCCGCGCGCCGCGCCGACTTGCGCCGCCGTGGTGCCTGCACCGTCATGAGCGCCGACCCCGTTATTGAATATCGCTCAATTTATAACCGAAAGCTGGCCGCTGCGGAAGCCTTACCCCTCCCAGGTTGCGCGGCGTGCGCGTGTTCGCCAGTATGCTGCGCCGCAACTTGACCGTCCGGGGGCACGACAGGCAAGTTACTGAACTTCGTTCAATAAACGTCCTGCCATGAGCGCCACCGCCTACCGATCGGTCTTCAGGCCCGGCCTCTTCGCCGGCCGGGTCGTCCTCGTGACCGGCGGCGGCTCGGGGCTCGGCCGCTGCACCGCACACGAACTGGCCGCGCTCGGCGCGACGGTGGCCCTGGCGGGCCGCAAGGTGGACAAGCTCGAGCGCGTGGCCGCCGAGATCGCCGCGGCCGGCGGCCCGCCGGCGAGCTGCCACCCCGTGGACATCCGCGACGAAGAGGCCGTCACGACCACCGTCGCCGCCGCGCTGGCTCGCCACGGCAGGCTCGACGGCCTGGTCAACAACGCGGGCGGCCAGTTCCCGGCGCCGCTCGAGACGATTTCGCTCAAGGGCTGGGACGCAGTCGTGCGCACCAATCTCGCCGGCGGTTTCCTGGTCGCGCGCGAGGCGTATCGGCAATGGATGAAGGCGCACGGCGGCGCCATCGTCAACATGATCGCCGACATCTGGCACGGCATGCCCGGCATGGGGCACTCCGGCGCCGCGCGCGCCGGGATGCTCAACTTCACCGAGACGGCCGCCTGCGAATGGGCCGCCAGCGGCGTTCGCGTGAACGCGGTGGCACCGGGCTGGATCGCATCGAGCGGACTCGACACCTACGACGAGTCGATGAAGGCGCAGTTGCGCCGGCTGCGCGCCGTCGTGCCGCTGCAGCGCTTCGGCACCGAATCCGAAGTGTCGGCCACGATCGTGTTCCTGCTCTCGGAAGCGGCAGCGTTCATCACCGGCACCTGCGTCCGCATCGACGGCGGCGTACCCAACGCGCGCCACACGTGGCCGGCGCGGCCGCCCGCGCACGCGAGCGACGCGAGCGCGCCGTTCGACGGCTTCCACCTCGCGAGTTCGCCGCGAATGCTCCGGGACGACTGAAGGCGCATCGACATGCCCCGGCTCGAATCGCAGGTCGACATCCACGGCGAGCGCTACGCCGCGCAGCGCGCCGGCATGCTCGCGCTGGTCGACGAATTGCGGGCACTGGAGGCTCGCACACGCGAGGCCTCGGCGCGCGCCGCACCGTTGTTCGAGCGGCGCGGCCAGTTGCTGCCGCGCGAGCGTGTTGCCCGGCTGCTCGACCCGGGCAGCCCGTGGCTGGAGCTCTCCACGATGGCTGGCCACCTGCTGGACGACGCCGACCCGGCCCGCAGCGTGCCGGGCGCGGGGGTCATCTGCGGCATCGGCTTCGTTGCCGGCGCGCGATGCCTGGTGAGTGCGAGCGATTCCGGCATCGACGCGGGCGCGATCCAGAGCATGGGCCGCGAGAAGATGCTGCGCGCGCAGCAGATCGCGATGGAGAACAAGCTGCCGTTCGTGCAGCTGATCGAATCCGCGGGCGCCAACCTGCTCCGATACCGCGTCGAGGACTTCATCGAGGGCGGCCGGCTGTTCTGCAACCTCGCCAGGCTCTCCGCCGCCGGCATTCCGGTGGTGGCGGTGGTGCACGGATCGTCGACCGCGGGTGGCGCCTACCTGCCCGGCTTGTCCGATCACGTGATCATGGTGCGCGGACGCGCCCGCGCGTTCCTCGCCGGTCCGCCGCTTCTGCGCGCAGCCACCGGCGAAATCGCCACCGACGAAGAACTCGGCGGGGCCGAGATGCACACCTCGGTTTCCGGCCTCGGCGAGTACCTGGCCCAGGACGACGCGGACGCGATCCGGATCGCCCGCGAGGTGGTCGGCCGGCTCGGTTTCTCACGCCCACACGCAGGCGCCGACGCACTGCGGCGCGAGTCGGGCGCGCCGAATGCGGCCGACAACGGCTTCGCCGAGCCCGCCTACGACCCGGACGAGCTCGCCGGCGTCGTCCCGCTCGACTTCCGCCAGCCCTTCGACATGCGCGAGGTCGTCGCGCGCCTCGTCGACGGCTCGGCGTTCCTCGAGTTCCAGCCCGACCATGGCGCACAGACGGTCTGCGGCCACGCCGAACTGCACGGCCACCGCATCGGCATCGTCACCAACAACGGGCCGATCGACCCCGCGGGCAGCAACAAGGCGACCCACTTCATCCAGGCTTGCTGCCAGAGCGGCGCGGCGCTGCTTTACCTGCAGAACACCACCGGCTACATCGTCGGGCGCGCGAGCGAGCAGGCCGGCATGATCAAGCACGGCTCGAAGATGATCCAGGCGGTCTCCAACGCCACCGTGCCGTCGATCACCATTCACTGCGGTGCGTCGTTCGGCGCAGGCAACTACGGCATGTGCGGCCGCGCGTTCGGCCCGCGCTTTGCGTTCTCGTGGCCCAACGCGCGCACCGCGGTGATGGGCGGCGAGCAGGCGGCCCTCACGATGCGCCTGGTCACCGAAGCGACCGCGCAACGGCGCGGCGAGCCGGTCGATGCCGCGAAGCTCGACGCACTCGAGCGGCGGATCGTCGAGAACTTCGAGCGCCAGGCCGGCGCGCTGCACACCAGCGCCCGACTGCTCGACGACGGCATCGTCGATCCGCGCGACACGCGCAAGTTGCTCGGCTTCGTGCTCGACACGTGCGCCGAGGCCGCCCAGCGCGACTTGCGCCCCCTCACTTTCGGCGTGGCGCGGCCTTGATCGTGGCCATGAACGCGCCTCGCACCGCCCCCACCCGCGCAGGAGCCCCTCCGATGATCTACACCGAACAGCACACCCAGTTGCAGGACTCGCTGCGGCGGTTTCTCGACGCGGAGGTCAATCCGCACGTCGAAGAGTGGGAGGCTGCCGGCACCTTCCCGGCGCGCGAGCTGTTCCGCAAGATGGGCCGCCTGGGCTTCCTCGGGGTGACCAAGCCGGTCGAGTACGGCGGCGCCGGCCTCGACTACTCGTACTCGATCGCGATCGCCGAGGCGCTCGGCCACGCGCGCTGCGGCGGCGTGCCGATGGCGATCGGCGTGCAGACCGACATGGCCACGCCGGCGCTCGCGCGGTTCGGCTCCGACGAGGTCAAGCGCGAGTTTCTCGCACCGTCGATCGCCGGCGACATGGTCGCTTGCCTGGGCGTGTCGGAGGTGGGCGCAGGCTCCGACGTCGCCTCGATCCGGACCACCGCGCGCAAGGACGGCGGCGACTACGTGATCCGCGGCGGCAAGATGTGGACCACCAACGGCACGCAGGCCGACTGGATGTGCCTGCTCGCCAACACCTCCGAAGGCGCGCCCCACCGCAACAAGACGCTGATCTGCCTCCCGATGGACACGCCAGGCATCGAGATCGCCCGAAAGCTCACCAAGGCCGGCATGCGGGCTTCGGATACGGCGCAGATCTTCTTCGACGACGTGCGCGTTCCACAGCGCTACCGGATCGGCGAGGAAGGCATGGGCTTCGCCTACCAGATGATGCAGTTCCAGGAGGAGCGGCTCTGGGCGGCCGCCAGCTCGATGGCCGCCAGCGAAGTGCTCACCGAAACGATCGCCTACCTGCGCGAGCGCGAGGCGTTCGGGCAGCCGCTGCTCGCCAACCAGTTCATCTACTTCAAGCTGGCCGAGCTGAACACCGAGATCGAATGCGTGCGCGCGCTGCTGTATCGCGCCGTCGAGCTCTACGTCGGCGGCACCGACGTGACGCAGCTGGCCTCGATGGCCAAGCTCAAGGCAGCGCGCGTCTCGAGAGAGGTGGCCGACTGGTGCCTGCAGTTCTGGGGTGGCATGGGCTACATCGAAGACACCCGCGTGAACCGCTACTGGCGCGATTCGCGGCTCGGCTCGATCGGCGGCGGGGCCGACGAGATCATGCTGGGCATCATCGCCAAGACGATGGGCATCCTGCCGCGTTCGTGAGCGCACGCGTGAGCTTCGACACGCTGCTGGTCGCCAATCGGGGCGAGATCGCCTGCCGCATCCTGCGCAGCGCGCGCGCGATGGGCCTGCGCACCGTGGCCGTGTACTCCGAGACAGACCGCGACGCGCGCCACGCTGCGCTCGCCGACGTCGCGGTACCGATCGGGCCTTCGCCGGCGATCGACAGCTACCTGTCGGTCGAGCGAGTGCTGGCGGCCTGCGCGGCCAGCGGCGCGCAGGCGGTGCACCCGGGCTACGGCTTCCTGTCCGAGAACGCGGCGTTCGCGCGCGCCTGCGACGAGGCGGGCCTGGTCTTCGTCGGCCCGCCCGCCGCGGCAATCGAACTGCTGGGCGACAAGCGCGCGGCGAAACAGCTGGCCGGACGAATCGGCGTGCCCTGCCTCGCCGGCTATGGCGGCGACGACCAGTCGCCGGCCGCGCTGGCTCGCGAGGCGGCACGGCTGGGCGCCCCACTGATGATCAAGGCCGCTGCCGGCGGCGGCGGGCGCGGCATGCGGCGCGTCGACGACCTGGCGGACTTCGACGCTGCCCGCGCCGCTGCCACGAGCGAGGCGCAAGCGGCGTTCGGCAGCGGCGCGCTGCTGCTCGAGCGGCTCGTGCACCACGCCCGTCACGTCGAGGTCCAGGTGCTGGCCGATCGGTTCGGCCACTGCATTCACCTGGGCGAGCGCGACTGCTCGACCCAGCGCAGGCACCAGAAGATCGTCGAGGAAGCGCCGGCACCGGACGTGACACCGGCGCTGCGTGCGGCGCTCGGCGATGCGGCGGTCAAGCTGGCGCTCGCGGCCGGCTACGTCGGCGCAGGCACGGTGGAGTTCCTGCTCGACCCCGAGGGCCGCTTCCACTTCCTCGAGGTCAACACCCGCTTGCAGGTCGAGCATCCGGTCACGGAGGCCATCACCGGTCTCGATCTGGTCGAGTTGCAGTTGCGCGTCGCGCGCGGCGAGCGCCTGTCGCTGCGACAGGACGACGTTCAGTGGCGCGGCCACGCGATCGAGGCCCGGCTGTGCGCCGAGGACGCGTTCGACGGCTTCAGGCCGCAGGCCGGCCCGATCCTCGCCTGGCGATTGCCCGGCGACACGCCCGGACTCCGCGTCGACCACGGCCTTGCGCCCCGCGCGCAGGTGTCGCGTCATTACGATTCGATGATCGCCAAGCTGATCGCCACCGGCCGCGATCGCGACGAAGCCCGCCGCCGGCTGATCGGCGCGCTCGAGGAGACGTCGATCCTCGGCCTGGCGACCAATCGCGACTTCCTCCTCGCGTGCCTGCGCGCGCCGGACTTCGCCGAGGCGCGCCTCGCCACCAGCTGGCTCGATGCGGCGGCGACCGGCTGGCAGGCGCCGCGGCCGGAGTCGCGCTGGCAGGCAGCGGCCACCGCGCTGTGGGCCGGCTCGAACGCGCGCGCGCACGGCGCGCTCGCCGAGTGGTCGTCGACCGGCCCGCGCACCACCTTCGCCGCGCTGGCGAGTGGCGAAGCACGATGGCAGGCGCGCGTCGTGCCCGAGGCCGACGGCCATCGAATCACGATCGACGGGCGCGAGCACCGCGTCGCGATCGTGTCCGACGACCGGATCGAGATCGACGGCCAGTGCCTGCCGGTCCACGTCCGGTGGCGCGCCGATGCGGGCGCTGCGCACGCCGGCTGGCTCGACCTCGGCGGCGTCAGTGCCGGCTTCTCCGACGTCTCGGCGCTGCCGCCGCGACGCGCAGTGGGCAACGCCAGCGGCGACGTACGCGCGACGATGCACGGCCAGGTCGCCGCGCTGTCGGTCGCGGCCGGCGACCGCGTCCGTGCCGGCCAGCCGCTGCTCGCGATCGAGGCGATGAAGATGCAGCACCGCGTCGACGCCCCGATCGATGGCCGCATCGTCGAGCTGGGCGCACGAATCGGCGCGCAGGTGGCACCGGGCGCGCTGCTCGCCCGAATCGAACCCGAGGAGGCCGGCGCATCGTGAACCGTGATCCCGACACCCTGGCGAACTGCTTCGACCTGACCCGGTCGGCCGGCGCCACCGGCGAACACCGCCAGCTGCGCGACGCGTTGCGTCGCTTCGTCGACGGCGAACTCGCGCCGCACGCCGCCGCCTGGGACGAGGCCGGCGAGTTTCCGCGCGATGTGTACCGCCAGGCGGCGCAGGTAGGCCTGCTCGGGCTGGGCTACCCGGCCGAATTCGGCGGCACGCCGTGCGACACGCTGGCGCGGATCATCGCAACGATCGAACTGACCCGGGCCGGATCGGGCGGACTGATCGCGAGCCTGATGAGCCACACGATCATGCTCGGGCCGCTGCTGAAGGCCGGCGGCCCGGCCCTGTGCGCGCGCATCGTGCCGCGCATCCTGGCGGGCGAGGCGATCGGCGCCCTCGCCGTCACCGAGGCCTCGGGCGGGTCCGACGTGGCGCGGATGACCACTCGCGCGACGCCGCTGAGCGAGGGGCCGCACGCGGGCGGCTGGCGCCTGAACGGGTCGAAGATGTTCATCACCTCGGGCATGCGCGCCGATCACTACCTGGTCGCGGCACGCACCGGCGAGCCGGGGGCGCGCGGCATCTCGCTGTTGCTGGTCGACCGCGATGCCCCGGGCCTCTCGCGCACGCCGCTGGCCAAGACCGGGTGGTGGTGCTCGGATACCGCGGCGCTGCACTTCGACGACTGCCCGGTCGACGCCGACCGGCTCGTCGGCCCGCTCGACGGTGGCTTCCCGCTGATCATGAACAACTTCAACGGCGAGCGGCTGATGATGGCGGCGCAGGCGATCGGCTTCGCGATCGTCTGCTGCGAGGATGCGCTCGCGTGGGCGCGCGAGCGCCGCACCTTCGGCCAGCCGCTGGTCGCGCATCAGGTGATCCGCCACAAGCTGGTGCGGATGGTCGACGCGATCCTGCCGGTGCTCGCCTGGCTCGCGCAAGTGGCTGCCCGGATCGAGCGCGGAGACGCTCCGGTTGCGGAAATCTCGCTGGTCAAGAATCATGCGGCACGCGTGATGCGCGACTGCGCCGACGAGGCCGTGCAGATCCTCGGTGGCGCCGGCTACATGCGCGGGACCCGCGTCGAGCGGATTTACCGGGAGGTGAAGGTGATGATGATCGGCGGCGGCGCCGAGGAGGTCCTGAACGACCTCGCCGCCCGGCAGCTCGGCATGCTCTGACCGCACCGGAAAGGATCTCCCCATGACGACTCCCCCCGTGCTGTACGAATCGGCGCAGGCGATCGCGACGATCACGCTGAACCGGCCCGACGTGCTCAACGCGCTGGACGACGCGCTGATCCGGGCCCTGCGCGACGCCGTCGAGCGGGCCGCCGGCGACGACGCCGTGCGCGCGGTGCTGCTCACTGGCGCCGGGCGCGGCTTCTCGTCGGGCGCCGACCTCGCGTCGGTGCCGCCCAGCCCTTCGCTGGACCTCGGTCAGTTGCTGCGCGAGCGTTACCACCCGGTGATCCTCGCGATGCGCTCGATGCCCAAGCCCGTGGTCTGCGCGGTCAACGGCCCGGCCGCGGGCGCCGGAATGAGCATCGCGCTGGCGGGCGACATCGTGCTCGCGGCACGATCGGCCTATTTCGTGCAGGCGTTCTCGAAGATCGGCCTGGTGCCCGACGCCGGCAGCACCTGGTTCCTGCCGCGCTACGCGGGCGACGTGCGCGCGCGGGCGATGGCCCTGCTGGCCGAGCGGATCGACGCGCCGACCGCCGAGCGGTTCGGCCTGGTCTGGCAGGTGCTCGACGACGAGCAGCTGATGCCCGAGGCCCGCCAGCTCGCCGCCCGGCTGGCGGCCCAGCCCACCCGCGCCTGCGCGCTGATCAAACAGGCGCTGAACGACAGCTTCGCGCGCGACCTGCCGGCGCAACTCGAGCTCGAGGCGACGCTGCAGACCCAGGCCGGGCGCACCGAGGACTTCGCCGAAGGGGTGGCCGCGTTCCTGCAGCGGCGCGCTCCGGTCTTCAAGGGACGATGATGCCGACGACCAGCCCGCCGCTTCCGCCGCGGCCGCCCGAGGACCAGCGCCGCTTCGAGGAGACACTGCGCGACGTCTTCGAGGACCGCATCGCGTTCAACCGGATCCTCGGGTTCACGATCGAGTCGTTCGATCCGGCCGAGCCGCGGGTGCGCTTCGACATGCGCCCCGAGCTGGTCGGCCACTTCCTGTACGGCCGCCTGCACGGCGGCGTGACCTCGGCCGTGCTCGACGCCACCGCCGGCTTCGCGCTGATGTGCGCGATCGCCGACAAGCACCGCGACGAGCCCGCCGAACAGGTCATGCACCGGTTCACGAAGATGGGAACGATCGACCTGCGCATCGACTTCCTTCGCCAGGGGATCGGCGAGCGTTTCCACGCGAAGGCGCGAATCACCCGGCTCGGCGGCCGGATCGGCTCCACCCAGATGACACTGGCCAACGAGACGGGCCTGCTGATCGCCACGGGCGCCGCCTCGTACGTGATCAGCTGATTGCGGGTTTCCCCGGTGCGTCCCGGGGCTCCGGTTCTGTACTACCATCTGAGCCGACAACGACAGGCTCCCCGGTCGCGACGGCGTCGCGCGGAGGACGGCCCCCCGAGGAGACAAGGCCCTTGCAGGTCCTGCAGGTTCTGGTGAGCGGCATCGCGCAAGGCTGCATCTACGGGCTGATCGCCCTCGGCTTCGTCCTGATCTATAAGGCCACCGAAACAGTCAGCTTTGCCCAGGGCGAGCTGATGATGCTCGGCGCGTTCCTGGGCCTGGCGCTGCTGTCGATCACCGGGGTGCCGTTCTGGCTCGTGGTCATCGCCACGATCGCCGCGATGGGCGCCTTCGGGATCCTCCTCGAGCGCATCGTGATCCGCCCGATCCTCGGGCAGCCCGCGTTCTCGATCGTGATGCTCACGATCGGCATCGGCTACGTGGCCCGCGGCGCGATCACGATGATCCCCAACGTGGGCACCGACACGCACCGACTGCTTGTGCCGTACCGCAACCAGACGCTGGAATTCGCGGGCGTCGTCTTCGCCGTCGAGCAGCTCGTCGTCATCGCGGCGACCGCCGTGCTGTGCGCCCTGCTCTACCTGATGTTCAGGCACAGCAAGGTCGGCATCGCGATGCAGGCCTCGTCGCAGAACCAGCTCGCCGCCTACTACATGGGCATCCCCGTCAAGCGCCTGAACGGCCTGGTCTGGGGCCTCGCGGCGGCGGTCGCCGCGGCTGCGGGACTGCTGCTGGCGCCGATCACCTTCATCCACGCCAACATGGGATTCATCGGCCTGAAGGCATTCCCGGCGGCCGTGGTCGGCGGCTTCGGCAGCCTGCCCGGCGCGATCGTGGGCGGACTGATCATCGGCGTGGTCGAGTCGATGTCCGGTTTCTTCCTGCCCGAGGGCTTCAAGGACGTCGCGGCCTACGTGGTCGTGCTGGTCATGCTGATGTTCAAGCCGAACGGATTGTTCGGCGAGAACCTGCGCAAGAAGGTCTAGCCCCGTGCGCTTCATCTTCAAGACCAGTTACGACCAGGACATCGACCTCGCCAGGCACGGCGGGCACCGCTTCTGGTATTCGGCGCTCGTGATCGCCCTGCTCCTCGCCCCCTGGGGCCTGCCCGAGTACTGGCTGGCGCAGGTCACGTTCATCCTGATCTACGGGATCGTCGGGCTGGGGCTGATGCTGCTCGCCGGATTCACCGGCCTGTTCTCGATCGGCCACGCGGCGTTCCTCGGCGTCGGCGCCTACACGCAGACGGTGCTCGCGTCGATGGGCTGGCCGTTTCCGCTGTCGATCGCCGCGGCGGCCGGATTGTCCGCGGCGGTGGGCGCGATCGTCGGGCTGCCGGCGCTTCGCGTGAAGGGCATCTACCTCGGCATCGCCACCCTTGCCTTCGGTTTCATCGTCGAGGAGGTGCTCGCGCGCTGGGAGAGCGTGACCGGCGGCAACGCCGGCAAGTCGGTGCCGAGCATCGACGTCTTCGGCTGGAAGGCCGACACCGCCGCGTCGTTCTACTTCGTCTGCCTGGTGTGCGCGATCGTCTGCACGCTGGCCGTGCTCAACCTGCTGCGCTCGCCGACCGGCCGGGCGTTCGTCGCGATCCGCGATTCCGAGATCTCGGCCCAGAGCATGGGCATCCACCTGGCGCGCTACAAGACGATGTCGTTCATGATCTCGGCTGCGCTGGCCGGCGTGGGCGGGGCGCTCTATGCGCACCAGATCCGCTTCCTGTCGCCCGATCAGTTCGGGATCATCCAGTCGATCGACCTGCTGCTGATGGTCGTGATCGGGGGCCTGGGCTCGATCCACGGGGCGTTCCTCGGCGCCGCGTTCCTCATCACGATGCCGCAGGTCATCTCGCTGGCCAAGGACCTGCTGCCCCCGTCGATCGGCCAGGCGGTGGGCCTGCAGGGCGTGGTCTACGGCCTCGTCCTGATCGCGTTCGTGCTGTTCGAGCCGCTCGGCCTGTACGGGCGCTGGCTGAAGATCCGCACCTGGTTCCAGCTGTTCCCGTTCTACCGCCGGGGCCTGTTCAAGCGGCAGAAGGCCTTCCAGAAATCGGATCGGCTCCGATGAGCGACGTGCTGCTCAGCGCCCGCAACCTGACCGTGCGCTTCGGCGGCGTGCTGGCCGTGAACGACGTCAGCTTCGACGTGCGGCGCGGCGAGGTGTTCACGCTGATCGGCCCGAATGGCGCCGGCAAGACCACGGTCTTCAACCTGATCAGCCGCATCTACGCCGCGACCTCCGGATCAATCGACTTCGACGGCCAGCCGCTGCGCGCGGTGGCGCCGCACCGCATCGCCGGCCTGGGCATCGCGCGCACGTTCCAGAACATCGAGCTGTTCGAGCACGCCACCGTGCTGCAGAACCTGCTGATCGGGCGGCACATCCACCGCCGCAGCGGCTTCTGGAGCGAGATCGTCTTCGCGCCGTCGGTGCGCGCCGCCGAGCGCGAGACCCGGCGCAAGGTCGAGGAGGTGATCGACTTCCTCGACCTGCAGCACTACCGCGACACGATGGTGGCCGGCCTGCCGTACGGCGTGCGCAAGGTCGTCGAGCTTGCGCGCGCGCTGGCCACCGAGCCGAAGCTGCTGCTGCTCGACGAGCCGTCGTCCGGCCTGAACGTCGAGGAGACCGGGGACATGGCGTTCTGGATCCAGGACATCCGCGACGACCTCGGCATCACCGTGCTGATGGTCGAGCACGACATGTCGCTCGTGTCGAAGGTGTCGGACCGGGTCCTGGCGATGAACCAGGGCGAAGTGCTCGCGCTGGGCACGCCGGCCGAGGTGCAGGGACACCCCGGCGTCGTCGAGGCGTATCTCGGCACCGCCGACGACGCGACTTCGCTGCGGAGGCCCGTGGCGTGAGCGAGGTCATCCTCAAGCTGCTCAACGTCGAGAGCGCCTACGGCCCAATCAAGGCGATCCGCGGCGTGAGCCTGCAGGTGCGCGAAGGCGAGATCGCCACCGTGCTGGGCTCCAACGGCGCGGGCAAGACCACCATCCTGAAGACCATCTCCGGGATCATCGACCCGCGCAAGGGCTCGATCGAATTCCACGGCGAGAACATTACCGCCCGCGATCCCGCGCTGATCGTCCAGCGCGGGCTGTGCCACGTCCCGGAGGGGCGCGAGGTGTTCCCGCTGCTGTCGGTGCGCGACAACCTGATGATGGGCGCCTACACCCGCAAGGACCGCGACGGCGTCGAGCGCGACCTGGAAGCCGTGTTCGGCTACTTCCCGATCCTGCGCGAGCGCGCGTCGCAGGACGCAGGACTGCTCTCGGGCGGCCAGCAGCAGATGCTGGCGATCTCGCGCGCAATCATGGCCGCGCCGCGGCTGATCCTGCTCGACGAGCCCAGCCTCGGGCTCTCGCCCAAGCTCACCAAGGAG
>JAHBZV010000047.1 GCA_019635275.1 Burkholderiaceae bacterium | reverse complement strand
CGGCAGGCCTCGGCGCGGGGACGATCGTAGTGTGAACACGCCCTAGCGGATACACTGCCGCCGATGCGCACACGGATCAAGTTCTGCGGCCTGGTTCGCGTCGACGATGTTCGCACAGCCGCGGCCCTCGGCGTCGATGCCGTCGGCTTCGTGTTCTATCCGAAGAGCCCCCGCCTGCTCGACGCGGCGCAGGCAGCGGGGCTGCGCCGGCTGCTGCCGTCCTGGGTGGCGGCGGTGGGGCTGTTCGTCAACGCGCCCGAAGGCGCGATCCGGCGAGTCGCCGGCGCGGTCGGGTTGGACGTGATCCAGTTCCACGGCGACGAGGATCCGCGCACCTGCGAGCACGAGCGCCCCGCCGGGCTGTCGTACTGGCGCGCCATTCGCATGCGCGAGGGGGTCGATTTGGTAGAATCCTTCGACCGGTATGCCAGCGCCGAGGCGCTGCTGCTCGACTCGCACAGCCCGGGCTACGGCGGCAGCGGCGAAGGTTTCGACTGGTCGCGGGTGCCGGGCGAGCGAACGCTGCCGATCGTGCTGTCGGGCGGCCTTGCGCCCGAGAACGTCGCGACGGCCATTGCCCGGGTGCGGCCGACGATGGTCGACGTGTCGACGGGCATCCAGGTCGGGGGGCCGAATCCCGACCCGCGCGCGAAGTCGCGCGAGCGCATGGAACGGTTCGTCGCAGAGGTGCTGCGAGCCGATTCGGCACAACAGGATTCACGATGAAGCCGTACGATCTTCCGGATGCCCGGGGCCACTTCGGTCCCTATGGTGGCGTCTTCGTCGCAGAGACCCTCGTGCACGCGCTCGAGGAACTGCGCGTTGCCTACGAGCACTACCGCAGCGACCCGGAGTTCGTCGCCGAGTTCGAGTACGAACTCGAGCACTTCGTCGGCCGCCCCAGCCCGGTCTATCACGCGAAGCGCTGGTCGGAGATGCTCGGCGGCGCGCAGATCTGGTTCAAGCGCGAAGACCTGAACCACACCGGTGCGCACAAGATCAACAACACGATCGGCCAGGCATTGCTCGCCAGGCGGATGGGCAAGCCGCGCGTAATCGCCGAGACCGGCGCCGGCCAGCACGGCGTGGCCACCGCGACGGTGGCTGCCCGCTACGGCATGAAGTGCGTCGTCTACATGGGCTCGGAAGACGTCGCGCGCCAGGCGCAGAACGTCTACCGGATGAGGCTGCTGGGCGCCGAGGTGGTGCCGGTCGATTCCGGCTCGAAGACGCTGAAGGACGCGCTGAACGAGGCGATGCGCGACTGGGTCACTCACGTCGAGGACACCTTCTACATCATCGGCACGGTGGCCGGCCCGCACCCGTACCCGATGATGGTGCGCGATTTCCAGTCGGTGATCGGCAACGAGTGCAAGCGGCAGATGCCGGCGATGACCGGGCGCCAGCCCGACTACGTCGTCGCCTGCGTCGGCGGCGGCTCGAACGCCATCGGCATCTTCTACCCGTACATCGACATGCCGGACGTGAAGCTGGTCGGCGTCGAGGCGGGTGGCGAGGGACTGGCCACCGGGCGGCATGCGGCCTCGCTCACGGCGGGCACGCCCGGCGTGCTGCACGGCAACCGCACCTACCTGCTGCAGGACGAGGACGGCCAGATCATCGACACGCATTCGGTCTCGGCCGGGCTCGACTACCCGGGCGTGGGCCCCGAGCACGCCTGGCTGAAGGACATCGGGCGCGCCAGCTACGAGGTGGTCGACGACGCCGACACGCTGAAGGCGTTCCACGACTGCTGCCGCATCGAGGGCATCATTCCGGCGCTCGAGTCGAGCCACGCGCTCGCGTACGCGGCCCGGCTCGCGCCGACGCTGCCGAAGGAGCGCATCATCCTCGTCAACCTGTCGGGACGCGGCGACAAGGACATGCACACCGTCGCGCAGCGCGCGGGGATGCGCTTCTGATGTCGCGGCTGGCGGGCACCTTCGAGCGGCTGGCCGCCGCCGGCCGCAAGGCGCTCATTCCCTACGTCACCTCGGGCCACCCCGCGCCGGCGCTCACCGTGCCGATCATGCACGCGCTGGTCGCAGGCGGCGCCGACGCGATCGAGCTCGGCGTGCCGTTCTCCGATCCGATGGCCGACGGCCCGGTGATCCAGCGCGCCAACGAGCACGCGCTGGCGCTGGGCGTGGGCATGCGCGGCGTGCTCGGCTTCGTGCGCGAGTTCCGCAGCCGCGACGACGCGACGCCGGTGGTGCTGATGGGCTACGCCAATCCGGTCGAGCGCATGGGCGTCGAGCGTTTCCTCGACGAGGCGGCGGCGGCCGGCGTGGACGGCGTGATCGTCGTCGATTACCCGCCCGAGGAGTCCGAGGCCTTCGCGGCGGCCGCGCGCAGCCGCGGGATCGACCCGATCTTCCTGCTGGCGCCGACGACCACCGGGGAGCGCACCGCGCGCGTGCTGGCCCTGGCCAGCGGCTACGTCTACTACGTGTCGCTGAAGGGCATCACCGGTGGCCAGATCGACACGGCCGACGTCGTGCGCCGGGTCGGCGCGATCCGCCGGCGCACGAAGCTGCCGGTGGGCGTGGGCTTCGGCATCCGCGACGGTGCGACGGCACGCGCGGTGGCCCAGGCGGCCGACGCGGTGATCATCGGTACCCGCACCATCCAGGTGCTCGAAGACGGGCCGCCGGGCGAAGCGCCCGAGCGCGCCCGCGCGTTCATGGCCGAGATTCGCGCCGCCCTCGACAGCAGGGCACCTCAGGAGGTGACTCCATGACCTGGCTCGACAAGCTGCTCCCCCCGCGCATCAAGCGTTCGCCCGCCGGCGGCAAGAAGGTTCCCGAAGGCGTCTGGGTCAAATGCCCGTCGTGCGACGCGGTGCTGTACTCGGCCGACCTCGAGGCGAACCTGAACGTCTGCCCGAAGTGCTCGCACCACATGCGCCTGTCGGCGCGCAAGCGGCTCGACCTGCTGCTCGACGCGGAAGGGCGCTACGAGATCGGCCAGGAGGTGCTGCCGGTCGACGCTCTGAAGTTCAAGGACAGCCGCAAGTATCCCGACCGGTTGCAGGAGGCGATCGACGACACCGGCGAGACCGACGCGCTGGTCGTGATGGGCGGGGCGATCCGCACCATCCCGGTCGTGGTCGCGTGCTTCGAGTTCGACTTCATGGGCGGCTCGATGGGCTCGGTGGTCGGCGAGCGCTTCGCGCGCGGCGTGCAGGGCGCGATCGAGCAGAAGGTGCCGTTCGTGTCGATCGCGTCCTCGGGCGGCGCGCGGATGCAGGAGGGCCTGCTGTCGCTGATGCAGATGGCCAAGACCACCGCGATGCTCACGAAGCTCTCGGAGAAGCGCCTGCCGTACGTCTCGGTGCTCACCGACCCGACGATGGGCGGCGTCTCGGCGAGCTTCTGCTTCCTGGGCGACGTCGTGATCGCCGAGCCGAAGGCGCTGATCGGCTTCGCCGGGCCGCGCGTGATCGAGCAGACGGTGCGCGAGAAGCTGCCCGAGGGCTTCCAGCGATCCGAGTTCCTGCTGGAGAAGGGCGCGATCGACATGATCGTCGATCGGCGCGCGATGCGCGACGAGATCGCGCGGTTGCTGGCGCTGTTGCTCAGGCAATCGAGCGAGGCGGTGTCCTGACCGACGCATGACTTCCGCCGACTCGCCGGCGCTTCGCGACTGGCTGGGCCGCATCGAGCGGCTGCACCCGAAGACGATCGACCTCGGCCTCGCGCGGCTGCGCGAGGTGGCCGGGCGGCTGTCGCTGAAGCTCGGCTGCACGGTGATCACCGTGGGCGGCACCAACGGCAAGGGCTCGACTTGCGCGATGCTCGAGTCGATCCTGCTGGCTGACGGCTACCGGGTGGGGCTCTACACGTCGCCGCACCTGGTGCGCTTCGCCGAGCGCGCGCGCGTGGACGGGGCGCCGGTGGACGACGCGGCGCTGGTCGAGCAGTTCGAGGCCGTCGAGGCCGCGCGCGGCGACGTCTCGCTCACCTACTTCGAGTTCACGACGCTGGCGGTGCTGCGCCTGTTCCAGCAGCGCTCGCTCGACGTCGCGATCCTGGAGGTCGGGCTCGGCGGCCGGCTGGACGCGGTGAACCTGGTCGACGCCGACTGCGCGATCGTCACGAGCATCGACGTCGACCACGCCGAGTACCTGGGCGATACGCGCGAGCGTATCGGCTGGGAGAAGGCGCACATCTTCCGCGCCGGGCGCCCGGCGATCTGCAGCGACCCGCTGCCGCCGGCGACGCTCGTCGAGCACGCCCACGCGATCGGCGCCGATCTCTGGCTGCACGGTCGCGACTTCAACCACACCGGCGATCGCCAGCAGTGGTCGTACGGCGGGCGCGCCCAGCGCCGAAGCGGGCTCGCGTATCCGGCGCTGCGCGGCGCCAACCAGTTGCAGAACGCGGCCGGCGTGCTCGCGGCGCTCGAGGCGCTTCGCGAGCGGCTTCCGGTTTCGCAGCAGGGGGTGCGCCAGGGACTCGCGACGGTGGAGCTTCCCGGACGCTTCCAGGTGCTGCCGGGCCAGCCGACGGTGATCCTCGACGTCGCGCACAACCCGCACGCGGCAGCGCACCTGGCGGTCAACCTCGACGCGATGGGCGCGTTCAGGCAGACCTTCGCGGTGTTCGGCGTGATGCGCGACAAGGACGTCGAAGGCGTGATCGCGGCGCTGAAGCACCGCGTCGATCACTGGCTGCCGGTCGACCTGCCCGGGCCCCGTGCCGCGAGTGCCGACTGGATCGCCGGGCGCCTCGAGGCAGCCGGCGTCGCTCGCGCCGGCCCGAAGACGAGCATCGAGTGCCACGCCGATCCGTCGTCGGCGCTCGCAGCGGCGCGAGGACGCGCAAGCGCCAATGATAGAATCGTCGTCTTCGGATCCTTCCTCACCGTCGCCGACATCCTTGCCGCCCGTGCCGCGTAGCGTCCGCTCCCCAGGCTTCCCCGTCGACTCGCGCTGCGGCGCATGCGTGCCGGGATCGGTGACCACGGACGCCCATGGCCAGGCGTGAGACGGGCGACGCCGACGCCGGGGCGCTCGACCCGGCGCTGACGCAGAAGAAGCGCGCACGCCGTCGACTGCTCGGCGCCCTGGTGCTGGGGCTGGCCGCGGCGATCGTGCTGCCGCTGGTGCTCGACTCCGAGCCGCGCCAGACCATCCCGGACGTTCAGGTCGAAATTCCGCCGCGCGACACGCCGCTGCCGCCGAAGGCCGACGAGGCGACCGCGCGCGGCAACGAAGTCGCGGTCGTGCCGCCGGTCGAGCCGGCGTCGCCGGCGGCGGCGCCCGAGAAACCTGCGCCCGCCGCGCCGGCCGAGCCGCCGAAGGCCCCGGCGATCGCGCCGGCCGCGCCGGCGGCGACGGCACCGAAGGCGGCCGACGAGCACAAGCCCGCCGCGAAGGCGGCGCCCAAGCCCGCCGAAGCGCCGAAAGCGGCGCCGAAGACGCCCGAAGCGTCGAAGACGGCGCCCAAGGTCGCCGCTGCGCCCAAGGCCGAAGCGTCGGCGCCGGCGACCTCCGCGTCCGCGAAGGCCGAGACGCGCTTCGTCGTGCAGGTGGGCGCGTTCGCCAACGCCGGCAGCGCGCGCGCGCAGGCCGACAAGGCGCGCAAGGCGGGCGTGCGCGTCTATACCGAAACCGTGAAGACCGCCCAGGGCGAGCGCACGCGCGTGCGGGTCGGACCTTTCACCAGCCGCGAGGCCGCCGACCAGGCGCGCGCGAAGCTGAAGTCGCTCGGGCTCGAGTCCTCGGTGGTTCCGCTGTAGCGATGTCGGCGAGCGTCGCTGCGTTGACGGGCTGGGACTATTTCGTGATCGCCACGCTGCTGATTTCCGTTGCGCTCGGCCTGCTGCGCGGACTGGTGCGCACGGTGTTCGCGGTGGCGGCCTGGATCGTCGCGCTGCTCGGTGCGCCGCTGGTCACCGGGCCGCTGCTCGCGGCCACCGGCTGGTCGCTGCACCCGCTGTTCGTCGCCGTGCTGGTCTTCTTCGCGCTGCTGATCTCGGTCCGCCTGCTGGGTGGGTTGCTGGCGCGAGCGCTGGCGAAAGTCGGGCTCGGCGTGGCCGACCGGTCGCTGGGCGCCGTGCTGGGCGTCGTGCGCGCACTGATCATCGTGACGATCGTGGCGCTGGTCGGCCGGCAACTCGGGGCCGATCGCGAGCCTGCCTGGCAGCAGGCGCTTTCGCGCCCCTTGCTCGACGAACTGGTATCGTGGGTGTCGCCGTACCTGCCCTCGCGTTCGGAAGCGGTGAAGCAGACCTGAACGCTGAAATCCGGGAGCCAGACATGTGCGGAATCCTGGGCGTCGTAGCGCGCTCGCCGGTCAACCAGTTGCTCTACGACGGGCTGTTGCTGCTGCAGCATCGCGGCCAGGACGCGGCCGGCATCGCCACGGCGATGGGCAAGGCGTTCCACATGCAGAAGGGCAACGGCCTGGTGCGCGACGTCTTTCGCACGCGCAACATGCGATCGCTCGGTGGCCACTCCGGCATCGCGCACGTGCGCTACCCGACGGCGGGGTCGGCCGCCAACTCCGAGGAGGCGCAGCCGTTCTACGTGAATGCGCCGTTCGGGATCATGCTGGCGCACAACGGCAACCTCACGAACTCCGAGCAGCTCAAGGACGAGATGTTCCGTCGCGACCGGCGCCACATCAACACCGACTCGGATTCCGAGGTGCTGCTGAACGTGCTGGCGAACTCGCTGCAGGCGTCGGCGCGCGGCGTCTCGCTCGACCCCGACACGATCTTCGCCGCGGTGGGCCAGCTGCACGCGCGCGTGCGCGGCGCCTACGCCTGCGTGGCCGAGATCGCCGGCTACGGCATCCTGGCCTTCCGCGATCCGTACGGCATCCGCCCGCTGTGCTACGGCGTGGCCGAAACCGACCAGGGCGTCGAGTACCTCGTGGCCTCCGAGTCGGTGGCGCTCGAGGGCCTGGGCTTCCGGATGGTGCGCGACGTCGCCCCGGGCGAGGCGATCTTCATCGACCTCGACGGCAACTTCCACTCGCGCCAGTGCGCCGCCTCGCCGTCGCTGAACCCCTGCGTGTTCGAGTACGTCTATTTCGCGCGGCCCGACTCGATCATCGACGGCGCGTCGGTCTACTCGGCGCGGCTGCGCATGGGCGAGTACCTGGCCGAGCGACTGGCCGCCGAGCTGTGGCGCGGCGACGTCGACGTGGTGATGCCCATTCCGGACACGTCGCGGCCATCGGCGATGCAGCTGGCGATGAAGCTGGGGCTCAACTACCGCGAAGGGTTCCTGAAGAACCGCTACGTCGGGCGCACGTTCATCATGCCGGGGCAGGCGGTGCGCAAGAAGTCGGTGCGCCAGAAGCTCAACGCGATGAGCGTCGAGTTCAAGGGCAAGAACGTGCTGCTCGTCGACGACTCGATCGTCCGCGGCACGACTTCGCGCGAGATCGTGCAGATGGCACGCGACTCGGGCGCCAACAAGGTGTTCTTCGCGTCGGCGGCGCCGCCGGTGCGCTATCCGAACGTCTACGGCATCGACATGCCGACGCGCAGCGAGCTGATCGCGCACGGCCGCACCGACGAGGAGATCCGCATGGCGATCGGCGCCGACGCGCTCATCTACCAGACGGTGGACGCGATGAAGCAGTCGGTGCGCGACGTGAACCCGAAGCTGAAGAATTTCGAGGCCTCGTGCTTCGACGGCGTCTACATCACCGGCGACGTGACGCCCGAGTACCTCGACCGCATCGAGCGCGAGCGGCTGCTCGGCCCCTCGGGCGGCTACGACGAGGATGCGCCGAAGAACCAGATGAACCTGCAGTTTCCGGTGGCGACCGACTGAGCCCGGGGCAGGATCGACCAGCGGAATCGACGACGATGAGCGATCGCGCGGCGCAGGCGCCCGGCGAAGGCGACGACTACGGATTCGACACCCGCGCGGTGCGCGCAGGCTTCGAGCGCACGGCGTTCGGCGAGCACACCGAGCCGATGTTCCTCACGTCGAGCTTCGTGCACGACAGCGCCGCGCACGCCGCGGCCAAGTTCGCGGGCGAGGCCGATGGGTTCATCTACTCGCGCTTCGGCAACCCGACCGTGCGCCTGTTCGAGGAGCGGCTGGCCGCGCTCGAGGGCGCCGACGACTGCCGCGCGACGGCCTCCGGCATGTCGGCGATCATGTCGGTGCTGGTGAGCCTCACCCGCGCGGGCGACCACGTGGTCTGTTCGCAGGGCGTGTTCGGCACGACGATCCAGCTGTTCGCGCTGTTCGCGCGCTACGGGATCGAGACCAGCTACGTGCCGCTGGACGACCCGGCCGCCTGGGAGGCGGCGATCCGGCCGAACACGAAGCTGCTGTTCCTCGAGACGCCTTCGAACCCGCTGACCGAGGTGGGCGACGTGCGCGCGCTGGCGGCGATCGCACGCGCGCGGGGCATCCCGCTGGTGGTCGACAACTGCTTCTGCACGCCGGCGCTGCAGCGGCCGCTCGAACTCGGCGCAGACATCGTCGTGCACTCGGCCACCAAGTACCTCGACGGGCAGGGCCGCGTGCTCGGTGGCGCGGTGCTCGGCTCGCGCAAGTACGTGGCCGAGGTGCTGCAGCCGGTGGTGCGCTACTGCGGTCCGACGCTGTCGGCGTTCAACGCCTGGGTGCTCGCCAAGGGGCTCGAGACGCTGTCGGTGCGGATGATCCGGCACTCGGAGAACGCGCTCGCGGTGGCGCGCTGGCTCGAGGCGCGTCCCGAGGTCGCGCGGGTGCGCTATCCGTGGCTCGAGTCGCACCCGCAGCACGCGCTGGCGCGTGCGCAGCAGCGTGCCGGCGGCGCGGTGCTCGCGTTCGACCTGAAGGGCGCCGACGACGCCGCTCGCAAGGCCGCGGCCTGGCGCGTCGTCGACGGCTGCCGGCTGCTGTCGATTACCGCCAATCTCGGCGACGTGAAGTCGACGATCACGCATCCGGCCAGCACGACCCACGGCCGCATGCCGCTCGAGGCGCGGCGCGACGCCGGCATCGGCGAGGGGATGCTGCGCGTTGCGGTGGGCCTCGAAGACCCGCAGGACATCTGCGCCGACCTGGCGCGCGGGCTCGCGGCCTAGTTCGCGGCCTGGTTCACGGCCTGGTTCACGGCCTGGTTCACGGCCTGGTTCACGGGCCGGCGATTCAGCGGAAATCGCGGCTGCCGACGACGAGCTCGCCGAGCAGCGCGCTGTGATCGACGATGCGCTGCGCGACCAGGTGCCTGACTTCGCCGCCGGTGTCGGTGTCGCACTGCCAGGTGCCGTAGACCGTCATCAGCTGCGCGCCGAGCACCTCGCAGCGCTGGCGCTCGAACACGCGCGGCCAGACGATGACGTTGACCGCGCCGGTCTCGTCTTCGAGCGTGACGAAGATCGTGCCCTTCGCGGTCTCGGGGCGCTGGCGATGCGTGACCAGGCCGCTGGCGCGCGCCGGCCGGCCGTTCGGGAACGCGCGCAGCGTCGCCGCGGTGGCGATGCGCAGCCGCGCCAGCCGCGGGCGCAGCAGCGCCAGCGGATGGCGGCCCATCGGGATGCCCAGCCCACGGTAGTCGGCGACGATCTCGCGGCCCTCGGGCAGCGCGGGCAATCGGATCGGCGCCTCGTCGAAGCGCGCGTCGGCCAGCAGCGCCGGCATCGGCCGGATCGCCGCGGCCTCCCAGTGCGCCTGCGCGCGATGCCCGGCCAGCTGGCGCAGCGCGTCGGCCTGCGCCAGCGCCTGCAACTCGCCTGCGTCGAGCCGCGCCTCGCGGGCGAGGTCTTCGACGCTGTCGAACGCGAACTCGTCGCCGCGTGCACGCCGGCGCGCCGCGCGCGCGTCGAGCAGCCGCTGGGCGCCCGCCTGCGACAGGCCGCGCACGCGGTTCAGGCCGAGGCGCACCGCGGGCTGCGCTCGCCAATCGATCGCGCTGCCGTCGGCGGCGGCGACGTAGGCGGGCGCACGGCCTGGTGCGCCTTCGGCCGGTGCGGCCTCGGCGCCGGCCGAAGGCGCCTCCTCGAGCGTGCAGTCCCAGTCGCTCACGAGCACGTCGGCGCCGCGTACCTCGATGCCGTGCTCGCGCGCGTCGCGCACCAGTTGCGCCGGTGCGTAGAAGCCCATCGGCTGGCTGTTGAGCAGTGCGGCGAGAAAGGCCGCCGGCTCGTGCCGCTTGATCCAGGCCGACACGTAGACCAGCAGCGCGAAGCTCGCCGCGTGGCTCTCGGGAAAGCCGTATTCGCCGAAGCCCTGGATCTGCCGGAAGATCGCCTCGGCGAACTCGCGCTGGTAGCCGCGCGCGAGCATGCCGTCGACCACGCGCCGCTCGAACGGCTCGAGCCCGCCCTTGCGACGCCAGGCCGCCATCGCGCGGCGCAGCGCGTCGGCTTCGCCGCCCGAGAAGCCGGCCGCGAGCATCGCCACCTGCATCACCTGCTCCTGGAAGATCGGCACGCCGAGCGTGCGTTCGAGCGCGGGGCGGATCTCGTCGCGCGGATAGGCGACCGGCTCGAGCCCCATGCGGCGGCGCAGGTACGGATGCACCATGCCGCCCTGGATCGGGCCGGGGCGCACGATCGCGACCTCGATCACGAGGTCGTAGAAGCGGCGCGGCCGCAGCCTGGGCAGCATGCTCATCTGCGCCCGCGACTCGATCTGGAACACGCCGATCGTGTCGGCGCGCGAGATCATCTCGTAGGTGGCCGGGTCTTCGGCCGGGATGTCCTGGATGCGGAACGGCCGCCCGCGCCGCTGCCCGACGAGCTCGAGCGCGCGGCGGATCGCGGTGAGCATGCCCAGCGCCAGCACGTCGACCTTCAACAGCCCCAGCGCGTCGAGGTCGTCCTTGTCCCATTCGATGACGCTGCGCCCGGGCATCGCCGCGTTCTCCACCGGCACCAGCCGCGTGAGCGCGTCGCGCGCGATCACGAAGCCGCCGGTGTGCTGCGACAGGTGACGCGGGAAGCCGCGCAGCGCGCCGGCCAGTTCGAGCCACTGCTGCGCCACGGTCGAGCAGGGATCGAAGCCGGCCTCGCGCAAGCGCTCGGGCTGCACGCTGCGGTCCCACCACTGGTGTGCGCGCGCCAGCTGCTCGATGCGCTGCGCGTCGATGCCCAGTGCGCGCCCGACGTCGCGCAGCGCCGAGCGCGAGCGATAGCTGATGACCGTGGCGGTGAGCGCGGCGCGGTGGCGGCCGTACTTGGCATACAGGTACTGGATGATCTCCTCGCGGCGCTGGTGCTCGAAGTCGACGTCGATGTCGGGCGGCTCGTTGCGCTCGCGGCTGATGAAGCGCTCGAACAGCACGCTGGTGCGCGCCGGATCGACCTCGGTGATGCCCAGGCAGTAGCAGACCGCCGAGTTGGCTGCCGAGCCGCGGCCCTGACACAGGATGCCGCGGCCGCGCGCGAAGTGGACGATGTCGGCGACGGTGAGGAAGTAGGGCTCGTATTTCAGCTCGGCGATCAGCGCCAGTTCGTGCTCGAGCTGCGCGGCGACCGCCGGCGGCAGGCCGTCGGGGTAGCGCCCGGGCACACCGTCGAAGACCAGCGCGCGCAGCCAGCTCGCCGGCGTGTGGCCAGAGGAGACGATCTCCTCGGGGTACTCGTAGCGCAGCTCGTCGAGCGAGAAGCGGCAGCGCGCGGCGACCTCGAGCGTCTCCTCGAGCAGCGCCGGCGGGTACAGCCGCGCGAGCCGCAGCCGGCTGCGCAGATGCTGCTCGGCGTTGGGCGCCAGCGCGTAGCCGAGCGCGGCCAGCGGCGTGTTCAGGCGGATCGCGGTGAGCGTGTCCTGCAGCGTCTTGCGCGAGCGCAGGTGGTAGAGGACGTCGCCGACGGCCACGCGCGGCAGGCCGGTCGCGGCGGCGACGCTGCGCGTGCGCTCGAGCAGCGCCGCGTCGTGGCCGCGCACCAGCAGCGGTACGCCGAGCCAGCAGCGGCCGTCGAAGCCCTCGCGCAGGAAGCGCGCGTGGCGAAGCAGCCGGGCGCACGGAGAATCCGGCGGCGGCGCGGGCGAGCCGGCCGCGGGGTCGACGGCGATGGCCGGCGAGGGCACGAGCAGCGCGAGGCAGTCGTCGAGCCCTTTCGCGAGGTCGTCGGCGAGCAGGCGGTAGTGCCCCTTGTCGGCGCGCATGCGCGCGCGCGTGATCAGTTCGCACAGGTTGCCGTAGCCGTTGCGCGAGGCGGCGATGAGCACCAGCCGCGAGTCGTCGCCGAAGGCCTCGCGCAGCGAGAACTGCGCGCCCACCAGCAGCGGCAGGCCGAGCTCGCGCGCGCGCAGGTGCGCGCGCACGACGCCGGCGAGCGAGCACTCGTCGGTGACGGCGAGCGCGGCGTAATCGAGGGCGTGGGCGCGCTCGACCAGTTCCTCGGGGTGGGAGGCGCCGCGCAGGAACGTGAAGTTGCTGGCGCAGAGAAGTTCGGCGTAGGGGGACAGCATCGGGGTCGCTGCTTGATACTGTATGGACGTACAGTATACGCCCGGCTTCGCGCGCCGCCGCCCAGGCGCCGTCTCCGGCGCGGCGGGCCCCCTCGCGCGAAGCCTCGATGTCTGTGGCGGTCGACGGGCCGCGCCCCCGATGCTCGGACGAGCCGCTTGAGGTGGCGCTCGCCGTTCAGGCGCGATTGACGAGGACGATGCCGGCGGCGATCAGGGCGAGGGCGGCGATCAGCGTGGGGCTGACCGGTTCGCCGAGGAGGAGCGCGCCGGCCAGCACGCCGAACAGCGGGGTGAGGAACGTGAAGGCGTGCAGCGTGGTGGCGCGGTAGCGCGAGACGAGCCAGAACCAGACGGTGTAGCTGGCCCAGGCGATGACGACGGTCTGGAACGCGAGCGCGCCCCAGACGATCGGGGTGGGCGCGAAGACGCCGGGCTCGCCGAACGCGTACGAGAGCGCCACCATCAGCACCGCCGAGATTGCCAGCTGGTACAGAAGCGTCGCCTCGGGCGGCGCGCGGCGCAGCGCGGTAGCCTTGATCACGACGGTCGTTGCGCCCCACATGAAGGCGGCGCCCAGGCACAGCAGGTCGCCGACGAGCGCGTGCGCGTCGGGCAGCGTCAGGCGGTCGCCGAACGCGAGCAGCAGTCCGGCGAAGGCCGCCGACAGGCCGAGCAGCTTGTTGCGCGTGAACCGGTCGCCCGGCACGAACCAGTGCGCGCCGAGCGCGACGAAGAACGGCGCCGAGTAGAGCAGCAGCACCGCGCGCACCGCGGTCGTGTAGACCAGGCCGACGAACAGGAACACGAACTCCAGCCCGAACAGCACGCCGGCGACGATGCCGGGCACCAGCGTCTCGCTGCGATCGCCCAGCGGAATGCGCCGCCAGGCGATCCAGGCCACCAGCAGCAGCGTCGCGCCGATCGAGCGCAGCGCGGCCTGCCAGATCGGCGAGATGCCGGTGTTGCCGACCTTCGTGGCCACCTGGCCGAGGCCCCAGATCATGCAGAGCAGCAGTTGGGCTGCGGCCGCCGACGGCGGAAGCGTGCGGGCGTCGTTCATCGTCGCGTTTATACCCGAGTTCGCGGGTGTGTCGGACGCGCGTTGCGCTTGACGGATCTCAAGGCCGGACGGCGCGCTCCGGGCAGACTGCTGCATCGGCCCGGGCGCGGCGGGCCGGCCTCGACAGGGCAGGCAAGACGCCGCAACGGCGGCAGGAGCAACGGGAAGCGTGCGTGACGTCGTCGTCGATCGGGTGGGCCGGCTCGCTGCGTCAGCGTGCGCAGTCGCGGCGCTGTCGGGGTGCATCGCCGTCAGCAGCCACCCGGACTACCCGGTCGACTGGGCGCAGCCCGACAAGGCGTCGCTCGGGAGCTGCCCGCGGCTCGCCGGCACCTATGTCGATGCCGGCGAACTGGCCGAGGCGTGCACCGTCAATCCTTCGGAGCGGAAGGACACGGGCCTGTGGGGCTGCAACACGTCGCTCGCACGCAATCTCGGGCTCGACGTCGCGGCCGAGCGGGTCTCGATCGAGCAGCCCGACGAGCAGACGCTGGTCGTCGTCGCGCATCCGGCTTCGGGCGAACCGAAGCGGTTCGTTCTGGGGCGCGGCGATCGGAAGTTCGCCTGCGACGAGACCGGCCTCGCGGTTTCGAAGATCGGCTCGGGCCTGCCGTGGTGGGCGAACGTCGCGGCGCCGATCACGCTGACGGCGCACGTCTCGCGCCACGGGCGCAGCTTCCGGCGCGCAGCCGACGGCTCGCTGGTGATGACCGTGCAGGAGTCGGAGGTCGGCTATCACATCCTCTTCGGCTTCTCGAGTTCGAGCACGTACCACGTTCGCTGGCCGCCGGCGCCGTTGCCGACGCGGCCGCCGCCCGGGGACGCGGGCGGCCAGGCGCCCGCGGGCAGCGGCGACGCGGGCGGCGACGTCGCGAAGTGAGCCCGTGAGCTCGCGCGTTTCCGTCCCGGCGCCAGACCCGCGCGCGCGGGTTCGGCTGCACGTGCGGGCGCGCGCGATCGCCGCGGCCTTGTCCGCCCTGCTCGGTGCCGGCTGCGTGTCGCCGGTCCACGTCGAGCATCACGACTACCCGGCCGGCTGGCCGGCCCTGCGCGCGCGACACGGCGACTGCGGCGACCTGACCGGCGCCTATTCGAATGCCGGAACAGGCCCCGCATCGTCGCCGGCGACGTCGCTCACCTGGTACCTCGTTCGCAAGGACTATCGGCATGCTGCGGCCAGCCGTGTCGTCGTCGAGGGCCCGGTCGGTGACACGCTCGAAGTGCGCGCGGGCAACGACGGTGCGGGCGGCGTCACCCGCGTGCTGCGCCGCGGGGCAGACTTCGACTGCGCCGACGGCTGGGTGTCGGTCAGGACGATCGGCCCTGCGCTGGGCGGGACGGTGTCCGCCTCGGTGTGGGGTGACTTTGCGAAGGCCGACGACGGATCGCTGGTCGTCCGGCACCGCGAGGAGGGCGGCGGGTTCGTGCCGATTCCGATCTACGGCTCGTTCCGGTACTGGCGCCGCTTCCTGCCCGCCGGTAATCCTTGACGCGCGGGGCGGTCGCAGCGCCAGCGCCATGACCCGTGAATCCCCCCGGTTGCGGGCGCGCCACGGTTCTGTAATAGTCGGCGCAAGACAATAACGCGCCGCCCGCCCGGGCGGCCCGGCCTTCAGAAGCCGGCATCACTGGAGAGGAGAACTCATGAAGACGCACAGGAAAGGCGGCATGTCCGTCTGGACGCGGCGTGTCGTCGGCGCGGCCGCGACCGTGGCCGGATTGGCGATGTCGACGCAGGCGCTGGCGGTCACCGAGATCCAGTGGTGGCACGCGATGACCGGCGCGCTGAACGACAAGGTCAACAACTTCGCCGAGCGCTTCAACAAGAGCCAGTCCGACTACAAGGTCGTGCCGGTCTTCAAGGGCACGTATCCCGAGACGATGACCGCGGCGATCGCCGCGTTCCGCGCCGGCAACGCGCCGCACATCGTCCAGGTGTTCGAGGTGGGCACCGCGACGATGATGGCGGCCAAGGGCGCGATCGTGCCGGTCGAGAAGCTGATGAAGGACGCCGGCGAGAAGTTCGACCGCGGCGCCTACGTGCCGGCGGTGGCGGGCTACTACACGAGCAGCAAGGGCGAGATGCTGTCGTTCCCGTTCAACAGCTCGACCACGGTCTTCTACTACAACAAGGACGCGCTGGCGAAGGCGGGCGTCGACAAGGTGCCCGAAACCTGGACCGAGTTCGCCGCCGCGATGGCGAAGATCAAGGCGTCGGGCGCGTCGAGCTGCCCGTTCACGTCGAGCTGGGCGAGCTGGGTGCACCTCGAGAGCTTCTCCACCTGGCACAACACGCTGTTCGCCACCGAGAACAACGGCTTCGGCGGGCCCAAGGCGCGGCTGGCGATCACCACGCCGCTGCACGAGCGGCACCTGAACAACCTGCTGAACTGGGCGAAGAACGGCCTGTTCGTCTACCCGGGCCGCACCAGCGAGGGCGACGCCAAGTTCTACAGCGGCGAGTGCGCGCTGTTCACCGGCAGCGCGTCGGCGTACGCGAACATCAAGCGCAACGCGAAGTTCAACTTCGGCATCGCGAAGCTGCCGTACTACTCCGACGTCGCCGGCGCGCCACAGAACACGATCATCGGCGGCGCCAGCCTGTGGGTCATGAGCGGCAAGAAGGCGGCCGACTACAAGGGCGTCGCGAAGTTCTTCTCGTTCCTGTCCTCGCCCGAGGTGCAGGCCGAGTGGCACCAGAGCACCGGGTACCTGCCGGTGACGATCGCCGCCTACGAGCTCACGCGCAAGACCGGTTTCTACGACAAGAACCCGGGCACCGATGTCGCCGTCCAGCAGATGATCGTGAAGACGACCGACAAGTCGCGCGGCGTGCGGCTGGGCAACATGGTGCAGATCCGCGACATCGTCCACGAGGAACTCGAGAGCATGCTCGCGGGCAAGCAGGACGCGAAGACCGCGCTCGCCAACATGAAGCGGCGCGGCGACGAGCAGCTCGCGCGCTTCGAGCGCACTGCCCGGGAGTAGCGCCTGGACAAGCGGGTCGTCTTCGGCACGACCGGCTGGCTGCCGGTCGTGCTGCTCGCGCCGCAGTTGGCGATCATCCTGGTCTTCTTCTACTGGCCGGCGTCGCAGGCGCTGTTCCAGTCGGTCTTCATCCAGGACGCGTTCGGCGGCAACCTCGAGTTCGTCGGCCTGGAGAATTTCCAGGCGCTGTTCGCCGACGAGCTCTACCTGCAGTCGTTCAAGGTGACGGCGGTGTTCTCGGTCGCGGTCACGGTGATCGGCCTGTCGCTGAGCCTGGCGCTGGCCTACTTCGCCGATCGTGCGATCCGCGGGGCGCTGATCTTCCGCACGCTGCTGATCGTGCCGTACGCGGTGGCGCCGGCGATCGCCGGCGTGCTCTGGGTGTTCCTGTTCAACCCGTCGCTGGGCGTCGTCACGCACTGGCTGCGCTCGGCGGGCGTCGACTGGAACCACGTGCTGGACGGCTCGCAGGCGATGACGCTGATCGTGATCGCGGCGGTCTGGAAGCAGATCAGCTACAACTTCATTTTCTTCCTCGCCGGACTGCAGTCGATCCCGAAGTCGCTGATCGAAGCCGCGGCGATCGACGGGGCGGGGGCATGGCGCACGTTCCGGTCGGTGATCTTTCCGCTGCTCTCGCCCACCACGTTCTTCCTGCTGGTGGTCAACGTCGTCTACGCGTTCTTCGACACCTTCGCGATCGTCGACGCCACGACGAGCGGCGGGCCGGCGAAGGCCACCGAGATCCTCGTCTACAAGGTGTTCCTCGATGGCTTCAAGTCGCTCGACATCGGAAGTTCGGCGGCGCAGTCGGTGATCCTGATGTCGATCGTCCTGGTGCTCACGGTCGCGCAGTTCCGCTACGTCGAAGGCCGCGTCAAGTACTGAGCCGCGCGCGCATCGCCGCCACCCACGTCGCCCGCACCCACAGCGCCGCCACCGATGCTCGACCGCTCTCCGCTCAGCCGCTTCGTCACCTACGCCGTGCTGCTTGCCGGCGTGGCGATCGTCGCGTTGCCGGTCTGGGTCACGTTCGTCGCGTCCACGCAGACGCTCGAGCAGGTGCTGGCCGCACCGATGTCGCTCGTGCCCGGAAGCCGTCTCTTCCACAACTACGCCGAGGTGCTGGCCGCCGGCGCCGGCAACAGCGGCGCGCCGGTCGTGCGGATGATGACCAACAGCCTGGTCATGGCGCTGGTGATCGCGCTGGGCAAGATCGCGATCTCGCTGCTGTCGGCGTTCGCGCTGATCTACTTCCGCTTCCGGTTCAGGCAGCTGGCGTTCTGGCTGATCTTCGTGACGCTGATGCTGCCGGTCGAGGTGCGCATCATGCCCACCTACCAGGTGATGTCCGACCTGCACCTGCTCGACACCTACGCCGGACTCACGCTGCCGCTGATCGCGTCGGCGACCGCGACCTTCCTGTTCCGCCAGTTCTTCATGACGGTACCCGACGAGTTGGCCGAGGCCGCCAAGATCGACGGCGCGGGCCCGATGCACTTCTTCTGGCACGTGCTGCTGCCGTTGTCGCGCACGAGCATCGCAGCGCTGTTCGTGATCCAGTTCGTCTACGGCTGGAACCAGTACCTGTGGCCGCTGCTGGTGACGACGCAGGAGTCGATGTACCCGGTGGTCATCGGACTGAAGCGGATGATCTCGACGGGCGACGCCGCGACCGAGTGGAACCTCGTGATGGCGACCGCGATCCTCGCGATGCTGCCGCCGATCGCCGTCGTCGTGCTGATGCAGAAGTGGTTCGTCAAGGGCCTGGTGGAGTCGGACAAGTGAACTGGCCGTATCCGCCTAGGGTCGCGCATCGCGGCGCCGGCAAGCTCGCGCCGGAGAACACGCTGGCGGCGATGCGGCTGGGCGCCTCGTTCGGCTATTCGATGTTCGAGTTCGACGTGAAGCTCAGTGGCGACGGCGTGCTGCTGCTGATGCACGACGCGACGCTCGATCGCACGACCGACGGCACGGGGCGCGTGGCCGGGTTCGCGTTCGGCGAGCTTGCGCGGCTCGACGCGGGCGGCTGGCACTCGGCGGAGTATGCCGGCGAGCCGATCCCGACGCTGGCGCAGGTGGCCCGTTGGCTGCTGCGCACCGGGCGGATGGCGAACATCGAGATCAAGCCCTGCCCGGGGCGCGAGGCCGAGACCGGCGCGGCTGCGGCGCTCGAGGCGCGCCAGCTCTGGCAGGGCACCGCGGTGCCGCCGATCCTGTCGTCGTTTTCCGAGGCGGCGCTCGACGCGGCGCGCCGGGTCGCCCCCGAGCTGCCGCGGGCCCTGCTGGTCGGCGAGTTGCCCGGCGACTGGTTGCAGCGCTGCCTGGCGCTGGACTGCGTCGCGCTCGACGCCCACCATGCGGCGCTCACCGAGGCGGTGATCGCCGATGCGCACCGCGCCGGGCTGCGGGCGATCGCGTACACGGTCAACGAGCCGGCGCGCGCCGACGAGCTGTTCGGTTGGGGGCTCGACACGCTGATCACCGACGCGGTCGACCTGATCGCGCCGTGAAGCCGCGACGGGCGCTGGCGGGGCGCGCCGGCACCCGGGGTTTCCCGATAGGGGTCCGTCGTGCCCGGCGCGCTTGACCGGGGTCAAGGCCGGGATCGGGGTCGGCCTTAGGATGGGGGATCGCATCCGGAGGCATGAATGCCCTTGTCCGAAACCCAGATCGGCGAATTGCTGGCGCAGATCCGGCAACGTCTCGCCGTTCTCGAAGAAGAAATCTCCCGCAAGCTCGGCCAGGCGTCCGAGGAGTTCTCGGCGTTCGAGCGGGTCGGCGACAGCGGTGACCTGTCGTCGATCCTGAACGAAGGCGAGGTCGAGATGTCGGAAGCGCTGCGCGACATCGACGAGTGGCGCGGGCTGCGTGCTGCGCTGCGCCGGGTCGAAGAGGGGACCTACGGCGTGTGCATCGACTGCGGCGTCGAGATCCCGTTCGAGCGGCTGCACGCGAGCCCGATGGCGCTGCGCTGCGTCGATTGCCAGATGCGCGCGGAGCGCCGCGAGGCGTCGCACCCGTCGTCGATGTGAACGGGCCCTAGCCGAAGCGCCCGTGCACGAACCAGCCGCGGCGCGCATCGTCGGGTGCCAGGCGCTCGCGGTAGATCCAGTACAGCACGTGACCTTCGTCTTCGGCGATGAAGTAGTCGCGCTGCACCAGCGAGGCGTCCCACCAGCCGCCTTCGATCCGTTCCGGGCCGGCCAGCAGGGTGAGTGCCGAATGCCACCACGGCCGGTTGTTGCGCTCGCTGATCGCGATCGGCTCGCGTAGCAGCCACAACGGCCTGGGCAGGTTGGCGACCGGGGCCCCGGCGAGCGGCGCAGGGGAGCCTGAACGGCGTGCGGGCCCGGGACGCGGTGCGCTGGCTGGCGCGGCGAGCGGCGCGTCGACCGCTTCGATCCGGTAGGCGACCTCGGGGCGATGGTCGGCGACCAGCGCCAGCCGTTGCACCTGGCGCGGGCCGAGCCGCGCCTGCAGCCGCTCGATCAGTCGCGCGAGGCTTTCGCGCGCGGCGCCCGGGGCCGGGAACAGCTGGTCGCTGGTTCCGGGCAGCGCCAGCACTTCGTCGCAGCACAAGCGCAACGCGCGTACCGGCGCCGGCAATCGGGTGACCGCGAGCTTCTCGCGCAGCAGCGCGCACAGCCGGTCGGGGTCGCGGCTCGGGTCGGCGAGCCGGATCGCCAGCAACGTGTCGGCGCGCCGCTCGCGTCCGCTGCGCCGGTCGTGCTCGGCGTGCACGGTGAGCTCGCGCACCGCGCAGTGGCGCGCCGCCAGCCATCCGGCGAGCCGGTCGAGCAGGCGCCGCGCGGCGAACAGCAGCGCCTCGGCGTGCTCGACCTGCGCCAGCAATTCGATGCGCGTCTCGAAGCGCTCGGGGGCCTCGAACCAGCGGCGCGGCTCGGGCTGGCGCCCGAGCGCGCGGTCGATCTCGTCGAGCAGCGCGCGCCCGCAACGGCGCGCGAGGCCGGCGCGTGGCAGTGCGAGCAGGTCGTCGATGCGCCGCGCGTCGATCGCGTCGAGGGTTTCGCGTTGCGGCCGGCTGCGCGCGAGCAGGGCTGCCGGCAGGCTGCGCACGGCGGCCTCGAGGCCGGCCTCGTCGGCGTGCAAGCCGTCGCGATGGCGCGCGAACAGCCAGGCCGCGGCAGCGGTGGGCGCCGTGCCGATCCGCGCGGCGAAGCCGAGCGCGCGCAGCCCCTGGCGCAGCTGCGCGAGCAGCGCGGCGGATCCGCCGAAGTAGCGCAGGCTCGGCGCCACCTCGAGCAGCAGGCCGCAGGGGCGAGGCGTGTCGTCGAGCTGGCCGAACGGCAGGTCGGATTGCAGGCTGACGGTGGGCGTGAACTGCAGTGCCCAGGCGGCGAGCGAGTCGATCGTCGCTTGTTCGTTGGCGTCGTCGCGCTCGCACAGCCGCAGCGCCGGCGCGAGTGCCAGCGCGGCGGCGCGTTTCATGCCGGGAGCGACGCCCAACGCGCGGGCGCCGTCGTCGGCGTCGAGGACGCGCAGCCGATCACAGATCGCCAGCGGGCGCGCGTCGTCGCCGGGCCCGCCCGCGCCGCAGCGGGCGACGTCGAGCGAGAGCCGATCGAAGAACAGGCCGAACCACCACATGGCCCTGGAACGAACGGGGACGATCGTAGCGTGAACACGCCCTAGTTGAGCGTGCCGGCGCGCGACTCGTCGTGGCGGGCGTGGATCGTGCGCATCGGCCGGGGATCGGACGTGGCGGCGAGCGGGCTCGCGCGGAGGCGGATCGCCGAAACCGGCTGCGGAAGATCGATGAGGATCGGGTCGGCCATCACCGGGCCCCGGCGCTTGAGGATCTGGACCGACAGGCGCTGGTCGGGGCGGGGCAGCAGCAACAGGCGCAGGGGCGCGGGCGAGGCCTCGAACTGCGCCGCCAGGGGCCTGAACAGGAACACCGGGCCGGCGGCCGGCTGGGCGGCCGACTGCATGCGTCGCAGGTGCTCGGGGCGGGTGCGCTCCTGCGGCAACCAGGCGAGCAGGGCGCCGAAGGCGGCGCTCTTGAGCGTCTGCTCGACGGCCCACAGGCGATCGGCGGCGTTGGGCGCCTGCACGACCAGCAGGTAGTCGAGGTCGATGCCGTGGCTGGCGAGCGCCGGCGCGTAGGGCAGCAGCGGCGGCGCCAGCAGCACGACGAAGCGGCGCTCGCGGGTGAGCTGGCGCAGCAGCGGTACCAGCAGGCGCAATTCGCCGATGCCCGATTCGCGGCCGATCAGCTCGGTGAGCATGCCCACCGGCCAGCCGGCGCCGGGCAGCTCGGCGTCGAGGGCGGGAAAGCCGCTGGACAGCGCGGCGACGCTGGCATGGCCGAGCTGGCTGGCGCGCCAGACTGCGGCGGGCAGGACCGACGACATCGCTGCCTCACAAGGCCTTGCCGCCGCGCAACAGGCCGACCGCGATGCCTTCGAGCGCGAAGGCGTCGCTGCGGCTGTCGAGGACGATCGGCTCGAAGTCGGGGTTTTCGGGCAGCAGCTCGATCGTGTGGCCCTTGCGGCGCCAGCGCTTGACGGTGACGTCGTCGCCGACGCGGGCGACGACGACCTGGCCGTTGCGCGCTTCGTCGGCGCGGCGCACCGCGAGCAGGTCGCCGTCGAAGATGCCGGCATCGCGCATGCTCATGCCGCGCACCTTCAGCAGGTAGTCGGGCTTGTCGTCGAACAGGTTCGGGTCGATCGCGTAGCTGGCCTCGATGTGCTCCTGGGCGAGGATCGGGCTGCCGGCGGCCACCCGCCCGACCAGCGGCAGGCTGAACGCGATCTGCACCGCCCGCGGCGCCTCGTCGGTGGAGTCGGGCAGCAGCTTCAGACGGATGCCCCGCGAGGAGCCCGAGGCGAGCTCGATGACGCCCTTGCGCGCCAGCGCCTTCAGGTGCTCTTCGGCGGCGTTCGGCGAGCGAAAGCCCAGCTGCGCGGCGATTTCGGCCCGGGTGGGCGGAAAGCCGGTGTCGGCGATGTGCTGCCTGATCAGCGCCAGGATCTGTTGCTGGCGCGCGGTGAGATCCCGCATCGGGGGCTCCGTGTCGACGTGTCCGAAGTCTGTATTTTTATACAGTATCCGGGGCTTTTCAAGCGAATTCGCACGCAGCGCCGGCGCCGCGATCGCGGCGCCGATTCGTGCGACCCGCGTGGCCGTGACGCCGCGCAAGGACGCCGACAGGCGCCACTGTGCATTCGTGCACGTTTGTGGCAAAGTCGAAAAACGGACCGGCAACCCGGTCCGCGGAATTGCATTTCCCGGTTTGCTCGCTCAGGTGTCCCTCGAAATGCAATGAGTTCAACGGTCCGAGGAACGAGTTTCGATGGGAACCAAGATCTACGTGGGCAACCTGCCGTGGCGCGCCACCGACGCGCAGCTGTCGCAGCTATTCGGCAATCACGGTGAAGTCGTCGATGCCAAGATCGTCACCGATCGCGAAACCGGCCGCTCGCGCGGATTCGGCTTCGTCACGATGGCCTCCGACGAAGCGGCGCAGGCCGCGATTCGCGCACTGAACGGCTACTCGCTCGAAGGCCGCAGCCTGGTCGTCAACGAGGCCCGCGAGCAGTCCGGCGGGGGTGGCTTCGGTCGCGGCGGCGGCGGTGGTGGTGGCTACGGCGGTGGCGGCGGCGGCCGCAGCGGCGGTGGCGGCGGCTACGGGGGCGGCGGTGGTGGCCGCAGCGGCGGCGGCTACGGTGGTGGCGGCGGCGGTGGCTACGGCGGAGGCGGCGGCTACGGCGGCGGCGATCGCGAAGGCGGTGGCGGCCGTGGCGGCCAGCGACGCGGCGCCCGCCAGTTCGGCCAGTAGGCGCTTCACCGTCCTGATGCAATCCCTTCGCGCCGGCCCGTGCCGGCGCGAAGCGTTTCTGCGGGCGCATCCCCTTGGGGGTACGCGCCCATCCCCCTCCGCGGTTATAGACGCGCGCGGCCCGAACTGCGCCCAATAGCGGCGGTTCCACCGTTGCCACCGAGGAGGAAAGCTCGATGAAGTACCCGGCATTCCGTGCCATGCCCGCGCTCGCCGCGCTGCTGATCGCCGGCTGCGCGGCGCCGCCGCCCGCGCCGGTCGCGGCGCCGCCCGGCTACCTGGACCAGGCGCGCGACATCGCGGCCACGGTTCCCGCCAATCTGCTCACGGTGCTCACGGCCGAGCTGAACCGCAGTGGCCCGGCGGGCGCCATCGAGGTTTGCCGCGACAAGGCGCCGGAGATGGCGCGCGCGGCTTCTGAACGCACCGGCTGGAACGTGCGCCGCGCGAGCCTGCGCAACCGCAATCCGAAGGGTGTCCCCGACGCCTGGGAGCGGGGCGTGCTCGAGCGCTTCGACACGCAGGCCGCGGCCGGTGTCGCCGGCTCGACGCTCGAGACCTGGCAGGTCGTCGACGAGGGCGGCCGGCAGGTGTTCCGCTACGCGAAGGCGCTGCCGACGCAGGCACTGTGCGTGCAGTGCCACGGCAGTGCCGACAAGCTGAGCGAGCCGGTGAAGGCGAAGCTGCGCGCGCTGTACCCGAACGACCGGGCCACCGGCTACGAGCCGGGGCAGATCCGCGGCGCGCTGTTCCTGAAGAAGCCGATCTGAGTCGCGGCGGCGAGCGGGCCGCCGCGCCCGCTCACATCCCCGAGTAGTTCGGGCCGCCGCCGCCTTCGGGCACGACCCAGACGATGTTCTGGGTCGGGTCCTTGATGTCGCAGGTCTTGCAGTGCACGCAGTTCTGCGCGTTGATCTGCAATCGCTCGGCGCCGTCGTCGTTGCGCACGAACTCGTAGACGCCCGCCGGGCAGTAGCGCTGCTCGGGTCCGGCATAGCGCGCCAGGTTCACCGCCACCGGCACTGACGGATCCTTCAGCGTCAGGTGGATCGGCTGGTTCTCCTCGTGGTTGGTGTTCGAGATGAACACCGACGAGAGCCGGTCGAAGCTCAGCTTGCCGTCGGGCTTCGGGTACGCGATCGGCTGGCATTCGGCGGCCGGCAGCAGGTACGCGTGATCGGGCTTCGTCGTGTGCAGCGTGAACGGCGCCTTGCCGCGGAACAGCACCTGGTCGATGCCCACCAGCAGCGTGCCCAGCCACAGGCCCTTGCCCATCGCCGGCTTGAAGTTGCGCGCGCGATGCAGCTCGTCGTGCAGCCACGACGCGCGGAAGGCGTCCGGGTAGGCGGTCAGTTCGTCGCCCGAGCGGCCTGCGGCCAGCGCGTCGAAGGCCGCTTCGGCCGCCAGCATCCCGGTCTTGATCGCGGCGTGGCTGCCCTTGATCCGCGACGCGTTCAGGAAGCCCGCGTCGCAGCCGACCAGGCAGCCGCCGGGGAACGTGAACTTCGGCAGCGAGTTCAGGCCGCCGGCGGTGATCGCGCGCGCGCCGTAGGCGAGCCGCTTGCCGCCCTCGAGGAACCCGCGGATCGCGGGGTGCGTCTTGTAGCGCTGGAATTCCTCGTACGGCGACAGGTACGGGTTGCGATAGTTCAGGCCGACCACGTAGCCGATCGCGACCTTGTTGTCCTCGAGGTGGTAGAGGAACGAGCCGCCGTAGGTCGCGTTGTCCAGCGGCCAGCCCGCGGTGTGGATCACGAGGCCAGGCTTCGACTTCGCCGGATCGATCTCCCACAGCTCCTTGAGCCCGATTCCGTAGCTCTGCGGATCTCGGCCGGCGTCGAGCCCGAACTTCGCGATCAGCTGCTTGCCGAGGTGGCCGCGCGCGCCTTCCGCGAAGAACGTGTACTTCGCGTGCAGCTCCATGCCGGGCTGGAACGCGTCGGTGGGCTGCCCGTCGCGGCCGACGCCCATGTTGCCGGTGGCCACGCCCTTCACCGATCCGTCGGCGTGGTAGAGCACTTCGGCGGCGGCGAAGCCGGGGAAGATCTCGACGCCGAGCGCCTCGGCCTGCTGGCCCATCCAGCGCACGACGTTGCCCAGGCTGATCACGTAGTTGCCGTGGTTGCGGAAGCACTCGGGGAGCAGCCAGTTGGGCACCTGCCGGGCGCCGGTTTCCGACAGGAACATGAACCGGTCTTCGACGACCTCGGTCTTCAGCGGCGCGCCGCGCTCGCGCCAGTCGGGCAGCAATTCGCCGATCGCGCGCGGGTCCATGACGGCGCCCGACAGGATGTGCGCGCCGATCTCCGAGCCTTTCTCGATGACGCACACGCCGATCTCGGTGCCCTTGTCGGCGGCGAGCTGCTTCAGACGGATGGCGGCCGCGAGGCCGGCGGGGCCGCCGCCGACGATCACGACGTCGAACTCCATCGAATCGCGCTCAATGTCCATGGAATGGGCTCTCCGG
>JAHBZV010000046.1 GCA_019635275.1 Burkholderiaceae bacterium | reverse complement strand
GCCACCAGCGACGAGCTGCACACCTGGGCCGAGCGCACCGGCAACCAGGTGGTCAAGACCGAAAGGCTCGACAGCGGATCGACCGGCTACTACGTGCGGCGCGGCCGGCGTACCGAACTGGCGCCGAACGTGTTCCTCGACATGCGCGGTTCGACCTGCCCCGGGCCGATCCTCGAGGCCAAGAAGGTGCTCAACGGCATGGCGCCTGGCGAGCTGCTGAAGCTGGTCAGCAACTGCCCCGGCTCCCGCGCCGACGTCGAGGACTGGGCGCGCGTCACCGGCCACCGTCTGGAGGACGTGATCGAGTCCGGCCACCACGAGTGGGAGTTCTACATCCGCAGACCCTGATGGGTGTGTGGACATTATTTCTGGAGCGATGACGTGCGACCCGGGATGCGCCTGAAGACCCACTGGTTCCGCGACGCGACGCCGCGCGACCCGGCGCAGATCGCCAACGCGCTTTCGTCGATCGTCTGGCGCAGCGCCGACGTCCGCCTGAAGAACCTGCGCAAGGGCCATTTCGAGATCGCCGCCGGCCCGCACTACCTGCAGGTGCTGGTCGAGCTGCTGGTCTTCCTCGCGATCGTGGCCGACCGGATCGCGCTCAGGTACCAGCCGCCCGAATGGCGCGAGGCGTTCACCTCGGCGCTCGTCAGGCGCATCGGCGACCTGCTGCAGGACAGCTTCGACGACCTGCTCGGCCCGGCGCCGGGCGGCGGCTATCGCAAGCGCTTCATCGACCGGTTCAACAGCCGCTTCGCCGAGTACGGCGAGTTCGAGTACCTCCCGCACGGTCCGGAATTCGCGTTGCTGCGCTATTTCGGCGACCTGCTCACGCAGGCGATGCCCGAGGAGGCGGACAAGCGCTGGGCGCTCGACCAGGCGATGACGGTCGAGGGACCCGAGTGCGTGGACGTGGTCGAGAAGTCGATGCGCGGCCTGCTGGGCCTCGAGCCGCGACCGAAGCGGCCGCACGGCGACGCCGGCGAATAGCCGATGGGGGCGCGCGCGTCTGCCCGGCTCGGGCGCGACCCGTTTGCGCTCGACGACCCCGACGCCTATCGCCGCTGGCGCGACTGGAAGCTGGCCTGCGCGCCTTCGAGGGTCGAGGAGCTGCTGGTCGAGGTCGACGACCCGTGCCGGCTGCGCCCCGCCGAGCGCGAGGCGATCGTCGCGCGCTGCCGCACCGCGAACATGGCGGTCTACGCGAGCCGGCAGCGCGGCGAGGGCAAGGACGTCGCACGGCTGCTGGGCGAGCAACTCGGCCTCACCCGCCTGGACGCGAACTGGCTCGCCGACGAGGACGGCATCAGCACGCTGTCGGTCAGCGAGCGCGGCACCCGCGGCGAATTCATCCCGTACACCGACCGGCCGATCCGGTGGCACACCGACGGCTACTACAACCCGCCCGAGCGGACCATCGCGGCGATGCTGCTGCATTGCGTCGAGCGCGCCGCAGAGGGCGGCGGCAACCGGGTGCTCGACCACGAGATCGCGTACATCCTGCTGCGCGACGCCGACCCCGCGCACGTGCGCGCGCTGTCGTCGCCCGAGGCGATGTCGATCCCGCAGCGCGAAGGCGACGGCGATACCGGCTCGGTGGCGAGGCAGACGCAGGCCGGCCCGGTGTTCTCGAAGCTGCCGCCCGGCGGCGACCTGCACATGCGCTACACCGCGCGCACGCGCAGCATCGCGTGGCACGACGATCCCGCGACGCGCGCCGCTGTCGAGGCGTTGCGGCGGCTCCTCGACGCCGGTGGCCCCTTCGTGTACAGCCTGCGGCTCGAGCCCGGCATGGGCATCGTCTGCAACAACGTGCTGCACGAGCGCGACGGCTTCGTCGACTCGGCCGAGCATCGCCGGAGGCTGCTGCGCGCCCGGTATCATGACCGCATCGCGGGCACGCACGCTTCGTACCTCGGGGCGTGGGCCGAATGAAGACCGACAAAGGGGGAGATCGCCTGCAATGGATACCGCGCTGCCATCGGCGACGCTGATCGTCTGGCTGGGGTTCGGCCTCGGCGCCATCTTCGGATTCGTCGGCAACAAGACCAATTTCTGCACGATGGGCGCGGTGTCCGACATCGTGAACATGGGCAACTGGACGCGCATGCGGATGTGGCTGCTCGCCATTGCGGTGGCGATCATCGGCGTCTGGGCGATGCAGATGATCGGGCTGGTCGACACCCGCAAGTCGATCTACACCGGCAGCAGCCTGATGTGGCTGTCCAACCTGGTCGGCGGCCTGCTGTTCGGCATCGGCATGACGCTCGCATCGGGCTGCACGAGCAAGACGCTGATCCGCATCGGCGGGGGCAACCTCAAGTCGCTGGTCGTGTTCGTCGTGCTCGGCGTGTCGGCCTACGTGACGCTCAAGGGCGTGTTCGGCGTCTGGCGCGTGAACACGCTCGACACGTTCTCGGTGAAGCTCGCGACCAGCCAGGACCTGCCGACGGTGCTCGCCGCGGCGCTCGGCGTCGGCCGGGCCGGCGTCGAACTGTGGTTGCCGCTGGCAATCGGCGCGCTGCTGCTTGCGTTCGTGCTGTCGAGCCGCGAGGCCTGGACGCTCGACGCGCTGCTCGGCGGAATCGTGGTCGGGCTCACGGTGGTCGGCGGCTGGTACGTGACGGGCCACGTCGGCTACGTGGCCGAGCACCCCGACACGCTGCAGGAGGCGTTCATCGCGACCAACAGCAACCGGCCCGAGTCGCTGTCGCTGGTCGCACCGTTCGCGTACACGCTCGAGTTGCTGATGTTCTGGAGCGACGCCAGCAAGCACGTCACGTTCGGCATCGCTACGGCGCTCGGCATCGTGGCCGGCTCGCTCGCGTGGGCGCTGATCTCACGCACCTATCGCGAGGAGAGCTTCCCGAATGCCGCCGACCTGAAGCGCCACATCCTCGGCGCGGTCCTGATGGGCTTCGGCGGCATCACCGCTCTCGGCTGCACGATCGGCCAGGGGCTCTCGGGCGTGTCGACGCTCGCGCTCGGCTCGATCATCACCTTCCTGTCGCTGTGCGCCGGCGCGGCGCTGATGATGAAGATCGACTACTGGCGCATGATGCGCGAGGCGTAGCGGGCGGCCGCGCGGGGAGCGGCGGCGCTCCCGCCACCAGTGCCTTTTCCGCTCAACCAGTGCTCCAGACGCGCGGCTTGCGCATGCCGGCGATCTTGCAGGCCTGCTTCACGTACCCGTAGGGGAACAGCGCGAACAGAGCGTCGCGCGCGTCGTCGCCCTTGCCACGCTCCTTCGCCAGGAAGCGGATCACGAAGCGCGCGTCGGCCGGAATCTGGTGTTCGTCGTAATACTCGCGCATGAAGCGCAGCACCGCCCAGTGCTCGTCGGTGAGTTCGACGCTCTCGTGTCCGGCCAGCCACTCGGCCACCTGCGGACTCCAGTCGGTGGGGTCGACCAGGTACCCCTCCTCGTCGGTCCGGACTGCTGCCTTCTGCTTCGCTTCGGACATCCGTGTCTCCCTTTTTGTGCTCGGGCCGAACCCGTTCCAATCGTAGCGGCACAAAGGATGCTCGCGCATACCCCTTAAGACGTACCCCTCCGCGGGCGGCGGTTGACCGGGGTCACGGGCGGGTTCCGGAAACCGGGTATGTTAGCGACCCGCGAGCGCGACCGCGCGCCGCGCAGAAACGACCCATGACCGAGGTACAAGACGTGATCCGTGAAATCGAAGGCGACATCCTGCTCTCGCGCGCCCAGGTGATTGCCCATGGCATTGCCCCGCACGACCATTTCGACACCGGCTTGGCGCTGGCCTTGCGCGAGCGCTGGCCCTCGATGGTGCGCGACTATCGCCACGCTACTCATGACAAGCCGCTGGCGCCCGGGCAGATCTGGGCCTGGTCCGGCGTCGATGCCGACGGCTCCACGCGACGCATCGTCAACCTGCTCACGCAGGACATGCTGCACGGGGGGGCTGCGGCCAAGCCGGGCAAGGCCACGCTCGAAAACGTCGGTCGCGCGCTGAAGGCGCTCGCCCGCTACGTCCGCGACGAGAACGTGCGCAGCGTCGCGCTGCCCAGGCTCGCGACCGGCGTCGGCGGCCTGGCCTGGCACGACGTCAAGCCGCTGGTCCGGCAGCACCTCGGCGACCTCGGCGTGCCGGTGCTCGTGTACGAGGTCTACCGCGCCGGCGTGCAGGCCGACGAACAGCTCGATTGAGCGGAATTCTTGTCAATTAGCGTCGAATAGGGTGGCGATGGCCGATTTTTCCGGAGTTTTCCCGATCCTGGCGACGCCGTTCCGCGACGACGAGAGTGTCGACGAGGCGTCGCTTCGGAGGCTGGTCGGCTTCATGGCCGACCTCGGCGTCGAAGGCGTCACGGTGCTCGGCGTGCTCGGCGAGGCGAACCGGATGGGCGAGCGCGAGCGCGAGGCGATCGTGCGAGCCGCGGTCGATGCGGCCGGCGGGCGCGTGTCGGTGATCGTCGGGGTCTCGCACCCCGGCACGCGCGCAACGGTCGAGCTCGGCACCATGGCGGCCGAGCTCGGTGCCGACGCGCTGATGGTGGCGCCGTCGGCCGAGCCCGTACCCAGCGAGGCGCGCGTCGCCGAGTACTTCGCGCGCGTGTGCGCCGGCGTGTCGCTGCCGGTGGTGCTGCAGGACCATCCGGCGTCGACCGGCGTGCACATGAGCGTGCCGACGATCGCGCGCATCGTCGGCGAGAATCCTGGCGTCGACTGCGTCAAGGCCGAGGCCGTGCCGTCGGCCGCGAAGATCGAGGCGCTGTCGGCGGCGTTGCCGAGGCGGGTACCGATGCTGACCGGCCTGGGGGCGCTGTACGGGCAGTTCGACCTCGAGAAGGGGTCGAGCGGCTACAACACCGGCTTCGCCTTTCCCGAAGTGCTGCAGGCGCACCTGGCGGCCTGGCGCAGCGGCGACCGCGCACTGGCCCGGCGAATCTGGGCGCACTTCCTGCCGCTGATCGTCTTCGAGCAGCAACCGGGCGTCGCAGTGCGCAAGGAGATCCTGCGGCGCAGGGGGCTCCTCGCGAGCGGCGCGGTCAGGCATCCGGGCACGGCGCTCGGCGCGGGTAGCGCCGCGCAGCTGACCGAGTGGCTCGAATTCACGATGCCGGGCGTGGACATCAGGCGCCCGATCGACGTCGCCGCGATCGTCGGCGCCTAGCGCACGCCTGCGCGAGGCCACGGGCGACGGCAGGCAAGGCCGGGCGAAGCCGGGCCAGGCGATGGGGGATGGCCATGAAGATCCTGCCGATCGAGATCGAAGTGCCGGCGAGCGGGCCGCGAGAACGAACCCGCTCGCTGCCGGGCACGCTGTCGTTGCCCGGGCCTGCGCGCGGGCTGGTGGCCTTCGCGCACGGCAGCGGCAGCAGCCGGCTCTCGCCGCGCAACACCTACGTGGCCGAGGTGCTGCAGCGCGCGGGCATCGCGACGTTGTTGTTCGACCTGCTCACGCCCGACGAGGACCGCGACCGCGCGGCGCGCTTCGACATCGCGCTGCTCACTTCGCGCCTGTTGCTGGCCGCGGGGTGGATCGAAGGCCGTCCCGAGCTGAGCGCGCTGCCGCTCGGCTACTTCGGTGCGAGCACCGGCGCGGCCGCAGCGCTCGAGGCGGCCGCGCAGCAGGGCGGGCGCATCGCGGCCGTGGTGTCGCGCGGCGGCCGGCCGGACCTCGCCGGGCCGGGCCTGCTCGAGGCCGTGAGCGCGCCGACGCTGCTGATCGTCGGCGGCGACGACGACGTGGTGATCGAGCTCGACCGCAAGGCCATGGCGCGGATGCGCTGCGAGACGAAGCTCGTGATCGTGCCCGGCGCCACGCACCTGTTCGAGGAGCCGGGCACCCTCGAGCAGGTCGCGCGGCATGCCGCCGACTGGTTCGGCAGCCGGATGGGCTGATTCGTCGACGCGTTCCGGGGATCAGGGCGCCGGATCGCGCCGGCAGGCGCCGCCCTCGACCAGCGGAAGCAGCGCAGGCGTCAGTGCCTTGAGCAGCTGGGTGGGTAGCGCGCTGGTGAACCTGTAGTCGGCCGCGTACGGCTCGCTGACGTAGGCCATGATCGTGCCGAACCAGCGCTCGCCGATCAGGAACACGAAGGTCGCGGTGCGGTTCACCACGCGCGACGACAGCAGCTGGCCGCCGCGCCCGTAGACGTCGAAGCGATGGTCGCCGGTGCCGGTCTTGCCGCCGATGGCGATCGCGGATCCGCCCGCAGGCGTCAACGCGCCCTTGAGCCGCCGCGCGGTGCCGTCCTCGACGACGTCGATCAGCGCGCGCCGCACGACGTCGGCGAGCTCTTCGGGCAGCAGCCGCTCGCCCTGGGCCGGGCGCGACGCGAGATGCGTCTCGTACGGCGTGTCGCGCGCGAACACAAGCGTCCCGATTCGCGAAGTCGGCAGGCGTACGCCGCGATTGACGATGATGCCCATCAACTCGGCGAGCGCCGCGGGGCGGTCGCCCGACGCGCCGATCGAGGTCGCGTACGAAGGCGTCAGCGATTCGAACGGGTAGCCGAGCCGTCGCCATGCGCGGTGGACCTCCTGGAACGCCTCGATCTCGAGCAGGCTGCGGATGCGCTGGTCCTGCGCGTCCTTGTTGCGCGTGCGGAAGAGCCAGGCGTAGACCTCCTGCCTTTGCGGCTGGCTGGCCGACAGCGCGTCCGACAGCGTGGCGCCGGGCCGGCCGCGCAGGAAGCCCACGAGCCACAGTTCGAGCGGGTGCACCCCCGCGACGTAGCCGCGATCGGCCAGCGACATCCGGTCCGCGGCATGGCGTTCGTGCAGCGACTCGACGGTCTGGCTGGTGATCGTGCTGCCCGGCAGTCGCCGCTCGAGGAATGCGGCCAGCGCGGCGGCGTCGCCGGCCGGCTCCAGGCCGTAGAAGATGCTGGCGAGCCGCGCTGGCGTCGGGCGCACGCTCTGCATCAGGAGCTCTTCGGCCGCCTCGGCGGACTTGCCCTGGTACTTGCGGTAGAAGCGCGCGAGAAAGCGGCTGCCCTCGCGGTCGGCGAAGCGGGACAGGTATTCGCGCCGCAGCGGGTCGGACGCGTCCTCGAGCAGCGTGGCGCTCGAAGCGGGCGCGTTGAACATGTAGTGGTGCGCGACGTCGCGCATCATCCGGATGAACACCAGGTTCACCGAGTTCCTGAGCGCCTCGCGCACCGTCATCACCCGGCCGTTGTCGCGCGGGTCGAAGTTCTCGAAGTGGTGCAGGCCGCCGCCGGTGAAGAATCCCTCGGACGGATCGGCCGAATAGCGCCGCTGCATCGCCGCCTCGAGCATCGCGCCGAGCCCGCGGTCGGTGGCCTGCGCCAGGTAGTCCTTCGCCCAGCGGGCGAGGGCGTCGCGCTGCGCGACGCGCACCGACGCGAGCTCGTCGCGCGCGAGCCCGGCCCAGCGCTCGTGCAGCGCCGCGACGATTTCCAGGTAAGTGACCAGCGTGCGCAGCTTCGCGGTCGAACCCAGGTCGAGTCGCGCGCCTTCGTTGATGTCCAGCGGCTGGTCGTGGTTGTCGGTCTGCACGCGCAGCAGGTTCGCGGCGCCCGCGCGCTCGAACAGGGTGAAGCTGACGGTGAGCCGGCCCGGGTCGTCGCCCTCGCGCAGCAGGCGGAACCCGTAGAGGCCGGCGGCCCGGGCGCCTTCGGGATCGGCCAGGCTGCGCAGCACCCGCGTCACCTCCTCCTGGGCCCTCCCGTCGAGCGTGCTCGCCGCGTTCAGGTCGAAGCGGTCGAGGTCGTAACTGCGCGCAACGCCGAGCAGCGCGGCGAGTCGCGTGCGCATCGCGGTGGACGCCTTTCGCTCGACGAAGGAAACCGGCGGCATCTGCACGCGCTGCGCCTGCAGCGACAGGCGAAGCGGCAACGCGGCGTCGCGAAGGCGCGCGTCGATGACACCCGCGTCGGCGAGCAGCCTCAAGTGGGTGTCGGCAAGGTCGGCGAGCTCGGCCTCCCCGCCGCCGAGGTACCAGGCGGGCCGTCGCTGCGCGATCATCAGCGACAGCGCCTGCTTGAACGCGAGCGCCTTGGCCTGCAGCGCCGCGTCGGCCGCCTCGCCGTCGACGGCGGCGCCGAGTGCGCGGTTGACCTCGTCGAACTCGCGGCCGTACCAGGCCCAGAGCCCGTCGCCGATGCCGTTGACTTCGCCGAAGCCGGTGCGCGCGGCCAGCGGCACCGTGTTCAGGTAGTCGACGACAATCCGGCGCCGGCGCGCCGTCGTGTCAGGTCCGTCGAGGTAGGCGCGCAACGAAGCCGAGGCCATCTGCCGCAGCTTCTCCTTGCCCGACGCGGTGCGGCCCTCGGGGGAATGCCGGTATTTCTCGATCTGCGTGGCGAGCGTGCTGCCACCGTGCGCCGGATGCGCGTCGTCGATCAGGTGCCAGAGCTGGTCGAAGGTCGCTAGCGCCAGCCGGTCCCACTCGACGGCCGGATTGCGCGACGGGTGCTCGGGGTCGAGCAGCTCGCGGTTCTCGATGAACAGCAGCGCCTGCACCAGAAGCGGGGGCACCGCGTCGAACTCCGCGTAGATGCGCTGCGGAAAGCGCGCGGCGAAGACGGTCTCGTCGCGGCAATCGCGCAACTCGAGCCCGGCCTGGCTCTTCTCGTCGTAGGTCGCGAACAGGCCGCGGTCGACGAGTTCGATCATCCGCGGCGACATTCGCGCCTGCGCGGTGACCTCGAACCCCTGCTGCGTGAGTCGCTCGATCGACCTGGGCAGCTGGTGATAGCCGAGCCGCTCGTCGTAGGGGCCCGGCCCCGGAAAGCGGATCGAGCTGCTCGGGCCGGGTTCCACCTCGAACCGCGCCTCGCGCGCGAGGTCGCCGATCCACTCGGCCTGAAGGCGCGAAGTGCGGAGCTCGACGGCGACCCACCAGATCGCGGCGCCGAGCGCGCCGATCGGCAGCGCCCACAGCAGGAGCCAGAAGACCCTTCGCCAGCGGCGACCGGGCGGGACGGGCGTCTCGGGCAAGGATCCGCCGACCTCAGCGATGCCGCGCGGCGGCCTTCGTTTCGAGGGCCTTCAGCTCGAGACGCCGACGGTGCAGCACCGGCTCGGTGTAGCCCGACGGCTGCTTCGTGCCCTCGAAGACGAGGTCGCAGGCGGCCTTGAACGCCACGCCGTCGAAGCCCGGCGCCATGGGCCGATAGAGCGGATCGCCGGCGTTCTGGCGATCGACGACCGCGGCCATCCGCTTCATCACGTCCATCACGCGTTCCTTCGACACCACGCCGTGGTGCAGCCAGTTGGCGATGTGCTGCGACGAGATCCGGCAGGTCGCCCGGTCTTCCATCAGGCCGACGTTGTTGATGTCGGGCACCTTCGAGCAGCCGACGCCCTGGTCGATCCAGCGGACCACGTAGCCGAGGATGCCCTGCGCGTTGTTCTCCAGTTCCGCGGTGATCTCGGCGTCCGACCAGTTCGGGGCCTTCGCCACGGGGATGGTCAGGATGTCGGCGAGCTTCGCGCGCCGCCCGCCGCGGGCGATCTCGGCCTGGCGGGCCAGCACGTCGACCTTGTGGTAGTGGGTCGCATGCAGCGTCGCGGCAGTCGGGCTCGGCACCCACGCGCAATTGGCGCCCGCCTGCGGATGCGCGATCTTCTGCTCGAGCATCGCCGCCATCAGGTCGGGCATCGCCCACATCCCCTTGCCGATCTGCGCTCGGCCGGCCAGCCCGCAGGCCAGGCCATTGTCGACGTTCCACAACTCGTAGGCGGTGATCCACGGCTGCGACTTCATGTCGGCCTTGCGAATCATCGGGCCCGCTTCCATCGAAGTGTGGATCTCGTCGCCGGTGCGGTCGAGGAAGCCGGTATTGATGAAGGCGACCCGGCGCTTCGCGGCGCGGATGCACTCCTTCAGGTTCACCGTCGTGCGCCGCTCCTCGTCCATGATGCCCAGTTTGACCGTGTCGGGCGCGAGCCCGAGCGCGCGCTCGACGTGCGTGAAGATCTCGTCGGCGAACGCGACCTCTTCGGGGCCGTGCATCTTCGGCTTGACGACGTAGATCGAGCCGCGGGTCGAGTTGCGCGCGCCGCCTTGCTTGCGCAGGTCGTGCATCGCGATCAGCGCGGTGCACATCGCGTCGAGCAGCCCTTCGTAGGCCTCCTGCCCGTCGCGGTCGAGCACTGCCGGATTGGTCATCAGGTGGCCGACGTTGCGCACCAGCATCAGCGAGCGACCCTTTAGGGTCAGCGGCGTGCCGTCGGGAGCGACGTAGTCGCGGTCGGCATTGAGCTTGCGCTCGAAGCTGCCGCCGCCCTTGGCCACCGTCTCGACCAGGTCGCCGCGCATCAGGCCGAGCCAGTTGCGGTAGGCGAGCGCCTTGTCCTCCGCGTCGACGGCGGCGACCGAGTCCTCGCAGTCCATGATCGTCGTGATCGCGGCTTCCATCAGGACGTCGGCGACGCCGGCCCGGTCGGTCTTGCCGATCGCGTGCCCGCGGTCGATGCGGATCTCGACGTGCAGCCGGTTGTGCACCAGCAGGATCGCCGACGGTGTACCCGGCTCGCCGCGATGGCCCGCGAAACGCGACGCGTCGGCCAGGCGCTTCTCGCCGCCGGCCGTGTCGGCGACGAGCGCGCCGCCGACGACGCGATACGCGGTGACGTCGGCGTGGTGCGCACCGGACAGCGGCGCGACCTCGTCCAGGAACGCTTTGGCCCAGGCGATCACGCGCGCGCCGCGCACCGGATCGTAGCCGCCCGCTTGCGGCGCATCGCCCATCGCGTCGGTGCCGTACAGCGCGTCGTACAGGCTGCCCCAGCGGGCGTTGGCCGCGTTCAGTGCATAGCGCGCGTTCATCACGGGCACCACGAGCTGCGGGCCGGGAATCACCGCGATCTCGGGATCGACGTTGGCGGTCTCGACCGCGAAGTCGGGCCCCTCGGGGACGAGGTAGCCGATCTCCGACAGGAACGCAGTGTAGGCGGCTGCGTCGTGCGGCTTGCCGCGACGCTCGCGATGCCACGCGTCGATGCTCGCCTGCAGCGCGTCGCGCCTGGCGAGCAGCGCGCGGTTCTTCGGCCCCTTGTCGTGCACGAGCTCCGACAGCCCCTTCCAGAACCGATCGGACGAGACGCCGGTGCCGGGCAGGGCTTCGAGTTCGATCATGTCGTAGAGGCTGCGGGCCACCTGCAGGCCGAATTTCTCGATGCGCTCGGTCATGGGATCGTCTCCGGGGAGGTTGCGGGGATCGTAACGGGATTCGCGAATTGCGGTCGGGTCGCGCCGGCGCGGTGACTCAGCGCAGGGCGACGGCGAGCACGTCGGTGAGCAGGCTTCCGGTGTGGTCGGGCTCGGTGTCGAGCTGCTCGAGCGGCGCGCCGGAGCGATTGACCCAGAAGCTGGCATAGCCGTACCAGCGCGCGCCGATCGCATCCCAGCAGTTCGACGAGACGAACAGGATCTCGCGGGCGCGGCACCCGAACGCGGCGGGCGCCAGCGCGTAGATCGGCGCGGAGGTCTTGAAGGTCTCGACGTCCTGCGAGGACAGCAGGTGCTCGAACAGTCCGGTCATGCCGGCGCTGCGCACCGACACCTCGATCATCTCGCGATTGCCGTTGCTGAGGATGCCCAGCGGCAGCCCGGCGTCCCTGAGCGCGCGCAGCGCGTCCAGGTTCTCCGGGAACGCCGACAGGCTGGCGTACTGGTTCATCAGCCGCACCTCGAGCTCGGGCGCCAGCCGCAGCGCCAGGCGGGCGGCGGCGAAGCGCAGCGCGTCGCGGGTGACGTCCCAGAACGGCTTGTAGCGGCCGGACATCGCACGCAGCCACGAGTATTCGAGCTGCTTCTGGCGCCACAGCTGCGACAGCGCGTCGCCCTTGCCCGGAAACAGCTGCTCGGCGAGACTGGCCACCGAATGGACGTCGAACAGCGTGCCGTAGGCGTCGAAGACCACCGCCCGGATCGGGGCGGGCGAACTGGCGGAGCGGGGGCTTGCGGTTCCCATGGACGACAGCTTAGCGGGTCGATTGATGCGGAAAAAGCACTGAATCCGGGAATGACCTTCGCTTTTTTGTCAAAGATTGGTTACGAACGAAGGCCTCGGCGGCGCGGCCGGAGGGCTTGAAATGGCTTGCCGCGGGCCCTAGATCAGCCGGCGTGGGCGCCAGGTCGCCGGCGTGCGGCGGCGACGCCCGGTTCCATCATCATGGAGGAGTGCGCGATGTACCGATCCCTGTTTCCCCGCGACCTGTTCGCGGAGATGGACCGCCTGCAGCGCGAGGTGCAGCAGGCCTTCGAACTGTCGCCGAGCATTCGCGGCCTGGGCCGCGGCGGCTTCCCGGCGATGAACGTCGGCAGTACGCCGGGCTCGGTCGAGGTGTACGCCTTCGCCCCGGGGCTCGACCCGGCGAGCCTGGACGTGCAGATCGAGAAGGGCGTGCTGACCCTGGCCGGCGAGCGCAAGAGCGACCTGCCGGGTCGCGACGAGAAGGCCACCGTACACATCGACGAGCGCTTCTCCGGCCGGTTCCGGCGCGTGGTGACGCTGCCCGACGACATCGACCCGAACGCGGTCGAGGCGCGCTACCGCGACGGCGTGCTGCACGTCAGCCTGAAGCGCCACGAGGCCGCGCGGCCTCGTCGCATCGACATCCAGTGAGCATGGAGGGCCAGAGCATGAGCGAAAGCACCGCAGTCGCCAGGAAGGGCGCCGACGCGCGCAGCGAAGCCACGTTGCTGCCGCCGGTCGACGTCGTCGAGGACGCGTCGGGCATCACGCTGTACGCCGACTTGCCCGGCGTGCCGAAGGACAAGCTGAGCCTGCAGGTCGAGGCCGGCACGCTGACGATCGAGGGCGAAGTCGCGTTGCCGGTGCCCGAGGGCATGGAGGCGACGCACGCCGAGGTGAGCCTGCCGCGCTACCGCCGCGCGTTCACGCTATCGAAGGAACTCGACGTCGACAAGGTGGCGGCCGAGCTGAACAACGGCGTGCTGAAGCTGCGCATTCCGAAGGCCGCGCACGCGCAGCCGAAGCGGATCGAAGTCACGGTCGGCTGAGCGCTGCATGCCGGCCAGCCGCGCGATGAGGGTCCAGGTCCTCGAGCACGTGCCCTTCGAGGGCGTGGGCAGCATCGAAGGGTGGCTGCGCGCGCGCGGCGCCGACGTGCGCTACACGCGCTTTCACGAGACGGGCCACGCGTTGCCCGACGTACGCGGGCTCGACCTCGTGATCGCGATGGGCGGGCCGATGAGCGTCAACGACGAGGCGACGCTCCCCTGGCTGAAGGCCGAGAAGCGGTTCCTGCGCGACGCGATCGGCGCAGGCGTCGCGGTGCTCGGCGTGTGCCTCGGCGCCCAGCTGGTCGCCAGCGCGCTCGGGGCGCGCGTGCAGCCGAATGCGCAGAAGGAGATCGGCTGGTTCGACGTGCGCGCGACGCCTGCCCCTGGTGCGTTCCGCTTCCCGGATCGTCTACCGGCGTTTCATTGGCACGGCGAGACCTTCGAATTGCCGCCGGGCGCCCGGCGCCTCGCCTCGAGCGATGCCTGCCTGAACCAGGCGTTCCAGCTGGGGACGAACGTCGTCGGCGTGCAGTTCCACCTCGAGACGACGCCGCAGAGCCTGGACGCGATGATCGGTGCCGATCGGAGCGAACTGGTCGACGCTGCGTTCGTCCAGCCCGAGGCGGCGATCCGCGCCGTGCCGGCGTCGGCCTACCGGCGCATCAACGACGTGATGATCGAGTTGCTCGACTACCTCACGCGCCCGGAACCTCGCGCCGCCGGCGAGGCTCCCGCGGGCGCTGCCTGAGTCGCTGCGCGAACGCGCCATCGAGGGCCCCGAGGAAGTCGGCGCACCAACGGTGCACGTCGTGGTCGCGGATGCGCTGCAGCAGCGCGTGGTGGCGCGCCCGGCGCTCGGCCAGCGGCATCGCCAGTGCCTGTTGCAGCGCGTCGGCGGTGCCGCACGTGTCGTAGGGGTTCACCAGCAGCGCTTCGGCGAGCTGCTCGGCCGCGCCAGTGAATCGGGAGAGCACCAGCACGCCGGGGTCGGAGGCGTGCTGCGACGCGACGTATTCCTTGGCGACGAGGTTCATCCCGTCGCGCAGCGGCGTGATCACGCCGACGCACGCCGCCCGGTAGAGCCCCGGAAGGCGGCGCCGCGCGACCGTGCGGTGGATGTAGCGCACCGGCATCCAGTCGAGTTCGCCGAAGTCGCCGTTCACCGCACCGCACAGCTGCTCGAGCTCGGTGCGGATCTCCGCGTAGGCCTCGACGCTTTCACGGCTCGGCGACGCGATCTGGATCAGCGTGGCGCTGTTGCGGTTTTCCGGGTAGCGCGTGAGCAGCTCGCGGAACGCGCGGATCCGCTGCGGGATGCCCTTCGAGTAGTCGAGCCGGTCCACGCCGATCAGCAGCCGGCGGCGTGCATATTCGTCGCGCGTCGTCACGTAGGTCTCGCGCGCCTCCTTGCCGTGCCCAAGGCGCTCGAATTCGTCGACGTCGATGCCGATGGGGAACGCCTGCGCATGCAGCCGGCGGCCGTAGGCGTCGAGGCAGTGGTCGCCGACCGGCGTGGCAGCGGCCGCGGCGATCGCATGGCCTGCGAAGTGCCCGAGATCGGTGCGGCTCTGGAACCCGACCACGTCGCAGGCGAACAGCGACCGGGTCAGCCATTCGTGTTGCGGGATCGCCGCGAAGATCGGCGGCGGCGGCATCGGGACGTGCAGGAAGAAGCCGATCCGCTGCGCGCAGCCCGCGGCGCGCAACTCGGCCGCCAGCGGAATCAGGTGGTAGTCGTGCACCCAGACGATGTCGTCGGGGCGAAGCAGCGGCAGCAGCCGTCGCGCGAACAACTGGTTCACGCGGCGGTAGCCTTCGACGTATTGGCCGTCGAAGTCCGCGAGGTCGAGCCGGTAGTGGAAGACCGGCCACAGCACCCCGTTGCTGTAGCCCGCGTAGTAGGCGTCGTGGTCGTCGCGGCACAGGTCGACCGTGGCCAGCGTCACCGCCCCGGCCTGCTGGAGGTGCAGGTCGCCCTCGCCAGGCGTGCCGTCCTCGACGATCGCGCCGCTCCAGCCGAACCACAGGCCGCCGGTGGCCTGCAAGACCTCGCCGAGCGCGACCGCCAGCCCGCCCGCAGCGGGCTTGCGCGGATCGGCGACGCGATTGGACACGACCACGAGGCGAGGCATGGGCGCCCTGCTCAGGTCACGCTGTCCCGGGGCGCCGACGGGCGCTCCGCGACGTCGATGATGCCGACCATCGAGCCGGTCGGGGGAGAACTGCCGCTCATGGGGTCGGGCCCTCCTTCATCGGGATGCGATTCGCCGCGCCTGAACGCGCTGAATCGGCGCCAGACGCCGCCGATGCGAGCCAGTCGCGCAGCGCCTCGGGCGACGCACAGGCGTGCCGCGCGAGCGTGGAGCCGTCGCCGACCTTGATCGCGACGCCTCCGGCCTCCTGGACGACGGCGAATCCCGCCTCGTCCGTCACGTCGTCGCCTGCGAAGATCGGCAACCGTCCCCTGAACGGCTCGCTCGCCATCAGCGCCGCGATCGCGCGGCCCTTGTCGACGCCGGCGCGCCTGACCTCGACCACGCACTTGCCGCGCAGCAGTTCCAGGTCCGGGCGACGCTCGACCGTCGCCGCGAGCGCGTCGATGCACGTCTGTTCGAGCTGTGGCGCGCCGCGGTAGTGCAGCGCGACCGACATCGACTTGTGCTCGAGGATGACGCCGGGGTGGGCGCGGGACAGCTTGTCGGCTGCCTGCACCGCGTCGCGCAGGTCGGGCGGCGCCGCGCAGTGCATCCGTCCGTCGGCCCAGCGCAGCACGGCGCCGTGCTCGGCTGCCAGCGCGAGCCGCAGCGGGGCGAGGAAGCGATCGAGATCGGCCACCGGGCGGCCCGAGACGATCGCCAGCGCGCCGCCGAGCGAGGCGCTCAGCGACGCAAGGCTCTCGACGAGACCCGGGGCGGTGCGCACCGCGTCGGGGCTGGGCGCAAGCTCGGCCAGAGTGCCGTCGAAGTCGAGGAACAGGGCACTCGACTCACGGATCGGCGGCAGGGCTGCGCTGCGTGGATCGGAGATCGGCATACGGGTCGAGTCTAACGGCTTCGGGCCGATCGTGTCCGCGAAAGCCCAGTGCGCGAAGCGCGTCGGCCAGCGCCGGCTCCAGCGGCGTCTGCGCCAGCGGGCCGGCAAGGCGCTCGAGGGTGCTGCCGTCCAGCTCGTGTGGAACGCGCCACAGGTACGCCATCTCGGCGATCTCGCGCCACATCGGCACGACCAGGCCGCCGGCGCGCAGCAGCGGCCACGGCAGGCGGCCGTGCCGCCAGCCGGAAGCGGGCCGCAGCCCGAGTGACTCGGCGGCGCGCTCGAGCGACGCGAGGAACGACGCACCGGTGGGCGCGTGGCCCGCGAAGTGCAGGCGCGTGAACGCTGGCAGATCGCGTCGCGCCGCGATCGCGACGAACGCGCGCGCGAGGTCGGGCAGATACGCCCAGGCGTGCGCGACATCGAGCGGGCCCGGGTAGACGAGCCGGCCGCCGCGCAGCGACTTCGTGACGACCAGGTCCAGCCAGCTGCCGCGGCCGCCGCCGAAGAAATCTCCTGCGCGGATCACCACGCCGCGCAGGCCCTGCGCGGCGCGGGCCTCCATCTCGGCCTCGATCGCGACTCGAATGCGGCCCTTGCGGGTCGACGGCCGCTGCGGCGTGTCCTCGCGCAGCACGGGCGGCATCGGTTCGCCGAAGTTGTAGACGTTGCCGGGCAGCATGAAGGTGGCGTCCAGCGACGCTGCCAGGTCCATGCCGGCGCGCGCCAGCGGCATCGCCTCGCGCGCCCAGTCGGTGTAGCGCGGGTTCAACGCATGCACGACGACGCACGCGCCGCGGGCCTCGCGGGCCAGCCGCTCGGGGTCGTGCAGTGGCGTCGCGACGTGCCGCGCGCCGGGCGGCAATGCGCCGGGCGCGCGCCGGGCGTGCGCGAGCACCTGCCAGCCGGCGGCGGCAAATGCCTGTACGGCGGCCGCACCGAAGCGGCCGTTGGCGCCGAGTACGAGGACGGTCCGAGGGGCGGAAATCATCGCGAGGCTCCTGCGAGGGTGACGCAACCCCGCCAGTGTCGGCCGCCGCGTCACATTCGGCAATTGCTGGACATGGCATCCGAGTCATACAATTCTGCATGCCTCTGGATCGATTCGACTGGGCGCTGGTCCGGAGCTTCGTCGCCGTACTCGACGCGGGAAGCCTGACCGGCGCCGCGCGCGCGCTGGGCGCGCAGCAGCCGACGCTGAGCCGCCACATCGCCGAGCTCGAGGCCCAGCTCGGCGCACCGCTGTTCGAGCGCACCGGTCGTGGCGTCACGCCGACGGCTGTCGCGCTGGCGATCGCCGACGCCGCCCGGCAGATGGAAGCGGGTGCGCACGGCCTCGCGCGCGCCGTCTCGGGCCTGGAGCAGGCGACCCGCGGCAAGGTGCGGATCACGACCAGCCAGGTCGCCGCCGCCTGGCTGTTGCCGCCGGTGCTCGCCGCGCTGCAGGACGAGGAGCCGGCGATCCAGGTCGAGCTCGTGGCCTCGAACGCGCTCAGCAACCTGTTGCGCCGCGAGGCGGACATCGCGGTGCGGATGGTGCGGCCAACGCAGGGCGCGCTGGTCGCGCGCCGGATCGCCGAGATCGGGGTCGGGGCCTACGCGCACGAGCGCTACCTGGCTGCGGCGGGCGTGCCGCGCCAGCCGGCCGACCTGCTGCGACACCGGCTGGTCGGCTTCGATCTCGACGACACGATCGTCCGCGGCTTCGCGCGGCTCGGCGTGCCGATCGTCCGCGAGCAGTTCGCGCTGCGCACCGACGACCACATCGCGTACGGCGAACTGGTCGATGCCGGCGCGGGCATCGGGTTCATGGCGCACTACGTGGCGGCGCGCCGGCCGGGGCTGCGCCGGCTGTTGCCGCAGGCGCGGATCGCGCCGTTGCCGTGCTGGCTCGCGGTGCATCGCGAGATCCGGTCGAGCCGGGTCGTTCGGCGCGTCTACGACTTCCTTGCGCAGGGCATCGCACAACGGCTGGCGGGCTTCGGCGACTGATCCGCGCGATGCGCTAGCATTCGCAGCAAGCGCGAGGCACGGCCATGAAGCCCCTGATCTACGACGTCGGCATGCACAACGGGGCCGACACCGACTTCTACCTGCGCAAGGGCTTCGACGTCGTCGCCATCGAGGCCAATCCGGACTACGTCGCGCGGGCGCGCGAGCGCTTCGCGGCCGACATCGCCGCGGGGCGGCTGGTCATCCACGACGTCGCGCTGACCGAGACGGCGGGCGAAGTGTCGTTCTTCGTGCACGAGCACGACGACTGGAGCCGCGTCGACGTCGACCTCGACCACCGCTTTCCGGCGGGCACCTATCGCGAGATCACGGTCCGCGGGATGCCGTTCCAGGACATCGTGCGCGGCCATCGCGCTCCGTACTACGTGAAGCTCGACATCGAGGGGCCGGAGCGCATGGTGATCGGGCAGATGTTCTCGGCCGGCGTGCGCCCGCCGTACCTGTCATTCGAGGCGAATCTCGAAACCGGGTCGATCCTGGAGCTTCTCGAGGCGAACGGCTACAGTGAGTTCCAGCTCCTCGGGCAGCTGGACAAGTCGTGGATCAGGCTGCCGTCGCCTCCGCTCGAAGGGACCTACTGCGACGTGCGTTTCGACGCGCTGATGAGCGGTCCGTTCGGTCGCGAGTTGCCCGGACGCTGGGACACGGCCCGGGCATTGCGCGAGCAGCTCGATGCGCACGCCGCGCGGGTGCGCGAGGGCGACCCGGTCGCGAAGAACGAGTCGCACGACGTCCACGCGCGCCGCACGGCAGAGCCGCGCCGGCGGCGAATCTTCGACCTGTCCGGCTGGCTCGCCCGCCTTCGCGGCCGGGGGCCGGCGAGTCTGGCGGGCTGAGCGCCGCGCCCGCATGGCGGCCGAGCGGTCGCCCACCGCAACGGCCTACCTGCAGTGGTTGTGCAGCTTCCAGAGCTGCTCGTGGCCGATCGCCTTGGCAAATTCCGGTACCCGGCAGCGCTCGGCTTCGGCCGCCTCGGCCGACATCGACGCCGACGCCGGCTCGATCGCGGCGGACGGGGAAGGATTCGCGATCGGGCCCCGATTCTCGCCCGCCACTTCGGGGGCGACCAGGCCGATCGCCGCGACGAAGGCCACGACGACCAGTCCCTGCACGGGCGTTCCGCCGGCGCCGGGCGCCGGCACGTAGTCGCAGGCCTGGCCCGCACACGGGCTGCGCCGAGTTCCGGGAAGGCGCTCGTAGACCATGCATCCGAGGCAGATTCCGAACGCGGCCTCGAAGAACAGCAACAGCAGGCAGAGCGCGCAGACGATCAGGTTCAGCGGGCCGACGATGCGCTCGATCACCACGAGGTAGAGCATCGCGAGCGCCAGCACGAGGCCGATCGACCACGCGAACCGCTTCCGGTCTGCGCCGACCCACTCGGGCTGTTGCTTGCGCACCAGCCACTGCCCGACGATCAGGCTGGGCGAAAGGCGCGCGCTCACGAAGATGCGCACCGCGAAGTCGACGAGGAACGCGACGACGAATACCCGCGTCGGCGCGAAATTGCCGAGCAGCCATGCGTTCATGAACGAGACGATCGCGAACAGGACCAGGATGCCGGCGGCAGCACGCACCGCGCGTTCGTTGAGCAGCGCCGGCGCGAGGCCGGATTCGACAGGTCGATCGATCATCGGGACTGACTCGTATGGGGCCAGGCCGATGATCGCCCCGGAGTGGCGGATCTGCGTATGATAGGGATCATATGACCGCGCATCCCACCGGGCTTCCCGCCGAACTGGAGGAACTGCTGCCGCCGCGATTGCACGCGCGCTGCGCGAGCGGGCGGTATCCCCGGGGCACGACGCTGTTCGAGACCGGCAGGCGGCCGGCCTTCATGTTCTACGTGGTCTCGGGCGAGGTCACGCTGGAACGCCACGGCATCCAGGGCGAGCCCGTCGTCCTGCAGCGCTGCCGGCGCGGATTCGTGGGCGAGGCGAGCCTGCATTCGTCGCGCTACCACTGCGACGCTCGCGTGGCGACCGACGCCGAGATCAGCCGGATCCCGTTGCGCGAGCTCGGCCAGGCGCTGGATGACGATCCGTCGTTCGCGGTGCGCTGGATCGGAATGCTCAACCGCGAAGTCAGGCGGCTGCGGCTGCAGTGCGAGCGCCTGAGCCTGAAGACCGTCGAAGCGCGGCTGCTGCACCTGCTCGACACCGAAGGCAGCGACGGCGGCTACCGGGTGGGTGCCGGGCTGAAGTCGATTGCGCGCGAGATCGGCGTCACCCACGAGGCGCTGTACCGCTGCGTGGCGAGTCTCGAGGGTCGCGGCATCTTGAACCGGATCGACGGGTGCCTGCGCCGCGCGGTGGCGCCACCGCGCGAGGGCGCGCACCGCACTCGGCAGGCACCGGGAGCACGGGGCGCCGTCGCGCGAGCACTCAGCTCTCGCCGGTGACACCGAACTCGATCGGCGCCTTCACGTAGAACACCCGGACCCGCTCGTCGCGCAGCCGCTGGAAGAAGCGCTCGGCGTCGGCCTCGCCGAGCGCCATCGTCACTTCGACGGGCTGGTCGGCGAGCTCGATGAAGTGCGCCGAGTGCAGCTTGCGATCGTGGCCGAAGCCCTCGGAGGCGGCGAGCAGCGTCGCCCCGGCGACGCCGAGCTTGCGCGCCTCCTGGAGCAGCCACTCGCCGAGCGGCAGGCCGCCGTGCCGGCGGTCGTGCGTCGTGAAGAACGTCAACTGGTAGCCCTGCATCGTGGTCTCCTCACAGGCGCTCGAGCAGCTTCACCGACGCCAGGCCCAGCAGCGTGAGCGCGAGCGAGCCCGCGACGTGGATGCCGATGGCGGCGGACGCCCACAGCAGGCGCCCCTGCTGGATCAGCGTCGTGACTTCCGCCGAGAAGGTCGAGAACGTCGTCAGTCCGCCGAGAAACCCGGTCACGACCAGCAGCCGCCACTCGGGCGGAAGGCCGGGATGGTCGGCGAACACCGCCATCGCCACGCCGATGAGATAGCCGCCGATTAGGTTCGCCGCCAGCGTGCCGGGCGGGATGGCGGGAAACATCGCGTTGAGCGACATGCCGAGGAGCCAGCGCAGCACCGCGCCGGCCGAGGCGCCTGCGCTGATCGCGAGTATCGAAGCGAGCATCGTCCTGTCCCTGTTCTGCGAGTGTTCCGGACAGGCGCACGACGACCTACGCACCCGGACCGGGCTTTCACGTAGGCATCATCAGCTGCGGGGGCAGCGGTTCGCGGAGGAATGCCATCTCCAGGGCGGGAAGTCTAGCGCGAAGTCGCGGCATCGGGAATCCTCCGGCAGGCGGGCCGATCGGCGGACCGATTAAGCTTGGACAACTTTGCCCCGGAGCCGATGTCGATGAGCGCGCGCGAATACTACCTGGAGGACTTCGAACCGGGCGTGCCGTACCTGAGCCCGCCGCGCACGATCACCGAGGACGAGGCGATCGGCTTCGCGCGACGCTACGACCCGCTGTACTTCCACACCGACCCGGTCGCCGCCCGCGAGTCGGACTTCGGCGAACTGGTCTGCGGCGGCTTCCAGACCGCCGCGCTGTCGTGGGCGCTGGTTCAGGAGTCGCGGATGTTCGACCAGTGCCCGATCGCGGGGATCGGCATCGACGAACTGCGCTGGCTCGCGCCGGTGAGGCCCGGCGACACGCTGCGATGCCGGTTCACGCTGCTCGACTGGCGTCCGTCGGGCAGCAAGGCCGACCGGGGCATCGCACGCTTTCGATACGAGGTCATCGACCAGGCCGATCGCACGGTCATGACGCTGGTGATCATCCAGCTGCTGCGTCGAAGGCCCGCGGCGAGCCCGGGTCGTCCCTAGAGGAGGGCTGTCGCCCTACCTCGCAACACGATGCCCCCGTCGCGGCGCGGGCGGCCGGTCGGCGGATCGATGCGGCCGGTTCACCCCCGCCAGGTCCTCCAGGATCGGGCAGTCGGGCCGGTCGTCGCCGTGGCAGCAGCGCACGAGGTGCTCCAGCGCAGCCTTCATCGACTGCAGTTCGTCGAGCCTGGCCGCGAGGTCCTCGATGTGCACTTTCGCCAGCGCCTTCACCTGGCGGCTGGGGCGCCGGCGGTCCTGCCAGAGGCTCAGCAGGTCGCGTATCTCGTCGATCGAGAACCCCAGGTCGCGCGAGCGGCGAATGAACCGCAGCGTGTGCACGTCCCGGTCCGCGTACTGGCGATAGCCGGAGTCGGTGCGCGATGCCGGGGGCAGCAGCGCGACGCTCTCGTAGTGGCGGATCATCTTCGCCGAAACGCCCGAGGCGCTGGCTGCCTGTCCGATGTTCATCGTGCGCTTCCTTCTCCGAGAGAGCGGGCGAGGGGCTCACCCGAGGTCGGTGCCGCCAGGGGCGCCGCGCCAGCGCCGCAGCGTCAACGCGTTGGCCACCACGCTCACGCTGCTGAACGCCATCGCGCCGCCCGCGATGACCGGGCTCAGCAGTCCCAGCGCCGCCAGCGGAATGCCCAGCACGTTGTAGGCGAACGCCCAGAACAGTCCTTGCCGGATTTTGGCGTACGTACGGCGGGAGACGTCAAGCGAGTCGGCCACCAGCCGAGGGTCGCCGCGCATCAGCGTGATTCCCGCAGTCTCCATCGCCACGTCGGTACCCGTGGACATCGCAATGCCGACGTCGGCCGCGGCCAGCGCCGGGGCGTCGTTGATTCCGTCGCCGACCATCGCCACCACCCGGCCCGCGGCGCGCAACTCCCGGACGACGGCAGCCTTGTCGCCAGGCAGCACCTGCGCGCGGACCTCTTCGATGCCGAGCTCGGCAGCCACCGCTCGCGCGCTGCCCTCGTTGTCGCCCGTCAGCATCACGGTCCGGATGCCCAGCCGCTGCAGCCGCGATACCGCCTGGCGCGCCGACGGCTTGACGGTGTCGCCGAAGGCCAGCAGGCCCAGCAGCTGGGGTCGGCCCGCCGCACGCCTGACGAGCCACGAGATCGTGAGGCCTCGCTGTTCGAGGCCCTGCGCGATCGGGCCCAGCGCGCCCGACTCGAGTCCCAGCTCGCGCACCAGCCGCGAGCTCCCCAGCGCGAGCGCTTCGCCGCGCACCGTCGCCTCGACCCCGCGTCCCGGCAAGGCCCTGCCGTCGCGGACCTCGGGGACGGCGATCCGCTCCTCGCGGACCCGATCCCTCACCGCGCGTGCCAGCGGGTGCTCGCTGTCTCGCTGCAACGCGGCGGACAGCCGCAGGACCTCGGAGCGACCGACGCCGGCAGCGGCTTCGACCGCGACCAGCGACGGCTTGCCTTCGGTCAGGGTCCCGGTCTTGTCGAACGCGACCGTGTCCACCGCGTGCGCCACTTCGAGCGCTTCGGCGTCCTTGATCAGGATGCCGCGGCGCGCGGCCACGCCGGTGCCGGCCATGATCGAGGTCGGCGTGGCCAGCCCCAGGGCGCACGGGCAGGCAATGACGAGGACCGCCACCGCGTTGACCAGCGCGCGCTCCCAGTCGCCGCTGACCCCGAACCAGGCGAGGAAGGTCAGCATCGCGATGCCCAGCACGACCGGGACGAAGACCGCGCTGACGCGGTCCACGACGCGCTGGATCGGCGCCTTGGCGGCCTGCGCCGACTCGACCATGCGAATCACGCGCGCCAGCGTCGTCTCGGCGCCGACGGCCATCGTGCGAAGGCGCAGGACGCCTTCCGCATTGACGGACCCGCCGGTGACCCTGTTGCCGACCGCCTTCGACACGGGCAGGCTCTCGCCGGTGACCAGCGACTCGTCGACGTGGCTGGCGCCGGCGATGACCTCGCCGTCCACCGCGATGCGCTCGCCCGGCCGGACGACGACCACGTCGTTCACCGCGACCCGTTCGATCGGCACCGACACCTCTTGGTCGTCGACCAGTACGCGGGCCGTCGTCGGCCGCAATGCATCGAGCGCGCGGATCGCGTCTGCGGTCTGGCGCTTCGCGCGTGTCTCGAGCCACTTGCCCAGCAGGACGAGCGTGACGATGGTCGCCGACGCCTCGAAATACAGGTGCAGCGCGCCGTGCCCGTCATGCCGCAGCAGCAGGTAGATCGAGAGCCCGTATGCCGCCGACGTTCCGAGCGCGACGAGGAGATCCATGTTGCCGGCCCCGGCTTTCACGGCCTTCCAGCCGGACTGGTAGAAGCGCCAGCCGATCCAGAACTGGATCGGCGTGGCCAGTGCCCACTGCGTCCAGCCGCCCAGCGTCCAGTCGATGCCGAAGCCCTGCAGAAGCATCGGCGCAAGAAGCGGCAGCGTGAGCAGCGCGCTCAGCAGCGGCCGCCACCACTCGGGCAGGCGCGAGGGGCGCCCGGGCGGCTGCTCGCGGGCGCCCCTGGCGGAGTAGCCGGCCTTCTCGATCGCCGCCGCGAGTTCGGTCAGCGTGACCTTCGGCAAGGCCTGCACCGTCGCCCTTTCCGTCGCGAGATTGACCGCGGCCGCCGAGACGCCGGGCACCTTCAGCAGGGCCCTCTCGACGCGGGCAACGCACGACGCGCAGGTCATGCCGTCGACCTGCAGCTCGAAGTCTTTCGGAATGGCGATGCCGGACGCTGCGTTCATGGGGACTCCCGAGGGTGATGTCGTTTGCGATGCGGCCATCGTCGGGCTTGCCACCGTGGGAAGGTCAAGCACTGTCTTTCGCACGGCCCGATCCGCTGCAGCCGGCGCGCAGGATCTTCGCGACGTGGGCACCCGTGTCGGCACCACGCCAGGTCCGGTGCAGGCGCCGAGGTGCCCGGCGTTCAGGAGCGGGTCGCCCCGGGGTCGCGCTGGCGGGCGGCAGCTCCCAGGCCAGCAACCCCAGCGGGTGGATCGTGTTGTCGGGAAACCGAACGTGGGAGGTGCCCGGACGAGGCCGCACCGCGTGGCCGCGCGACCATCGCGCGACGTGTCTCGTCGCGCGGCGCGACGCCGACACCCGGGGCGCCGCTTGACCGGGACGGGCGATTCGCGGACCCGGAAGCGCGGTGAAGCGATTAGCGTGCTTGTCAACGCCAGGCCCGGCGGCGCAGTCCGGGGCGGCCCACGCCGGAATGCGGAACCCGCGCCGAACGAGTGTCGGCGCGGGTTTCCGGGTGGATGGGCCGGCGGGAATCGAACCCGCGTCGGCGCGCCGCGTGGCGCTTGGGTGTCTGGTCGGAACCCCACTTCGAGTACCCCCACTTGTACCCCCAAGCTCGCGATGCTGGGGTCGTTCCTGCCCACTTGCGCCCCGGCGTCGGATGCGCTGGGATTCAGGGCGAGGCGTGCCTGGTCTTGCCAGGCAATGCGCAGACCCGCAATGAAGGAGAGAAGGGATCACGGCATGGATGACACCTCCGACTGGAGTTCACGGCTGCGCCGCTGGGTGCGCATCGCACTCGCGATCGACCCTCGAGTCAAGGCTGCGCTTGTGCTTGCCGTGGCCCTTCTGGCGAGTGTCGCGATCAACGCGTACTTCTCGCCCTACCAGTCATGCGTCCGGGCGTTTACGTCCGACGATGGAGGCGCGCACGACGCCCAGCGCCGGTGCGCGTACGCGCTCGGCGGCCGGAGGTAGCTCGCGCGTTGTGGATGCGGGTGAGCCGAGGAGAGCACCCCCATTGCGAGGGCGCTCATAGATGGGCGTCGGGGATCAGACTTCGGGGGGCTCGATGCCCTGCAGATTGAACATGCCTTGCGAGACCAGCTCGGCGCGCAGCTCGCCGAGCATCGCAAGCGCCGCGTCGGCGTCGGCCTTCGGCGTGCCATCACGATCGCAGGCGTGAATGTAGGCGCCGACGCCCGCATCGCCCCATTCGATGAGGGCGTCGCGCAGCAAAGCGGCTTCGGCCGCTTGTACGGCAGAGGAGCAGAGGAGATCCGTCAATGTCATGGTGCGACTCCGGGTTGATGACCGAACGGCGTGCGCCGACCAGCCGAGTAGTTTCCGTCGGTTGCGCTCTCGTCTCCAAAGACAAGACCGCAAGGCTGTGCGGATGCAGGCCTTGGTGGCGGCCCACTGCGGACCCGCAGGGATGCTGGGGTGAAGGGGTGGGGGGATGGACCACGCAGGGTGAGGGGGTGGCACCCCCCTTATGCGTTTGCCGTATAGCTACCGGAAAATCAGGGAAGTCAGTGTTACGGCCGTTACGGGCGCGCCAGCAAGGAGAAGGCGACGCACGAAGTTCAGCGAGCCGATGGGGGCGAAGGAGTGGCTCGA
>JAHBZV010000045.1 GCA_019635275.1 Burkholderiaceae bacterium | reverse complement strand
CAACATGTCGACCGAGTTCGCGTTCGCGGTCGTCGACATCGGCGTGGCCTATCGCGAGGACATCGACCGCGTCTACGCGGTCATGCGCGACACGGCCGATGCGCTGCGCGGGACGGCCGACTTCGGGCCGAAGATCATCGGCGACCTCGAGATCGCCGGCGTCGATCAGTGGGCCGACTCGGCGGTCATGATCCGGGCGCGCATCCGCACGCAGCCGCTGGACCAGTGGAGCGTGCGGCGCGAGTACCTGAAGCGGCTGAAGGCGGCGTTCGATCGCGAGGACATCTCGATCCCGTTCCCGCACCGCACGCTGATGGTCGAAGGTGGGTCGATCCTGCCGACGCCCGAAGCCTCCGAGGCCGGCGCGCGCCCTGATCGGGCGGCCCGCGCTACGTGAACCGGCGATCCGGCCGCCGCCCCCTGCTGGCACCCTTGCGGAGACCCCGACGATGACCGGCGACAATCGCTCCGACCTGTTCTTCCTGCCTTCCTGGCCGCCGATGCCCGACGTCGTGCTGTGGGTGTCGCTGACGATCGTCGTGGCCGGCCTGCTCGGCGAGTTCGTGTTCCGCAGGTTCAGGCTGCCCCGGGTGGTGGGCTATGCCGCCGTCGGGACGATCGTGTCGGCGCTCGGGCTGGGCATCGACGGCACCACGCTCAAGCCGAGCTTTCGCCTGATCGTGGACCTCGCGCTCGCGCTGCTGCTGTTCGAGCTCGGCAGCCGGATCAACCTGCGCTGGCTGCGCACCAACCCGTGGCTGCTCGTGACCAGCCTGGCCGAGGCGGCGCTGAGCTTCGCTGCCGTCCACCTGACGCTGCTCTACTTCGGCACCGAGCCGAGCGTGGCAGCCGCGGTCGCCGCGATCCTGGTCGCGACCTCGCCCGCGGTGGTGATGCGGGTCGCCTCCGAGTTCGACGCGTCGGGCCAGGTGACCGAGCGCATGATCGTGCTCACCGGCCTGAACACGTTCTATGCCGTGCTTGCGTCGAAGTTCGTGGTCGGCTGGCTGCACGCCGAACTCGCCGGCAGCTGGTTCCGCTCGATCGCGCACCCGCTGTACCTGTTCGCCGGGTCGGCGATCGTGGCCGCCCTGCTGGCGTTCTGCGTCTCGCTGATCGCCAGGCGCCTCGACCTGCGCAACGAGAACTCTGCGCTTCTGCTGCTCGGCATGATCCTGCTCGCGCTGTCGGTCACGAAGATGGCCAACCTGTCGACGCTGCTGGTACCGCTGCTGGCAGGCCTGATGCTTCGCAACAGCACCGAGCGGCCCTGGATCTGGCCGCGGCACTTCGGCACCGCCGGCGGCGCGCTGGTGCTGCTGCTGTTCGTCATCACCGGATCGGTCTGGTCGGTCGACGCGCTGATGGCCGGCGCCGCGCTCGGCGCGGCGGTGATCGTCGCGCGCTTCGCGGCCAAGACGCTGGCGACCGTCGCGCTCGGGCGGCCGAGCGGCCTGTCGGTGCGGCAGGGGCTGGCGCTGGGGGTCGCGCTGATGCCGATCTCGGGCGCCGCACTGGTGATGATGGCCGACCTGCAGGCCGTGTACCCCGAGTTCGCCGCGAAGCTGGCCGGCATCGTGTTCAGCGCGGTGGCCGTGCTCGAGCTCGTCGGGCCGATCGCGGTGCAGGCGGCGCTGCGATACGTGAACGAAGACAACATCCGCTGACCCGACGGAGACGCTCATGCCGCTGGAAGCCTTCGCCGAATCGCGCGCCCTCACGCTCGGGGTCGAACTCGAGCTCCAGATCGTCAACACGCACGACTTCGACCTCTCGCACGGCGCGCGCGACCTGCTGCGCCTGGTCGGCCGGCGCAAGCTGCCCGGCGAGGTGAAGCCCGAGATGACCGACAGCATGATCGAGCTGTCGACCGGCGTCTGCGCCGACTACGCCGAGGTCCTCGCACATCTTCGCGAGACCCGCGACGCGCTGGTCGAGTGCGCGGGCAAGCTCAACGTGGGCCTGTCCGGAGGCGGCACGCATCCGTTCCAGGACTGGAGCCGGCGCCGGATCTTCGACACGCCGCGGTTCCACATGCTCTCCGAGCTCTACGGCTACCTGTCCAAGCAGTTCACGATCTTCGGCCAGCACGTGCACGTCGGCTGCCCGGGACCCGACGCGGCGCTGGTGCTGCTTCACGGGCTGTCGCGCTTCATTCCCCACTTCATCGCGCTGTCGGCGTCGTCGCCGTTCGTGCAGGGTACCGACACCGGGTTCCATTCGGCACGGCTGAACTCGGTGTTCGCGTTCCCGCTGTCGGGGCGCGCCCCGTTCACGCTGACCTGGGACGAGTTCACCCGCTTCTTCGACAAGATGACGCGCACGGGCGTCGTCGAGAGCATGAAGGACTTCTACTGGGACATCCGCCCGAAGCCGGAGTTCGGCACGATCGAGGTGCGCGTCCTCGACACGCCGCTCACCATCGAGAAGGCAGCGGCACTGGCCGCGTACATCCAGTGCGTGGCGCGCTGGCTGAGCTTCGAGCAGCCGTTCCGGCCCGCCGAGGACGACTACCTGGTCTACACGTTCAACCGTTTCCAGGCGTGCCGGTTCGGTTTCGACGGCACCTTCGTCGACCCGCAGACCGGCGAGCACCGCACGATCCGCGAGGACATCGCCGAGACGCTCGCCGCGATCGAGCACCACGCGATCGAGCTCGGTGCGGAAGACGCCTGCCGGCGCGTGCGCGACGACATCGGCCCGCTGGGCAACGACGCGGCCTGGATCCGCGATACCTTCGAGCACGAGCACCTGCTTCCGGAGGTGGTGCGCCAGCAGTGCCTGCGCTGGAGCCGCTGACCGACCATGGTCCCCCGGCCGCTGAAGATCGGCCTGTCGGCGCGTCTGATGCACGCGCCGCCCAGCGAACTGGGCTTTCGCGGCAAGACGCTGCAGTACCTCGAGCAATCCATCGCTCACTGGATCATGTCGCATGGCGCGATCGTGCTGATGATCCCGACGCTCGGGTCCGACGCCGGGGTCAGCCGGCGCGGCATCTCGGTACGCAGCTACGTGCGCGAGCTCGACGGCCTGGTCCTGCAGGGCGGCGCCGACGTCAGCCCACGCTCGTACGGCAAGCAGCCGATGCGCGCCGACTGGGCCGGCGACATCGTGCGCGACCGCTACGAGATGGAGCTGCTGCACGAGTTCATGGCGCAGGGCAAGCCGGTGCTCGGCATCTGCCGCGGTGCGCAGCTGATGAACGTGGCGATGGGCGGCACGCTCTTCCAGGACATCGCCACGCAGTGCCCCCGGGCAATCCGGCACGTCGACAGCGACCTCTACGACGAGCTCCACCACGAGATCAGCTTCGAGCCGGGGTCGCGGCTGGCGGGCCTGTACGAGGGGATCGAGCGCGCGCAGGTCACGAGCATCCACCACCAGGCGGTGGACCGGCTCGGCAGCGACCTGGTGATCGACGCGCGCTCGAGCGCCGACGGCATCGTCGAGGCGATCCGCTGGCGCGGCGCCGGCTACGCGATGGGGGTGCAGTGGCACCCCGAGTTCCACGGCGCGGCGCGCGGGCTGCTCGACAGCGCGCCGATCGTGCTCGACTTCCTGGCCGCGGCGCAGCGGATGCGCGAACCTCAGGTCGGCTGACGACGGGTCAGGCGGCGTCGCAGAGAGGCTGGCAGCCCCGCTGCGCGGCGGCAACCGGCACCACGCGCAGCGGCGCGCCCGCGGTCCGGGCACCCGCCGGCATGGCCGCCCCGCGGCGCGGCAGCGACCAGTGCCGGGCGGTGATTCGCAGGATTCGTGCGAGGTAGGGCGACATCTCGATACTCCGTGGTCGGGCTTGCTCCCGACGTGCAGTATCGGCCGGCACGATGACCCGGCCGTGACACCCGCCCGCCGAAGGAGCGCGACGCAGAGTCTGGGTGACCGGCGCCGACGCAGCCAGCATCCGCGCAGCGCGCATATCGATATGCGACCTGCCTCAGGGCGCGAGCGTCGAATCGGCCGGCACCGACACGATCCAGCCCTCGACCGGGTCGATCGCGTCGGGCAGGCCATAGCGCCTCGCCCGTCGCCGCCAGCCCCAGGCGGCCTGCACCAGGCAGAGCACCGCATCGAGCAGGTCCCCGGCCGGGTCCTCGATGCAGGCGCGGCGATGCGCCGCGTCGAGTGCGAGCGGCAGCCCGAAGCCGTGATCGCCGCGCTCGAGCAGGGCGATCATCGCCTCGCGCGCCTCGCGGCGCTCGGGCGTTTGTCGCGCGCGGTCGTCGGCCTTGTACGAACGTCGCCCGACCAGCGCCCGCGCCACGTACCCCGGATAGCCCTCGAGGACGACCCGCCGCGGATCGCCCGGATGCAGGCCGGGCAGGTCGACCCCGGACGCCAGCAGCCGCGGGGCGCCCGCGTGCAACATCAGCGCCACCGGCGGGTTGACCCATTTCATCGACGGACTCGATCCGGCAGGACGATCGGTCGCGCGACGGGCGAACTTCGACCCGGCCGGTCTCGCGTCGCAATACGCCCGGAACTGGGCGATCATCCGGTCGCGCGACAGGGCGGCAAGGTGGCGAATCGACGCCGCCCAGGCGCTGTTACCGTGGTCCGGCCGGTGCGGCCACCCGAGCTCGGCCAGCAACGCCCTGGGCAGCCCGAACGGGAAGTCGCAGGCGGCCAGCCACGGCCCCGGACGGCGCAGCCAGCGATCGAACGCGTCGAGCTCGGGCAGCCCCTCGATCCGCTCCAGGCGCAGCACCGCGCCGTCGCGGCTGGCCTCGATCCGGCCGTCGGCCACCGTGATCGGCTTTCGACGCGACGGCGCGCTGGTGAAATCGACGCCGTGCAGCAGGGTGCCCACGCGCTCGGCCGGTTCAGTAGCGGCCGGCGACGCCGCTGATCGCCACGCCGATGCGCAACACGAAGAACGCGATCGCGTTGAGCATCCGCACCGGCCATGGACGGCGCCGGTGCTCCCGCAACTCGACCGGTACGCCGCCGCGCTCGATGGCCGCCAGCAGGCGCTCGCGCAGCTGCTGCGCGAACGCCGCGTCGTGAACGCCGACGTTCGCCTCGCGCGCGAGCAGCAGCGAGAACGGATCGATGTTCGACGAGCCGACGGTCGCCCAGTCGTCGACGACGGCCACCTTCGCGTGCAGGAAGCTGCGCCGGTACTCGACGATCTCGACCCCGCCGCGCAGCAACTCGTCGTACAGCGCCTGCGAGCCGTAGTGCGGCAGCCGATACTCGACCCTCCCCTGCAGCAGCAGCCGCACCCGCACGCCGCGGCGCACCGCGGCCAGCAGCGCGCGCCGGAACCGGACGCCGGGAAAGAAATACGCGCTGGCGATCAGCACCTCGCGGCGCGCGCGCCCGATCGCCCTCAGGTAGGCGCGCTCGATCGTGCGCCGGTGCCTGAGGTTGTCGCGCAGCAGGAACGCGGCGCGCACCTTGCCCGCCGGCGTGACCTCGCTCGTCACCGACTCGGGCATGTGCAGCGGCGCGCGTCCCGCCTGTGCGTCGCCGGCGCGGCCGCGGTGCAGCGAGCGGTTGACGACCGAGATCTCCCACCACAGGCGCGCGGCGGCGACGTGCACCTGGGCGACCATCGGGCCGCGCACGCGCACGGCGTAGTCGAGCCGCGGGTGCTCCAGCGTGCCGTGCCTCGGGTCGTACAGGTCGTCGAGCATGTTGATCCCGCCGACGAAGGCGACGCGCCCGTCGATCACCGCCAGCTTGCGGTGAAGCCTGCGCAGCCGCTGACGGTCGAGCGAAAAGCGCCGGCGCTCCGGCCTGAACGTTTCGAGCAGCACGCCGGCCTCGCGCAGCGTGCGCGCCCACTCGCCCTCGACGCGGGCGGTGCCGAATCCGTCGACGATCAGTCGCACGCTCACGCCACGACGCGACGCGGCGGCCAGCGCGGCGGCCACCCGCCGGCCGGCCGGGTCGTCCTCGAAGATGTAGGTCTCGAGATAGATGCCGTGCACCGCCACGGCGATCGCCTGCTCGAGCGCGGGAAAGAACTCGGCGCCCGATTCGAGCAGCGTGACCTCGTGGCCGCCGCGCAGCGTCGGCTTCAGGCTCTCGTACCAGGGCAGCGAAACGTACCTGCGATCGCCCACCGCGCTTGCGCAATCCACCGGAACCCGCTCAGGCGCCCGGGTCGATCAGTTCGAGGTCGGCCACCAGCGGACTGTGGTCCGACAGGCGGGCCCATTCGATGCCACGCAGCACGCGGGCCGCGTTCACGCGAAAGCCGCGCTGGTAGATGCGGTCCATGCGGAACCACGGCACCAGCGCGGGAAACGTGCGCGCGGTGCGCACCATGCGCGGCGCCCCCCCCACTGCCGCCGACTCGGGCAGCTCGACCGCCGGCAACCGGTCGCGGGCGAAATACGTGGCGCGCCGCACGAGCTCGACCTGCGGCCTGAGCGCGTCGAACACCTCCACCACGCCGATCTCGCCGCACAGGCGATCGGAGAGCTGGTTGCGCCAGTCGTTGAAGTCTCCGGCGATGATCAGCGGCGCATCCGGCGACACCGCGTTCGACACCCAGTCGATCAGCGCGCCGAGCTGCCGCTCGCGGCTGCGGGCGAGCAGGCCGAAGTGCACGACGAAGCAGTGCACGTCGAGCCGCCCGACCTTGACGACGCAATGCAGGACGCCGCGCTTCTCGAGCGCGTGGTCCGAGATGTCGCGGTTCTCCAGCCCGACGATCGGGTAGCGCGACAGCAGCGCGTTGCCGTGGTGGCCGTGCAGGTAGCTGGCGTTGCGTCCGTAGGCGGTCTCGAAGGTCTGCCTGAGCTTGGGCGACTTCGCGAGGAACACGTCCTGCGGCTCCTCGGGCCAGTGCTCGAGGCGACGCGCGTGGCGCTCGTGCTGGCCCTGCACTTCCTGCAGGAAGATCAGGTCGCTGTCGAGCTCGTGCAGGCGCGCGCGCAGCTCGTGGATGCGCGTGACCCGGCGCAGGCCGATGAACTCGCGCAGCACGCCCTTGTGGATGTTGTAGGTGGACACCCGCAGCGTCGCCGCCGCAGACCCTTCGGCAGGCGCCTTCGGCGGGACTGCGGCACGGCGCGGCTTCGGCAGCCTGGGGCGCCGGCCGATGCGCGACGCGTCGGCGTCGTTGCGCGCGCGATCCGCGGGCGCGAGGGGGCGGCGACCCGTGGCGTTCATCGGGTCGCGACCTGTCCGGCGCGGGCGGGGAGTTGGCGGATCGCCTCGGCGTTGCTCCACGAGAAGCAGCGCTCGGCCGCCTGCTCCCAGGGCAGCCACTCGTAGCGAAGGTGCTCGCGCGGCGCGATCGTCACCGGCAGCGCCTCGGGAACCCGCAGGCCGAACACATGCTCGGTATTGTGCGTCACACCGTCGGGATAGCGATGCCGCCAGTGGGCGTAGATCTCGTAGCGGTTCACCAGCTGCCAGTCGGTCAGCTCGTGCGCCGCGGTGTCGATGCCGGTTTCCTCGAGCACCTCGCGCCGACAGGTCTGCGCGAGCGGCTCGTCGGCGCGTTCCTTGCTGCCGGTGACCGACTGCCAGAAGCCGGGGTGGTCGGCACGCTCGAGCAGCAGCACCCGCAGGTCGGGCGTGTGGATCACGACCAGCACCGACTCGGGGACCTTGGTGCCCGCCACGCGCTCGCCTCGTTGCAGCCCTGCCGCCCGCGCGCGCTCACGCCTTGGCCGGCTCCGGCACCCGCAGGCGGATGTGCAGCTCGCGCAGCTGCTTCTCGTCGACCGGCGACGGTGCCTGCGTGAGCAGGCACTGGGCGCGCTGCGTCTTCGGAAACGCGATCACGTCGCGGATCGATTCGGCGCCGGCCATCATCGTGACGATGCGGTCGAGGCCGAACGCGATGCCGCCGTGCGGCGGCGCACCGTACTGCAGCGCGTCGAGCAGGAACCCGAATTTCGCCCGCGCTTCCTCGGGACCGATCTTCAGCGCCCGGAACACCTTGCTCTGCACTTCCTCGCGGTGGATCCGCACCGACCCGCCGCCGATCTCCCAGCCGTTGAGCACCATGTCGTATCCCTTGGCCAGGCAGCGGCCGGGATCGGTCTCCATCAGGTCCTCGTGGCCGTCCTTCGGCGACGTGAACGGGTGGTGCACCGCGACCCAGCGCGCGTCTTCCTCGTCGTACTCGAACATCGGGAAGTCGGTCACCCAGAGCGGCTTCCAGCCCGACTCCAGCAGGCCGTTGCGCCGGCCGAAGTCGGAGTGGCCGATCTTCGTGCGCAGCGCGCCGATCGCGTCGTTGACCACCTTCGCGCGGTCGGCACCGAAGAACACGAGGTCGCCGCTGGCCGCCCCGGTGCGCTCGAGGATCGCCGCGATCGCCGCGTCGTGCAGGTTCTTGACGATGGGCGACTGCAGGCCGTCGCGGCCCTTCGAGGCGTCGTTGACCTTGATCCAGGCCAGGCCCTTCGCGCCGTAGATCGCGACGAACTGGCCGTAGCCGTCGATCTCGCTGCGCGTCATCTCCCCGCCCCCGGGCACGCGCAGCGCCACCACCCGCCCGCCTTCCGCGTTGGCGGCCGCGCTGAAGACCTTGAAGTCGACGTCCTTCATCGCGTCGGTCAGGTCGGTGAACGCGAGCTTCACGCGCAGGTCGGGCTTGTCCGAGCCGTACAGGCGCATCGCCTCGGCGTAGGGCATCGTCGGGAACGGCGCCGGCAGCTCGACGCCGATCGCGTTGCGGAACACGACGCGGATCATGTCCTCGAAGATCGCGCGGATCTCGGTCTCCGACAGGAACGAGGTCTCGCAGTCGATCTGCGTGAACTCGGGCTGGCGATCGGCGCGCAGGTCTTCGTCGCGGAAGCACTTCGTGATCTGGTAGTAGCGGTCGAAGCCGGCGACCATCAGCAGCTGCTTGAACAGCTGCGGGGACTGCGGCAACGCGAAGAACTGCCCCGCGTTCACGCGCGACGGAACGAGGTAGTCGCGCGCGCCCTCGGGCGTGGACTTGGTGAGCATCGGCGTCTCGATGTCGACGAAGCCGAGCGAGTCGAGGTACTTGCGCACCTCCATCGCCACCCGGTAGCGCAGCATCAGGTTCTGCTGCATCGGCGCGCGGCGCAGGTCTAGCACGCGATGCGTGAGGCGCGTGGTCTCGGACAGGTTCTCGTCGTCGAGCTGGAACGGCGGCGTCACCGAGGGATTGAGGATCTCGATCTCCTGGCACAGCACCTCGACCTGGCCGCTGCGGATGTTCGCGTTGGCCGTTCCCTCGGGGCGCCGGCGAACCTTGCCGACCACCTTGACGCAGAACTCGTTGCGGATGCGCTCGGCCACCGCGAACACCTCCGCGCGATCGGGGTCGCAGACGACCTGCGCGAGCCCTTCGCGGTCGCGCAGGTCGATGAAGATCACCCCGCCGTGGTCGCGGCGACGGTGGACCCAGCCGAACAGCGTCACCACCTGGTCGAGATGCTCGGTGGAAACCTGGCCGGTGTAGCAACTGCGCATCGATGTTCTCCGGTTCATTCGCGGTGCGTCGCGGCGACGGTGGCGCCGCTGCGGTCGGTCGGCGCGACCACCCCCATCGACACCACGTACTTCAGCGCCTCGTCGACGCTCATGTTCAGGTCGATGGTTTCGGCGCGCGGAACCATCAGGAAGAAGCCCGAGGTCGGATTCGGCGTCGTCGGCACGTAGACCGAGACCATCTCGACCCCGACGCGGCGGCGGACCTCGTCGGCCGGGGTCCCCGTCTGGAACGCGATCGTCCAGACGTCGGGACGCGGGTACTGCACCAGCAACGCGCGGCGGAACGCCTGGCCGTTCGGCGACAGGATCGTGTCGCTCACCTGCTTCACGCTCGAGTAGATCGAGCGGACGATCGGGATGCGGCCGAGCAGCGCCTCCCAGTAGACCACCAGCCGCTCGCCGATGAAGTTGCGCGCAAGCAGGCCGGTGAGCGCGACCACCAGCACCGTCAGGACGACGCCCAACCCGGGAATGTCGCGCCCGAGCAGCGCGTGCGGCTGCCACTGCGCGGGCAGCAGCCGCAGCGTCTGGTCCATCGTCGTCACGATCAGGTCGAGCACCCAGATCGTGATGGCGAGGGGCACCCAGATCAGCAGGCCGGTGACGAAGTACTTGCGCATGGGGCGCGGCGCGCGGCGGCGTCGCTCAGCTCGACTTCGCGCCGGCAGCCGGTGTCGGCGCCGGGGCTGCGGCGGGGGCCGGCGACGGCGCCGGGCTGCCGGCCGCCGGCTCGGCCTTCTTCGCGTCGGCTGCAGCGGGCTTGCCGTCGCCGTCTGCGCCGGCCGGCTTTGCGTCGGGAGCGCCCTTCTTGCCGCCGTCGCGGAAGTCGGTGACGTACCAGCCGCTGCCTTTCAGCTGGAACGCCGGCGCGCTCAGGCGCTTGTGGAAGGCCTCGGCGCCGCATTCCGGGCAGACGGTCAATGGCGCATCGGAGAGTTTCTGCAGCACGTCCTTCTCGACGCCGCAGCTGTCGCAACGATAGGCGTAAATCGGCATGGTGCAAGCAACCCGCAGAAGAAGCCGCCCGGCCGGGCGGCGGGAGCGCGAGAAAACCTTGAATTATAAAGGAAAATCGCCACCGTCTGGGCGGCGTTGCGACAGGTCAGCCGCGCAGCTCCCGCGCGGCCGAATCGATCGCCGCCCGCAGCTCCGGGTAGCTGCGCGTGACCGGGAACTGCGGGAACTGCGCGACGATCGACTCGGGCGGATGGATGAAGAACCCGGCGTCGGCGGCAATCAGCATCCCGGTGTCGTTGTAGGAGTCGCCAGCGGCGATCACCTGGAAGTTCAGGCCCTTCAGCGCGTTGACCGCGGCACGCTTCTGGTCCGGCATGCGCAGGCGGTAGTCGCGCACGACGCCGTCGGCGTCGACCTCGAGCCGGTGGCACAACAGCGTCGGGCGGCCGAGCTGGCGCATCAGCGGGTCGGCGAACTCGTAGAACGTGTCCGACAGGATGAACACCTGGTAGCGGGCGCGCAGGTCGTCGAGGAATTCGCGGGCACCGGCCATCGGGCCCATGCCCTCGATGACCCGCTGGATGTCCGAGAGCTTGAGCCGGTGCTTCGCGAGCAGATCGAGGCGAAAGCGCATCAGGCGGTCGTAGTCGGGCTCGTCGCGCGTGGTCCGGGAGAACTCCGCGATGCCGGTGCGGCGGGAAAATTCGATCCAGATCTCGGGCACCAGCACGCCTTCGAGGTCCAGGCAAACCACTTGCATGTACGGTCGCTCCTCGTGCGACGCGCCGCCTGGCGCCGTCGGCGGCCGCCATGGTACCGCAGGCGCCGGCCCCGGGCCGCAGGCCCGGCCCCCGCTGATTCAGGTCAAGCCGCGTGGCGCGCGGGCTCGATAGATTGCGCAGATGGGAAGCGGGGGCGAACACGAGCCGACCCGCGCCGCCAATCCCTGGGACTGGTGGCGCGGCACCGACGAGCTTTGGCGCTGGGGCGCATGCGTGCGCGAGATCTGGCTCGACGACCTCGCCGACGACGCGACCCGGCGCGCGACGCGCGAGCGGCGAGTCGCCGAGCTGCTGCGGCACGCGCGCGAGGACTCGAAGTTCTACCGCTCGCACTACCGGAAGGTTCCCGCCGGATGCACCGACCTGCAGGCGTACCCGCCGGTCACCCGTGCGCAGCTGATGGCGCATTTCGACGACTGGGTCGCCGATCCGCAGCTGCGCCGGCGCGAGCTCGAGGCCTTCGTTCGCGATCCGTCGCGGATCGCCGAGCCCTACCTCGGCAAGTACTCGGTGTGGACCAGCTCCGGCACCACCGGCGTCCCCGGCATCTACGTCCAGGATCCCGAGGCGCTGGCGATCTACGCGGCACTGCTCACGATGCGCTTCGAGTTCGGCCCGACGGCCCCCGAGCCGTGGCAGGTGGCCGCGATGCCGGCGCGGATGGCACTGGTGGCGGCCACCGGCGGGCACTTCGCCGGCGTGGTCTGGTGGCAGCGACAGTGCCGCCTGCACCCGGTGCTCGCGTCCCAGACGCAGGTGTTCTCGATCCTGCAGCCGCTCGACGCGCTGGTTGCGGGCCTGAACGCATGGCAGCCGACCTTCGTCGCGAGCTACCCGACGATGCTGTCGCTGCTCGCGCGCGAGCAATGCGAGGGCCGGCTGAAGCTGCGTCCGCGCTCGCTGTGGAGCGGGGGCGAGGCGTTGACCGCCGCCGACCGGGCCGCGATCGCCGACGGCTTCGGCTGTCCGGTGCTCGAGGACTACGGGGCCTCCGAGTGCATGCAGATCGCCTTCGGCTGCCGGCACGGCCGCCTGCACCTGAACGACGACTGGGTCGTGCTCGAGCCGATCGACGAGAGCGGGCGGCCGGTTCCGCCCGGCCGCCCGTCGGCGAGCGTCCTGCTGACGAACCTGGCCAATCGCGTGCAGCCGGTGATCCGCTACGACCTCGGCGACAGCGTGACGATCGATCGATCGCCCTGCCCCTGCGGCCAGCGTCGTCCGTCGGTGCAGGTGCAGGGCCGGCGCGACGACGTGCTGGTGCTCGACGGCGCGGCGGGCACCCCGGTGCGGCTGCTGCCGCTGGCGATCGAGACGGTGATCGAGGAAGAGACCGGCGTGCACCGCTTCCAGCTGATCCAGACCGCGCGCAACGCGCTGTGCCTGCGCGTCGATGCGCCCGGCGCGCGCCGCCGTTCGGTCGACGGGCGGCGCGCCGTGCGCGCGCTGGCCCGGTTCCTGAAGGCCCAGGGCGTGGGACCGGTGGATCTGAAGCTGGACGACTGCCCGCCGGAGGTCAATCCGGTCAGCGGCAAGCTGCGCCGGGTCAGGGCGCTGCGGTCACCGGCGCCCGCGCGCTGAAGCGGCGCAGCGCGCCGGGCCCGCGGCGCTGCAGCGGCGTCAGAACGGAATGTCGTCGTCCATGTCGTCGAAGTTCGCCGGCTTGCCGCCGCCGGGCGCGGCCCCGCCGGCCCCGCCGGCCCCGCCGGCACCGCCGGCACCGGCGCGTGCCGGACCGCGCGCCGGCGAGCCCGACGCGGCGGGCTCGCGCGAGTAGCCGCCGTCGTCGCCGGCACCGCCACCGTCACGCGAGCCGAGCAGCTGCATCTCGGTCGCGATGATCTCCGTCGTGTAGCGGTCCTGGCCGTCCTTGTCCTGCCACTTGCGGGTCTTGAGCCGGCCTTCGACGTAGACCGGGCGGCCCTTCTTCAGGTACTCGCCCGCGATCTCGGCAAGTCGGTCGTAGAACACGACGCTGTGCCACTCGGTCTCCTCGCGCTTCTCGCCGGAGGCCTTGTCCTTCCAGTTGCGCGTGGTCGCGATCCGCACGTTGCAGATCGCGCTTCCGCTGGGCGCATAGCGCGTTTCGGGATCGCGGCCGAGATTGCCGATGAGGATTACCTTGTTCACCGAAGCCATGCTGCCCTCCCGGGAAATGTCGCAGGAACCGATTGTTTCACGCCGCCGCCCCGCCGCGAGCCGCCGCGGGCCAGCGCCTCTGGCGCGCCGCCACCAGCAGCCACAGCGCCATCAGCACGGCGCAGGCGTCGAACACCGCCGGCTTGCCCCACCCGTGCTGCACCCAGCCACCGAGCACGCCGCCGAAGAACAGCCCGAGCGACTGCGTGGTGTTGTAGATGCCCAGCGCGGTGCCCTTCGCGTCGGGCGGCGCCAGCCGCGACACCAGCGAAGGCAGGCTCGCTTCGAGGATATTGAAGCCGACGAAGAAGCCCAGCAGCAAGAGCGCCAGCGGGACTAGGCCGTTCGGCTGCAACGCCAGCAGCACCTGCACGCCGAGCAGCAGCGCGACCGCGGCAAGGAACAGGCCGCGCAGGCGGCCGACGCGCTCGCTCCAGATCAGGGGCGGCATCATCAGCGCGAACGACAGCAGCACGACCGGCAGGTAGAGCTTCCAGTGGTCGCCGAGCGCGATGCCGGCGCGATCGGCCAGCCAGGTGGGCAGCACGACGAACATCGCCATCTGCGCCGCGTGCAGCGTGAAGATGCCGAAGTTCAGCCGCAGCAGGTCGGGCTCGAGCGCGACGCGGGCGAACGGCGTGCGCGAGACACCCGACCCGGCCGCGGCCGGCGGCGCCGCGGGCGTCACCAGCGTGACGACGGCGATCGCGGCCAGCGCGAGCAGGCCGGTGAGCGCGAAGATGCCGCCCATGCCTACCGCTTCATAGAGCAGCGGCGCGCCGACCAGCGACAACGAGAAGGTCAGTCCGATCGACGCCCCGACCATCGCCATCGCCTTCGTGCGCTGGGAGTCGCGCGTGCTGTCCGCGATCAGCGCGGTGATAGCCGCCGAGATCGCGCCGGCGCCCTGCACCGCGCGGCCTGCGATGACGGTGGCGAGGTCGTGCGCGCCGGCCGCGATGAAGCTGCCCGCGGCGAACAGCAGCAGGCCGAACACGATGACCGGCTTGCGGCCGAAGCGGTCGGAGGCCACGCCGAGCGGAATCTGCAGCACCGCCTGCGTGAGCCCATAGATGCCGAGCGCGAGGCCGATCAGTGTCGCGTCGTTGCCGCCGGGCATGCCGCGCGCGTGCACTGCGAACACCGGCAGGATCAGGAACAGGCCCAGCATCCGCAGCGCGAAGATCGTCGCGAGCGAGACGCTCGAGCGCAATTCGGGCGCAGTCATCGGGTCGCGCAGGGCACCGCTCGCGCGCGGCGAGTCGCGTCCGGGCGGCGGCGCGTGCACGCCGGCGGCCGGATCGGCGCCGGCCGGAGGGTCGGGGGACGGGGGGTGCATCACGTAGGCATTCGCGACCGGGTATATTAGCCGATTGGCTTTCGACCCCATGGAATCGATCCGCGTCCGGGGTGCACGCACCCACAACCTGAAGAACGTCAGCCTCGACGTGCCGCGCAACCGGCTGGTGGTGATCACCGGCCTGTCGGGATCCGGGAAATCCTCGCTCGCGTTCGACACGCTGTACGCCGAAGGCCAGCGTCGCTACGTCGAGTCGCTCTCGACGTACGCGCGGCAGTTCCTGCAGCTGATGGAGAAACCCGACGTCGACCTGATCGAGGGCTTGTCGCCGGCGATCTCGATCGAGCAGAAGGCCACCAGCCACAATCCGCGCTCGACGGTCGGCACCGTGACCGAGATCCACGACTACCTGCGCCTGCTGTTCGCGCGGGTCGGCACGCCGTACTGCCCCGAGCACCCCGAGCACGTCCTCGAGGCGCAGACCGTGTCGCAGATGGTCGACGCGGTGCTGGCGATGCCCGAGGGCACGCGGCTCATGATCCTCGCGCCGGTGCTCGCCAACCGCAAGGGTGAGCACCTCGAGCTCTTCGCCGACCTGCAGGCGCAGGGATTCGTGCGCGTGCGGGTGCGCGGCGAGGGTGCCGAGCCACGCATCTTCGAACTGGGCGCGGGCGACGCGCCGAAGCTCAGCCGCAACCAGAAGCATTCGATCGACGTCGTCGTCGACCGCGTGAAGGTCGCCCCGTCGATCCGCCAGCGGCTGGCCGAGTCGTTCGAGACGGCGCTGCGCGTCGCCGACGGGCGCGCGATCGCCGTCGACATCGACGGCGGCGCCGAGCAGCTGTTCTCGAGCCGCTTCGCGTGCCCGGTGTGCAACCACTCGCTGCCCGAGCTCGAGCCCCGCCTTTTCTCGTTCAACAACCCGATCGGCGCGTGCCCCGAGTGCGACGGACTCGGCGTGGTGCAGTTCTTCGACCCCAGGCGCGTCGTGCCGTTCCCGAACCTGAGCCTCGCGTCGGGGGCGATCAAGGGCTGGGACCGGCGCAACCAGTTCTACTTCCAGCTGCTGCAGAACCTCGCCGCGTTCTACGGCTTCGACATCGACGCGCCGTTCGAGGCACTGCCCGAGCGCGTGCGGCACGTGGTGCTGCACGGCTCGGGCAGCGAGAAGATCCCGTTCACCTACGTCGCCGACGGCGGCAGGCCGACCGTGCGCGAGCACGCGTTCGAGGGCGTGATCCCGAACCTGCAGCGCCGGCACAAGGAGACCGACTCGGCACACGTCCGCGAGGAGCTGTCCAAGTACCTGAACTCGCGCGTCTGCCCCACCTGCGAGGGCACGCGGCTGCGCATCGACGCGCGCTTCGTCCGCGTCGGCCCGCGCGGCGCCGATCGCCCGATCTACGAACTGTCGGCGCTGACGCTGCGCCAGGCGTTCGACTGGTTCCAGTCGCTCGCGCTGCCGGGCGCGAAGCAGGTCATCGGCGAGCGCATCGTGCGTGAGATCGTCGACCGGCTGCGCTTCCTGAACAACGTCGGCCTCGACTACCTGTCGCTCGACCGCGCCGCCGAGACGCTCTCGGGCGGCGAATCGCAGCGGATCCGGCTCGCGTCGCAGATCGGCTCCGGACTCACCGGCGTGATGTACGTGCTCGACGAGCCGTCGATCGGCCTGCACCAGCGCGACAACGACCGGCTGATATCGACGCTCAAGCACCTGCGCGACCTCGGCAATTCGGTGCTGGTGGTCGAGCACGACGAGGACGCGATCCGCGCCGCCGACCACGTGATCGACATGGGGCCCGGCGCCGGCGAGCACGGCGGCCACGTCGTCGCCGAGGGGCCTCCGGAAGCGATCGAGGCGAGCGACGCCTCGCTCACCGGCCGCTACCTCGCGGGCGCGCTGCGCATCGAGCTGCCCGCGGCGCGCAAGGCACCGGGCGAGCAGCGCCTGCTGGTGCGCGGCGCGAGCGGCAACAACCTGCGTCACCTGTCGGTCGAGATCCCGCTCGGGCTGCTGGTCTGCGTGACCGGCGTTTCGGGCTCGGGCAAGTCGACGCTGGTCAACGACACGCTGTACGCGGCAGCCGCCCGAACGATCAACCGCTCGTCGGTCGAGGCCGCCCCGCACGAGGCAATCGAAGGCCTCGAGCACGTCGACAAGGTGATCAACGTCGACCAGAGCCCGATCGGGCGTACGCCGCGATCGAACCCCGCCACCTATACCGGCCTGTTCACCCCGATCCGCGAGCTGTTCGCCGAGACGCCCACCGCGCGCGAGAGGGGCTACGGCCCCGGGCGCTTCTCGTTCAACGTCAAGGGCGGGCGCTGCGAGGCCTGCGAAGGCGACGGGGTGATTCGCGTCGAGATGCATTTCCTTCCCGACGTCTACGTGCCCTGCGACGTGTGCGCGGGCCGGCGCTACAACCGCGAGACACTCGAGGTGCAGTACAAGGGGCACAACATCGCCGAGGTGCTCGACATGACGATCGAGCAGGCGTCGGAGCTGCTGTCGGCGGTGCCGGCGATCCGGCGCAAGCTGCAGACGCTGCTCGACGTGGGCCTGGGCTACGTGCGGCTGGGCCAGAGCGCAACGACCCTGTCGGGCGGCGAGGCGCAGCGCGTGAAGCTCGCCGAAGAGCTGTCCAAGCGCGACACCGGGCGCACGCTGTACATCCTCGACGAACCGACCACCGGGCTGCATTTCCACGACATCGCGCTGCTGCTGAAGGTGATCCACGCGCTGCGCGACCACGGCAACACGGTCATCGTGATCGAGCACAACCTCGACGTGATCAAGACCGCCGACTGGGTGATCGACCTCGGCCCCGAGGGCGGCGACGGCGGGGGCACCGTGGTGGCCGCCGGCACGCCCGAGGAGATCGCCGGCTGCGAGGCCAGCCACACGGGTCGCTACCTGGCGCGGGTGCTGCGCGAGCCCCTCACGGCGCAGGCCGCCGCCGCCTCGCCGCGCAAGCGCGCCAGGCCGGCCCGCGCGGCCTGACGCGGCAGGCGGCCGCGCCGCGAACGGCGCCGGGCGACCGCCCCGCGTGTGGCGCCGGGCGACCGCGCCGCCCCGGGCTTCAGCCGGTCGGATCGGGCCGGTAGCGCGCGAAACGCGCGTGCACGCTCGCCATCGCCGCGGCGTCGAGCCGCGCAGGCTCGCCGACCTGCAGTGCCTGCCAGTAGATTCGCGCGAGCAACTCGACCTCGACCGCGAGCTCGAGCGCCGCCTCGAGCGTGCCCGACAGCGCCACCAGCCCGTGCTGCGCCAGCAGGCACGCGCGGCGCCCCTCGAGCGCCGTGCGCGCCGCCGCGGACAGCGCCGCGGTGCCGAACATCGCGTACGGCGCGCAGCGGATGTCGTCGCCGCCGGCCACCGCGATCATGTAGTGGAAGGCGGGAATGCCTTCGACGTGGATCCTCGGCAGGCAGGCGAGCGTGGTCGAAAACGGCGCGTGCGCGTGGACGATCGCGCCGGCGTCGCCGCGGCTGGCGTAGAGATCGCGGTGCAGCCGCCACTCCGAAGACGGCTGCCGCGTGCCGTCGCAGCGCAGGGGCTGCTCGGCGCCTGCGTCTTCGCCGGCCGGCGCCTCGACCGGCAGCCACACCAGGTCGTCGACCGTCATCGCTTCGTAGGCGAGCGCGCTGGGCGTGACCAGCAGGCCGTCGGCACCGCCGCGGTGCCAGCGCATCGAGACGTTGCCGGCGCGCCCGCTGTTGATGCCCAGCGCGTTCATGCGACGCGCGGCGTCGATGATCGCCGCCCGCGCGGCGTCCTCGGACCCATACGGTTCGCGTGTCGGTTCGCTCATGCCGGGCTCGCAGCCAGCACCGCGCGAAGTCCCGCGGCAGAGGCGTCGCAGACGCCGCGCTCGGTTACCAGCGCGGTGACCAGCCGCGCCGGCGTGATGTCGAAGGCGGGGTTCGCGACGGCGCTGCCCTCGGGCACGATCCGCACGCTCGCGCGCGAACCGTCGTCGAGCATGCCCGCCATGTGCGTCACTTCGCGCGCCGCGCGTTCCTCGATCGGGATCGACGCACCGTCGGGCGTCTCGGGATCGATCGTCGACACCGGGCAGGCAACGTAGAAGGGCACGCCATTGTCGCGCGCCGCCAGCGCCTTCAGGTAGGTGCCGACCTTGTTGGCGACGTCGCCGTTGGCCGCGACGCGATCGCAGCCGACGATCACCGCGTCGACGCGTCCCTGCATCATCAGCAGCCCCCCGGCGTTGTCGGCGATCACCGTGTGCGCAACGCCGCGCTCGGCGAGTTCCCAGGCGGTGAGCGCGGCGCCCTGGTTGCGCGGGCGCGTCTCGTCGACCCAGACGTGCACCGGCACGCCCTCGGCGTGAAGCCGGTAGATCGGCGCCAGGGCGGTGCCGTGGTCGACGGTGGCGATGCGTCCGGCGTTGCAGTGCGTGAGCAGGTTCAGCGCGCCCCCGGCAGCCGCTGCGGCCCGGGCGATGCCGCGCGGCCCCGGGCGGCGCCCGGCCAGCGCGCGCAGCAACCCGGCCCCGTGCTCGCCGATCCGGGCGTTGCAGGCGACGTCCTCGTCGCAGATCCGGCCGGCTTCGTCCCAGGCCAGCGACGCGCGCCGCGCGGGCGGCGCAGCCGCGACGCGCCCGCGCACGCGTCCGAGCGCCCAGCGCAGGTTGACCGCGGTGGGCCGCGCGCCGGCAAGGCGCTCGCAGGCGTGCGCGAGCGAGGCGTCCGAAGGATCGGCGCGCAGCGCGAGTGCCAGGCCGTACGCGCCGACCGCGCCGATCAGGGGCGCGCCGCGCACCTGCATCTCGCGGATCGCGCGATCGCAGTCGTCGAGCGTGCGCAGCGCGAGCTCGCGCCGCTCGAACGGAAGCACGGTCTGGTCGACCGTGCGCAGCACGCCTGCTTCGTCTGTCCAGAGGGTTCTTGACATCGTTCAAGACGGTTCGTGGTCGCGGGAGTAGCATTCCCGGCAGCTCGATGCGCCGGCGCGGTGCGTGCCCGTGCGCGCGCTCCCGTGGTGCAAGTCTAGCGCCTGTCCACTCCCGCGAACGACGAACGCGCTTCCATGCTCGGCCTGTCCCTGACGTCGGTGTTCCTGCTCGGCCTGTTCGGCGGCGTGCATTGCGCAGGCATGTGCGGCGGCATCGTCGCGTTGCTCGGCTCGCGCCACCGGGTGATCCCGATCCGCGCGCAGGGCGCCGGCGGCGCGCTGGCTGCGGTGCAATCGGGCCTGCCGCTGCAGCTGGCCTACAACGCCGGCCGCATCGCCAGCTATACGGTCGCCGGCGCGCTGGCCGGCGGCGTCGGCTCGGCCGCGTGGCTCGCGGCCAGGGTGCTGCCCATCCAGCAGGCGGCGTTCGTCGCAGCCAACCTGGTCATGATCGCGCTGGGCATCGCGCTCACCGGCCTGGCGGGGGGAGGCGGCTTGCGCCGGCTCGGCGTGCTCGAGCGCGCCGGTGCGGCCCTGTGGCGGCGCGTCGGCCCGCACGCGACGCGGCTGCTCGGCGCGGCCAGCATCCCCGGTGCGCTGGCCGCGGGGGCGGCCTGGGGCTGGGTGCCCTGCGGGATGGTCTACGGCGTGCTGGTCGCAGCGCTGGTGTCGGGCAGCGCCGCCGACGGTGCGCTGATGCTGCTCGTGTTCGGGCTGGGCACGCTGCCCAACCTGCTCGCGCTCGGGTTCGCCGCGCAGCGCGGCGCGCGCCTGCTGGCCAGCCCCGGCGCGCGCATCGTCGCGGGCCTCGCGATCGTGGCGTTCGGCCTCGCGGGCCTGGCACGCATCGACCCGCTGGAGCACCTGCACGCAGCGATCGACGCCTGCGTGAGCTGGTTCCAATGACCGGCGCGGTCGCCTGCTTCCATTGTGGCGAGCCGGTCGAGCAGCCCGGCCGCTGGACGGCGAAGGTCGAGGGGATCGAGCGCGAGATGTGCTGCGCCGGATGCCAGGCGGTCGCCAACGCGATCGTCGCCGCCGGCCTCGACGACTACTACCGCGCCCGCAGCGCGCCGGCGCCCGGCGCAGCGGTCGTACCGCCGGCGCTCAGGGCGCTCGAGGTCTACGACGACGCCGACGTGCAGGCGCGCTTCGTGCGCAACCGCGACGCCGACTGCGAAGCGACGCTGATGATCGACGGGCTGCGCTGCGGCGCCTGCGTCTGGCTGCTCGAGCAGGGGCTGCGCAGGCGGCCGGGCGTCGAGGCGGCGTCGGTGAACCTGGCCACCGGCCGCGCGACGGTGCGCTGGAACCCGTCGGCGACGCGGCTGTCCTCGCTGCTCGACGCCATCGGGCACCTCGGCTATCGCGCGCTGCCCTTCGATCCGCGCGAGCGCGAGGCGCAGATCCAGCGAACCAGCAAGGCGATGTTCCGGCGCCTGTTCATCGCCGGCCTCGGCATGATGCAGGTGATGATGTACGCGGTGCCGGTCTACGTCGCCGATCCCGGCGACATCGAATGGCAGCACGAGAGCCTGTTGCGCTGGGCGAGCCTGCTGCTCACGTTGCCGGTGATGCTCTATTCGGCGACCCCGTTCTTCGCCGGCGCCTGGCGCGACCTGCGCGCGCGCAGCGTCGGCATGGACGTGCCCGTCGTCATCGGCCTGCTCGCCGCGTTCGTCGCGAGCGTGCGCGCGACCGTCGTCGGCCACGGCGAGGTCTATTTCGACTCGGTGACGATGTTCGTCTTCCTGCTGCTGTCGGCGCGCTACGTCGAGTGGATCGCGCGCCGGCGCGCCGGACGGGCAATCGACGCAGTGGCCGCTGCGGTGCCCGACATGGTCGACCGGGTCGACCACGACACCGGCGCGATCGCGCGCGTGCCGGCGACGCGGCTCGCGCCGGGCGACCTGTTCCGGGTGCCGGTCGGCGAGCGAATCGCCGTGGACGCGGCGATCGTCGAGGGCCGCACGGCGATCGACCAGTCGCTGCTCACCGGCGAATCGCTGCCGGTCGCGCGTGGCGCCGGCGACGAGGTTCCCGGCGGCGCGATCAACGCCGGCAGTCCGGTGCTGATGCGGGTGCTGCGCACCAGTGCCGAGAGCGCGATCTCGACGATCGAGCGCCTGGTCGATCGCGCCGCCGCCGACAAGCCGCGGCTGGCCGGTCTGACCGAGCGGATCGCGCGCTGGTTCGTCGCCGCGCTGCTGCTGCTGGCGGCCTGCGTATGGCTCGCCTGGATGCAGATCGACCCGGCACGCGCGGCGCAGATCGCGATCGCGGTGCTCGTCGTCTCCTGCCCGTGCGCGCTCTCGATGGCCACGCCGGCCGCGCTGGCCGCCGCCACCGGCGCGGCGATGCGCCGCGGCATGCTGATCGCACGCGGCGACGCGCTCGAGCAGGTCGCCGCGTGCACCGACGTCGTGTTCGACAAGACCGGCACGCTCACGCGCGGGCGGCCGGAGCTGGTGCACGTCGCCCTGCTCGGCGAGGCGCCCGGCGCGACGAGCACCGCAAAGGTGCTGTCGATCGCTGCGGCGCTCGAGTCCGGCCAGGCCCATCCGCTGGCCGAAGCGATCCGGCGCGCCGGCGGTGACGCCGCGCAGCCGCAGCAGGCGCCGGGCGAGCGCGAGACCGTCCCGGGCATGGGCGTCGAGGGCGAGGTCGATGGCCGCCGCTACCGGCTGGGCTCGGCCGCCTTCGTCGCGAGCTGGCATCCGGCGCTCGCGCAGCGCACCCAGCTGCTCGCGCACGGCGCCGAGCAGCCGCCGGGGGACACCCTGGTCTGGCTGGTCGACGCCGACGCGCCGATCGCGCGGCTGCACTTCCGCGACCGGCTGCGAGACGAAGCGCGCGAGGTCTGCGACTCGCTCGCAGCGGCGGGCCTGCGGCTGCACCTGCTGTCGGGAGACCGCGCCGCAGCGGTTGCGCGCGTGTCGGAGGCACTCGGCATCGAAGCCGCCGTCGCCGACGCCAGCCCGCAGCGCAAGCTCGAGTACGTCCGCTCGTTGCAGGGCGAGGGCCGGCGCGTGCTGATGGTCGGCGACGGCATCAACGACGCGCCGGTGCTCGCCGCCGCCGACGTCTCCGTGGCGGTCGGCCACGCCACGTCGCTGGCGCGCACCGCCGCCGCGGTGGTGCTGCTCGGCCAGTCGCTGACCGACCTGCCGGCGCTGCGCGCGCTGGCGCTGCGCACGCGCTCGATCGTTCGCGCCAATCTCGGCTGGGCGCTGGCCTACAACGTCGTCGCGATCCCCGCCGCCGCGCTCGGCTGGGTGCCGCCCTGGCTGGCAGCGATCGGCATGTCGACGAGCTCGCTGCTGGTCGTGGTGAACGCGCTGCGCCTGATCCCGGCCAGCGCGAAGGGCGTCGCGACGTCGCCGGCGGATGCGGCCGCGCCGCAGCGCGACGCCCGCGCCGGAACGACCGCGCACGGGAGCCCCTGATGGAGGCGCTCTACCTGCTCATTCCGCTCAGCCTCGCGATCGTCGTGCTCGCGGCGTGGATCTTCCTGCGCATGTCCGACAGCGGGCAGTTCGACGACATGGACGCCCCCGCGCATAGCATCCTTCTCGACGACGATCGACCTCCCCCGTCGGATATCACCCGAAAGGGTGTGGCGCCCGCGCAGCAGGACCCGCCTTCGGAGTGAGGCGGCCTGCGTTACGCCTGCCGCCGGCCCCTGTAATTGATCCAGCGCAAGTGCTAACGTTGACACGCTCACGATAATTCGGGCGACGAATCAGGGGGATCGAATGACCTACAACTACAAGGTCGTGCGCCAGTTCGCGGTGATGACCGTGGTCTGGGGCCTGGTGGGAATGCTGGTCGGCGTCTGGATCGCGGCGCAGCTCGCCTGGCCGCAGCTGAACTTCGACATCCCGTGGCTCACCTACAGCCGACTGCGCCCGCTGCACACCAACGCGGTGATCTTCGCGTTCGGCGGTTCGGCGCTCTTCGCGACCTCGTATTTCGTCGTCCAGCGCACCTGCCAGGTGAGGCTGTTCGCGCCCGGGCTCGCGGCGTTCACGTTCTGGGGCTGGCAGCTCGTCATCGTCGCCGCCGCGGTGACGCTTCCGCTGGGCATCACGACCAGCAAGGAGTACGCCGAGCTCGAGTGGCCGATCGACCTGCTGATCACCGCGGTGTGGGTCGCCTACGCGATCGTGTTCTTCGGAACGATCGCCAAGCGCAAGACCCCGCACATCTACGTCGCGAACTGGTTCTTCGGCGCGTACATCATCACGATCGCGGTGCTGCACATCGTCAACAGCGCCGAGCTGCCGGTGACCCTGACGAAGTCGTACTCGGCCTACGCCGGCGTACAGGACGCGATGGTGCAGTGGTGGTACGGCCACAACGCCGTCGGATTCTTCCTGACCGCGGGCTTCCTGGGGATGATGTACTACTTCATCCCGAAGCAGGCCGAGCGTCCGGTGTACTCGTATCGGCTGTCGATCGTGCACTTCTGGGCGCTGATCTTCACGTACATGTGGGCCGGCCCGCACCACCTGCACTACACCGCGCTGCCCGACTGGGCGCAGAGCATCGGGATGATCTTCTCGCTGATCCTGCTCGCGCCGTCCTGGGGCGGCATGATCAACGGCATCATGACGCTGTCGGGAGCCTGGCACAAGCTGCGCGAGGACCCGATCCTGAAGTTCCTCGTCGTGTCGCTGTCGTTCTACGGCATGTCGACCTTCGAGGGGCCGATGATGTCGATCAAGACCGTCAACGCGCTGTCGCACTACACCGACTGGACCGTCGGCCACGTGCACTCCGGCGCGCTCGGCTGGGTCGGCTTCATCACGATGGGTTCGATCTACTACCTGATGCCCAGGCTGTTCGGTCGCACACAGATGCACAGCGTGCGGCTGATCGAGGTGCACTTCTGGGTCGCGACGGTCGGCGTCGTGCTCTACATCGCCGCGATGTGGATCGCCGGCGTGACGCAGGGCCTGATGTGGCGTGCGACCAACCCCGACGGCACGCTCACCTATGCGTTCGTCGAGTCGCTCAAGGCCACGTACCCGTACTACTACATCCGCGTGCTCGGCGGACTGCTGTACCTGACGGGCATGGCGATCATGCTCTACAACTGCCTGATGACGATCCGGGGGGGCAAGGCGGTCGACGCCGAGATTCCGAAGGTCGCGGTCGCCCACGCCTGAGCCTCATCCGGAGACGACGATGAAATTCGCTCACTCGCTGATCGAGAAGAACCTGCCGCTGCTGATGGTGCTGATCGTCGTGGCGATCAGCTTCGGGGGCCTGGTGGAAATCGTGCCGCTTTACTTCCAGAAGTCGACCACCGAGCCGGTCGCCGGCTGGAAGCCCTACGGGGCGCTGGAGCTCACCGGGCGCGACGTCTACGTCCGCGAAGGCTGCTACAACTGCCACTCGCAGATGATCCGGCCGTTCCGCGCCGAGACCGAGCGCTACGGCCACTATTCGGTCGCCGGCGAGTTCGTCTACGACCGGCCGTTCCAGTGGGGCAGCAAGCGCACCGGCCCGGACCTGGCGCGCGTGGGCGGGCGCTACAGCGACGAGTGGCACCGCGTGCACCTCACCAACCCGCGCGACCTGGTGCCCGAGTCGAACATGCCCGGCTACCCGTGGCTGGCGCGCGCCAAGGCCGACGACGGCACGATCCAGCGCAAGATGGAAGTGCTGCGCAAGCTCGGTCACCCGTACAGCGACGCGGACATCGCCGACGCGCCGAAGGCACTCGAGGGCAAGACCGAGATGGACGCGCTGATCGCGTACCTGCAGGTCATGGGCACGGCGATCCGCAGCACCGCGCGCTGAGGCAACGGGCGCCGCGATGGACATCAACGTGCTGCGAGGGGTGATCGCGGTGGTGTGCCTGGTGCTGTTCCTGGGCATCGTCTGGTGGGCGTACAGCCGGCACCAGAGGGCGCGCTTCGAGGAAGCCGCGAACCTGCCCTTCGTCGAGAAAGACTAGAAACGGAGCAATCGGACATGGCCGACTTCACCAGTTCGGGCTGGAGCCTCTACATCTCGATCGTCACGCTGGTGTCGATTGCGTTCTGCATCTGGCTGGCGCTGGTGCTCGCCAAGGGCCGCACGCCGGGCTCGCAGGTCGATACCACGGGTCACAGCTGGGACGAGACGCTCCAGGAATACAACAACCCGCTGCCACGCTGGTGGCTGTGGCTGTTCATGATCACCTGCGTGTTCGCGCTGGTGTATCTCGCGCTGTACCCGGGGCTCGGCACCTACCAGGGCATGCTCGGCTGGAGCCAGAAGGACCAGTACGATCGCGAAGTGGCGCGCGTCGACAAGGTCGTCGAGCCGCTGTTCGCCAAGTACCTCGCGCAGGACATCCCGACGGTGGCCGCCGACCCGCAGGCACGCGAGATCGGCGAGCGCATGTACCTGACCTACTGCGTGCAGTGCCACGGCTCGAACGCGCGCGGCAGCCGCGGCTTCCCGAACCTGTCCGACCGCGACTGGCTCTGGGGCGGCGACCCCGAGACCATCGTCGCCACGATCACCGGCGGGCGCCAGGGCGTGATGCCGCCGATGGGCGCGGCGGTGGGCTCGGCCGACGACGTGCAGAACCTCGCGAACTACGTGCTCTCGCTGTCCGACAGCGGCCACGACGCGGCGCGCGCGGCGCTGGGCAAGCCGAAGTTCGC
>JAHBZV010000044.1 GCA_019635275.1 Burkholderiaceae bacterium | reverse complement strand
TCGCGAGCCCTGGTGCGCGTCGGCAGGAACCCCTCGAAGTGAAACGGGCCCTCGACCAGGCCGCAGGCCGACAGCAGCGCGATCGGCGCCGAAGGGCCCGGGATCGGCACCACGCGAAAGCCCGCGCGCCGCGCCATCGCGACGATGCGCGAACCCGGATCGCTCACCGCGGGCGTCCCGGCATCGGTGACCAGCGCGACGCGGCGCCCCTGGGCGAGCAGCGCGACGATCTTCTCGCCGGCTTCGCGCTCGTTGTGGCGATGCGCTGCGAGTGGCCGCGCGTGCGAGCCGACGCGCTCGAGCAGCACCCGCGAGGTGCGCGTATCCTCGGCGGCGACCACGTCGACGCTGCGCAGCACCTCGGCGGCGCGCGCACCGAGATCGGAGAGGTGCCCGATCGGCGTGGCCACTACATATAATGTCCCGACCTCGCCGATGCCCGACAGCTCTTCAGTCATCCGATTCGCGATGCCCGTTCGCCGCAACGTCCTGACCGCGCTGGTCGGCGCCGTGCTGGGTGCGGTGCCGGCATTGTCCGCGCTCGCCCAGCCCGAGACAAGCGCGATCGGGCCGGAGAGCCGCGGCACCGCCTCGAAGGAGCGCCAGACCATCGGCAAGGGCCCGATCGGCGTCGCGTTGCTGGTGCCGCCCGACAACGGCATCTACCGGCGTGCCGCGCAGGCGCTGATCGCGGGCGTGCGCGCGGCGCACGCGCGCGAAGGCGACAAGGTGTCGCTGGAGATCATCGAGATCGACGAAGACGCGGCGATGCTACGCGCGCTGTACGACGAATTGAAGCAGCGCGGGTTCTCGCTGGTCATCGGGCCGCTCACGCGCAGCGCCGTGGGCCTGGTCGCGGCAGGCGGGCCGCCGCCGGTCTTCACGCTGGCGCTCAACCAGCCCGAGACCGGCGAGGTGCCGGCCAACATGGTCACCTTCGGGCTGTCGATCGAATCCGAGGCGCGCCAGGCGGCGTCGATCGCCTGGGAGGAGGCGTCGGTCGCGAGCGCTTCGCACCGCGTGCGCGCGGCGATCGTGCAGGACGCCTCGGCCCTGGGCCGGCGCGCCGCCGCCGCGTTCGCCGAGCGCTGGCGCGACCTCGGCGGCGACGTCTACGAGCCGGTGACCCTCGCCACCGTGACCACGGGGCGCGTGCGCTCGGCGGTCGCGCGCCTGAAGGCCGACGTGTTCTTCGTCGCCGCGTCGCCCGCCGTGGCCAGCGCGCTGCGTATCGCGCTGGGCGGCCGTGCGACGATCTACGGCACGTCGCTGCTCAACACGGGCGCGGTGCTGGGCGCCGGCCCGGGCACCGCGGCGGCGCTGGTCCGTTCGCCCGAGCTCGACGGCGTGCGCCTGGTGGACATGCCTTGGCAGGTCCAGCCCGACAGCGTGGCGGTCATGGCCTATCCGAAGCCGGCCGACCTTCACATGGAATTGCAGAAGCTCTACGCGCTGGGCATCGACGCGTTTCGCCTCGCGCTTCAGTTGCTCGAAGGCGGCACCGAGGTGGATCTCGACGGCGTGACCGGGCGCCTGCGCCTGACGGTGCGCGACGGCGGCACGGTCGATCGAGCCGGCGTGCTCGCCGAGTACCGTGCCGGCGTGCTGGTGCCGCTGGCGCTGCAATGACCCGACGCTCGCCGACGCAGGCGAGCGGCGACGCTGCCGAAGATCGGGCGCTGTCGTTCCTGCTCGGACGGGGCCTGGGCCTCGTCGCGCGCAACGTCGCCAGCCGTTTGGGCGAGATCGACCTGGTCATGCGCGACGGCGAGACGCTCGTCTTCGTCGAGGTGCGCAGCCGCGCTCGGGCCGACTTCGGCGGGGCGGCCGCTTCGGTGGGGCCGGCCAAGCAGCGCCGGCTCAGGCGCGAGGCGCAGCGCTACCTCGTCGCGCACTTCGGCGATCGCTGGCCCGCGTGCCGGTTCGACGTCTGCGCGCTCGACGGCACCGCGATCGACTGGATCCGCGACGCGTTCTGACCGTGGTGCGCAGGAGCCGCCGGTATAATCGGCGCCCAGCGCCACACGACGCCTGCGCCGCAGGCGTCGGTGCCATGGCGGCCCGCTCATGAGCCTCGTCGATCGCATCTGCCAGCACTTCGAAGACAGTGCCGAACTCAAGCGTGCGGCTGCGGCGCAACTGGCCGGCCCGATCGCGCAGGCCGTCGAGATGCTGACCGCGGCCCTGGCGGCCGATCGCAAGCTCCTCGTCTGCGGCAACGGCGGCTCCGCGGCCGACAGCCAGCACATGGCGGCCGAGCTGGTCGGCCGCTTCGAACGCGAACGACCCGAGCTCGCGGCCATCGCGTTGTCCACCGACACGTCGGCGCTCACTGCCGTCGCCAACGACTACGGCTTCGAGCAGGTGTTCGCGAAGCAGGTGCGGGCGCTCGGGCGCGAAGGCGACGTGCTGGTCGCCATCTCGACCAGCGGCCAGTCGGCCAACGTGCTCGCCGCGGTGCACGCCGCGCACGAACGCGGGCTGGCCGTCGTTGCGCTCACCGGCCGCGGCGGCGGCGCGATCGGCGCGGCGCTGCAAGGCCGGGACATCCACCTGTGCGTGCCGCACGACCGCACGGCGCGCATCCAGGAAGTGCACCTTCTGATCATCCACTGCCTCTGCGACGGCATCGACGCGTCGCTGCTCGGCGACTGACTCTGCACACCAGGGAGAAACGATGAAGACTTCCGCGCGCCTGACCCTTGTCGCTGCCCTGCTCGCCTCTGCGCTGGCCACCTCCGGATGCCTGCCGCTGGTCGCCACCGGCGCGGCCGTCGGCACGCTCGCGGCGCTCGATCGCCGCACGCTCGGCGCCCAGACCGAGGACCAGGAGATCGAGTTGAAGGCCACCAACCGGATGCGCGACGCGCTCAAGCAGCCCGGAGGCGTCAGCGTGACCAGCTTCAACCGCAAGGTGCTGCTGACCGGTCAGGTCGCGAGCGAAGACGACAAGCGCGCCGCCGAGGCGGCCGTCGCGGGCTTGCCGAACGTGCGCTCGATCCACAACGAGCTGCAGGTGCTGGGGCGGCCCTCGCTCGCCACGAGCGCCGCCGACACCTCGATCACCGCGCGCGTGAAGGCTGCGCTCGTTGACGCGCAAGACCTGCACGCGAACGTCATCAAGGTGATCACCGAGTCGGGTACCGTCTACCTGATGGGGCTCGTCTCGCGCCGCGAAGCCGACCGCGCGGCGCAGGTCGCCAGCCGGGTCGCCGGCGTGCAGCGCGTCGTCACCGTCTTCGAGTACATCACCGAAGAGGAAGCGAAGCGGGCTTCCGAGCAGAAGCAGTAAGCGCTCGCGCAGCGCCCGCGGCGAGCGCTCGCAGCGGGCCCGCGGACGCCTCGAACGGCGCCCGCGCCGCACTTGCGGACAGATGCCGCTGCCAGTCCGACGAGCGGCACGAAAACGACCATTCCTTTCGCCCGTTTCGAAGGACAATTTCTCATCGTTTCTCGCGCCTCGCGCGCACCGGTGAGATTCATGTCCAGCGGACTGATCCTGTCGATGATCGTGCTCCTGGCGGCCACCGCCTGGTGCGTGGTCGTGTTCAACCGATTCGTCGCGCTGCGTCATCGCTACCAGAACGCGTACGCGCAGATCGACGTGCAGTTGAAGCGGCGCTACGACCTGATCCCGAACCTCGTTGCCGCCACGAAGGCGTACCTGGCGCACGAGCGGCAGACGCTCGAGGCCGTGATCTCGGCGCGCCAGCGCGCCTCGGACGCGAGCGAGGTCGCCAGGCGGCGCCCGCACGACGGCAATGCGCTGGTGGCGCTCGAGGCCGCGGAGACCACGCTGGCCTCGCCGCTGTCGCGGCTGATGGCGCTCGTCGAGCAGTACCCGGCGCTGCAGGCCGACGACACGGTGCATCGCCTGACCGAGGAACTGCGCACGACCGAGAACCGCATCGCGTTCGCCCGCCAGGCCTTCAACGACCAGGTGATGGGCTACAACATCGAGCTCGAATCGTTTCCCGCCTCGCTGGTGGCCACGCTGTGCGGATTCCGGCGCGCGAATACGCTGCGCGCCACGGCATCCGCGCAGGAGCGCCACGCGGTTCCAGTCGCCCTCTGACGGGGCGCTGCGCCGATGGACTTCTACGCCCACCAGGATCGGGCGAGGGCGGCCTCGCGCAGGCTCACTGCGCTGTTCGTCCTCTCGCTCGCCTCGGTCGTTGCAGCCGTCAACGGCGCAGCGGCGCTCGGCTGGCTGGTGCTGGGCGGCGGATTGCGCTGGCCGCCGTTCTTCTTCGTCACGAACACGCTGGTCACGCTGCTGATCGTGTTCGGCGGCGCCTGGGTCGAGCTGCATCGCCTGCGCGAAGGCGGCGCCGCGCTCGCCGAGCGGCTCGGTGCGCGCCCGATCGACGACTCGCAGCCGCTTCACCGCCGGCTGCGCGACGTGGCCGAAGAGGTCTCGATCGGCGCGGGGGCACCGGTTCCGGCGCTCTACGTCCTCGATGACGATTCGATCAACGCGCTCGCTGCCGGCGAGCGCCCGGGGCTGGCCGCGGTGATGGTGACGCGCGGCGCACTCGAGCGCCTGCAGCGCGCCGAGTTGCAGGGCGTGGTGGCCCACGAGCTCGCCCACATCGTCGGCGGCGACACCGAGCTCAACGTGCGGCTCACCGCGGCGCTGTACGGACTGTGCTCGCTGCGCCTGGCAGGCTTCAAGCTGATCGAATCGGCCACTGCGCAGGACCCCGGTCCGGTCTCGCGATTCGGGCTTCCCCGGCTGGCGGCGCTGGTGGGCGGCGTACTGCTGTCGGGCGTGGGCATGCTCGGCGTGCTGGCCGCGCAGGTGCTCAAGGCCGGCATCAGTCGGCAGCGCGAGTTCCTCGCCGACGCGCTCGCCGTGCAGATCACGCGCGATCGCGACGGGCTCGGTTGCGCGCTGCGCCGCATCGCGGGCGAGCGGCCCGCTGCACTGAAGTCGGACTATGCCGGCATGATCAGTCACTTCCTGCTGGTGCAGCCGGCGGGGTTGAGCGACTGGTTCGATACGCACCCGCCGCTGCCGGAGCGGATCGCGCGCCTGTACGGGCGGCACATGGCGCCGCTCGAGCCGGCCACGCGCACGGCCGCGGGGGAGGCGGGGCGCGCACCGGGCGACGCGGGAGCGGCGGGCTGCGCGCCGTGCGGCGATGCGTCCGCGACGCGCGGGGAATCGCCGCTGGCCGACACGATTCCCTTCGTCAGGGCGGCGCTGCCGCTCGCCGCGCCGGTGCCTTCAGGTGCGCCGGGCGGCCGCACCGACGCTTCGGCGCCGGGCACGATGCAGCAGCCGGAGAACGCCGCCGCCACCGCGACCGCACTGATCACCCAGATCCGCTCGGCGTCGCTCGGGTTCGAGATGGCCGGCCGCTGGCTGGTCGCGATGGTGGCCGGCCGCGCGGCCGACGAGCCCGACGCGACGCTGCGCGCATCGCTGGACTGGCTGGTCTCGCCGGCCGGCGCGTCGTTGCGCGTGCCCTTGCTCGAACTGCTGCTGGCGCGGGTCCGGCGCTGGAGCAGCGGCAGGCGCCGCGAGCTGCTCGAGCGCTGTCGGCGCGCGATCGAGGCCGATGGCCACGTCCACTCGGCCGAATGGATCTACTACACGCTGGCGCGCCACCGGCTGTCGCCGAACGCGTCGACGACGGCGCGCCTGCGCAGGGCGCCGAGTTCGAAGCAGTCGCAGAGCCGGGCGCTCGCGGCCCTGTTCGCGATGGCCGCTGCCGTCGGCGAAGCGTCGGCGCGCGCGACGCGCGATGCGCTGGCCGGGGCCGCCGCAATGCTCGAGATCCCTCCGCCCGCGTCGACGCCGGACGAGGTGGGCACGACCGAGCTCGCTCTGGCGCTGGACACCTTGCTCGGCCTGCCGCCGCTCGACAAGCCGATCCTGCTCAAGGTGCTGTTCACGCTGGCGCGCACGCCCGGCGATCCGAACTACGACGCGTTCGTGCGCGCCGTGGCCGCGGCCATCGATTGCCCCGTGCCGCGAGGCGCCGGGCAGCAGCTCGGCGCGAAGCGCCCGGAGCCGGTCGCCGTCGCTTAGGGTCCGTCCGCACCACGATCGTCCCGGCGCCCGGCCGGGCTCCCCGCGGCGCTGCGGATCGGGTACCTTGCGGCGAACGCGGCCAGCACAGGACGTCTCGGCGGACATGGATACCCGGAAGCAGGACATCGCGAAGGCACGCCCGCGGGCCGGCGCCGTCAGGATCGGCGGCGCCTCGGGCTTCTGGGGCGACAGCGCGGTGGCCGCGCCGCAACTCGTGGCCAGCGGCGCGGTCGACTACCTGGTGTTCGACTACCTCGCCGAGCTCACGATGTCGATCCTCGCCGGTGCGAGGCTGAAGCGGCCAGAGGCCGGCTTTGCCACCGACTTCGTCGACGTCGCGATGAAGTCGGTGCTGCGCGAGGCCGCGGCGCGCGGCATCCGTGTGGTCAGCAACGCCGGCGGCGTCAACCCGCACGGCTGCGCGCGCGCGCTCGCCGCGCTGGCCGCGGAGCAGGGCGTCGAATTGCGGATCGCGGTGGTCGAAGGCGACGACGTGATGCCGCTGTTGCCGGCGCTGCGAGCGGAAGACGTGCGCGAGATGGACGGCGGCACGCCGCTGCCGCAGAAGGTGCTGAGCGCCAACGCGTATCTCGGCGCCACACCGATCCGCGCAGCGCTCGACGCGGGCGCGCAGGTGGTGATCACCGGGCGCTGCGTCGACTCGGCGGTGACGCTGGGCGTGCTGATGCACGAGTTCGGCTGGGCCGACGACGACTACGACCGGCTCGCGGGCGGCAGCCTCGCCGGCCACGTCATCGAGTGCGGCTGCCAGGCCACCGGCGGGCTGTACACCGACTGGGAGACGGTGCCCGACTGGCCGGGAATCGGCTACCCGATCGTCGAATGCGAAGCCGACGGCAGCTTCGTCGTCGGCAAGCCCGCCGGCACGGGCGGCAAGGTGACGCCGGCGGTCATTGCCGAGCAGATGCTCTACGAGATCGGCGATCCCGCCGCCTACCTGTTGCCGGACGTCACCTGCGACTTCACCGCGGTGACGCTGGCGGCAGTCGGTGAAGACCGTGTGCAGGTGCGCGGCGCGCGCGGCCGCGCGCCGGGCCCGGCCTACAAGGTCAGCGCCACTTACGCGGAAGGATTCCGCAGCAGCGCGCAGCTGACGATCGTCGGATTCGACGCGGCCGCGAAGGCGCGGCGCACTGGCGACGCGATCCTGGCGCGCACCCGGTCGATGTTCGGGCGGCTCGGCTGGCCCGACTACAGCGCGACGCTCGTCGAAGTGCTGGGCGCCGAGGGCTGCTACGGGCCGCACGCGCGCGACGGGGCGCTCGCCACGCGCGAGGCGGTGGTGCGCGTGAGCGCGACACACCCGCGACGCGAGGCACTCGAGTTGTTCGCGCGCGAGATCGCCCCGGCGGGCACTTCGTGGGCCTGCGGAACCACCGGCGCCAGCGGCCGGCCGTCGGTGTCGCCGTCGATCCGGCAGTATGCGTTCCTGCTCGACAAGGCACGCGTGGCGCCGACCGTCGTGATCGGCGAACAGCGCATTGTCGTGCCAGCCGCGGCGCATGCGCCGCAGACGAATGCGCCGGCATCGCAGCCAGATGCGCCAGTGCCGCAGCCGGACGCATCGGCGCCCGTTGGGCAGAGTCCCGACGACGAGCGCATCGAAGTGCCGCTGATCCGCATCGCGCACGCGCGCAGCGGCGACAAGGGCGACACCTCCAACATCGGGCTGATCGCGCGCCGGCCCGAACTCCTCGCGGTGCTGCGCGAGCAGGTCACCGTCGAGCGCGTCGCCGCCTGGCTCGCCCACCTGGTGCAGGGTCCGGTCACGCGTCACGAGGTGCCCGGCATCCACGCGCTGAATTTCGTCTGCGAGCGTGCGCTCGGCGGCGGCGGCATGGCCTCGCTTCGCAACGATCCGCTCGGCAAGGGGATGGCGCAGATCCTGCTCTCGTTGCCGGTGCGCGTGCCACCGGGCCTCCTCGATGCGGATCCGTGCACGCCCGCCCACGGGGCGCAGCGTGAGGCCGGTTCCACCTGACGATCCCTGCACCTGAGCGGCCCGATCCCCGGCTCACGAGGTGCCCTCGCGAATGGGTGTAGGGTGATCTTTCGCCGACAGCAGGGAGACCGGAAAATGATCAGCAAGAAACTCGCCGCCGTGGCCCTGAGCGCGATCGTCGCCACTGCAACGGGCTGTTCCGTCATGCGTGGCCAGGAGACGGCCGGCGCCTACGTGGACGACGCCGCCATCACGACCCGCATCAAGAGCGCCTACGCGGCGGACAAGACGGTCGCGGCCACCGCGATCAGCGTCGAAACGCTGAAAGGCACGGTGCAGCTCAGCGGCTTCGCGAAGTCGCAGGCCGAGAAGGATCGCGCCGCGGCGATCGCTCGCGAGACCAAGGGGGTGGTCGCGGTCCGCGACAACATCGTCGTCAGGCCCTGACGGAGGGGCTGCGCGCGTCTCAGGTCGTCACGATCCGGCGCTGCGCCCGCCACTCGCTCGGCGTGATGCCGAAGCGGGACTTGAACGCCCGGCTGAAGTGCGCCGGGTGGTTGAAGCCGCGTCGCATGGCGAGCTCGGTGATCGAGGTCGCGTCCAGGCGCCGGTCTTCGATGTCGCGGCGGCACGCCTCGAGCCGCTGCGCGAGCACGTAGCCGGCCACGCCGTCGGGTTCGTCGCAGAACGCGTTGTAGAGCTGGCGCCGGCTGCAGTTGAGCTCGACCGCGATCGCGTCGACCGACAGCTGGGGGTCGCCCAGGCGGCGGGCGACCAGCTGCTTGATGCGCTCGCGCAGCGCCTCGCGCTGCGTCGGCGCGCTGTCGCGGCCGGCGAGCTCGAGCAGCGACAGCTGCACCAGCTGCATGATCGATTCGCCGACTCCGCGCGCTGCCGACGGCGAGATCGACGGCAGCTCCTGCCAGGCGCCGCGCATCGCCTGCAGCGCGAGCCGCGAGATGCCGCCGCCGGCACCCAGCCGCTGAGCCGTCAACCGATCCAGGGGCAGCCCGCGCTCGACCAGCGGCGCCTTGGGCACCATCACGATCAGGTGCTCGACACGCACCGGATTGGCGACCCGGTAGCTGTCGGTCGTGTCGTAAATGCTCCATTCGCCCGGCGACACCCAGGCTTGCCTCCCTTTCTGCTCGACGCCTGCCGTGCCGCGGTAGGGCGCGACGATCTTCAGGTAGCCGACGTCGCCGTCGTGCGCCTGCCGGTCGCTCTTCAGGACGCGGTGGCGGTTGGCCTCGAGCCGCGTCAGCACGACGTCGCCGGCCTGCTCGGTGGCCATGTGCCCGTCGAACCCGGTGTCGCCGTAGACGTCGGACTGCAGCCCGAAGAACATCCGGTCGATCCAGTCGGTCCAGTACGACACGCGCTCGCCCGGCGACACGAAATCGGTGCTCATGGTCGGCGTGAAACTGGGCATGCGGCTCTCCCCGGGGCCTGGCGCGTTCGCTGCGATTATCCGGGCCGCAGCGGCGGCGGGGGTGGCGGGTCGGGCGGCCGGGGTCGATACTAGGGAAAGTACGGGGGTGGCCCTGCACAAATCGTCAAGCCACGCTGCACGGTCGGAGAAGCGCGGCCCGCGCGCGCTTCGTATGATCGCGAGGTCACAGCCATCCGGCTGGCATGCCGGCCGCGTCCGGCCACAAGAAATCCGAAGGAGACAGACGATGAGCACGCCCAAGTCCACCACCCGTCGTACCACCGTGCAGGCCCTCGGCGTCGGCGCGGCGGCGCTCGCGATGCCCGCGGTGGCTCGCGCGCAGGCGAAGCCGGTCCGGATCGGCTACGCGATTGCCCGAACCGGCCCGTGGGCCGGCGGCGCGCAGGTGAGCCAGGAGCCGAACTTCGTGATGTGGGCCGAGCAACAGAACGCCGCCGGCGGCCTCGACGTGAAGGGCGCGCGGCGCCCGATCGAGCTGATGGGCTTCGACGACCGCAGCGAGATCGAGACCTGCATCCGCACCTACGAGAAGCTGATGGGCAGCGACAAGGTCGACCTGATCCTGCCGCCGTGGGGATCGAACGCAAACTTTGCGCTCGCGCCGCTCGCCAACCGCTTCGGCTACCCGATGCTCGCGCCCACGGCGTTGTCGCGCAAGCTGATCGACATGCGCCTGCCCTATTTCTTCTCGCTGCTGCAGCAGCCCGACCGGATGATGGGCGCGCTGGTCGACATGCTGGTGGCCAACAACGTCAAGACCATCGCGATCCTGTACATGGACGACCTGTTCGGCCTGGAGAACTTCGCCGCGCTCAACGGCGCACTGAAGAAGACCAGCATCCAGGTGGTCGAGCGCAAGGGCTATCCGCTGGGCGTCAAGGACCTCTCGCCGGTGCTGCGCGGCATCAAGGACCAGAACCCCGACGCGTTCATCGGCATCACCTATCCGCCCGACACCATCCTCGCGAGCAAGCAGTCGAAGGAGATCGGCTTCAACCCGAAGATCTTCTACGCGTCGGTCGGCACGGCCTTCCAGCTCTACCGCAACATCTTCGGCGCCGGTGCCGAGGGCGTCACCGGCATGGGCTCGTGGAACGCGAAGACCAGCCCCGGCGCGAAGGCCTACTTCGAGGCGCACACGAAGAAGTTCGGCGGCAAGGAGCCCGATCGCTGGGCGAGTGGCCACTGCTGGGCCGGGCTGGAGATCCTGACGCAGGCGGTCGCGAAGGTGGGACTCGACCGCAAGGCGATCCGCGACTACGTGGCGCGCACCGAGCACAAGACGATCATCGGGCCAATCCGCTTCGAGGGCAGCGAGAACGTCTCGACGCCGGGCACCGTCGCGCAGTGGCAGAAGGGCGAGTTCGAGGTGGTCTGGCCGCGCAGCGTCGCGACCGCGCAACTGGTGATGCCGAAGCCGGCCTGGTAAGCGCCCCGCCGCTCGATGTCGCTGCACGCATGGCTCGAACTGATCGCCTCCGGCCTGATCACCGGGGGCGTCTATGCGCTCATCGCCCTCGGGCTGAACCTGCAGTACGGGCTGATGCGCGTGCTGAACATCGCGCACGGCGAGTTCCTGATGCTCGGCGCGTTCGCGACCTGGTTCGCGTACACGCAGCTCGGGATCTCGCCGCTGCTGATGGCGCCGTTCGCGTTCGCGATCATGATGGGCCTGGGGCTCGTCATCCATCGCCTGGTGTTCAGGCGGCTGGCGGCCACGTCGCCCAACGTCGACGTGTTCGAGGCGCGCGGCCTGATGGTGGCCTTCGGCCTGATGTTCCTGGTGCAGAACTTCGCGTCGCTGGTCTGGGGCGGGGAGCTGCGCGGATATGACTACCTGACCGATCCGGTCGGCGTCGGCGGCGCGCAGTTCGCCGCCAACAAGCTGACGCTGCTCGGCGTCGCGCTCGCCGCCAGCATCGCGCTGATCGTCGTGCTGCGAAAGACGCTGCTCGGCAAGGGCGTGCGCGCGCTGATGCAGTCGCCGACCGGTGCGCAACTGGTCGGCATCGACACCGAACGGTTGCACCCGCTGATGTTCGGCGTGGGCCTCGGGCTGGCGGGCCTGGCCGGCTGCCTGCTGTCGATGGCCTACACGATCTCGCCGGCGATGGGCGAACCCTACACGGTCACCGCGCTGATCGTCATCACGCTGGGCGGCTTCGGCAGCATGACCGGCAGCCTCGTGGCGGGACTCGCGCTCGGCGTCATCGAGGCGCTGGGCATGCACTTCACGAGCCCGTCGCTGAAGTCGCTGCTCTCGTACGGCATCTTCATCGCGGTGCTGCTGTGGAAGCCGAGCGGCCTGTTCAAGCGATGACCGGGCGGCAGATTCTCGGCAGGGACGTCCTGATCCTGCTGGCGCTCACCGGCTGGGCGGCCGCGTTGCCCGCGTACGCGAGCGAGTTCGTCGTGTCGATGGCGCTGACCTGCCTGATGTACGTTGCGCTGTCGTCGAGCTGGAGCCTGTTCTGCGGCCCGACCGGCTACATGTCGCTGGCGACCTCGGCCTTCTTCGGCGTCGGCGCATACGCCAGCGCGTTGACGCTCGACCAGCTGCCCTGGGTCGCCGCGATCGCGCTGGGCGCGGGGCTCGCGGTGGTGGTCGCGGTGGCGATGGGCAGCGCGGTCCTTCACCTGCGCGGCACCTATTTCGCGGTGCTCACGTTCGGCATGACCGAGCTGATCCGCCTGGCGATCACCTATGCCGAGAAGCAGTACGCCGGCACGGTCGGCCGCGTGCTGACGGTGGTTCCCGAACCCGGCACCGTCTACCTGACGATGCTCGCATTGGCGACGCTCGCGATCGTGACCGCGATCGTCGTGCGGCGCAGCCGGCTCGGCCTGGCGATGGCCGGCATCGGCGGCGACGAGCAGCGCGCGCAGACCCTCGGCGTGGACACCCGGCGCGTCAAGGTGATCGGCTTCGCGATCACCGCCGCATTCGCCGGCGCCACCGGCGCCGCGATGAGCGTGCGCTGGACCTACATCGACCCGATGACGGTGTTCAACCCGTTCATCGGCTTCCAGACCGTGCTGATCGCGCTGATCGGCGGCGCGGCCACGTTGTGGGGGCCGCTGATCGCGGCGATCGTGTTCAGCCTGCTCGCGGAAGCGCTGCGCCTGCAGCTGCCGCAGATCTACATGATGGCGCTCGGCCTGCTGCTGATCCTGTCGGTGCTGTACCTGCCCGACGGGCTGGCGTCGCTGCGCGCCGCCACGCTCAGGGGTTGGCGCGACGACATCGCCGGGTGGTGGAGGGCGCGTCGCGCGCGGGCGAGCGAGGACCGCGATGGCTGAGCGGCGCGCGGAGGGCACGGTGCTCCTCGAAGCCAGCGCGGTCACGGTGCGCTTCGGCGGCCTGACCGCGGTCGACGAGGTCAGCGCGCAGTTCCGTGCCGGCGAGCTGGTGGGGATCATCGGCCCGAACGGCGCCGGCAAGACCACCTTCTTCAACGCGCTGTCGGGCGTGACCGCTCCGACGGCGGGCGAGCTGATCGTCGAGGGGCGCAGGATGACCGGCGCACGTCCCGATCGCTATGCGCGCCACGGCATCGCGCGCACCTTCCAGACGCCGCGGGTCTTCGCGGGGCTCACCGTGGCGGCCAACGTCGATTTCGGCTTGCAGTTCGCCGGCCGCAAGCGCGAAGCGCCGCGGCTGCTGCAGGATGCCGCGAGCGTGCTGCGCGTGATCGGCCTGGCCGACCAGGCGGCGCTCCCGGCGGCGGCGATCACGCCGTCGCAGCAGCGGCTGCTCGAGATCGGCATGGCGCTCGCCACGCGCCCGAAACTGCTGCTGCTCGACGAGGTCGCCGCAGGCCTGACCGAGAGCGAAGTCGAGAACACGGCGCGGCTGATCCGCAGCCTGCGCGACGACCTCGGGCTGACGGTGATCTGGATCGAGCACGCGGTGACGACGCTGATGCGCTACGTCGAGCGCGTGCTGGTGCTGCACCAGGGCCGCAAGATCGCCGACGCGGCGCCGGCCGAGGTCGTGCGCAACGCCGAAGTCGTCGAAGCCTACCTCGGCGACGAGATGGCCGAGGCTGGCGGATGACTGCGCAGGCGCTCCACGACGTGCCGGGCGCGCGGGCGAAGCCGGCGCACCTCGAGTTGCGCGGCCTCAGCGCGGGCTACGGGCAGTTCCTCGTGCTGCGCGAACTCGCGCTCGAGGCGCGCCCGGGCGTGACCGTGATCCTCGGCCCCAACGGTGCCGGCAAGAGCACCCTGCTGAAGGCGATCGCCGGGCTCGTCGCGCGTCGCGGGCAGGTGCTGCTCGACGGCGAGGCCATTCCCGCGCGAGCGCGCGCCAGCGAGATCGTCGAGCGCGGGCTCGCGATGGTGGCCGAGGGCCGCCAGCTGTTCCCGCAGATGACGGTGCGCGAGAACCTCGAGCTGGGCGGCTGGTTGTCGACGCCCGCCGAGCGAGCGACGCGCATCGAGCAGGCGTTCCGCGACTTCCCCCGGCTGCGCGAGCGCGCGCTGCAGCTGGCCGGCACCATGAGCGGCGGCGAGCAGCAGATGGTCGCAGTAGCCCGCGCGATGATGAGCGCGCCGCGCCTGCTGATGCTCGACGAGCCGTCGCTCGGCCTGGCGCCGAGGATGGTCGACGAACTGCTCGCGATCGCGCGCCGCATCGCCGACCAGGGCACCACGGTGCTGATGGTCGAGCAGAACGTGCGCAAGTCGCTCGCCGTCGCAGACCGCGGCTACGTGCTCGAGCGCGGCAAGCTGGTGGCCAGCGGCCCCGCCGGCCTGCTGGCGCGCTCGACCGTGATCCGTTCCGCCTATCTCGGTGCCCGGGGCGCCGCGTCCCCTTCGTCTTCCCAGGAGAAGCACATGTCCGACCTGTCCATGCTGATCAACGGCCTCGCCGTGAGCGCCGAGAAGGGCGCGACCTTCGAGCGCCGCAACCCGCTGGACGGCAGCGTGGCGACTCGCGCGCCCGCAGCGAGCGCCGCCGACGCGGTGGCCGCGGTCGACGCGGCCGCCGAGGCGTTCAAGTCGTGGAGCCAGACCGGCCCGAGCGAGCGCCGCGCGCTGCTGTCGAAGGCGGCCGACGCGCTGGAAGCGAAGACGCCGCATTTCGTCGAGGCGATGGCTGCCGAGACCGGAGCGACCGCGATGTGGGCCGGCTTCAACGCGCACCTGGCCGCCGGCATGCTGCGCGAGGCGGCGGCGCTCACGACGCAGGTCGCCGGCGAGGTGATTCCCTCCGACGTGCCGGGTTCGCTCGCAATGGGCGTGCGCCAGCCGGCCGGGGTCGTGCTGGGCATCGCGCCGTGGAACGCGCCGATCATCCTCGGCGTGCGCGCGATCGCCACGCCGCTCGCCTGCGGCAACACGGTGGTGCTCAAGGGCAGCGAGAACTGCCCGCGCACGCACCAGCTGATCATCGAGTCGCTGCAGGACGCGGGCTTCCCGGCCGGCGTGGTCAACTACGTCACCAATGCGCCGGCCGACGCCGGTACGGTGGTCGAGGCGATGGTCGCGCACCCGGCGGTGCGGCGCGTCAACTTCACCGGCAGCACGAAGGTGGGCAGGATCATCGCGATGACCTGCGCGAAGTACCTGAAGCCCGTGCTGCTCGAGCTCGGCGGCAAGGCGCCGATGGTCGTGCTCGACGACGCGGACGTCGACGCGGCCGTGAACGCGGCGGCCTTCGGCTGCTTCGCCAACTCGGGCCAGATCTGCATGAGCACCGAGCGACTGGTCGTCGACCAGCGGATCGCCGACGACTTCATCGCGCAGTTCGTGGCCAGGGCCGGCAAGCTGCCGCTGGGCGACCCGCGCAAGCCCGATCCGGTGGTGCTCGGCTCGGTGATCGGCATGGGCACGGTGGAGCACTGCAACGCGCTGATCGACGACGCGCTGGCCAAGGGCGCGAAGCTGCTGTGCGGCGGCAAGGCCACCGACACGCTGATGCCGGCAACGGTGCTCGACCGCGTCACGCGCGACATGCGCATCTACCACGAGGAGACGTTCGCGCCGGTGAAGTGCATCGTCCGCGTCAACGGTGTCGAGGAGGCGATCGCCTGCGCCAACGACAACGAATACGGGCTGAGCGCGTCGGTGTTCGGCCGCGACGTCGCGCGCGCGATGAACGTCGCGCGCCGCATCGAGTCGGGCATCTGCCACGTGAACGGCCCGACCGTGCACGACGAGGCACAGATGCCGTTCGGCGGCGTCAAGGGCAGCGGGATCGGCCGCTTCGGTGGCAAGGCCGGCATCCACGAGTTCACGGACCTGCGCTGGATCACCGTTCAGACGACGCCGCGGCACTATCCGTTCTAGCCTTCGCCGACGCACAATGCGGGCATCGGGACGCCATCCCGATCCTCGTGTCGAAGGGGGCCGCCGTGCCGTCGTCCGCTGCGTTCCCGATCGAAGGCGGCTGCGCCTGTCGGGCGGTCCGCTATCGCCTCGAGTCCGGCCCGCTGTTCGTCCACTGCTGCCACTGCCGCTGGTGCCAGCGCGAGAGCGGCGCGTCGTTCGCGCTCAACGCGCTGATCGAGGCCGATCGGGTGGTCGCGCTCGCCGACGAGCCGGAAGTCGTGCTCACGCCGTCGCACAGCGGCAAGGGCCAGAAGATCGCGCGCTGCCCGACCTGCCGTGTCGCCGTCTGGAGCCACTACGCAGGCGCCGGCGACGCGATCCGCTTCGTGCGCGTGGGCACGCTCGACGAGCCCGACCGGCTCGCGCCGGACATCCACATCTTCGCGTCGTCGAAGCAGCCGTGGGTCGTGCTGCCCGCCGGCGTACCGGTCGTGCCCGGGTTCTATCGATGGCAGGAGTACTGGCCGCCGGACAGCCAGCAGCGGGCTCGCGCGCTGCGAGCCGGTCGTTGAAGGGCCGGTCGCTGAAGGGCCGGCCCCGCCCGCTTGCGCCGCGTGGTCGCGCGGCGGCAGTCGTATGATGGGCCGGTCTTCACGACCCGAAGGACGAGGCCTCCACGATGAGCAGACGCACTCCCGCAATGACCACGCTGGCAGCCGCCGTCGCGCTGCTGGGCGGTCTCGCCACGCCGGCCGACCCGGCGCAGGCGCAGTCCCAGACCCAGTCCCAGACCCAGACCCAGGCGCAGACCCGTTCGCAGGCGCAGGCCCGCACGCAGGCGCAGGAACCGATCTACGGAAGCCAGCTGATGACCCGCCGCGAGCGCAACGAGTACCGCAGCCGCATGCGCGCCGCGAAGACCGTCGAGGAACGCGAGCGGCTGCGCAACGAGCATCACGAGCAGATGCAGGCGCGGGCCCGCGAGCGCGGCGTCACGCTGCCCGACGTGCCGCCGGCGCGCGGCAACGGCCCGGGCCGCGGCGCCGGGCCGGGGGGCGGCGCGGGCCCGGGCGGCGGTGCAGGCATCCGTCCGGGCGGCGGCATGGGCCCGGGCGGCGGCGGGGGCGGGCGCTGACCGCCGACGAATGACCGCGGCAGAGATCGTCATCGCGGGCAGCGACGCCGACTTCGCCGCCGCGCGCGCGCTGTTCGAGGAATACGCCGCGCAGCTCGGCATCGACCTGTGCTTCCAGGGCTTCGACGCCGAGCTCCTCGACCTGCCCGCGATGTACGGGCCGCCGGCGGGCCGCCTGCTGCTGGCCCGGCGGGGCGATGATTTCATCGGTTGCGTCGGCGTGCGCGCCCTCGGCGACGGCGACTGCGAGATGAAGCGCCTGTACGCCCGAGCGGGCGCGCGCGGCAGCGGACTCGGGCGCGCGCTCGCGGCCGCGGCGATCGCGGCCGCGCGCGAGCTCGGCTATGCGCGGATGCTGCTCGACACGCTGGGCAGCATGACCGCCGCGCGCGCACTGTACGCGTCGCTCGGCTTCCGCGAGACCGCGCCCTACTATGCCAACCCGATCGCCGGTGCGAAGTACCTCGAGCTCGACCTGCGGGGAGCGCCATGAGCGAAATGCCGATCACCTACCGCGGCACCGTCTACCCCTGGCACTGCGACCACATGGGCCACATGAACGTGATGTGGTACGTCGGAAAGTTCGACGAGGCGACCTGGCAGTTCTTCGCCGCGCTGGGGATGACGCCGTCGTTCCTGCGCGACTCGCACCGCGGCATGGCCGCCGTCGAGCAGCGCATCGTCTACAGGCGCGAGTTGCACGCCGGCGACACCGTCACGATCCGCACCGAAGTCCTCGAGGTGCGGGACAAGAGCCTGCGCTTCGCCCACGAAATGCGGCGCGACGAGGACGGCGAAGTCGCCGCGACCACCATTCTGACCGGCGTGCATCTCGACACGATCGCCCGCAAGGCGAAGCCGCTGCCCGACCCGGTCAAGGCGAGGGCGCAGGCGCTGGTCTGCGCCGACCCGTCGCGCTGGGACTGAGCCGCGCGCGGGGCCTGCCCCGGCCGGGCTCAGCCGGCCGCGGTGTGCGCCGGCAAGCCGGCCGCGTGCGCCTGCTGATCGGCGTGATACGACGAGCGCACCAGCGGGCCGACCGCGGCGTGCGAGAACCCCATGCTGCGCGCCTCGGCCTCGAACATCCGGAACGTGTCGGGGTGGACGTAGCGGCGAACCGGCAGGTGCGCGTTCGACGGCGCGAGGTACTGGCCGATGGTCAGCATGTCGATCTCGTGCGCGCGCATGTCGCGCATCACCGCGAGGATCTCGTCGTCGGTCTCGCCCAGGCCGACCATCAGCCCCGACTTGGTCGGCACGCCGGGCACGCGGCGCTTGAACTCGGCCAGCAGCTTCAGCGAGTGCGCATAGTCGGAACCCGGGCGCGCCTCGCGGTAGAGCCGCGGCACGGTCTCGAGATTGTGGTTCATCACGTCCGGCGGCGCCGCCTCGAGGATCGCGAGCGCGCGCTCCATCCGGCCGCGGAAGTCGGGCACCAGCACCTCGATGCGCGTCGCCGGCGACAGTTCGCGCACCTTGCGGATGCAGTCGACGAAGTGCTGGGCGCCGCCGTCGCGCAGGTCGTCGCGGTCGACGCTGGTGATGACGACGTACGCGAGCTTCAGCGCGGCGATCGTCTTCGCGAGGTTCTCGGGCTCGGCCGCATCGAGCGGCGCCGGGCGCCCGTGGCCGACGTCGCAGAACGGGCAGCGCCGCGTGCAGGTGTCGCCCATGATCATGAAGGTGGCGGTGCCCCGGCCGAAGCACTCGCCGATGTTCGGGCACGAGGCCTCCTCGCAGACCGTGTGCAGCCGGTGCTCGCGCAGGATGCTCTTGATCTCGTAGAAGCGCGTGTGGTGCGAGCCGGCCCGGACCCGGATCCAGTCGGGCTTCTTGAGCACCTCGGCTGGCCGGACGATCTTGACCGGGATGCGCGAGGTCTTGTCGGCACCCTTCTGCCTGGACGAGGGGACGGCGCCGGCGGCTGCCGGAGCGTGGGGATCGAGGGGCGAAGTCATCGCTTGCTTTCGAGGGAGGCGGCCAATTGCCGGCCGAAGCGTGCTGCCAGGTCTGCCATGTCGACGTCGCCCACGCAGCTGCGAAGGTCGGTCACCGCCAGGCCCGGATAGCCGCAGGGGTCGATCCGGGAGAACGGTTCGAGATCCATCGCCACGTTCAACGCTACACCATGGTAGCTGCAGCCACGCGAGATCCTGATGCCCAGTGAGGCGATCTTGGCTCCGGCCGCGCCGTCGCGTCCGGCCAGGTAGACGCCCGGTGCGCCCGCCCGGCGCGTGGCCTCGACCCCCGAGGCGCCCAGCACCGCGATCGTCGCATCCTCGATGCTCGATACGAAGTCGCGCACCGTCAGCGCACGGCGGCGCAGGTCGATCAGCAAGTAAGCGACCACTTGACCTGGGCCGTGATAGGTCACCTGGCCGCCGCGCTCGGTGCGCACGACCGGGATGTCGCCGGGCGCATGCAGGTGCTCGGGCCGCGACGCGTGCCCCAGCGTGAATACCGGCGGATGCTCGACCAGCCAGATTTCGTCGCGGGTGGTGGTCGTACGCCCGAGCGTGAACGCTTGCATCTCCTGGACGGTGGGCAGGTACGGGCGCTGCCGGAATGGCCGAACCTTCGGCGCCGACGGCGCCCCCCGCTCGGCGACCGGCGTCACAGCACGATGCTCACCAGCGGGTGCGTGGCCAGCGCGCGGTACAGCCGCTCGAGCTGTTCGCGCGACTCGACGCGCACCACGACGGTCACGCTGAGGTACGTCCCCTGGCTCGACGCACGCAGCTCGATCGTCGCCGGGTCGAAACCGGGGACGTGCTCGAGCACCGTGGCCGCGATCGACTGCGCGAACTCGTCGACCCGGCGCCCCATGACCTTCAACGGAAAGTCGACCGGGAACTCGAGCAGGCGCTCGAGCCGGTCGAACGCGGCGCCGACGTCGTTCGAGTCGCTCATCGGCTCGCCAGGCGGGCCTTGACCTGCTGGTAGGCCGCGTACAGGTTGGCGAACACCGGCCCGGGCCTGCCGCTGCCGACCGGGCGGCCGTCCAGGCTCGTGATCGCCAGCACCTCCTTGGTGGCCGAGCTGAGGATCAGCTCGTCGGCAGCCTGCACCTCCTCGCGCAGGATGCGTCGCAGCTGCAGGTCGATGCCGGCCTGCGCGCACAGCTCCTGGATCAGCCCGTAGCGCACGCCCTGCAGGACCAGGTTGTCGGTGGGCGGTCCGTACAGGCGTTCGCCGCGCGCCACCCAGATGTTGCTGGCCGACCCCTCGGTGAGATAGCCGTCGCGGAACATCACGCACTCGGACGCGCCGGCCTGCACGGCCGCTTCGCGCGCCAGCACGTTGCCGAGCAGCGAGGTCGACTTGATGTCGCAGTGCAGCCAGCGCTCGTCGGGCAGCGTGATCGCGGCCACCCCCTGCTCGACCTGCGCAGCAGTGGGCAGCACCAGCGGGCTCGACATGCCGAAGACGGTCGGCCGGACGGCGGGGCGCGGGAACGCGTGGTCGCGGCGCGCGACCCCGCGCGTGACCTGCATGTAGACGAACTGATCGGGCCACTCGTGGCGCGCGACCAGGTCGGTGACGAGCTTCGTCCAGCCGTCGTCGTCGTGCGGGTTGTCGATGCCGATGGCCGCGAGGCTGCGCTTGAGGCGGGCGAGGTGCTGCGGCCAGCGGAACGGGCGCCGCGCGTAGACCGGCACGACCTCGTAGATGCCGTCGCCGAAGATGAAGCCGCGATCGAGTACCGGCACGCGGGCCTCTTCGATCGGCATGAACTCGCCGTTCAGGTACGCCGTTTGCGTCATGCGTGTCTCCGCAGTGTCACTTCGCGAGCATCATCCGCAGGCCGTCCCAGGTGCGGCCGAACCACCCGGCCGGCTCGACGGTGGCCAACGCGATCAGCGGGCGCTCGAGCAGCAGCTTGTCTTCGACCTTCACGCGTAGCGTGCCGATCTTCTGCCCCTGCGCGATCGGCGCCACCAGCGGCTGGACGCGCTCGATCTCGGCCTTCACCTTGTCGGCCTGCCCGCGCGGCACCGTGACCACGAGGTCGCTGTCGAAGCCGCCGGCGATCGTGTCGGCCTTGCCTTTCCAGACCTGGTAGCTTCCGGCCGGCTGGCCCTTTGCGTAGACGCGCACCGCATCGAAGTTCTGGAAGCCGTAGTTCAGCAGCTTCTGCGATTCGATCGCGCGTGCCGACTCCGAGCTCGCGCCGATCACCACCGAGATCAGGCGCCGTTCGGCATCGAGGCCGGGTTGCTTGCGGTGTGCCGATGCGATCAGGCAATAGCCGGCCGCCTCGGTGTGGCCGGTCTTCATGCCGTCGACGCTCGGGTCGATCGCGAGCAGCCGGTTGCGGTTGGGCTGGCGGATGTTGTTGAACGTGTATTCGCGCTTGGAGTAGAGCGGGTAGTAGTCGGGGTGGTCTGCGATCAGCCTGGCGGCCAGTGTCGCCATGTCGCGCGCGGTGCTGTAATGCTCGGGATCGGGAAGGCCGGTCGCATTGCGAAATTGCGTGTTGCGCATGCCGAGGCGCTGCGCCTCGCGGTTCATCTGCTGCGCGAAGGTCTCCTCGCTGCCGCCGAGTGCCTCGGCGAGCACGATCGACGCATCGTTGCCCGACTGCACGATCATGCCGTTGAGCAGCTCCTCGACCGTGGCGGGCTTGAGCGGATCGACGAACATCCGCGAGCCGCCCGCCTTGTAGGCCGCCTGCGACACCGCCGGCCGCTGGTCGGGCGCGAGCCGTTTCTCCTTCAACGCGTTGAACGCGATGTACGCGGTCATCACCTTGGTGAGCGACGCGGGCTCGATCTTCAGGTCGGGGTCGTGCGCGGCGAGCACCTGGCCGGACGTCGCATCGAGCAGCAGCCACGAGCGCGCGGCGATGGTGGGCGGCGCGATCTGCGCGATCGCCGCGTCCGGCGCGGCGAGCGGCAGCAGGGAGAGGGCGACGAGCAGGCTGCGGAGCATCGATCGGAGCATCAGTGGCCTCGTGTTGGGCGCCGCGGCGACGCGTCCGCGCGTGACCACCTGCGCGGGGCCCGCGCGCGGCCGCGCAGGGATGGCGGAAGAAGGCCCGAATTATAGGACGCGCGTTGCGCGGACCTCGCCGCCGCCACGCGTGCGCGGTTCAGCGCGCTCGCTGCGCCTGCTCGAATACCGGTCGCACCGCTGCAACGATGCGTCGCGCGGCGGCCTCGCCGCTGCGGTAGTAGACGACGTCGACGGCTTCGCGCAGCACCCTGCGCAGCACTTCCATGTTCACGCAGTCGGCAATGCGCGCCTCCCAGACGTGGCCGGCGGCGCCGAGTTCGGCGCCGAACAGCCCGCGCACGCTGCGCTTGGCCTCGTTCAGCAGCGCCTGCTCGGCGCTGGCGCGCGCGCGGCGCTCGGCCTCGGTCGGCTCGTCGGCAAGCCCGGCGACCTCGATCAGGCGCTGGCCCTCGAGCTCGGCGATGATGGGGCCGAGCTCGCCGGGGCGCGCGAAATTCGGCAGGTCGCCGACGCAGCGCTTGCCGTCGATCACCACGAGGATGCGTCGCGCGGCCGGTGTCAGGCCCCTTCGGGGCTGCTCGGCCTCGTCGTGTCCGTCGACGGTGCGCGCGTAGATCAGACGCGGATCGGGCTCGGCGCTCATCCTCGCGTCAGATCGCGCCGCAGCGCTGCAGGAATCCGTCGACTCCGGCGCGGCCGCCGCAGGCCTCGACGACCGACAGGACCGCGGGCAGCAACGAGCGCAGTTCGTCCACCGAGCGGGCGCGCTCGATGCGGATCGCGAAGTCGTCGCCGTTGGGACCGATCGTGTCGAGCAGCGCGCGCGTCACGCGGGCGCGCAGCGTGCGCAGGTCTTCCTGGGCCGGAGGGGGAGGCGGGGGCGCCGCCTGCTCGGGGGCCGCGACGGAGCCGGCGTCGGCATCCGGCTCGTGCAGATCGAACGGGCGCGACACGAACCCGCCCCGCTCGAGCTGCGCGAGGTGCTCGGCGAGCTCTGCACCCGGCAACATGCGGGACAACTCGGCGAAATCGCGCTTTCCGTCGACCAGGATCAGCAGCTGGCGCAGACGCGGGCTCAGCCCGTGGCGGCGGGTGCGCAATTCGTCCGCACCCTTGCCGGTCTTCTGGAACACGTCTTGCGTCGACATCTCCATCATGGTCGTCCCCCTGGCGCAGTCGGCTCGGGAGCCGCCTGCGCGAACGTCCCGGCAGGCGCGCCGAACGCGTCGAGCACGATGCGCTTGAGCAACGTCAGTTTACGATGGAAAAAATGGTCTGCGCCGGGCAGGACGACGACCGGCAGATCCTGCCGACGAGCCCAGTCGAAGACTGCCTGCAAGGGCACGGTGTCGTCGATCTCGCCGTGCACGACGAGGGTGTCGGGGGGCACCGGCTCGACGTCGAAACGCGAGACGGCTGTCCCGACCAACACCAGGCGGTCGGCAGGCTCGCCGAGCTCGCGCAGCCGCGCCGCCACCTTCGACTGGACGAAGCTGCCGAACGAGAAGCCGGCCAGCACGAGACGGGGGTGGGCGAGCCCGATCGACGCCGCCTGCTCGCGCGCGTGCCGCACGACTGCGAGCAGGTCCTCGGTCTCGCCGACGCCTTCGTCGTAGCTGCCCGCCGATTTCCCCACGCCGCGGAAGTTCGGTCGCCAGGCGACGAAACCCAGCGCGACCAGCGCGCGTGCGAGGGTCTGGACCACCTTGTTGTCGCGCGTGCCGCCGAACAGCGGATGCGGGTGCGCAATGACCGCGACCCCCGCAGGGTCGCCCGCCGGCAGGTCGAGCGCCAGGTCGATCGCGCCGGCCGGACCGTCGATGAGCAGGGTCCGGGTCGCCGCGTTCATTCCAGCCGCAGTCGCGCGACCGGTCGCCCGTCTCGAAGGTGGGACTCGACGATCTCGTCGATGTCGCTGCGGTCGACGTAGGTGTACCAGACGCCCTCGGGATAGACGACTGCCACCGGGCCTTCGTCGCAGCGATCGAGGCAGCCGGCCTTGTTGACGCGGACCTTGCCCGGGCCGGACAGCCCCAGCGCCTTGACCCGGTCTTTCGCGTATGCCTGCAGCGACTCGGCGCCGTGTTCGGCGCAGCACGGCCGGCCGTCGTCGCGACGGTTCAGGCAGAAGAAGATGTGACGCTGGTAGTAGCTGCTCATTCGATCGATTATAGACGGCGCCTGGCGGTCCTCCGCAGGCGCCAGGCGCACCAGGCCATCGCCGCGAAGGGCCAGGCGATGGACAGCGCGCGCAGCAGGCCGTGGAAGTTGGTCCAGGCGCCGCCGCCCCAGCTCGTTCGCATCGACAGGTAATAGGCATTCGGCGGCGCGAGGTTGAACAGCGCCGTCGCGGTGAAGAGCGCGGCGATCGCCAGCCACAGGCGCGGCCGGCGACCGACCCAGCCCAGCAACAGCAGCGCGACGATCCCGGCGAGAAGCCCGCCCTGCGCGCCGGCGCTGAGCCATCCGAATGCGTTGGCCTGGCCCAGGTAGGCCGCCGAAGCCGCGGTCTTGATCGCGACCGCGGCGACGATCGGCACCGCCACCGCCCGCGTCGCACCGCGCGCGCCCTCGCGCAGCAGGTCGTGCGTCAGCATGCCGACCGCCAGCACCGTCATCGAGACGCCGGCTGCCTCCGCGAACGGCTCGAGCTCGTGCGGCAGCATCCATCCGGACAGCCACGGGTGCACCGGATTGCCCGGGATCGACGCCCATGCCGACACCAGGTCGCCGGTGGCGAACACCAGCGGCTGCGGATACAACTGCGCCACGAGCCAGGCGCACAGCAGCAGCAGGCCCGGCGTGGGGTTCGGCGCGAGCGGCAGGGACTCGGCCAGCCAATGCGGCCATTGCTCGATGCGCCTTCTGCCGATCGACGCGGCGATCAGCGCCCCGACCGCGCCCCCGGCGGCGTTCGCCAGCAGGTCGAGCCGCGACGGCACGCGCGCCGGCAACAGCGCCTGCGCGCACTCGAGCGCGAGCGACAGCGCCGCCGCACCGACGGTGGCGAGGATCGCGGCCGCCGCCATCGCCAGCGACAGCCGGCGCGCGAGCCAGGCCGAGAGCAGCAGGCCGAGCGGCAGGTAGGCGGCGACGTTGACCGCGACGTCGAAGCCGGTCCACCAGCGCGGCCACGGCTCGGAGAGGAACGCGAACATCCACCGGCCCGGTTCGCGCCAGCCCGCCCACGGGTACAGCGTCGCGTAGACGACGGCGGCGATCCAGGCCGCCACCCACGCGCCGGTCGCGGGCATCGGGTGTCCGGAGGCGGAGATCGGCGACGGGCGGGCAACGCGGGGCACGGTGCAAGCTTACCGTCCCGACGGGTGAGCGGGCGCGGCCTCGGGCTATGATCGGACTGTCATGAACACGCTCGATGCCGACCTGATCCGCCGCGCCGCAGCGCTCGGGCGCCTGCGCGTCGACACGGTCGAGGAGACCGGCTCGACGAACCAGGCCTTGATGGATGCTCCGCTGGGCGCCCCGGCCGCGGCGCCGCGGCTGCTGGCCGCCGCGCGCCAGACCGCGGGTCGCGGCCGGCGCGGGCGCGCCTGGCACAGTCCCGAAGGCGGCTCGGTGGCGTTCTCGATCGCAATCGAGCGTCGCGTCGGTGCGCAGCCGCCGCCCGCTGCGGTGTCGCTCGCGGTGGGCGTCGCGGCGGCGGCGGCGCTTACGCGCTGGGCGCCCGACGTGCGCCTGAAGTGGCCCAACGACCTGCTGCGCGCGCGCCGCAAGCTCGGCGGCGTCCTCGTCGAATGCCGGCGCGGCCCTGCCGCGGCCGCGGGCGGACCGACCGAGCGCATCGTCGTCGGAATTGGCCTGAACCTGCTGGCGCCCCGCGATGCGGCCGTCGGCCAGCCGGCGTGCGGCCTGTTCGACGCCGGGGACGTGCCGCCTCGCGCGGCCGAGGCGGTGATCGGCGCGCTGGCCGGCGCGATCGTGCCGGCCGTCGAGCGCTTCCTCGACGAGGGGCTCGGTCCGTTCGTGCAGTCCTGGCGTCGCTTCGATGCGCTCGAAGGCGAAGAGGTGGCCCTGGTCGATGGCGAGCGCATCCTGGCGTCCGGGCGCTCGCTCGGGATCGACGAGAGCGGCGGGCTGCGCGTGCAGGCCGCCGACGGAGTGCGCGTCGTGCACAGCGGCGAGGTGTCGCTGCGCGCGCTCGACGCGCTGCGCTCGTCGTAGGCCGCGAGATCGATGCGCTGGTTGCTGGCAGGACTGGTCGTGGCGAACCTGTTCGCGTACGCGCTGTTCCAGGGCTGGCTGTCGCCGTGGATCCGCGGCGATCGCGAACCGCAGCGACTGGTCGAGCAGCGCAACCCGGACCGCCTGCGCGTCGTGCCGCTGGAGCGACTCGGCGCGCCGCCGCCGACCCGATCGCCGGCGGCAGCGAACGGCGCATCGTCGCGCCCGGTTCCGGCGCCCTCGTCGACGCCGCCGGCGCCATCGAACGCGGCCCCGGGCCCGGCATCGTCGTCGGCGCCCGCGATCCCTCCCGCACCGACGCTTGCCGAGGCGACGCCGCCCGCGACTGCGTCACGGGCGGCCGGGGCCTGCGTCGCCTTTGCGGCGCTCGACGAGCAGCGCGCCACCCGCCTGGCCGAGGCGCTCGAATCCGCGGGCGCGCGCGTCGAATCGACGCGCGTCGAGCAGGCGGCCAGCTACCTCGTCTACGCCCCGCCTGCGGCCACGCCCGCCGACGCGCAGCGACGGCTGGCAGCCCTGCGGCGCGCCGGCCAGGCCGACGTCTACGTGATGCAGGA
>JAHBZV010000043.1 GCA_019635275.1 Burkholderiaceae bacterium | reverse complement strand
CGTGCGCGAGGGAGGCCTGCTCGTGTACACACTGTCCGGCGGGGTCGCGTCGATACTCGCCGACGAATGCAATGCCGCGGGAGTGCCCCTTCCGGCCCTGTCCGAGACGACTTTGAACCGCATGTCGGAGATCCTGCCGCCCTACACCAAAGCCAGCAATCCCCTCGATGTCGGTGGCGGCGTCTTCTCGAATCCGGAACTGCCGCGAACCAGCATGGCAGCCGCGGTCCGGGACGAAAACATGGGCGCCGTGCTATGGGTCGGGGTCGGGGCACCCCGCGACGAGAGATCCCGGCTGATGCTCGACCAGGCGCTCGACGTCCTGCAGGAAAGCCCGATCCCCGGCGCGATCGTCCCAGTGTCGGGACATCGGGAGGAGGCCGGTTTCGCGCGCGCTCGCGAGCTCGGCGTGCCTGTCCTGCGCAGCCTGCGCTCGGCGGCCAAGCTGATCGCGCAAGCGCGCGAGGCGCGGCGCCCACTGGCGCCCGAAGGCGAGGCGGGTCGGGACATCCCGGCGCTGCCCGACGGCGGGCTCATCGACGAGGTGCGCTCAAAGCGACTGCTGGCGCAACTGGGCATCCCGGTGCCTGCCTCGCGGGTCGCCGCACGGCCCGAAGACTTGGCAGCGCTGGCGCGGGAGATCGGGTTCCCGGTGGTCGTCAAGGGCCTCGCCAAGGGCGTTGCCCACAAGAGCGAGCTCGGACTGGTGGCGCTGGGCCTTGATTCCGCCGAAGCGGCGCAGCGCGCGGCGGCCGATATGGTGCGCCGCTCGAAAGACCTCGAGTTCACCGGCTTTCTGGTCGAGCAGATGGCGCCCCGCGGCGTCGAAGTCGTCCTCGGCATCAAGCGCGATCGGGAGTTCGGCCCGGTGCTGATGTTCGGCCTGGGTGGCGTCGCGGTGGAGCTTTACCGCGATGTAGCGTTCGGCACATGCCCGCTGAGCGCACAGCGCGCGCGCGAGCTGATCGATCTCACCCGCGCCGCGAAGCTTCTTCGCGGCTTCAGGGGGCAGCCGGTCGCCGACGAGGACGCCCTGATCGACACGATGGTGCGGATCTCGCAGTTCGCCGCGTACCATGCCACCGACATCGAAGAGATGGACATCAATCCGCTGGTCGTCCTGCCCACCGGTCGAGGGGTCGTCGCGCTGGACGCCGTGATCGTGCGCGGACAGCGGCACGAATGACCGGGGACCGGAGCGGGGCCTGCACGAGCGCGAGGAGGAAAAAATGCGTCGATCGGTGCCCGTCGTCGGAAGGTCTCAAGCCCAGGACGCGCGCAAGCCGCGCTACGTCGAGGTCGCCGAGGCACTCGCCGAGGCGATCAGCAACGGTACGTACCCCGTCGGCAGCACGCTCCCATCCGAGGCCGAACTATGCAGCCGCTTCTCGGTGAGCCGGTTCACTGCGCGTGCAGCCCTCGGAGCGCTGCAGAAAAAGGGCTACCTGTCGCGCAAGCCGAAGGTTGGAAGCGTCGTCGTTGCAAAGGACGTGCAGACGAAGTACAGCGTCCTGGTCAACAGCACCGCGGACCTGCTGCGTTTCTCGGGTTCGACCACCGTACGTCCGGTCAGGGTCGAGGACGTGACGCTCGACGCCGGACAAGCGGCGGAACTGGGCGGAGTCGAGGGCGAACTTTGGATCAAGGTATCGACATGCCGGATCTCGCCCGATACCGGGCTCGCCGTCTCTTGGGCCGAGTACTACTTGCGCCCCGATTTGCGTCCAATCGTACCCCTGATCGGCGCAAAGCGGCGCCCCGTGTACGCCCTGATCGAGGAGTTCAACGGGCGCTCGATCGTCAAGATCGAGCAGAAGGTCGAGGCGTGCATGCTCCCGAAGGCGATCGCGAAGATCCTGGGCGCGCCGCTGCGTAGCCCGGCGCTGCGAGCGATCCACCGCCTCTACAGCCGCGACGACCCACGTCCCTTCTACTCGGTCTTGAGCCTGTATCCGGCCGGACGCTTCCATATGGCACAGACGCTGACACGCGAGACTTGAACATGGCCCGCTTCAATGGTCGATCCAGCCGCGCGGGGACGCCCGGGCGACTGCCGAGGGAGCTCCTCTCGTGATCCAATTGATCCAGCAGCTCGTGAACGGCTTGGTCATGGGAAGCATCTATGGCCTCGTGGCGCTGGGCGTGACGATGAGCTTCGGGCTGATGGGAATCGTGAACTTTGCGCATGGCGCCTTCGTGATGGCTGGTGCGTTCGCGGCCTTCTATCTCACGACCCTGTATGGCATTCCGTTCCTGCTCGCGGCCGCAGCTTCGATGGGCATCGTGGGCGCGCTGGGCTTTCTCGTCGAGCGCTACTCGTTCCGGTTCGCTCGGCACGAACCGATTAACGGGCTGATGATCTCAATCGGGCTCATCTACGTGATGGAAAACGCAGCGATCCTGCTTTTCGGGCCGGAGAACAAGGCAATCCAGCCACTGTTCAGCGGCACGATCGAGGTCGGCGGCGTCGTGCTCGCTACCCAACGTATCTTCGTCTTCGTCGCATCGTCCCTTCTCTTGGCGTTCTTCTACCTCTACGTCAAGAAGACCAAGTCGGGCAAGTCGATGCGCGCAGTCGCGGAGAACGCGTTCGCAGCGCAGCTGATGGGGATCAGCATCGATCGGATCATTGGGCTCGCGTTCGTGATCGGATGCGTGCTTGCCGCCGCCGCTGGCGTCGCCTTGGGATCGCTATTCGTCGTGACCGCGCACATGGGCGCAGCGCCGTTGATGAAGGCCTTCGTGATCATCACGCTCGGGGGATTTGGCAGCATCCGGGGAGCGTTCGTGGCGGCGTTCATCATCGGACTGGTCGACAGTCTCGCAGCCGGATACGTCTCGTCCGCGTGGGCGGACATCTTCGGCTACGTCGTGTTCATCCTGATCCTGATCTTCAAGCCGAAAGGGATCTTCGGAGAAGGGACGTAGCCATGAAAGCCATCGGCATCGCCGCCGCCGTGCTGTTGTCCGCCGTCCTGCCGTTCATCGTGCCTGCGTACTACCTGCACATGCTCGTCCTCACCGGCATCTACTGCATTGCCGTGACCGGCCTGAATGTCGCAATGGGATACACCGGCCTGGCCGCCCTATGCCAAGCGTCGTTCATGGGCATCGCAGCCTACGCCTCCGCACTGCTGACGTTGCGCCTCGGGCTCTCCTTCTGGCTTGCGGCGCCGCTGACCGTCGTGTCCGTGGCGCTCCTCAGCGCCCTCCTTGGGGTCATTACCCTGCGTCTCGTGTCGCACTACTTCGCCGTCTGCACGTTCGGGCTCTCGGAGATCGCGTTCATAGTGTTCAACAACTGGATTTCGGTCACCAATGGACCCGGCGGCATCCAGGACGTCCAGCCGCCGGCCCGGTCGACGACCTATCCGCTGAGCCTGATCGATCTGTCCGAGCGACTCCATTACTACTACTTCGTACTGATCCTGCTCGTGGCATCCATTGCGTTCGTCGTCTGGCTGATGCGGACACGCACCGGCGCCGCGCTCGTCGCGATCCGCGAAGACCAGGAGCTGGCGCAGGCACAAGGTATCCACGTGATGCGGTACAAGGTCTATGCGTTCGTGACCAGCGCGGTCATGGCCGCGATCGCTGGCTGCCTCTATGCGCACTACCTTCGCTTCCTGACGCCGGAGATGTTCACGATCATGGAATCGCTGAGCATGGTCATCGTCCTCCTGATCGGCGGCGCCGGAACGATCGTCGGCCCGATCCTCGGATCGGCGATCAACGTCGTCGTTCCGGAGATACTCAATGTCGTTCCAGAACACCGAATGATCGCCTATGGCCTGTTCTTCATCGTCTTCATCATCTTCGTTCCCGGCGGATTGGTCGGGCTGAGCCGGCGGATCTTCGGCGACCGATCCGGGCGGACAGCGCAATCCGCCGGCGCGACGCGCGCCCCCGTGGCGGCATCGCGGTAGCCGCACGGTGCCGGGGGAACAGGAGGACTGGCGTGAAGATATTCGAAGCGAGGCACGTCTCCAAGAATTTCGGAGGCATCCAGGCGACGTCGGATCTGAGCTTCGAGGTTCGCAGAGGCGAGTTCTTGGGCATCATCGGCCCCAATGGTGCCGGCAAGACGACGCTATTCAATCTCATGACCGGGTACTTCGCCCCGACGAGCGGGGAACTGCTCTGGAAGGGAGAGTCGCTGCGCGGCCTGCGCCCCGACCAGATCGCCAGGCGCGGGATCGTACGGACGTTCCAGATCACGCGTGTGTTCCCGCGCCTGTCGATCCGGAAGAACCTGGAGATCGCCCACCATCTTCAGCGCACCCGAGGCCGGGCGAGTGCCGACGCGCTGGAACGCAGTATCGGGTCCCTGCTCGAGTTCTTCGGCTTCTCCGAACGGTCCGAGATCGCAGCCGACACGTTGCCGTACGGCGACCGGAAGAAGCTTTCGGTTGCGCTGGCTCTCGCAGCTGACCCGGAACTTCTGCTACTCGACGAACCGGTTGCCGGCCTCAACGACATCGAGACAGCCGAAATGGCCGACGTGCTTCGGAAGATCAAGGGTCGAGGCGTGACCCAAGTTCTCATAGAGCACGACATGAAGTTCCTGATGGGTCTTTGCGACCGCGTCATCTGCCTGAACTTCGGAAGGCAGATCGCCGAAGGAACCCCCCAGGAGATCCGCAACGACGACGAGGTCATCAAGGTCTACCTAGGCCAGGAGGAGATGTGCTGATCAGCCTCGAGCACGTCTCAAGCAAGTACGGCAACGTTCTCGCCCTGCGCGATATCTCGCTGGAGGTCGACGAAGGCGAGCTCGTCACGCTCATAGGCGCCAACGGCGCGGGGAAATCGACGACGCTGAAGGTGATCAGCGGGATCATGAAGCCCGCCACTGGACGCGTCGTGTACAGCGGACAAGACACCGTGTCGCGCTCACCGCGCCAGCTCATCGAGGCCGGGATCGTCCATGTCCCAGAAGGGCGTCAGGTCTTCGCGCATATGGCCGTGCTCGAGAATCTCGAGATGGGTGCTTTCCTGCTGTCAGACCGGAGACTGATCGAGGAACGACTCGACTTGGTGTTCCGCCATTTTCCAATACTCAAGTCTCGCCTGCAGCAAAAGGCCGGCACCCTCAGCGGGGGCGAACAGTCGATGCTGGCGATCGGCAGGGGGCTAATGCTCAGACCAAAGCTGCTTCTGCTGGACGAGCCGCTGCTCGGATTGTCCCCGCGGCTATGCCAGGAGGTGCTCGCGATCATCGAGAGGCTCCACGAGGAGAAGATGGCGATCCTTCTAGTCGAACAGAACGCAAAAGCGGCCCTGAAGATCTCGGACCGCGCCTACGTCCTCGAGACGGGCCGGACGGTGACCAGCGGAAAGGCCAGCAACCTGCTCGCCGATGATGAGGTCCGGAAGGCGTATCTGGGCTTCTGACCATGGCGCACATCGGAACGAGCATCGGCCCCGGCAGCGAGTCATACCGGCGCAACCGCGCCGCGATGCTGGCACTCGTCGAACAACTGCGCGATTACGAGCGGCGTGCCGCGAAAAGGTCCGCGGCGGCGCGCGAACGCTTCGAGAAGCGAGGCCAGCTCCTGCCTCGCGAACGCCTCGCCCTGGTGCTCGACCCCGGGACGCCGTTTCTCGAGCTGTGTTCGCTTGCCGGGCTGGGGCTGGATCAAGCCGATCTCGCGAAGAGCGTACCTGGCGGCGGCGTCATTGCCGGCGTCGGCTACGTCTCAGGCATCCGCTGCATGATCAATGTCTCCGATTCGGGCATCGACGCGGGCGCGCTGCAACCGATGGGGCTGGACAAGCAGCTCCGGATCCAGGAGATCGTCCTCGAGAACAGGCTTCCCTACGTCCAGCTCGTCGAGAGCGCTGGCGCGAACCTGATGGCCTACCGCGTTGACGAGTTCGTGCGCGGCGGCGCCTTGTTCCGGAACCTGGCCCGAATCTCTGCCGCTGGCCTGCCGGTGGTGACAGTCACGCACGGCTCGTCCACCGCGGGCGGCGCGTACCAGACTGGACTTTCCGACTACATCGTGATGGTACGTGGCCGTACGCGCGCATTCCTCGCTGGCCCGCCCCTGCTGATGGCAGCCACCGGCGAAGTTGCGTCTGAAGAGGAGCTCGGCGGAGCCGAGATGCATACCCGGATCTCGGGCCTCGGCGACTATCTGGCCGAGGACGACCGGGACGCGATCCGGATCGCGCGCGACATCCTCGCGTCGATCGACTGGAATCGCGAACGCACGGCGGGGTCGCGCAGTTTCGAACCCCCGCGACTCGATTCCGAGGAACTGCTCGGCATCATGCCCGCCGACCACAAGCAGCCGGTCGAAATGAGGCAGGTGATCGCGCGCATCGTGGACGACTCCTTCTTCCTGGAGTTCGGTCGGGATTTCGGCAACGCAACCGTGTGCGGCACTGCGCGGATCGAGGGCTGGCCCGTTGGCCTGGTGACCAACAACGGTCCGATCGATGGAGCGGGCGCGAACAAGGCAACGCACTTCATCCAGGCCTGCTGCCAGGCACGTACGCCGATCGTTTATCTGAACAACACGACCGGCTTCATGGTCGGCCGTGCCCACGAGGAGGCTGGCATCATCAAACACGGCTCGAAGATGATCCAGGCCGTCGCGAACGCAACAGTGCCGCAGATCACGATCTACTGCGGCGCTTCGTACGGCGCTGGCAACTACGGAATGTGCGGTCGCGGTTTTCAACCGCGCTTCTGCTTCTCGTGGCCGAACGCGCGTACCGCCGTGATGGGCAGCGAGCAGGCGGCACGTACGATGATGATCGTCACCGAATCCGCGATGAAGCGTAAGGGCGGAGCGGTCGACCGATCCGCACTGGAGGAGCTCCGGCTGCGCATCGTCGATCGCTTCGAAAGCCAGATGAGTGCGTTCGTGACGAGCGCACAGGTGCTCGATGACGGAGTCATCGATCCCCGGGACACGCGCGCAGTCCTGAGCAAGGTCCTCGACGTGTGCCGCGAGGCCGAAGTCTCGAGTCCGCAACGAATGCAGTTCGCGGTTGCGCGACCCTGAACGCCGTAGCCTTGCCCACAATGAAACACGCGACCCCGTTCAGCAAGATCCTCGTCGCGAACCGCGGCGAGATTGCGCTTCGCGTGATGCGCTCCGCCCGCGCACTCGGATACGGCACGGTGGCTGTCTATTCGACGGCCGACGCCGGATCACCTCATGTGCGTGAGGCCGACCAGGCGGTTTGCATCGGCGAGCCAGCGGCGCTGAGCTCGTACCTGAGAATTTCCGCCCTGATCGAGGCAGCACGGCGAACGGCCGCGGATGCAGTGCACCCTGGATACGGCTTCCTCGCCGAGAACGCGGATTTCGCGAACGCATGCATCGACGCGGGCCTGGTTTTCATCGGCCCGTCCCCTGGGGCGATCGAGGCAATGGGGAACAAGGCCGGTGCCAAGCGATTGATGGCCGCGGCGGGCGTGCCCTGCATTCCGGGCTATCAGGGCGAGGACCAGTCCGATTCAAGGTTGGCCGAGGAAGCGGGCCGCCTCGGATATCCGTTGATGATCAAAGCGACGTCGGGCGGCGGCGGACGCGGCATGAGGTTGGTGCGCGATGCCGACGGATTCGGCGACGCCCTCCGGAGCGCCCGCTCCGAAGCTGCCAACGCGTTCGGCGACACGACCGTGCTTCTGGAGCGGGCAATCCTCGAGCCGCGGCACATCGAGATCCAGATCGTCGCCGACCGGTACGGACACGTGCTTCATTTGGGTGAGCGCGACTGCTCGGTCCAGCGTCGTCACCAGAAGCTCCTCGAGGAGGCGCCGTCTCCGGTCGTGTCGGCGGCGCTGCGTGATCGCATGGGCGCCGTCGCGGTGCGCGCAGCCAGAGCGATCGGCTACGAAGGCGCCGGCACCCTCGAGTTCCTGCTCGATCGCCATGGTGACTTCTACTTCATGGAGATGAACACGCGGCTGCAGGTCGAGCACCCCGTCACCGAAGCGATTACCGGCCTCGATCTGGTCGAGCTGCAGCTCAGGATCGCAGCTGGCGAACCCCTCGAGATCTCGCAAGACCAGGTTCACCTGTCAGGCCATGCGATCGAGGCGCGCCTGTGTGCCGAGGACGCAAGCCAAGACTTCATGCCGCAGAGCGGGAAGATGGTGCTCTGGCACGCACCCACGCACGGGCCGGCGCGCCTGCGGGTGGAACACGCGCTCGAGTCCGGCGCCGAGATCTCCGCCCACTACGATTCGATGATTGCGAAGCTGATCGCGCATGGCACCACGCGCGAAGAGGCCAGGCGCAAGCTGGCCCGCGGACTCGAGACGCTGGTCGCATTGGGCGTGACCACGAACCGCGGATTCCTGGCCAGTTGCCTCGAACATTCCGTATTCGCCGCGGGGGAAGCCACGACCGATTTCATCCAACGGTACCGTGCCGAACTGCTGCGAGACGATCCGGAAGCCGATGCGCGTGCTACAGCGGTGGCCGCACTGCTGTTGATGCAGGGCGGCACGGAGACGAGGCCGCCGCTGGCGGGCGGCGCCTTGATCCGGCCGCTGCCGATGCGATTGCGCCTGGAGATGGGTGGAGGCGGGCGGGAACTGACCATGGTGCGTCAAGGTCAACGCACCTACATCGCCGAAGGCGGCGGACATCGGCACGTACTCGACCTGATTGACTTCGGTCACCACCGGATCCGGTTCGTCTGCGATGACGTCATGGAGACCGCAACCTACTTCCGGGACGGCGCGACGCTCCTGCTGCAGCTGGGGAGCCGTTCGTACCGTGTGAAGAACCTGACCCATGTCGCACATTCGCAACCAGGCACGGCCTCGGGCAGCGACGGCAGACTGCGCGCCTCGATGAACGGGCGCGTCGTCGCCGTGCTCGTTGCCGCTGGCGAGAGCGTTGCGCCGGGCCAGCCGCTGGTCACGGTGGAAGCCATGAAGATGGAGCATATCCATGCGTCACCCGTGGCCGGCACCGTCCGGGCACTGCATGTGTCGGCCGGCGACCAGGTGAGCGCAGCCGGGCTGCTGGCCGAGATCGCCATCGAGGAGGATGCACCGTCGGGGTCCCGGGAATCGCTGTCATCGGAAACTGGGCGAACGCACCCCCCTTCACCCTAACTGCGGATGCGACGGTGCGCGGGGGAGCCGCGGTGCCTCGCATTGCTCCGGCACATTGGCGCCGTGCACACGCCAAATAGCGACGTGCACATCTTCTGAGACCAGAAGGCAGAACACCCGCACGAGGCGGGTGTCCGTCTGCTTGCGGCGCCCGGCCCGGGGGGGCGCTCGGCCGCCGCTACTTGCGCTGCCTGAACTTCCTCAACGCCGCGATCTGCGCGATCGCCGCGGCCAGCTCGGCCTGCGCCTTCGCGTAGTCGATCGCCCCGGTGCGATTGACGAGCGCCTCCTCGGCCGCGCGCTTGGCCTCCTCCGCCTTCGCCTCGTCGAGGTCGTGGCCGCGGATCGCCGTGTCGGCCAGCACGGTCACGCGGTTCGGCTGCACCTCGAGGATGCCGCCGGCCACGAACACGAACTCTTCCTCGGCCTGGCCGGCGACCTTGATGCGCACCGCGCCCGGCTTGATGCGGGTGATCAGCGGCGTGTGCTGGGGGTAGATGCCCAGCTCGCCCGCTTCGCCGGGCAGCGCGACGAACTCGGCCTGCCCTTCGAAGATCGAGCGCTCCGCACTCACCACGTCGACGTGAATCGTGTGCATGATGGCCGCCTTACTGGAGCGTCTTCGCCTTCTCGAACGCTTCCTCGATCGTGCCGACCATGTAGAACGCCTGCTCGGGCAGGTGGTCGCATTCGCCGTTGACGATCATCTGGAAGCCGCGGATCGTGTCCTTCAGCGCGACGATCTTGCCGGGCGAGCCATTGCGTGTAGTCGAAGCCGTGGTTCTCGGCGCGCATGGAAGAGGGCGCAAGAACGCGGACGTTGCGGGCGCGCCCCTGCGTGGAGAAAATGTCGTCGACCCTGAACGCCGCGGTATGCCCGGGCTGGCTCTGGTATGAGCCAATGAGGTCGGCGGCTCCAGTCCAGTATTCCGGATCGGTGCGACTCGTTTGCCGACGGAGCCGGAGCGTCGAGCCTTCTCGCGGCTTGCGCCGGGCATGCCAGAGAACCGGCGCCCGGCGCGCCCCGGCCAGCCGGGGAGGGGGCCGTGGAAAGTGTGACGTCAGCCCCGGTAGATCCTATTCGGCCCAAGCCAGCGTCCAGCGCGTGGGCAAGGCGCCGCTTCAGCCGAGCCTGCTACGAACATGCACGCAGCGCTCGCCGGCTGTCCACCGCAGGTTACAGCGCCCTAGCCACACCACCGTGACATTGCCGTTGCGTGATCGATCACTCGGGCTTCAAGCCCGCAGCCTCGACCATCTCGGCGGTCTGCTTCACCTCTTGACGCAGGGCCGCCGCATACGCCTCCGGCGTGCTGACCGGGAGTCCGTAGCCGCGGCTCGTCAAATCCTTGTGGAAATCCGGGCGGCTCGCGATCGTAGCGACGTCACGCTGGATGCGATCCAGCAGTTCCTTGGGCGTGTTCGGCGGGGCGAACATACCGTGCCAGGTCGGAACCCTCAGGTATGGATAGCCCGCTTCGGCCGTGGTCGGGACGTCCGGCAACGACGGATCGCGAGCATCGGACATGTAGGCGATGACTTTGGTCTTTCCGGACTTGATTGCGGCTTCCCCGGTACCCCGCCCGGTCAGCGTCAGATGCGTCTCGCCGGCCATCACCGACAGGATCGCCGGACCGACACCCTTGTACGGAACATGGAGCAGCTGAGTCGACTCCCGCTTGTTGAGCAACTCGAACAGCAGCTGCGGCTGCGAGCCCATGCCGTAGGAAGCGTACGTGATCCGTCCCGGCTCCTTCTTCGCGAGATCGATCATATCCTTGAGGTTGTTCGCCGGCAGGCCGACATGAGCGAGGATGATCATGTCGATGTTCGTTAGCTGGGTGACCGGGACCAGATCCCGATCGGGATCGTATGGCAGGTTCTTGATGAGGAAGCGGTTACCGACGATGGTGCCGTTGGTCGTCACCATCAGCGTGTGGCCATCGGGGGCCGCTTTGGCAACCCGCTGCGAGCCGATGATCGAACTCGCGCCGGGCACGTTCTCGACGATTACCGGCTGGCCCCAGAGATCGGCGAGTTGGGCGGCGAACTTGCGCGCCACGATGTCGGTGCCACCCCCCGCAGCCCAGGGTACTACAAGCGTAACGGTCCGCTGCGGAAACGGCTTCGCCTGCGCAAAGGCGCTGCCGCAACCGATCACGGCACAACTAGCGAGGAACGCGATCAGCTTCTTCACGGTGTCTCCCTCCTCAGGTTCGGGTGTCGAGTATTCGCAGGACGCCGCGACGCGCGAACGCGGGATCTAACCGCCAGCCGCCCCATCGCCCCGACGCCCCGCCGACAGCAGCCGCAGCCGGCGGATACGCGTTTTGTACGGACAATTATGCGGCTCCGACAATATGCGCCCGGAAGCAGGCTGTCAACTCCCGCTTCGCTCGCTTGCGCGTGCAGGTATCGTCGCTTGGGCCACTACGGTGAGCGCCGCGCGGCCTGAGCACCCTCCCCGGCGGGCTCTGCCTGGGGTTCCTATTGACATTCCCCCCAAGCCGCAGATATTGTCCAGACAAATAAACTCCAGCGAGCAGCGTACGAACCATGTGCGCGCTTGTCCGCTTCGAGGCGACGATGCCATTCGACGACCTGCTACTCGAGAAGAAGAACGCGGTCGCCCGTATCACCCTCAACCGTCCCGGGAAGCTGAACGCGCTCGCCGACACCACAACCCGGCAGCTCTGCGAGGCCTGCGAAGACGCGATCGGAGATCCCGATGTCCGCGCTCTCATGATCACCGGCGCCGGAGAAGCGTTCTGCGCCGGCGGCGATTACAAGGACACCTTCGAGCGTTGGTCGGGCAAATCGGCCGAGGAATGGCGCAAGCGCATCCGCGGGGGCCCGAACGAACTGGTGCGAATTCTCGGCACGTCCGAGAAACCGGTCATCGCCTGCATAAACGGCGTTGCGGTCGGCGGCGGTGCCACGATCGCGCTCGCATGCGACATCCGGATTGCCTCCGAGCGCGCACGCTTCTCCTTTCCGTTTTCGAAGATCGGTGCCACGCCCGAGTTCGGCTGTAGCTACCTGCTCCCGCGCGTCGTCGGCCTTGGCAAGTCCGTCGAACTGCTATTCCTGGCTGACACGATCGACGCGCACGAAGCGTGGCGGATCGGCCTGGTGAACGTCGTAGTGCCGCACGAGGAACTCGAGCCGGCGACGCAAGGCGTCATCGACAGGTTGCTCGAAAAGCCGCCCGCGGCACTGGGCACGATCAAGTCGCTGTTGTACCGCTCGTTGTCGATGGACATGCAGTCTGCGCTGGAACTCGAGGCGCTCGCACTCAGCTCGGCATTCAAGACCGCCGAGCATCGCGAGGCCGTGCAACGGTTCCTGAACCGCAAGTCCCGGAGTCCCGGCGAGCGCTAAGCCTCCGCGCGCGGACCACCGCGCGCGAGGGCAACCACTGGTTTCATGACGTCCGAGGGGTAGGGTCGATGGAATTTGGCTTCACACAAGAACAGAACATGCTCCGCGAGTCGGTGCGCCGCTTCATGAGCAAGGAGTGCACGCGGGAGTACACCCGGGAATGCAGCGACAACGACCGATTTCCCATCGAGCTGTACGACAAAATGGTTGCGCAGGGCTGGATGGGCATACCGTTTCCGGAGCACTTGGGTGGCTCCGGGCTGGGGCCGGTGGAACTCGCGATCTTCCTCGAGGAGGCGGGCTACGGCTGGTACGGTGCCGGGACATCGTATTTCAGCACGGTCATCCTCGGCGGCTACAACATCATGTTGTATGGCAGCGATGAGCAGAAAGCGCACTTCATCCCCCGAGTCATCCGGGGCGAGTGCAAGTTCGCGTTCGCGCTGAGCGAACCGAACGTCGGATCGGACGCCGCTGCGGTGGAGCTCTTCGCGGCGCAGGACGGAGATCACTTCGTGCTGAACGGAACGAAGATGTTCATCACGAACGCGCACGTCGCCGACTACATCGTGACGGTCACCCGCACGCAGCGCCAGCCGGCCAGGAAACAGCAGGGCATCACGATCTTCCTCGTGGACGCGAAATCGCCAGGCCTCGAGATCAGGCCCCTGAAGCAGATGGGGCGGTCGGCGACGCATGCCAACGAGCTGAGCTTCAGGGACGTGAGGGTACCGGCCGCGAACATGATGGGGCGACTCGACGAGGGCTGGAACAACCTCACCAAGGGACTTGGTGTCGAGCGGCTCAGCGTCGCAATGATGTACGCGGGAACGTCGCAGGCCATCGTCGACTATGCGGTGCGCTATGCCAAGGAGCGAAGGCAATTCGGTCAGCCGATCTCGAAATTCCAGGCGATCCAGCACAAGCTCGCCGACATGCAAATGAAGGCGGACATCTCGCGCCTGCTCGGCTATCGGGTTGCATGGATGCTCGCCGAGGGCATTCCGTGCTTCAGGGAAATGTCGATCGCGAAGCTCCATGCCTCCGAATCGCTGTTTGCGATCGCAAACGACGGCGTCCAGGTGATGGGCGGCTACGGTGTCATGAAGGAGTACGAGATGGAGCAGTTCTTCCGCGATTCCCGAATCGGGATGATCGGAGCAGGCAGCTCCGAGATCCAAAGATCCATCATTGCCAAGCAGATGGGCCTCTAGAAGCGGCGTGCGGCGCGGAAACCACCAGAATTGCGACAAGGGCGGAGAGGACCACGAAATGACCACAAACACTCCAGCGGAAATCACTACGAACGCGGAGTACGCACAGCTTTCTGCGGAGCTCGAGCGGATCCTGAAGCTGCGGGCGATTCCCTTCGGAATGAAGCTGTTCGAGTCCATCGCCGAAATGGAATCGATCCCCAGGATCAGGCGACCCAAGGCGATGCACACCCTAGACCAGATCGTCGCGCAGACTGCTCGGCTGGGATGGACCGTCGGCGTGACGGCGGACGACCTGGTCAACGACCAGTGCCGCTCGGTGGTCGGACTCGGCGGCCAGGACGAGAAGTGGTTCTCCGGCAAGGAGATGGAGGGCGTCTGGTACGCGACGCTCGAAGACGTGGGCAAGCACCAGGCCGCGATGGATATCGTCCCACGCGGCAAATACAACGCGCTCGTCGTCGCTCCGCTGTCGAAGTGGGGTTGCGCTGCCGGCTCCGAAGCATCCCCGCTCGCGAAACCGGACATCGCGCTCTTCTACGCCACGCCCGGCGCAATGATCTACTTCATCAACGGGCTACAGTGGGAAGGCTACAAGCGCTTCGACTGGAGCGTCGTGGGTGAATCGTCGTGCGCCGACTCGTGGGGACGCGCGCTGAAGACGCGCGAACCGAGTCTTTCGATCCCGTGTTTCGCGGAACGCCGCTACGGCGGCGTGCTCGACGACGAAATGCTGATGGCTCTGCCGGTCGACGGCATCGTCAAGGCCCTCGAGGGGATCGCCGCACTCTCAAGGAACGGCTTGCGTTACCCCTTCCCGCAGTACGGCATCCAGCAGGACGTACGCGCGGGAATGGCGGTCAGCTATCCGAAGGCCTGATGGCCGCCGCCGCGATGAGCGGACCGCTGTCCGGCACGCGGGTCGCCGACTTCTCCCACCTGATGGCGGGCCCGTACTGCTCGCTCATCCTCGCCGACATGGGCGCCGAGGTGATCAAGATCGAGTCGCCCCAGGGCGACCCGACCCGTACGCTGCTGTCACCGGGCGAGGACGAGGAGAGTCCGTTCTTCCTGTCGATCAACAGGAACAAGAAGAGCGTCGTACTCGATCTCCACGCCGACGAAGGTCGCGCGGTTGCGCTCGACCTGATCGCGAGGGCCGATGTCGTTTTGGAGAGTTTCGCCGCCGGCGTCATGGACCGCTTCGGCTTGGGCTACGCGACGCTGTCCGCAGCGCACCCGACGCTGATCTATTGCGCGGTGTCGGCATACGGGCGCAGCGGACCGCTGGCCGAGCGCGCTGGTTACGACCCGATCATCCAGGGCGAGAGCGGGCTGATGTACCTGAACGGTCATGCCGACGGGGAACCGCACAAGACGGCGATCCCGATCATCGACCTGACGACCGGGATGTTTGCGGCGCACGCGGTACTAGCTGCGCTCTACGCGCGTTGCTCGAGCGGGCGCGGCCAGTTCATCGACGTGCCGCTGTTCGACAGTTCCGCCGCGCTGACCACCTACCATACGATGGCGTACCTGCGCGGCGGTGGGGATCCAGCCAGACTCGGCAACAGCAGCGCGGTGGCTGCGCCGGTGGGACTGTTCGAGGCGCAGGACGGCAGCTTCTTTCTGACCGTGGCGGGAGACCGCGTCTGGCAAAAGCTTGTATCGGTACTCGGGAATCCACCGGAGCTAGCCTGCGAGGACTTCGCGGGGAACTTTCTGCGGGTGCGCCATCAGGCGCGACTCGTCGAAATCCTGAAACGGATCTTTCGCGAAGAGCGACTCGACACCTGGATGGTGCGGCTGCGTGCCGCCGGCGTTCCCGCCGGTCCGGTGCGATCCATTGCACAGGCGGTCGCCTCTCCGGAAATGCAGGCCCGGGCCGTCATCGGCGAAGCACCGCATCGAAAATATGGAACCGTGCCCAACTTGCGATTGCCGATGACGATGACCGGGACGCCACTCGTTGCCCCGCGCGGCGCACCGCTCCTGGGCGAGCACACCGTGGCGGTACTCGCCGACGTCCTGCACTACGGGCCGGAGCGCGTCGCCGGACTCCTGCGCGGCGGCGTGGTGGCAGCGTGGCAGCCGGACGTCTGATCGTGGCGGGAGTCCGATGAGGCCGCTGTCCGGCATCCGTATCGTCGAGATTGCTGCAATGGGCCCGGTCCCGTGGTGCGGGATGGTCCTGGCTGGCATGGGCGCCGAGGTCATTCGCATTGACCGGGCAGAGGCCGGGACGTCCCGGGCACGACGAGCACCGAAGTTCGAGGTTACCGACCGCGGGCGTCGGTCGATCGCCGTTGACCTGAAGTCGCCGCACGGCGTCAAGGCAGTCCTGACGCTTGTCTCCCGCGCGGATGCGGTCATGGAGGGAATGCGCCCTGGCGTCGTCGAGCGGCTTGGCATCGGGCCACGCGAATGCCTAAGGGCGAACCCCGGCATCGTCTTCGGGCGGATGACCGGCTGGGGTCAGGACGGCCCGCTGGCGCTTCGTGCCGGACACGACATCAACTACATCGCCCTTAGCGGCGCACTGCACGCCATCGGCGCGAAGGGCGGCCCACCCTTGCCGCCCTTGAATCTCGTCGGCGACTACGGAGGTGGTGGCGCCTTCCTGGCTGCGGGCCTCCTCGCCGCACTGCTCAAGGCGAAAACGACGAAGCAGGGACAGGTCGTCGACGTCGCGATGATCGACGGCGTGGCCAATCTGATGGCGCTGCCGTTCGGTCGTTTCGCCGCGGGCGAGTGGCGTGACACCCGCGGCGAGAATCTCCTGGACGGCGGCATGCCTTGGTATGCGGTCTACGAGACGGCGGACGGCCGCTACGTGGCGGTCGGCGCGATTGAGGAACCCTTCTACCAGGCTTTCGTGCAGGGACTGGGCATCGATGCGTCGTCCTTGCCGGATCGGAGCGATCGCGAGCGCTGGCCTGCACTGCGCAGTTGTTTCGCGCAGGCGTTCCGAACGCGTTCGAGAGACGACTGGGAACGCGTCTTCGAGAGCAAGGACGCCTGCGTGACACCGGTGCTTTCGCTGTCCGAAGTCCCGCACCATCCGCACCATCGCGCGAGAGGAACCTTCGTCGAGATCGACGGCGTCGTGCAGCCGGCAGCGGCGCCGCGATTCCCCGACACGGACGGCAGCGCTTCCGCGGCCCAGCCCCGAGACGGCTCCCTGCGCGCCGTCCTGGATCGCTGGGGCTGCTCGGCGGCCGAAATCGAAACGATCCTTGCCGGGCAACCGGGGGAGGATGGCGCGTGAATCGCTGCGACGGACCTGCGATCCACCGCGATGCGCTACGTGCGCGGAACCTTGGCAGGACAACGTGGCAATGCGAAGACTGATCGTCGGAATCTCGGGCGCCTCGGGCGTCATCTACGGCATTCGTGCCCTCGAAGCGCTGAGGGAAGTCTCGGACATCGAAACCCACCTGGTGCTGTCACCGTCGGCCAAGCGCACGATCATCGAGGAAACCGACCGGGATATCGGTGCCGTCGAAGCGCTGGCCGATGTGGTGCACCGCCACGGCGACATCGGCGCATCGCTGGCGAGTGGCTCGTATCTCACGGCCGGCATGATCGTCGCGCCATGCTCGATCAAGACGCTGTCCGAGATCGCGCACTCACACAACGAGAACCTCCTGACCCGGGCTGCCGACGTATGCCTGAAGGAACGGCGGCGGCTCGTGCTGCTGGTACGGGAGACGCCGCTGCATCCGGGTCACCTCGACCTGATGCTGCAGGCCAGTCGGTGCGGCGCCATCATCCTGCCACCGGTACCGGCCTTCTACAGCCGCCCGCGGACGATCGACGATATCGTCGACCACACGGTCGGCAAGGCGCTCGATCAGTTCGATATTCCCCACAACCTGCTGAAACGGTGGGCGGGAGCGGCCGCAAACGTCGCGCACGGCAAGCCGCAGGCACGAACCAGACCCGTGTCGCCGGACCGCCCCTGAATACGGCCGGCCGCGACGCGGCCGACAAGGAGCACTCGCATGACGAACGCTGCAGATCGCTATCCGCCGACGCAGCTGTCGGACGTCCCGCAGGATATCCGCGAAATGATCCTGGCCGTGCAGGACAAGACCGGCTTCGTTCCGACGGTCTTCCTGAAACTCGCGCGCAGACCCGACGAGTTCCGGGCCTTCTTCACCTACCACGACGCTCTAATGCTGCGGCAGGGGAGCCTGACGAAGGGGGAGAAGGAGATGATCGTGGTCGCGACCAGCGCAGCAAACCGGTGCCTGTACTGCGTCGTCGCCCACGGGGCAGTCCTGCGGATCTACGAGAAGAATCCGCTGATCGCCGATCAGCTCGCGACCAATTGGCGAAAGGCGGGACTGACGCCGCGCCAGCGCGCCATGATCTCGTTCGCGATGAAGGTATCGCTGCACTCGGACGAACTCGAAGAGGAAGACTTCGATGCTCTGTACCGGCACGGCTTCAGCGACGAGGACGCTTGGGACATCGGGTCGATCGCAGCGTTCTTCGGCCTCTCGAACCGGCTGGCGAACCTGATAGGCACGATCCCGAATCCGGAGTTCCACCTGATGGGCCGCGTGCCCCGAGATCGGGCACGTCGCTGAGAGGCAGTGGACACGCGATGGCGCCGCCCGGAAGAGCCGTGCACCCAACGAGATCGACAAGGGCGCAAGCAACGCGGAAAGGCGAGAAAGTCGTACGAATCGGCGGCGCCTCGGGATTCTGGGGCGACAGCATGGTCGCAGCACCCCAGTTGCTCGCCACGGGCGGCCTTGACTACCTGATTTTCGACTATCTGGCCGAGACGACGATGGCCATCCTGGCGATGGCGCGCGGAAGGGATCCCGAACGCGGGTACGCCACCGATTTCGTCGAAATCACGATCAAGGCGGTGATGCGTGACGCGCTTGCCAAGAAGGCGAAGATCGTCGCGAACGCGGGCGGGATCGACCCCCAGGCCTGCGTACGGGCGATTCGAGCAGTCGCCGACGCGCAGGGGCTGTCCCCCCGAATCGCCATCGTCGAAGGCGACGATGTCGGCGCGCGCATGCCCGAGTTTCGCGATGCCGGACACCGGGACATGTTCTCAGGAACGGTACTGCCGGACAGGCCGCTGAGCGCCAACGCGTATCTGGGCGCCCTGCCAATCGCTCGCGCGCTCGATGCCGGGGCAGACGTCGTCGTGACGGGCCGCTGCGTCGACAGCGCGCTGGTGCTGGGCCCGCTGATGCACGAATTCGGGTGGCGGGCCGACGACTACGACCGCTTGGCCGCCGGCAGCCTCGCTGGACACATCGCGGAATGCGGGTGCCAGGCGACGGGCGGCCTTCACACCGACTGGGAGGACGTACCCGACTGGCCCGGAATCGGCTATCCGATTCTCGAATGCTACCCGGACGGCCGCTTCGTAGTGACGAAGCCGCCTGGAACCGGAGGGCTGATCGCACGTGCCGCAGTCGCCGAGCAACTGCTTTACGAGATCGGCGATCCGGGCGCGTATCTGCTGCCCGACGTCGTCTGCGACTTTCGCGAGGTCCGGGTCACGCAGCTGGACGAGGACCGCGTCGAAGTCGCCGGAGCACGGGGACGTGCGCCCACCGACACCTACAAGGTTTCGGCAACGGTCATGGACGGGTATCGGTGTGCGGGATCAATGGTGATCATAGGCATCGATGCAGCAGGGAAGGCGCGCCGCACTGGCGAAGCCATCCTGACCAGGGTTCGACGGATCTTGTCGGCCAGATCCTTGCCAGACTTCACGGCGACCCGGATCGAGGCGATCGGCGCGGAGACGATCTACGGCAGCCATGCGCGCACGCCCGGAACCCGCGAAGTGGTGATGCGCGTCGTCGCGGACCACCCGGTGAAGGAAGCGCTCGAGATATTTGCCCGCGAGATCACCCCGTCCGGGACCTCTTGGGCGCCCGGCACCACGATGCCCGGCGGCGGCAGGCCCCATCCGTCGCCGGTGATTCGGTCATTCGCGTTCCTGGTCGATAAGCGCGAGGTGCCGGTGAACGTCGAGATCGACGGGAAGTGGGTCGAGGTGGGAATCCCTCCTGGTAGTGGGCACGCCGGCGAGGCGAAGGCGCCTCCGGTCCCGATCGAATGGGACGGGCCGGACGAAGCGATGGTCGAAGTGCCGCTGATTCGTCTGGCGTGGGCACGCAGCGGCGACAAGGGAAACATCGCCAACATCGGCGTCCTCGCACGACGCGAGGAATGGCTGCCACTGATCTGGGCGCGCGTGACGCCGCAGACTGTGGCGGAATACTTTTCGCACCTCGTTCGCGGACCGGTCGAGCGGCACTACTTGCCGGGAGTGGCTGGCATCAACTATCTGCTATACGACGCCCTCGACGGTGGCGGCACCACGTCGATGCGCATGGACCCGCTCGGCAAGGGGTTCGGACAGATGCTGCTGGACCTTCCGGTTGCGGTGCCCGCGACCCTCGCCGCACGACTCTGAACGCCGGCAGCGCGTGGGTCAGGCCGGACGGCGCGCGTCAGGCGTCGCTCCAGGTCACGACGTCCTCCAAGGGGGCGCGACGCGTCCGGAACGCGTTGGCCGGATGGCGTTCGTCCTCGTACCCGAACGAGATCCCGCATACGATGAGCCGCCCCTCGGGAATATTCAGGTGGACGCGCAGCACCGCTGGATAGGCGGCGAGCGCGGCCTGGGCGATCGCCGCGATGCCCTCGTCGCGGGCAGCCAGCATGAAGTTGTTGACGAAGGCCCCGCAGTCGAGGATGCCATAGGGGCCTAGCGCCTCGTCGGTCGACACGATTGCCACGTGCGGCGCGCCGAAGAAACGGAAGTTCTCCATCCGTTGGCGATGTGCAGCGGCATCGTCGCCGCGCGCGACGCCGACGCTTTCGTACAACTGGACGCCGCACTCTCGACGGCGATCGCGATACACGCCGCGGTACTCGCGCGGAAACGGGATGTCGGGCGCAGGCGCCGCCGTCGCGGCGCGGCACATCGCGGCGCGCAGCCGGTCGGTGGCCGCTCCGCTCGCGATCGCGACCGCCCAAGGCTGCGCGTTGCACCACGACGGAGTGCGCTGCGCGGCCTCCAGAATCCGGACGATCGTCTTGCGCGGCACCTCGTCGCCGCGGAAGCCCCGACAGCTGTAGCGCCGGGCGAGCAGGTCGGCCAGCATCGGGCCGCGGGCGCTCAGCGGATCAGCGTGTACGTGTCCCGGCCGCCCTTGACTTCTCCGAGATAGTAGCCGTAGTGGTTCAGCCCGGTCTTGTCGATCTGCCACGGATAGCCGTACGGTCCCGCGTAGTTGCTGTCCCGGACGACGCCCATGATCCTCGTGGTATCGCTGACGGTGCCCGTTTTCTTCATGGCATCGACGAACAGATGCAGCGCTTGGTTGTACCACATGACATAGTTGAAGTCGCTAGACACCTTCTTGCCGAACATCTTCTCGAATCGGCGCATCAGGTCGACCTGGCCAGCGTTGGTCGACTCGGGATCGAACTGGGTAGCGAAGACGAAGCCCTCCGCGCGCTGGCCGCCCGGCAGGTTCGCCGCCACCCCCGTGATACCGGTTCCGAGCGCCACCAGCGAGGCGCCGAGATTCAACTCCTTCGTCTGCCGTACGATGACCGACGCCGACTCGTTCGTATAGCCAATCCAGATCGAGTCGGGGTTCAAGCCCTTGATCTTCGTCAGGATCGGATAGAAATCAGTGAGCTTCGGATCGTAGAAGAACGTCTCGAGCATCCTGACCCCGTTCTTCTCGCCGTACTCGCGATAGGTCGATTCATAGGCCCGCCCCGCGTCGTTGTTCGGGAGGATCATCGTGGCCGTCTTGATCCCGAGCTTCCTGACGATCAGCGGAATGTATTGTCGCGCGGTGTCATCCTGCGAAGCGACCAGCTTGAACATGTAGTCGTTGCCGGGCTTGCCGAGGTGCGACTCCCAGGAAGTCGAGTTCGAGATTTGGATCACCTTGTTGCGCTGGGTGACCGCGAGCATCGGTACGGCCGCGGGGCTATAGGTGCAGCCGAAGATCAGCTTGACGCCCTCCTTCATCACGAGCTTCTCGGCTTGGGCGACCGCGTTTGCGGGCGACCCGCCAGTGTCGTTCACGAGGAGTTCCGGGACGTACTTCTTGCCGGCCACCTCGAACCCGCCCGCCTCAGTGAACTGCTCGACGGCGAGCTTGAGCCCCTGCAGCGCCGCCTGGCCGAGCGGGGAGGTCGGGCCGCTCAAGGCGAGCGCGACGCCCACCTTGATGGTCTCCGGTCGCGATTGCGCACGGGCCCCGGTCGAAATGCCGGCAGTCGGTGCCAGCACAGCGAGCGCAGTCGCACCACAAATGTTCCTTCGCAGCCTCGATTCCATGTCCCCCTCCGTCTCCTTGGCATTTGTCTGGACAATAAACGCTGATCTCTGGCAATGTCAATAGATGGCGCAAGGTGCGCGATGCGAATGCGCCCCGCCCCGCAAACCTCTCTCCTGTCCTGCTCACCAGAATGCTCTTGCTCTATCACTGCGAAAACGCGCGCTCGTTCCGCCCGCTCTGGACGTTGGAGGAGATGGAGCTGACGTACCGCCTCGAGCTGCTGCCCTTTCCGCCGCGCGTCCACCGGCGCCGTTACCTGGAGGTCAATCCGCTCGGCACGGTGCCCTGCTTCTTCGACGGGTCGATGCGCATGACCGAGTCGGCGGCGATCTGCCAGTACCTCGTCACGCGCTACGGGCCGACTCCGCTGAACGTCGGCCTCGACGAAACGGACTACGGGCGCTTCCTGAACTGGCTTCACTTTGGCGAGGCAACGTTGACGTTTCCGCAGACGCTCGTCCTGCGCTACGGCAGCCTCGAGCCAACCGAACGGCGCGTGCCGCAGGTCGTCGACGACTACACCCGCTGGTTTCTCGCGCGTCTGCGCGGCATCGAGGAGGCGCTGTCCGACCGGCCGTACCTGTGCGCCGGCCGCTTCACCGCCGCGGACATCTCGGTCGGCTACGCATTGATGCTGGCGGAGATACTGGGTCTGCACACGCGATTCCCGGCCTCGATCGCCCGCTATTGGGAGCGACTCGCCGCGAGACCGGGATTTGCGCGCGCACTCGGCCGGCAGAAGACGGTCGACGAGCGCGCCGGGTTCCCGTCACGCACCCAAGCTCCCGTCCGGCCCGGCAGTTGACACAGGCTCGGACGCGCGGTTATTGTCCGGACAATTGTGGCCGACCGGAAGGCGGACGATGAAAGGACTCACGAGTATCGGATCACTGCTCGAGCGCCTCGAGCAGGACGGCGACCTGCTGACCATCGAACGGGAAGCTGACCCGGTCCTGGAGATTCCGGGGCTGATTCGCGCCACGGACATGGGACCGGTGGTGGTCTTCCGGAACGTGAAGGGCCACCCGGGGCGTCGGGTGATCTCGAACATCTTCGGCGATCGTTCGCGTATCGCGCGCTGGTGCGGCGTCGAGCCGGAGTACCTGCCCCGGTTCCTGGCGGATGCTGCGCGCCGGCCGATCGCGCCGATCGAACTTGACGATTTCGCGCCAAGCCAGCAAGTCGTCATGCAGGGTAGCGACGTCAACGTGTTGGCCACGGTGCCAGTCACGAAGCAGACCGCGGAGGACGCTGGCTATGTCATCACCGGCGGTCTCGTGCTCGCGCGCGATCCCGAGACCGGCGCGTTCAACGGCTCGTATCACCGCATGCGGGTACTCGGGCCGGATTCGACCTGCGTAACCATCCAAGCCGGCCGCCACCTGCTGGAAATCGTTCGCAAGTTCCGCCAGAACGGCCAGTCGAGGGTGCCCATCACGGTCAACGTCGGCGCCGGTCCTGCGACCTTGCTCGCATGCTCGGGGAGTACCCAGCAGACGCTGACACCGCTCGGCTACGACGAACTTGCCTTCGCCGGAGCGCTCCAAGGCGAGGCCGTTAGATACGCGGCGGCAAAGAGCCAGCGGGGGGCGTGGGCGCTCGCCGACGCTGAGCTGGTTCTCGAGGGATACATCGACACCGAGAAGTTGGTCTCCGAAGAGGACTCCGGACAGGACGGCGTCAAGGCGATGATGCCCGAGGCCGGCGGCTATATGGGCCGGGCGTGGCGGGTTTGGGAGTTCAAGATCACCGCGATCACGCATCGACGTGACTACCTTTACTGGTCCCCGCTGGCGATCAACGCCGAGACGGTCAACCTGATGGCGATGCCGGCCGAGGCCTCGGTATTCGATGCATGCCGGCGGATCAGCCCGAAGGTGTTCGATACCTGCTACGCGTTGCCCGGAATGCGCGGCTGCCTGGGCATTGTGCTCCGGATCAACCGCAAGAGCTTCCGGGACGAGGGTATCCAGACCAACCTGATCTTTGGAGCCCTGTCCGCGCACTCCGACATGGGTTGGGTGATCGTGGTCGACCGCGACATTGACCTGATGAACGCCGACGAAGTGCTGTGGGCCCTGATCACCCGGACCGACCTAGCCAGCAATATCATGATCACTCCGAAGGGGAAGGTGAGCGGGATGCTGTCGGAAGGCGACGCGGCGGGAACGGGTCAGAAGATCGCATTCGACGCGACTGCCAGCTTCAGGTCGCGCGACCGATACGCGCGCGGCCAATTTCGCAAGGTCGATCTGGGCGAATGGCTGCCGCCGGACGACGTCGCTCGCGTCTGCGGCCGACAGAGCGACTACCTGCGATCGATGCTGTCGCGCGGGCTCTAGCAGCAGCCGGCGACACAGGTGCAGCGTGAACCATTCGGCGCTGCATGGGGTCAACCGAGTGAACGAGGTGTGACATGGACGAAAAGGTCAAGGAACAGAAGCCGTTCAACTGGGCCAAGTTCCAGCAGAGCATGGGCTATTCCGACGCCGAGATCGAAGGATTCAGGTCCGATCCGCGCCGCCGCCGCGCCGCCGAGGCGCTGCTGGAAGCCAACCGCAAGATGGTCGTCGCCGAGGTAGTCGAAAGCCACGGCTGCGCCGCAGGATACAAGTGCGGTGACCGCCTCGAAGTGACTGCGGCGGGGCTGGTCAAGAGCCAGAACGCTTGCATCTTCGCCGTAGCGCCGATGACGATCCACGCCGCAATGGCCTACGACCGAGTCATGGAAGGGCTCGACCCCGATGGCATGTGGTTCAACCACTTCACCTGTCAGGACGCCGGGTACTGCAACGGCAGTTGGGGGCGCGTGGCCTTCAGGGTATCGGTCAAAGACAAGGACAAGTAACCCCGAGGCCGCGGGGCGTCGCGGCCCCTTCGGAGCGCAGGAAGGACGTCGAGCTCGGAGCGAAGTGCCCGGGCCGGCGGGCGGCGATCGTCCGTCCTAGGCACGTGCCCCGCGGACATGGCGCAGCAAATCGAGATGAACCATCTGATCGACACAGCACTCTGGGATCGAGCCGGTCGGGCGACACCTGTCCGCTATCACCCCGTCGAGATCCGGCTGGTCGAGCCGGTCGAGATCGCGGAAGGAATCATCCTGCTGCGGTTGCCTCTGCCATTCGCGCTCGACCATATCAATGTCTATCTGCTCGATGAGCCCGACGGGTGGACGCTGGTCGACTGCGGACTCGACACGCGCAAGAGTCGCGAGGCTTGGGAATCGGTCCTGCGTTCGCCGCTTGTCGCCGGCCGTCGGATCCGGCGAATCGTCGTCACACACCACCACCCCGATCACATCGGCCTCGGCGGCTGGCTCTCGCGGTGTTTCGATGCGCCGCTGTCGATGACCGGCGGCGAACTTGCCGTGGCCGGCCGGTATGCGGATCCGAATCGCGACGTGGTGGCCGAACGCTCGGAGTTCTGGCGCGAACACGGCCTCCCCGCGGAGGTGGCGACTGAGCTGATGGAGCGCATGCCGCGCTATTCCCGGCACGTCCACGAGTTGCCGTCGGAGGTCGACCTGATCGACTCCGATGCCCCGTTGTCGCTGGGCGGGAGAACCTGGAAAGCTGTCATCGGCCGCGGACACTCGCCGGAGCACCTCAGCCTGTTCGACGCCGCCGACGACATTCTGCTCGGCGGCGACCAGGTGCTGCCGGAGATCACACCGAATATCGGCGTCTGGCCCGGCGGCGACCAAAACCCGCTGCGCTCCTACCTCGATTCGCTCAACGGCTTCGAGAAGCTCGGCGACGACCCCCTTCTTCTTCCGTCGCATAAGCAGCCGCTGCGCGGCCTGCACGGCCGCGTCGACGAGATCCGCCAGCATCACGAGGAACGACTGCGCCAGGTCCTCGAGAGCTGCTCAGAGCCGATGACCTGCTACGAACTGCTCAACGCACTGTTCGGACGCCCACTGCGCAACGAGGAGATCGGGTTCGGGCTGGGTGAGGGCGTTGCGCACCTTAACTTTCTCGAGAGCGAGGGCGTCGTCGACTCTTCGGTCGACAAGCAAGGAGCCAGACATTTCGCGGTGCGTCGCGCATAGGCCCCGCACAGCAATTCGACCAGGACGGTAGCACGTGAATGAAAGAGCAGAGTTCGAGGCTGGCGACAGGGCCTCTACCGGGCTCGCCCCGCTGTTTCGACCGAAATCCATTGCCTTCGTCGGAGCCTCGGAGCGTCCGAACACTCCGGCCTCACGCGGCCTGCGCAACTGCCTACGACTGGGCTTCGCAGGCGGTTTGTACCCGGTGAACCCCAAGTACGAATCGCTTTTCGGCGCCCGCTGCTATCCGTCGCTTGAGAGCCTGCCCGAACCGATCGACCTCGCCATGGTGGCGCTCGGCGCGGATGCGACACTCGATGCGATCGCCGCCTGCCAGCGGCTCGGCGTCAAGGTCGTCGTCGCCTGCAGCGCAGGCTGGGAGGAAAGCGGGCCCGAAGGCCACGCGCGCGCGGACCGGCTCCGCCGGCTGCTGGCGGGCTCGCCGATGCGGCTGCTGGGACCAAACTGTCTCGGCTCGGGAAACCCGGCGCTGCGCATGTGCTTGGCCTACAACAGCTCATTCGAATCGGTTTCGTTCCCGCGACAGGGTCGGATCGGGCTCGTCACGCAAAGCGGCGCCATGCTCGGGGGCATCATCCTGAACTCCGAGGATGTCGGCGCGGACGTCGGACTCTTCGCACATGTCGGCAATGCGATGGACATCGGGATGGAAGAGATCATGGAGTACATGATCGACGATGCCAGCATCGAGGTGCTGGCCCTGATGATCGAGGGCGTCAGGCAACCGGCCCGCTTCGTCGCCGCCGCGAAAAAGGCCCGGGCGGCCGGCAAGCCGGTCATCGTGTTCAAGGCCGGCGCCTCCGAACTGGGTCGCCAGGCCGTGATGTCGCACACCGGCGCATTGGCGGGCTCGGACGAGGTCTTCTCCGCCGTCTGCCGCGAGAACGGGATCCTCCGGGTCGAGGAATCCGAGGACCTGATGCAGGCGGCTTCGCTTCTGGCGACCTGGAACGGGAAGACCCG